>CANMDH010000047.1 GCA_947496555.1 uncultured Aquimarina sp. | reverse complement strand
GTGAACCCGGTCTCCCGCTCAACGGAAATCTCATTTTATACGATGGGATTTTTTTGTATCCAATAGTTTAAGAAATAGTTGCCGGGAGAGAAGCCTGTGCCGAGCAGTGTCGAGGTGAACCCGGTATCCCGCTCAACGAAAACCTCATCTTAACTGTTGGGATTTTTTATTCCTAAGAATTTCAAATGTACTTGCCGGATGAGAAGCCTGTGCCGAGACCTGATGGTAATTAATGTTGAAGTAAAACAAGTTTCTCGTTTTAAACCCTGCTAGATATTAGTTTTCTAGTCTCTCAATCTTATAAATTAAAATTATTATAAATATAAAGCTTTCGGTCTCCAAATAAATCATATTTCTCTCAAGGTTTGATTTACTAAATTGAATACTTCTAATATTAAATTATAAGCTCGGTTTAATTTTTATATAACTAATAGAGCTTTCTGCAACTATGAATATTATAATTTATTGTTCATAGACAAAATCTATGATATTTATTGTAAATCGGTTAGAATGTTTACATTTGAGATTAGATTTTTTATCTACATTTAATTTTTTTATATGAATCAATGGATAACTAAGAGCAAGGATTATTTAGAAAATAGTCCCGAAAGCAAAATTTCTTTTTTTCTTGTAATTATTTTACTTCTGGTTTTCAGTCCTGCTTTTTTTGGACATGAATTTTTAACGTATGATGATAATTGGTATATATATGAAAATAAAAATATAACAAATTTTTCATGGGATGCTTTGGTTCAAATATTTACAACTCCTCATGGAGGTCAGTATTCTCCAATAGGCGAATCATTTATGGCAATTTTATATTCTTTTTTTGGTAAGAATGCCGCTCTATTTAAAGTTTCTGGAGTGTTAGTCCATACCATTAACACTATTTTAATTTTTAATTTTTTCAATTATCTATCTCAGAATAGAATTTTATCAATTTTTATTGCGTTGGTATTTGCAATTCATCCAGTTCAAGTAGAGCTTGTAGTATGGGTTTCTGGTATTTATAAAATAGCAACACTGTTTATGTTATTTGGTATGGTTATGTATATTAAGTATCTGAACAGTAAAAAAATAAAGTATTTTGTTGTTGTTGTATCCTGTTTTATACTTGCTCTGTTGACAAAGGAGCAGGCGGTTTTATTTCCGATTTCCCTTATTTTTATTAATTTGATTAGGAAAGAATATCTATTTCAGAGGAGGGTCATTTTTGAAAATGTTGTTTTAGGAATTATATCTATAACTTATGCTTTATTTACGTTGAGAGGAGTTACAGCTAATGTTTCTTTTATTCAAAAGGATTACACTTTCTATGAAAAATTTTATTTATTTATAAAAGCCGTAGTTAACTATAGTTCTAGTTTTTTGTTTCCCTTTGGCTTATCTTTTTCTTACCCTACGGCTATAGCGGTCGATTTAAATGGATGGGGGTTTGTTTTAGGAATATTTATAATTCTATTGGTTATTGGTGTTTTTTTTAGTATTAGAAATAAAAAAATCTTATTTGGTAACATATGGAGTATAGGCTTTTTATCAATTGCACTTAGTTTTCCATTTTTCTCAATCAGAGAAGTTTATATGGCGGATAGATATGTGTACTTGGCAATTATAGGCATGGCTTTCTCTCTATATTATCTGCTAAAATGGCTTGTTTTAAAGTTTGAGCGATATAAAATTTTGATTTATTCCTTAACGGGGGCTTATATCCTTTTTTTGGCAATTTTATGTTTTAAAAGAGTTTCAGTTTTTAAAAACTCATATACTTTGTGGTCAAATGCAATACAGGTAAATCCGGATAATTACTTGGCACACAACAGTCTAGGGTTTTATTATAGAACTCAAGGTAATAATGAAAAAGCACTAGATCATTATAAAAAGTCTATTTCCATCTATGACAATTACTATTTATCTCACAATAATATAGCCAAAGTATACTCTGATCAAGAAGACTATAAAAGTGCACTATTTCATGTATCGAGATCGATAGATATTCAACCAAATTATTTTACTGGTTACGAGAATAGGGTAAAATTATATTTAAGGTTAAACAAACCAGATTCTCTTGTTTTAGATCTCAATAAGCTTTTATCAAATTCTCCTAATAACATTCAATTTTTAAAAGAGAGGGCTAGGGCTTATTTCAAGTTGAAGAAATATAAAAAGGCTATAGCAGATGCTTCTAAATTACTTAGCCTTGTTCCAGATGACCCAATGCCAAATTATTTGATTGGGCATAGTAGTTTCCTATTGAAAGATGATAAAAAAGCGAATTTATTTATGAATAGGGCCATTGCTCTTGATCCAAAAAAAGCTAAATATTATTTTGTACGTTCACTTTGTAGGTTTAGAATGAATAAGCATAAAGAAGCCTTGAAAGATGCTTTACTAGCAAAAAAAATGGGTCATAAAGTAAATGATATTTATATAAGTGTATTGGCAGGAAAAGTAAAAAACATGCAATAGGTCAGCATTATTTTTTTGTTTATTTAAAACTACATGTGTGTTTGTTAATTAAGAAGAATTTTTTTGAAAAAATCAATTCATATAAGGTTTTTTTAATCTTCAGTATTTCTTGCTACAATTATATTTAGTGGCGCATCAGTTGATTATTAAATAAGATAAATTAGAGTTTCAATAACTATTTAAGAACAATAACTATTTTGGTAAATTTTTTAGAAAAAGATTATAGAAGAATTTTTGATCAACTAGATTCGTACAAAGTATTAAGTGCAATTCTTGTAATAACATTAATTGTTTTTAGTCCGGTTTTTTCTGATTCAGAGTTTTTAACATATGATGATAATTGGTACATATATGAAAATAAAGATGTAATTAACTTATCATGGGATTCAATTATTAACATGTTTTTATCTCCTCTATCGGGTCAATATTCTCCTTTAGGTGAGGTTTATAATTCTTTGTTGTATTTTATATTTGGTAATAATGCGACAGCATTTAAAATAGTTGCACTAATCGTTCATCTACTCAATGTTTTTTTATTATTCAATATTTTAAAAAGTATATTTAAAGATAAACTATTGGTTAGTGTCGTAGTCTTATTTTTTGCGATTCACCCGATGCAAGTAGAAACAATTGGTTGGCTATCAGTGATGTTTAGAAATTCGGTTTTTTTTATGTTCCTAGGGTATTTTTTTTACGTTAAATATCTAGATAATAATTTTAAAAAATATAGGTTATTGCCTGTTATAGTATGTTATATAGCGGCATGCTTATTTAAAGAGCAAGCAATTTTATTCCCAGTAGGAATATTTTTAATAAATATGAATAGGTTCGATTTTAAATTTAATAAAAGAATCGTTATCGAAACCGTTTTTTGGGGACTGCTTGCCCTAATATTTGGCTTGTTAACTATTAAAATAATACACGTGGGAGGTCCAAGTTTAACAGGCAGGAGTATATCAATTATAGAAAGAATAGATGTTTTGTCAAAAGCTATAATAGGGTATAACTATAATTTTATACTACCATTAAATTTATCGTTTTCTTATCCTTACCCGCTTACAGTATCAAATCATTTTTTTTTAACTACAGTGTTCATATTAGTTATTTTAAGTTTAGGAATCTTTTTTTCGATTAAAAATAAAATTTTTAGGTTTGGATTTCTGTGGTTGCTTGGATTTCTTAGCTTGAGTTTAGCTTTATCCTTTTTTAGCATAAGAGAAACTTTTATGGCTGATCGATATGTATATATAGGTATCATTGGGTTTTCGATACTATTGTATTCGATTTTAGTTAAGTTAAAAAACACAATTTTATCCCAGAATTCGTTTATGGTTATATTATTATGCTTTAGTATGTTTTGTGCAATAATATCTTTTAAAAGAGTTTCTGTTTTTAAAAATAGTAAAAACCTTTGGACTAATGCAGTAAAAGCTAATCCTCAAAATCAATATGCCAATAATAGTTTAGGTTTCTATTACAGAACAGCCAATGATTTTGAAAAGGCCGAGCATTATTATAAAAAAGCAATAGAAATTGATTCTAGCTATTTTTTAGCTCATAATAATCTTGGATATATTTATGCTAAAAAAAAGAAATATGGAAATGCTATATATCATTTTACGAAAGCAATTTCTTTTTACCCGCCGTATAAAGATGCTTATGTAAATAGAGCTGCTGTAGCTAAAGAAATTAATAGGGATGAGTTGTTGTTAATGGATTTGAAGAAAATTATTGAATTTGAGCCTTCTAATGTCAATTATCGAGAGGAACTAATAAAAGTATTATTTAAGAAGAAAAACTATTCTGAAGCGGTATCAGAAGCAATAAAAGTTTTGAAGTATGATTCAAAAAATAGATTAGCTATATCATATATAGGTCGAAGTTATTTTTACTTACATAAATATAAAGAGGCAATACCATTTATAACTAATCTTATGAAAAGTGAAAAGAATAATGGTTATTATTTTTTTATTCGTTCTGTGAGTTATTATCAAACTGGTAATTTAGGTAATGCTTTAAAAGATTTACAAAGCGCACAAAAGTTAGGTTATAAAATTGATAATAATTATTTAGACTTGATAATAAGAGAAGTAAAAAAGATTAATAATTGATTATTTCTACAATTTATTATAGGATTGGATTATTAAAAAGGTCGTAAATATGGTGTTATAATATTGCATTTAAATAGTTTAGGTTATGTTTAAACCTAATCTCTGGTTCAAACCTAATAAAAACTACTTTTTTCAAATATTTCTCTATTACTTTTTTCTCCTTCATATAGTGAGAAGATCTAAATTTATAATAATAAAAAAGGTTTATTTAAATTATTTCTGAAATTTTAAAAATGTTTTGTATTATGTAAATCATTTCTTTGAAAAACGAATATTTGAAATTTATGAATAACCGAAGCTTCACCAATACAATTAGATACTTTATGGACGAATGGCTACCACCGGCTATAAGAGATTCAAAACTGTTTATGTATCCATTTTTTTATTATGCTTACAAGGGTAAAAACATCAAGGCGGTAATGAATTTAAAGAAGAAGGTTTTTAAATGGACAGATGAAGAGTTATCCGAATTCTATGCAAACCGGGATACTCGTTTTTCAAATAGTAGACAAACCGATCTTTCAAAACAGAGCATAGATTATATTTTTAGTAAAATATCAAGTGATAATAATACATTGCTTGATGTGGGTTGTGGTAGCGGTTTTTTTCTTGAATTAGCCAATAAAAAAGGATTCGTCACTACAGGTTGTGATATTATTCCAAATAAAAGTTTTGATTATAGTGATTATTTTAAAGGAAGTGTAGAGAAGTTACCTTTTGAAGATAACTCCTTTGATATCATTACATGTTCACATACTTTGGAACATGTAGTCGATTTTGAAAAAGCGGTTGAAGAACTTAAAAGAGTTGCCAAACACAAACTATGCGTTGTAGTCCCGTGTCAAAGAGCTTATTACTATACTTTGGATGAACATATTCGTTTTTTTCCATACAAATGGATGCTGGAACAGGAAATGAAGATGGAATTTTATACATGTGAAAAAATACATGGAGACTTAGTGTATATAGCAGATATGGTAAAAGAAAAGAATAAAAAATCTTTAAAAGAACCTTATTAAAATGGCACCGAAGAATTTCTCTGTAGTAATTTCTATATACAATGAAGCAGTTGGGTTAATTTCTTTTTGGGAATCTTTAAGTCAGGTGTTAAAGAATGAAAAACATTTTACTTTTGAATTGTTATGGGTAAATGATGGTAGTAAAGATGAAAGCCAGTCTTTAATAAATAAAATTATTGAAGAAACATCTATTGATAATATTCGTCATATTAGTATTGAATTTTCAAAGAATTTCGGGCATGAGTCAGCTATGATTGCTGGTATTGATAATGCCTCTGGTGATGCGATTATCTGTATTGATTCGGATGGGCAACACCCACCAGAAGAAATACCTGAAATGATTAACGTTTTTTTAAGCGGAAACGATATTGTTTTGATGCAACGCTTTCAAAGAGAAGATAGTAGTTTTCTAAAAAAAGGATTTTCAAAACTTTTTTATAGAATTATTAATTTACTTTCTTCAATTAAGTTTGAAGAGAATTCAACTGATTTTTTCTTGATTTCGAAACAAATTTCGGAAATACTAAAATCAAATTTTAGAGATCAAAGTAGATTTATACGTGGATTTATACAATCCGTAGGTTTTTCAAAAGCTGTATTACCCTTTAATGCCCCAGCAAGGGAATATGGAGAGAGCAGCTATTCCTATTGGGCATTACTTAAATTATCTTTTAATGCGATTTTTTCATTTTCTAATAAACCTTTGAGAGTAAGTATTGGACTATCCGTATTGTTTATTCTTTTGACTCTCATACTAGGGGGATATACTTTATATATGTATCAATATGCAAGTGAAGTACCAACAGGATATACAACCTTAATCATCTTTTTATCCGCTTCATTTTCCACTTTATTTATTGCACTTTCTATACTATCTCTTTACTTTGAAAAATTAATTAAAGAAGTTAGAAAGAGACCTCTTTATATTATCAAGAAAAGAGAGGTTTAAGTGTCTATTGCTAAGTAAATGATGGATTTTATACAGGCAAAGCTAAATTACGAACTTCAATAATATAAAACTTCAATATCTTCAAAATATAGAATATCCAGTCAAAGTAGTTAATCTTTCTAAAGCATACATCCCCAATGCTGAATTTCCCTTAGGGTTAAGAGGTGGGCTCCAGACCGTAACCGCATATTGACCTGGATGCACTGCAGCGATACCACCACCAACACCACTTTTGCCTGGTAAGCCAACTCTAAAGCTAAATTCACCAGCCTCATCATAAAAACCACAGGTCTGCATAATGGCATTGATACGTTTGGTTTTTTGTAGCGATAATACTTGAGTGCTGTTCGATAATTTTTTACCACCATTGGCGTATATCATAAATGCAATGGCCAACTCTTTACACGACATTTCAACAGCGCATTGAAAAATATAAAAATCCAACACTTCTTCAATATCATTTTTAATATTGCCAAATGATTTCATAAGGTTCAGTAAAGCCGCGTTGCGAAAACTACATTCTTTTTCTGATCTGAAAACCTTTGGGTTAATCGCTATATTATTATTTTCGGTGATATCACGTATAAAATCAAGAAAATCTTGTTTAGGGTTTTTTAATTCTGAAATCAGGGTGTCTGAAATAACCAGGGCACCAGCATTAATAAAAGGATTTCTTGGGATACCATTCTCATATTCTAATTGTATTAACGAATTGAATGGATTACCCGATGGCTCTACATCCACCCGTTGAAAAAGTTCATCGTCGAAAATAGACATTGCCATCGTCAAACTAAATACTTTGGAGATACTTTGAATAGAAAATCGCTCCTCATGATCTCCAAAACTATAATGACCAGAGTTGATACAATATAAATGCATTCCCAATTTATTTGAAGATACTTTTGCAAGCTCAGGAATATAGGAGGCCACTTGCCCTGTATGTGATAACGAGGGCAATTCTAATTTTATGGTATTTAGTATTTGCTGATATTCCACTTACGGGATTCTAATTTAATTTTGATAAAGAACTTTTGGGAGGTATTTCATAAGGGGCTTTGTTTTGTTCAAAGATTCTGGCATCCAAATCTCCTTCTAAAATGATTTCTTCATTTATGATTCGTAGCCAACTCCCTTCTCTTAATCCTACAACTGGTTGTGGATTAAGCTTATGAAATTCTTTAATTCTTGTTTCTCTGGTTTCACCTTTATGTGTAGAATTAGGGTCGGGATCAAGATAATGGGCATTTATATTGAAAGAAAAGATGCCCAATGTTTTAAAACCAGGAGGATAAACGATAGGCATATCGTTGGTTGTTTGCATGGTAAGCCCGCAAATGTTGCTTCCGGCACTTGTTCCTAAATAGGGTGTTCCCGAAAGTATTTTTTCTTGCAAAGGTTCAAGTACGCTATTTCTATATAATTGATCAACCAGTAAAAAAGTATTTCCTCCTCCTGTATAAATGCCTTTGGCATTTTTTAAAGCTTCTATAGGATCTTCAAACATATGAATACCCATAACTCTTTTACCTATTTTTTTAAATATGTTATTTACTCCTATAGTATACTCATCATGCGAAATTCCGTCAGGACGAGCGTAAGGAATGAACAGAATTTCATCAATTTCACTAAACAATTCTTGTAAAGCTTCTTGTAAATACTCTAATGGACCACTTCCATAAATAGTAGAAGTGCTGGCAATGATACAGTTTCTCATTATTTTTCTGGTAAAGGTAGTTTAACGTTTTCTTATATCTAAAATCTTCTGGGAAGATAAAAAAATGTAGTATCTTAATAAATAAATTAACCTTATCTATTATGAAAATATTTTTTTCTACCCTTTTTATTTGCCTTACCCTTACTGTATCCACCGCACAAATAACCTCTAGAGTAATGATCGACGGGAAAATAAGTGCACCTATTGGTGATGATGTTGAGGGCGTTGTTGTTTTTAATCGAAGTACGAATAAAGGTACGATTACTAACGAACAAGGACTTTTTAAAATTAACGCAGGTATTAATGATAGGATTGAAGTTGTTGCTATGCAATATCAGCATTTTATTGTATTAATCAATAAAGGAGTGATGGATAGCAAACGATTAAATATTTTTCTTAACGAATCGGTTAATCAACTTGAGGAAGTGGTGGTTACTCCATATGATCTTAATGGTAATGTCACAGTTGATGTAAAAAAGATTGGTTTCAGTGAGAGTGGCATCGGTACCGTCTCTAAAGAAACCTCGGATAGGGTTAATGATACCGATTATGATTTTAGACCTGATGATATGTCTCCCCTAGAAAATAAAGTGTTTTTAGAGGATAGAATGATCAATGGGTTAAATTTTGTTAATCTTTTCAAAGTAGTCTTTAAAGATAAAGAGAAAGCCAAAAAGAAAAGTCATGCTCCTGATATTGATGTAAGGGTACGTACTATGTATAATGATGATTTTTTTAAGAACTATCTGGCCCTTGAAATACATCAAATAAACGATTTTATATTTTTTGCTGAAGATAATGGCTTGGATAATGAATATTTTGAAACAGGGAAAGAGCTGGATCTTCTTCAGTTTTTGGTTTACCAGAGCAAATTATATCGGCAACAGCAATGATAATATCCACAAGCAAGTTGTAATACTTAATAAGTTATTTCGTCTTTGTGCATAGATGGTCTTCTCCTGTAGTCTATTGGATCATCTGTTTAGATGGTTTTATGAACAAAACATTACTTTTTTTATTTACAATTATTTCAATTCAGGCGTATAGCCAAACCCAAACATTGCGTGGTAGAATAATGGCCGATTCGCTACAAGGATATGCAATAAATATTGTTAATTATACCAAACAAATAGGAACAACAAATGATGAAAAAGGTTTTTTTTTGATTCCGGCCACAGCTGGTGATTCTATCGTTTTTTCATCGGTACAGTATAAGGTTTTTACCATAGTGGTTACTGAAAATAATCTTAACGATAATGAACTTAAAATTGTTTTGAAATCAGTAGTTCAAAAACTAGAACAGGTAAAGATCAGTAATGTCGAATTATCGGGTAATCTTGATAAAGATAGCAAGGCAATAGAAACACAACCATATGTAGATAATCAAATACTCGGACTTCCATTTAGTGATAAACCGCAACCTACATTGGCAGAAAGAAGATTGTATACAGCAAAATCAGGAATAATCGATGGTCCCATTAATTACTTAAACGGAACTATCAAAAAATTAAAACGAATCAAAGAAATAGAAGATTTTAAAAGTATTGTTAATCGAGGAGAAATTATACTTACTACTTCTTTTTTTGTAGATTCTTTAAAAGTGCCAGAGAACTTACTCTCTGATTTTATGTATTTCTGCGCAGAGGATGAGTCCTTTGAAAGTCTACTAGAAGCCCAAAAGAGACTCATTTTATTAGAGTTCTTTCAGAAAAAGTCTAAATTGTATAGGGAGCATAAAGAAATAGATTGATTTTTTGGCTTGTCAATACAACTTTGGCACAGTTTTTTGATTCAAAAGCTTAAAATTAGTTACATTTAACGCTTTACGAGTTTTATAAATGAAGAAAACAACATTCCTTTTATTAGTTACTTTATCTATTATATTTAGTTCCTTTACTTTGCATAAATTTTATGTGAGTGTAACGCAAATAGATTATAACAAAGAACAGAGGTCCCTACAGATAATAACACGAGTTTTTGTGGATGATATAGAAGATCTGTTACAAGAAAGATATGATGATTCTATTGTTTTAAATACCAAGGAAGAAAAATCCAAAGTGGATGGATATCTTTATAAGTATTTAACCCAAAAATTAAAAATAAAAGTGAATGGTAATGATGTTTCTTTTACTTTTCTGGGTAAAGAATTTGAAGATGATCTCGTTATATGTTACTTGGAAATAGAAAATATTACGTCTTTAGAGAATATTGAAATTTCGAATGAAATTTTAATGGATCTTTTTGAAGAGCAACAAAATATTGTTCATGTCAAAAAAGAAAACCAACGTAAAAGCCTAATATTAGAAAAAGGAAAGAGCAATGGGCTGTTAAATTTTTAGTAAATAGATCCTAAAAATTTTAAAAAACAGTTATTTTGCAGCGTATTATACTAACACATATTTCAATGAAAAACACACTATTCGTTCTCACAATAGCTTCTTTGTTGTCGGGAGCAATGATGTATGCACAAGACCCGGGAAAAACTCGTGAATTAGGTCATACTAATCAAAATAAATTCAAACAGATGTACGAGGAGTTTGCTACTCCTAACATGTATAGGACGGCTTCAGGTGCGCCGGGTTCGGCTTATTATCAGCAGCAGGCAGATTATATAATGGATCTCGAGCTTGATGATAAAAACAAGAAGCTAACAGGAAAAGAAACTATTACTTATACCAATAATTCACCGGATAATTTAGAATTTCTTTGGGTGCAGTTAGATCAAAACATGCGTGCAAAGGATTCAAAAACACCTCTTATTCAAGGTACAGGTATGGATCTGGCAAGTTCTCCTAAAGGGTTTTTGACAAAATACCTTGCAGAGCCTTTTGATGGGGGTTTCAATATTACTTCGGTAAAGGGTGCTAACGGAAAACCTTTAAAACATACAATTAACAGAACCATGATGCGTGTAGAAATGCCCAAGCATCTGGAACCAGGAGGTAAATTCGTGTTTTCTATAGATTGGTGGTATAACATTAATGATCATGTTAATGGCCGTGGTCGATCGGGATATGAAGAATTTGAAGATGGTAACAGAGCCTATGTTATTGCACAGTTTTATCCTCGAATGGCTGTATATAATGATGTAGAAGGATGGCAAAATCATCAGTTTTGGGGTAGAGGAGAATTTGCTTTGCCTTTTGGTAATTTTGAAGTAAATATTACGGTACCCGCAGATCATATTTTGGATGCCACAGGAATGTTGGTAAATCGAAAGGATGTGTTTACCAAAGACATGATGAGTCGTTATGAAAATGCCAAAAAATCATATGATGAACCCGTCTTAATTGTTACTGAAGAAGAAGCTGTTGCCAAAGAAAATAAGTTTTCAACAAAAGAAAAGACCTGGAAATTCAAGGCTGAAAATGTACGTGATTTCGGATTTGCTACCTCAAGAAGGTTTATATGGGATATGATGGCGGTTAAAATTGGTGACAAAGATGTTATGGCAGTATCAATGTATCCAAAAGAAGGAAACCCTCTTTGGGAGGATTGGTCAACAAAAGCCGTTGCCAGTACCTTAAAGTCATATAGTCGTATGACTTTTGATTATCCCTATCACAAAGCAATCTCAGTGCATGCAAAAAATCAAGGGATGGAATACCCTATGATATGTTGGAACTACGGAAGACCTGATCCTGATGGTTCGTATAGTGACCGTGTAAAATACGGAATGATGAGTGTAATTATTCATGAGGTAGGACATAACTTCTTCCCGATGATCGTAAATAGCGATGAGCGTCAGTGGACATGGATGGACGAAGGACTCAATACCTTTGTGCAATATGTAGCAGAGCAAGATTTTGGAGAGTGGTATCCGGCAGCATTAGGTAAAGATAAAGCATATCCTTCTAGACGAGGACCAGCCAAAAAGATAGTCCCATACATGAGTGGGAATCAAGATAGGCTATCGCCAATTATGACACAATCTAATAATATTCATCAGTTCGGTCCAAACGCATATGCCAAGCCTGCTACTGGATTAAATATTCTTAGAGAAACTGTAATGGGAAGAGATCTTTTTGATTATTCCTTTAGAACCTATTCACAGCGATGGATGTTTAAACACCCAACACCCGAAGATTTCTTTAGAACCATGGAAGATGCCTCAGCTGTGGATTTGGATTGGTTCTGGAGAGGATGGTTTTATACTACAGATTATACAGATATTGGCGTAAGCGATGTAAAGAAATTTGTGGTTTCGAAAATACCAACACTAGAATCACAAAAATTTGCGGCAAATGATAGAAGACTTAGGTTTGCAAACCCTGCGGATCTCGTGGTAATGGTAGAAGAAGGAAGTGAAGATTATAATAGAATTAAATCAAATGATGGGTTGATTGAAGACCCAACTAAGTTGAAAGAGTACTTAATGGATAACTTTTCTGAAGATGAACGTAAAAGGATTCAAAACCCGAAGTATTTTTATGAAATTACTTTTGAAAAACCGGGTGGACTAGTAATGCCCTTGATAGTAGAATATACTTATGAAGATGGAAGTTCTGAAACGATAACGTATCCGGCTGAAATTTGGCGTAAAAATGATAAGAAGGTTAAAAAAGCATTAGCTTCAGAAAAAGTAATAACCAAAATTGTGGTGGATCCTAATGAAGAAACTGCCGATATCGATACATCAAACAATAGCTGGCCAAAAAGAAAGAAACTTGGTAAGTTTGAACAGTTTAAAAACAAAGTCAAAGGACAATAAGAACTAAGAATAAAATTTTCTTAAATAAAAGCCATTCACCAACAGTGAATGGCTTTTGTTTTTAAGATATTGCATATATTTGTACCATTATGATTACGGTACCCTTATTTATTAGCGGAACAGAAATTGCCTTTATAGTTTTTATATTGGTAATGGTTTTTGGAGCGGATAAAATCCCTGAGATAGCTAGGGGATTAGGGAAGGGTATGCGCATAGTAAAAGACGCTACCAACGATATCAAATCTGAAATTACCAAAAGTGCCGAAAAACATGGCCTTGACACAGATGTTACTTCTTCTATTACATCTGATATTAAAAAAGAAATCAATCAGGTCAAAGATGATATCGACGATATTACTGGTCCTGTGAAACGCAAATTCTAAAGAATCGTTTATTTTTTGTGTTTTTGATTATTTCTACATGTATTTTCTGGATTTTCTATAAAAAAACAGTATTTTTTTGCCATTAATTTAAGAGAATTTGTTTTTTGAACAAATGTCAATGTTTAGTGGGGTTATGGGGGAAATTTCACCCTTATCCTTAGTGCTATGCGAGCATAATATCTTGATTTTTATTGATATTCTTTCAAAAAAATGACTAAATATTTGATATATATTTAATATATTAGCAATGAAACTAACTAAATGATAATAATTCTTCTTTTTTAAGAATTCTTCATTTTGCATTTTTTATACACAAACTCATTAAACTTATTCTAAAAATGAAAAAAATTGTTTTCCTCCTTTTAGGGGTGTTTTTTGTTCTTTCCTGTGAGCAAGAAAACTCTAATGAAATTAATGACCAAACTCCAGAATCTTTAGATTCACAGAAACTACTCTCTATCTCAGAAATCAACGCCTATATTGAAGGTGAATTAAAACAAAACGGCGATTTAGCTTGGCTAAAAGCACCAGCTAATGTTGTATGGAGTGCAGCAATGCACAGTGGTAATGTTATTAGTGTTGGATATGGGCGTAAAGGTGAGAGTTTTTCGGTACAACGTGCTCCAGAACTTATAGAAGCTAAAAATAATATCCTAGATATTGTTAGAGATTCTGAGCAACAAAATAAATTGAGTATAGTCAAATATGATGATAATGTCTTAAACTTTGTTGATGTCGAAATTACCAAACTCGAGACTGTGATTGCTTTACAAAAAGCAGATCAAATCAGATATATTGATACCTTTTATACTGATTATCTGCAAGAAGAAAATGGACCGCAAAAAGATTTTGGATGTACTCAGAGCGGAGAAAAAATTAATGGAGGTGATTATCGAGTAATATCTCCTAATGCATGGCTACCTTGGAATTTTGATATCCATAAAGTATCTCAGGCATGGAACTATAGTACCGGGGCTGGAATTACTGTTGGTTTAATAGATACCGGAATTTCAGCGAATCAAAACTTATTGGGTAATGGTTTTAATGATGGGGCTTCCAGCGGAAGATTTGTTCAAAGATTTGGTACCTATATCGATTCACCATGGTGGTGGTCTAACAATATAGATGGTCCTAATGATCGCTGTGGTCATGGTACCTCAATGGCCTCTGCTATAGCATCTCCACGGAACGATGATGGAATGCCGGTTGGTGTTGCTTATAACAGTAATTTGGTAGCGTATAGAGGTACTGCAGATGTAGTTCTAGAAGATTATCATGAGCGTAAAGGAGTAAGTAATGCGTTAAAAGCACTTGGAAACAGAAGCGATGTAAAAATTATATCAATGTCTGTCGGTTATCCCTGGTCAATTGGGAATGTAAAGGATGCTGTAAGATATGCATATGGTAAAGGAAAGTTAATTGTAGCCGCTGGAGGTACATCTACCGGTTTTACCAATTGGTATGGTGTTATTTTTCCTGCAAGCATGAGCGAGACTGTTGCGGTTACCGGTATAAAAGATAATGGTTATAATCGTTGTAGTAATTGTCATGACGGTAGTAAAATTGATTTTACAATCGTAATGCAAAGAGCAGGGGATTCTGGAAGAAATGTACCAGTAATTGGGTTCAATTCTGGGGCCAGAAATTATGTAGGCGGCTCATCGGTTGCAACTGCTACAACTGCAGGGATAGCTGCTCTTGTATGGGCTCGTAACCCTAATATGACTAGAGATCAAGTGTTGGATAAATTGAAGAGGTCAGGAGAGTTTTATCCTAGTCGAAATAGTAAATTTGGCTATGGAAATATTGATGCACTTAAGGCTGTTCAGTAATTTATAAATTTAGAATTGTTATAATAAAAAAGGAAGCTACTGCTTCCTTTTTCTATTAAATGACACGGCTTATAGCGATTCCATCTCGTATAGGTAATAATACTGTTTCTACTCGGCTGTCTTCAACTAATAGTTTGTTGTATTCTAAAAGCGCTTTTGTAGATATATCATCCTCTGCAACTTTCTCTATCACTTTACCACTCCATAATACATTATCTGAGAGAATTACTCCGCCCGGATTCATTTTATTAATAATCAAATCAAAATATAAAGGATAATTAGGTTTGTCCGCATCAATGAAAACTAAGTCAAATTTTGTGTCAATACCAGGAATAATTTCAGAAGCATCTCCAACATGTTGAAAAATCTGATTTCCGTAGGGAGAAAGGTCAAAATATTTTCTTTGAAAATCTTCCAACTCTTCATTAATATCAATGGTATGCAATTCCCCATCTTTTTGCATGCCTTCTGCCAGGCATAATGCAGAATATCCAGTATAGGTACCAATCTCCAATATGCTTTTTGGACGAATGAGTTTAGAGAGCATACTCAATATGCGGCCTTGATAAGGACCACTTAGCATTCGGGGCTGTAAGATCTTTTGATACGTTTCTCTAGTTAATTTCTGCAGTAATTCGGGCTCTTCTTGAGTATGGTTTACTACATAATTATCTAGTTTTTCGGGTATGAAGTGCATACAGATAACTTTTTTGCAAAGCTATTGAAATTAAAAAAGCAAACCATAAAAACTTCTGGACTTCTAATCTACTTCTGCAACTTCACCCAAAATTTTATTTATCAAATTTTCCTTAGCACCTTCATCATCACCAAATAGCCATTGTAATACATTATCTTCCCATATTTCATCATACTCTTTTTTGTCAATAATATCGCGTTCTAATGCCAAATCCAAAATTTTACCTGGATAAGAAGATTGAGGTAAACTTTCCATTTCGCCCAATGGATATGGATCATCTAACCCCATAATAACTTGTCTGCTACCTTGCCGTTCTACAGTTAGTTTTAAAGAATCTGTATCGTGAACAAGAGTATCAAAATATATATTTGGATGTCCAACGGCTTTTCTTGGATGCTGTTTTCCTTCAAAAAGATCCGGTCTTCCGTCAAACCCTTGTATACGACGTCCTAAATTCATTTGTGCCAACTGCCCACCATGAGCGAAACAGGTTCTAATGTTTGGGTAGCGATTTTGCATTCCATTAAGGGTATAGAAATGATACGCATCACCACATTGAGCCAACATCCATACTAAGTGAAAACGCCAGGCAACATTTTCTAATTTAATCATCTTATCTCCATCATAGGGATGCACTTCTATGGCTAATTTGTATTTGTTTGCTAATTCAAAAATAGGGTCGTTTTCTTCATCAAAAATACATCTCCATTGTCCGATAGAATCCATAAAATGTGTAGGTAAACACAATACACGCATTCCTAGCTCCTCTACACAGCGTTCCATTTCCCATAGTGCCCCATTTATGAATCCGGGATGCACCACAAAACCACAAGAAAACTTATCAGGGTGATCTTGTTGTACACGTGCATTAAAATCGTTTTGAAATCGTAAGGCGTGTTTCATTTCTTCTAATCGTAGACCATTACCATACAATTGCGAAAGGTTAAGTACCACCGCATGATCGATTTTATAATGTTCCATCCACTCTAGTTTATCGTCAAGGAAAAAACTAGAGTGTGTTACGGGTCGTTTCCATCCTTTTTGTAACATGTACTTACGTTCATCATCTACCCAAAAAATCTCCTTGTCTTTCATAAACTTGGGAATTTCTTCTGGATATGGTAGTAAATGAGAATGTCCGTTTATTCTGAGCTTTCTTTTCATCACTAATTTATTGTTTGATAGAGCATAAGAAATCTTTACAATTTCGTTATGTCGGTTCTTCTATATATGTTATTATTTCTTTTTAGGTGCTGCCATTACGGCACCACAATTCGAACAGGTACATTTGTCCACATCGCTATAATATTTATCAAAAATGATAGGCATATCTGTTTCGATATTATCAAGCGCAAATTCTTCTCTATATAATTGCGTATTACATTTCTCGCAATACCACTCTAAAGCATCCATCATTCCATTTTCGCGAGGATATTCTATTACTAAGCCAACCGTATTAGAACCTCGTTGAGGAGAATGAGGAACCTTTGGCGGTAGTAAATAAATTTCACCTTCTTTGATATGTACATCTTTCGGTATCCCGTTATCAATTATTTTTAATACGATATCTCCTTCTACCTGATAAAAAAATTCTGGAGTTTCATTGTAGTGATAGTCCTTTCTGTTATTTGGACCTCCGACTACCATTACAATAAAATCGCCATTTTCCCATACACATTTATTACCCACAGGTGGTTTTAATAAATGACGATGTTCGTCTATCCAGGCTTTAAAATTTAATGGTGAAACTAGATTACTCATGCGTTTGTTTTAATTTGTGATGCACTTATTAAACTGTATTAAAGTTACTTATTTTGATTTGTATTTTGTAATAATAAATAGTTAACTATAAGGACTTTGTCCTACCACCATCTACGGGAACATTTATTCCGTTGATATAGGAAGCTGCTTCTGATGCTAAAAACGCTACAGCATTAGCAATTTCTTCAGGTTTTGCAAATCGTTTTGCCGGTACTTCATTCTTCATGGCATTAGAAACTTCTTCTATGGATTTTCCTGTTTTTTTAGCTTTATTGTTAATGATTTCATTTAATCGTTCTGTAGCGGTCGCTCCTGGCAAAACATTGTTCACCGTTATTCCAAATGAGCCTAATTCGTTTGCCAATGTTTTTGACCAATTGGCCACTGCACCGCGAATGGTATTAGAAACACCTAACCCATTTAAGGGTTGTTTTACAGAAGTAGAAATGATATTAATAATTCTTCCATAACCCTCGGTTTTCATTCCTGGAACCACGGCTTGAACCAGGACATGATTACATTTAAGATGTTGCGTAAATGCTTTTTCGAATTCTTCCAAATTAGCATTAAATATGGGTCCTCCAGCTGGTCCTCCTGTGTTGTTTATTAAAATATGATAGGTTCGACTACTAGCAGAAATTTTTTGTTTTAGGTTTTCAGGGTTTTGGAAATCTGCGATAATATAATTGTGCGATTGGCCTTGATCTGTCGCCAATTCTTTTAAGGTGGTTTTTAATTTTTCTTCATTCCTTGCAACCAGGGTAATGTTAGCACCTAGTTTGGCTAATTGCTTTGCAGATGCTTTACCAATTCCTTGGGTGCTTCCACAAACCAATGCATTTTTATGAGTTAGATTTAGATTCATTATTGATGTTCTAAAATTTATAGTATTTCTAATATTGTATGCAAACATTTTTGGGTTCGGTAAAGAAACGTAATGCTTCTAGACCGCCTTCACGACCTACACCAGAGTCTTTTGTGCCTCCAAATGCAGTACGCAAATCACGCATCATCCAAGTGTTTATCCAAACAATACCTGCTTGTATATGTTTGGCAAAATGCATACTTCTGTTCAAGTTATTGGTCCAAATAGTGCTAGATAGCCCATAACGAACTCCATTTGCTAGTGCTAAGACTTCTTCATCAGTATCAAAAGGCATAATGGTTACAACTGGTCCAAAAATTTCTTCCTGCATTACCCGGCAATCGGCAGTATTAACCTCTATAATTGTGGGTTGCAGATAGTATCCATTTTCATAATCCTTTACAGTGACATATTCACCCCCACATAAAATTGTACCACCTTCTTCTTTTGCAATATCTATATAAGACTTTACCTTCTCTAAATGGGGTTTTGAAACCAGTGCTCCAATATTGGTCTCTTTATCCATTGGCTGTCCCACTTTTAAAGCTTTGGTTTTGGCTATGAAATCGGTTTTAAACTTGTCATAAATAGTCCTTTCTATAAATATTCTGGAACCACAGAGGCATATTTGCCCTTGGTTCGCAAAAGATGATCGCACCGTTGTGTTGAGCATTTTATCATAGTCGCAGTCCGCAAAAATCAAGTTTGGATTTTTGCCTCCTAATTCAAGAGATAATTTCTTGAACATGGGAGCCGCAATTTTGGCTATATGTGCCCCAGTTGCTGTCCCACCGGTAAAAGAAATGGCCTTAATCCCCGGATGTTCTATAATAGCTTGTCCGGTAGTATTTCCTTGTCCATGAACGATATTTAAAACACCTTTTGGTAATCCGGCTTTGGTACAAATTTGACCTAATAAATACGAGGTCATTGGAGTGATCTCACTGGGTTTGGCTACCACCGTATTACCTGCAGCCAAAGCAGGAGCAATTTTCCATGTAAATAAATAGAGTGGAAGATTCCAGGGAGAAATACAACTTACCACTCCAATGGATTGCCTCAATGTAAAGTTAATGGCATCTAGCCCCACACTTTCATGAGATTCACTGGAAAATTGTGTAATGGCTTGCGCAAAAAATTGAAAATTAGAAGAGGCTCTTGGAATATCCACGCTAGTAGCTACACTTAATGGTTTACCATTATCAATAGCTTCTGCCTTGGCCAGAGTGTCCAAATTTTCGGTAATAAGAGAAGCTATCCTTGACAAAATTTTACTGCGTTCTTGTAAGGTGCTATTTGACCATGTGGGGAATGCTTTTGCAGCCGCTTCATAAGCATCATGCACGTCTACTACTGTTGAATTAGGAATTAAACTATATATTTTACCCGTCGATGGATTGTAATTATCGATCCAATTATCATGTATTGGAGCTTTGAATTCGCCATCGATATAGTTCAATATTTTTTCCATAATTAGTGTGTTTTCAATTAACTGAAAATATATTTTAGCTGCTCGGCTGTTTGTTTTAGATCACCCGTATATGTCTGAATTTCATCTTCATTAAATCGGGCTGAAGGACCTGAAGTGCTTATAGCGGCAATAAATTTTCCGGTGGTATTAAAAACGGGAACAGCTACGCACACCAGCCCTATTTCGTTTTCTTCGAGATCTAGGGCAAAACCATTACTTTTTATAAATTCGACTTCTGAAATTAATTTTCTTTTATCGGTTATGGTGTTTTTGGTAACAGATTCCAAATTAAGGTTCGCAATGATGTTTTTGGAGTCATGTTCTGCAAAGGCAAGCATAACCTTTCCTAATCCTGTGCAATGCAGTGGTTTCTCGGTACCGATTTGCGAATTGATTTGTAAATCGTGCCTACCCACAACTTTATCAAGAAAATATACTTTTTGATTTTTGTAAATAGCTAAATGAGCTGTTTCACCTGCTCGTTTTACCAATTCTTCCATAAATGGCCTGGCCTTAGATATAAAGTTTTTATTTATACTTACTTTTTGACCCAATTCGAATAATTTAAGCCCTAATCTATATTTTTCATTTTCAGGATTTTGCTGAATAACATTGAGTGCCTCCATAGTGGCAAGCATTCTGTATACGGCACTTTTATTTGTGCCCATTTGTTTCGCTATTTCGGTAACACCTAATTCTATTCTATCCGTAGAAAAACATTCCAAAATTTTGAATGCTTTTTCAACAGAAGTATTTAGAATTTTTTTACTTACAGTGTTACTCATCATGTAATTTATTTTCTAGGTTTCAAAACAGTCTTAATTCTGTTTTTTATAAGCCACTGCCTTTATTTCTATTAATAAATGGGGATGTGGTAGTTGATGCACCGCAACAGTCGTTCTGGTGGGACCATCATAATCAAAATATTGGGCATATACTTCGTTATATCCTCCAAAATCATTCATATTGACTAAAAATGAAGTGATATCAACAATATCTTTTAGGCTTGCACCTTCTTCTTTTAAGATATCATTGATGTTTTCTAAAACTGCTTTCGTTTGTGCTTTGATATTAAGTTTGGTGGTGCCAAACTCGTCAACTTCAACTCCTTCAAATGAATTGTCTGGTCTTCTTGAACTTGTACCCGAAACGTATATAAAATCACCAACACGCTTTACATGAGGGAATTTGCCTCGAGGTGTTGCTTTACCTTTTACTAGTTTGCCTTTACTCATTGTTTATGATAATCAATTTTTTTGTTATACCTGTTATAATTATTTTAATCCAGCTATTTTATCCTCTTCTAATATTTCGTTTGTTTCTTTTTGCACCAGGTTTAAAATTTCTTTTAAATCACCAGTGGTATCTATCTCGTTATCCGCAATCAGATTTAATAGGGCTTTGTCCTGCGCTCTACCAATTTTCATAGCTTTAGCATAGTTTATATTTTCATTAAAAGTCACCATAGAGTATTTTGAAAAATATTCATTTGGGAATGCTTTTTCTAAGGCCATTTCTAACCTTCTTTTTTCCTTAAAAATTGGGTTGGCTACATGGTCGCGCATTTCATAATAATTATCAATAGCCAGGTCTGCAATAGCATCTGTGTCTTCTTTCCTCGCTTTTTCATAAGCTTTAAAAGTTGTCTCCCAATCTCCTTCATGCTGATCCAAAATCTCATCAAAGACAATAACATCTTCAAAAGAAGCATTCATTCCTTGACCATAAAATGGAACAATGGCGTGTGCAGCATCTCCCATTAATAGTGTTTTTCCTTTATAATACCAAGGAGAACATTTTACTGTTCCCAAGGCACCTGTGGGGTTATTAAAAAATTCATGATTTAGATCCGGAATTAAATCCAATGTATCTGGAAATTGTGATTCGAAAAACTCGGTTACTTTCTCTAAGGAAGTTAGGTTGTTGAAATTATATTCACCTTCATCATAAGATAAAAATAAAGTCACCGTAAAACTACCATCTAAATTAGGAAGCGCAATCAGCATGTATTGTCCTCTTGGCCAAATATGCAAATGATCCTTACTTATCTTATGTTTTCCTAATTTATCTGCAGGTATTTCCAACTCCTTATAGCCGTGAGTTAGGAAGTTTTGAGAATTACTAAATAAAAATTTCTTTTCTAGATAGTAACTTTTTCTAAGAGCCGAACCGGCTCCATCTGCACCAAGAATAATATCGGCATCTACTTCAAATTTTTCTTTGGTGATATAGCATTTAAATTTAGCAATGGTTTTTTCAATATCTATGCCGGTACATTTTTTATTGAAATGAATGGTTACATTTTCATGTTTTTCGGCTTCTGTGAGCAGTAATCCGTTTAGAGTCCCGCGCGACATCGAGTTAATATATTCTCCATCTCTGCCCGAATAGTTAGATGCAAAAGTATTTCCTTCAATATCATGCATCAATCTACCATACATAGGGATACAAAATGGTAGCACCTTATCAGTCATTCCTACCATTTTGATCGCTTTTAAACCGCGATCAGACAACGCGAGATTGATAGAGCGTCCTGCCGAGATATCAGTAGTTCTTAGATCTGGTCTACCTTCGTATAAGGACACTTTGTATCCTCTCTGTGCCATTCTTAATGCTAACATAGATCCGCAGAGACCAGCTCCAATAATTAGTATATGTTCTTTTCTTGGCATTACAGCAACTTTTTTAAAGTTTGGACCATGGTGTATACATCTTCAAAACTGTTGTATAGAGGAACAGGGGCGCAGCGTATTACATCGGGTTCTCTCCAATCTGTAATAATATGATGGTCTGTAAGTTTCTGATGTAGGCTTTTATCGGCATTCCTTACCTGGATAGAAAGTTGACATCCTCTTTCTTCAGGATTGTTAGGAGTAATTATTCTAATCCTATCGGTGCCTATCTCGTTAATTAGAAATTCAAAATAACCTGTGAGAGCTTTGGATTTTTCTCTTAGGGCACGCATACCTATTTCCTCAAACATGTCCAAAGAAGCCTTGATTGCCGCCATTGAAAGAATAGGAGGGTTGCTTAATTGAAAGCCCTCTGCACCGGGCATAACATCAAACTCTTGACGCATATTGAAACGTGTATTTTTATTATGGCTCCACCAACCTGCAAAACGCTTTAACTCCTTATTATACGCATGTTTTTCGTGAACAAATAACCCTCCCAGGCTACCAGGGCCTGAGTTTAGATATTTGTAGGTACACCACGCAGCAAAATCCACTCCCGAATCATGAAGATTAGGCATGATGTTACCTACGCCATGTGCCAGATCTATCCCTACCATGCAGTTTTTGGCATGTCCAAGTGCTGCGATTTTTTTTGGATCTATATATTGTCCTGTATAATAATTTACACCCCCAATTAATAGTAAAGCAATCTCATCTCCTTGCTGATCAAGAATGGTTTCTAAATCTTGTAATCGCAGTAGTTCTTCTCCTTCACGCGGGGTCCATTCTATTAACCCTTCTTTGTGATCAAATCCATGAAAACGAAGCTGAGATTCTACTGCATAACGGTCTGAAGGAAAGGCATCGCTTTCTATGACTATTTTATATTTTGTTGCAGTAGGTTGGTAAAAGGATACCATAAGCAAGTGTAAGTTGGTTGTTAAAGTATTCATGATCACAACCTCTATGGGTTTTGCACCTACTACTTTGGCCATTGCCTCAGTAAGGAATTCATGATAAGGCATCCAGGGATTTTTGGCTTCAAAATGACCTTCTACACCAAGTTTTGCCCAGTCATCTAACTCTTGTTGAATGTACTGCTTCGCGGTTTTAGGCTGAAGACCAAGAGAATTACCGCACATGTATATCCAATTATTCCCATCTTCATCTTTTGGAATATGAAATTGATCTCTATAATGTGCCAATGTATCTTTTTGATCCTGTTCTTTTGCATAGGCTAAACTTGATTTAAGTAAGGTAGGCATCAGTATTGTTTTAATTATTGAAACAGTGTTTTACTAAAATACAAAAAATAGTTAATAATAAGAGAAATTCACAAGTTATTTCGAGTGGTTTAACCGATAAATAAAATTAGAAGGTGTGAGACCTGAATATTTCTTGAATTGTCTTGAGAAATAAGAGGGGTCATTGAAGCCACATAGATACATTGCTTCTGATATCGAAGTGTTATTATGTTCAAAATGTTCTTGTGCTTTTTTTATCCTAAATTCATTCAAAAAATCGATGAAATTTCGGTTGGTCACTGTTTTAAATATTCTACAAAAAGAATTTGGGGTCAATCCTAGTTGTTTTGCCAGATTTTCAGATCTTATTTCCTCGTCATAATGATCATTTACATACTGGTATACTTTAGAAACTCTTTCAAGCGAATGTTTGTTTATATCCAATGAAAGAATACCTTTAAGAATGGTTCTTTGATTTTTTGAGATAGAAAGTTGATATAGGGTATCGATGACATTCAATAGTTTTTGAGTATTATTTTGCTTAGCAAATTTCAAAAACGAGGATTGAAGCTTTTTATGGGTTTCTGGTGAAAATACAATACCATTCTTTGCTTTTTTTACAAAAGAAAGTATTTCTTCAAACTCAGGAAAATGTGCAAGTTTTTCGGTAATAAAACTTTCAGGAAATTGTATTACTACTTCGATATTGTTATTAAATTGTTTGTTTCCAAATGGCATATGTGGAATGTTTGGACCTAAAAAAATGAGTAAACCATTTTGGTAATCCTCATGATGCGAATCAATCTGAATACTTCCTTGGCCACTTTTAATAAAGACGAGCTCATACTCGGGATGCAGATGCCAGCTCACATTATCACAATGTGATTTATTAGTATAGCTTTCTATCTTCAGTGATTTTGATTGCCCCAGATAGATTTGTTCATAAGAAACCTTCATGTAACAAAATTACCATTTAATTTTTATTTTATGTTTTTTGATGAATAATATGTCTTATTATTTGAATATTTTGTTTTAAAAATCAGTACATTATGTTTTTTAATTTTGAGAGAAGTATTTTAATAATAACT
The DNA here is from genome assembly GCA_947496555.1 of uncultured Aquimarina sp. Taxonomy (GTDB): domain Bacteria; phylum Bacteroidota; class Bacteroidia; order Flavobacteriales; family Flavobacteriaceae; genus Aquimarina. Next base: position 14,266 of record CANMDH010000047.1, on the reverse strand, counting down.
CTTCATAATGAATTCTTTACAACAGATCTTAACAAAGCTGCGTTATTTTGGTCCAGCTTGGGTATTTGCTTCTTTAAATATTATAGTAGGGACATGGGTTCTTTACATTCCTCAAATAAAAGAAAAACTAGTCATAGATGACGCACAATTAGGAATTGCATTGTTCTGTTTTGCTTTGGGGACTTTGGTTATGATACCGTTATCTTCGATTTTTATTAAAAAAATAGGAGTTGGTAAAGTCACACTTTTTTCAATTATTATATTTTCAATACTGTTTTTAGCGCCGATACTTGTGCAAAGTTACATTACCCTTTGTATTGCTCTTTTTGTAGTGGGATTGGCAGCTTGCTTAACCGACATTTCGATGAATGCTTTGGTCTCTGATATCGAACAGGAAGATAATGTTCATTTTATGTCAGCTTCGCATGGTTTCTTTAGCCTCGGAGGAGTAATTGGGGCTGGTATAGGAAGTTTTCTAATCGTTTATATTGAGTTGCCCGTGCTTCACATGGTGTATGCTTCAGTTTTTGTGATTATTACAAATTTATTGCTTGCTAAAGCGTACATTTCTATTAAGGGAAAGCAAGAAGAAGAGGAGGATAAAAAGAAATCCGGCTTTATAAGGTTATTAAGACCGTTGTTTGGTCTTACTGTTATAGCTTTTTTGATTATGGGAAGCGAAGGGGCTATCGAGCATTGGAGCAAACTATATCTTCAGGATATTGTAGCGGTAACCTCAGAGAAGATCTCTGGATTTGGATTTGTAGCCTTTTCGGCAATGATGACTTTGGGCAGATTTCTTGGTGATGAAATTAGTAAGCGTTTTGGTTCCTTGCCTATTATTATAGGCGGGTGCATGATCGGTATATTTGGGTTTTTGGCGGTGTTGGGAGCTCAGGTAGTAATAACTATTGCTGGTTTTGGATTGGTGGGCCTAGGTTTTTCGGTAATCATCCCAGAACTTTTCAGATTAGCAGGCAAAGCCAAAGGCATTTCTTCTGCCGAGGGGATTTCATTTGTGGCAGGCTTTGGATATTTAGGTTTTTTATTAAGTCCACCGATTTTAGGATTTCTATCAAAAATAGAGAGCTTACGACTGAGTTTTATTGCATTGTTATTGGGTACAATTTTGGCTATGACCATTACCTTTTTTCTGAAGAGAAGACGCGAATAGATGAGGTCGCGTTTTAAGCAAAAAAATCCATAAAGGTTTCAAAAATCTTTGTGGACAACTCTTTAAAGAATATAGAATTGTTACTCAGTAACCACTTCTATATTGGTAAAGTGAAGTTTCCAATCTCCCTCATTGCGTTTATGGGTTTTGGCAATTTTGATTCCATCATAATACTCATAATCTTCCCAAGAGGTAATTAACGAAGGCTCGGGTGCATTTTTTTGTCTAAACACCCATTCTTTGATAATGAAATCTCCTTCAAAATAAAAATCATACGCATCACCTGGGGTATATCCTCCTTCGTTTTTATAAACAATCGTTAGTTTTTGCATCTCATTACCACTTATAGGAGCAATAGATTTTACATAGTGCTTAGAGGCAAAGCTTTTTTTGTCCCAAACCAAATTAAAAGGAGCCAATAACCAGTATTTATCATTTATAAACCCTTGATCGGCTTTCTGAGAAATACTATCTATTTTACTTCTATTATAGGTAATAGTATCTTTTTCTGAAGTCATGGTTACCATATTTTCTTTTGGTTTCCAGCTCCAGGAACGTTCAGAATGTATAGTGTCTCGATCTACATTAAATGTAAACTTTATCGCTGTTACTTTATTCCAGTTTTGAAATCCGTTGGCATAGGCTATGGCTTCTGCTGTAGTAGATATTTTTGGTTTTTCAGTATTAGAAGAAGGTTCGGGATCTCTTACCTCTACTTCATCTTCGTATTTATTTTGTTTTTTCTGTTCTGTTTTGCAAGAAAAACACAACAAACAAAGCGTCGTAATTAGGAGTAAATTCTTCATTTTTGGTTAGATTTTAGGCTAAAATATAAAAAGAAAAACCTTGCTAATCGAGATTAACAAGGTTTTAGGTTTTAAATACAAAATGATTATTCTACCGTTAAGGTATATTGTGGTGTCTTATTTAATGGACAGAAATATTTGTAAGTTCCTTTGGTAAGTGTTACTGTGTTTGATTTTTCAGTTTTACCTTCTGCCACTACTTGAGTTACATATGCATTTTTGATATGATTTTTGGCATTTGCAGCATCTTTTCCTTCAGGAACCAATACGAACCCTACATCTACACCAGCATTGTTATTCGTGATATTAAAAACATAGCTTCCTTCAGAAAGTTTTACTTCTTTTTGAGTAAACTCTCCTTTTGTTTGTTCTAGATTAACTGTTTTTACTTCTTGTGCTTGTGCATTGAAAGTGATGGCTAAAATAAAAGTGAATAATGTGATTAACTTTTTCATGATATTAATTATTTATTTAAATGATTTATTAATTTTTTAATGGATTCTGAATAGAGAAGGAGCACTTTGTTTCCTTCCTTGTCCAGAAATATATAAAAGGGGTATCTATCTTATGGTGGTTATACTTATACCGTTTCGGTTTCTAATGGTTGTGCAACCGGAAAATCAACTGGAATCTGTGTGGTGTTGTTTATATAGTTAGAGATGGTTTTGTCTCCTACTAATACAATCGTATCAATTAAATTTCCTTTGGTATATCCCGTTGCAAAGAAGTTTTCAATAATTTCTTGATCTGCTTTACCTCTATTTTCAGTAATATTTTTGGCTAATTTTGCCAATGCGTCTAGTTTGGTGTCAAAAGAAGCATACCCTGCTCTTAATTCTAGAATTTGTTCATCTGTAAATCCATTCATTTTACCTAATGCAGTATGTGCAGATAAACAATACAAACAATCATTTACTTGGCTTACCGCTAGATTTACTACCTCTTTTTCTTTGGAAGAAAGTGATGTTTTGGCATTGGAAAAGTTTAGATAATTTTCTAAAGCAGTGTCGCTATAAGCATAGGTGGCATATAAATTTGGTACAAAACCTAAAGCTTTATTAAGGTTATCGAATATAGCTTGGTTATTAGTGCTTACTTCTTCTCTTGATGGTACATTAAATGTGCTCATAATTTTAATTTTTTGATCTCCCGGATTAAATCGAGAATTTGTTAATATTTGTGTTTAATTTTTTACTTAATTTTTCTGGTACAAAGATCTTATTGAAATAGCTATAAAGAAATGATGGTTTTTCCCGAATCCTTGTCAAATATTCCCTAGTTTTTTATTTCTGCACGAATGGTTTCTCTACATCACAATAAAAATCATGCATACTTTTTTGCTCACAATGTTTTTTCGAATTGATAGAGTTTTTTATTTGTCTCTTTCCTTGACGGAAAATCTCGATTAGATTAAAAACTGATTTATCTTGTACTTTCATCTTAATATTATTTTAATTTTATCTTGATTATTGATTTTCAAGATCTTTTATTGTTTGTTTTAATTATTGGTACAAAGATGCGTCATATACAATGGCGAAGAAATGATAATTTTTCCCGAAGACTTGTTGATATTTCCCTAATAAAAAACGTCTCTGTTTTTGCAGAGACGTTTTTTGTATAGATTTTTTAAAAGTGTTCTTTCTTAGCAGGTAATGTAATTTCTAAAACTAAAAAAACTTAATTTGTTTTCTTTCTATCCAAAGAATAAGGGCACTTAAGATAAAAGTTATCACGGCAGTTATAAAAAGAACTCCACCATCGTTATTGATTTCTATACCTAACTTTGTTAAGTGCATCATGATGGCTCCCCCAATAATTCCAAGGGTCAGCATGGCACCGATCCATATTGTTTTTGGGATTAGCAGTAAAATACCTGCAATGAGTTCTGTAATACCGGTACCTATACGACCATACGGTTCTAAACCTACTTTGGAGAAAATATATACACTGTCAGGATGCGCAGTGAATTTAAATCTCAACGTCTGAATTAAAATTATTGCTACGACAATGCGCAACAATAGGGGTATTATTTTTTTCATATTGATTGTTAGAAGATGTTTGAATTTGTGTTTACTTGTTTTGTTTTAGGGGTTCATTAAAAATCTATTGAAAGAACACTAGGTAAAGAATCTATTTTTCCGTTAAATGTATTTTTTCTTGAAGTAATATATAGTGCTTCGAGGTTATTATCTTTTCTAAACTGATTAATTAGCTCGGGAAGTTTTTCATTTAGATAATTTTCAAAGGCTTTAACATTGGTGCTTCTATTGGCTCCTTTACGGATTGTTTTTAAATACCCGGCTTTTGGCACTTCCATATTTGTAATTTCGGACAGAAATAATAAGTAACTGTTTTCTTCCTTCGCTTTTCGAATCTCTATTCTGAAATTGATTTCGTCTGATGAGATCAAGCTATCATTAAAACTACTGAAATTGTTTGTATAAACTACCTCTTCACCCTTATGGTTAAGATATACAGTCTCCAACTGATCCTTATACACTACTTGGGATGTGCTTATCGAAGTGGTAAGGAATAGAATGCCTAATAGTAATAGTTTGGTGGAGTTCATAACCTTCTTCATACCTATATATTTGTTTTACCCGAATCCCAACTATTCGTTGAGATGTTTCGGTAGTTTTAAAATCTTCGAACTACAAAAAATTGGGGCTACAACTAAAATATTAACTTAGAATGTATTTTGTAACTCTAGTTAATAATTTTCTTCAGGTTCTAATTTTAACTTCTTTTTGAACTCTGAAGGAGACAAGGATGTATGTTTTTTAAACATTCTACTAAGATGCGAAGCATCGTCAAAACCTATCTCGTAGGCAATCTCTTTAGCAGTCTTGTCTGTATATATAAGTAGGCGTTTGGCCTCCAGGATTATACGATCATGAATAACCTGTAAAGGACTTTTCTCAAATTTAGCAAAATAATTCGATAGGGTCTTAGGGGATTTAAACAATTTTTCTGCATAAAACCCAACAGCATGTTCTTTTCTAAAATTAAACTCTACTAAAGCATTAAACTCCCTTAACATATCTACTTTATCTTGCGGTTTATCAAAATTACCTTGTTGTTTGATAAGACGGGTGGTAGTGATTATAAATCGAGCCATCAACATGCGTAGCATTTCTGCTTGTATGGTATCTACGGTATCAAGTTCGTCTAAATATACCTGATGTAAGAGATCAAGTTTATTGCTATTTTTTTCATCAAGATCAATAATTGAGATTACATTATTACCAAAAAATAGCACACCCATACAACTTACTTCTTTATCGTGGTCTTTTATGCAATAAAATTCTCGGTTAAACTGATATACAATAACATTAGATCCATCAATAAATCTGAAGTACTGGTTTGGAGTGAGTACTACAATTTTATCCTTTTTGACGGTAAGAGAAATACCATCTACCTCGATATTTAAGTCAGCATCCTTGACCCAAATAAAAGTATAAAGTCCTAGTAATTTCGGAGAAGTATAGGATTCTAGTACCGCTTGATTGGCTATTTTTAGTAAAGCTCCTGTCGAAAATTCTGTAAACTCCTTAATCATGACTTATTGGTCGCAGACGGATACATTTTATTACAAAATTGAATGGTAATGTTGTGTTAATTTGAATCGTAAATCATTTATTTTATTGAATCCAATCTTTTTTTTCGATGCTAAAAACATTAAAGAGATCATCAAGTTTTTTTTCAAAGGTCATTCCATTTTTTAGGGCAACTTTTTCGGAGCCGATATTATCGATATGCACTACCGAGATTAGTGAATCGGCAAAATTATTTTCAAAAGCGTAATCTTTACATTTTGAAGCAGCTTCGAAGGCATATCCCTGATTCCAGAATTTGGGAAGGATAGAATACCCAACTTCTAATCGTTTTACTTCTTCTATAGTTTGGATTAGAAGTCCGCATTGCCCAACAAATTGATTCGTCTTTTTATCAATCAAAACATTCATTCCTCCCAAATCGTTTTCATATCGATTAAATGATTTGTCGAACCAGGCTTTACATAAGTCAGTAGGAGAAAGCGTTGGATCCATTTCCAAAAACTCTGCGACTTTATTTTCTTTAAACAAATCCACCCATGAATCAAAATCGTCAGATTTTAGGAGTCTGAATTTTAATCTCTCGGTTTCTTGTCCAGTGAGTAAGTACTTCATTATTTGTTAATATCGTTATTCATCTTTATACAAATATGCTGCTACAGCATCTCCCATTTTTTTGTGATTATGGCCGGTACCAGGAACGATGATTTTCTTCCAGTTAAAGTCAACATTCATCTCTTTTGCTTTTTCTTTGGAACTATTAAAAAAGAAAGTTCCTCGTTCTAATCGGTGCATTCCTTGTTTGTTGGCCGATACAGAATGTAATAATGTACCTCCTTTTTCATTTTCGTTATCCAATTCGCCAATAAGCAGCACCAACTTCTTTTTGAATATAGTAGGAAGATTTTCTTCAGAGAAAGGAGCATCTTTTACTCCAAACGGAAGTTTGAAATCAAAACTTGGTAAAGTGTAAAACCCTGAGTTTGCCGCGATGATACGATTTACCTTCGAATCGATGTCAAAGATTGTCATACGGTGAAGTATTTGCCCACCGGCAGAATGCCCAAAGATGTCGTAGGTGGTTTGAGTCGAACCAAGGTGTTGCGATGCCAAATCAAAAATACGATCAAAATCATCAAAAATCCATTCCTCAGGTTTCGAGTTTACTTTAAAAGTAAACTTCTCTTCGTCCATCTTTGCGATATTAGTATCCTTGATATACGTGACTCCATTTTTTAGATCCAGATCATACATGATGCCGCATAGATGATAATCTCCAAAATCGTATTCTTTCTCAGGATACATGGGTGAGAGTATTAAAATGTTGTACTTCTCGGATTTTTCAATCCAGGCATCTCGGTAGCTATCGCCATTTCTTCCGGCACCTGGTACTATGATCAATATTTTCGAATCGGATGTATAGTTCTTTGGTTTATGATAAAATACCCGAATAGTTCTGTCTTTTTTTCCGATACCGCCTTCAATTAAGAATTCACCCGAACCTTCACGTATATTGACCTCATTAATCACTAGGTTTTTTTTAGCTTCCAAATCACTTTTCTTAATCAAATCCATCCTGCAATGTGGGCATGTTCCTGGTCCTGTAAAAGAAAGTGCATCACAAGACAGATCACAAGGTTTGCAAACATAGTCACCTTCTTGGTTTTTGCATGAAGCGAGTAGAAGTGTAGTAAATAATAGTATTCGAAAAAGAAATTTGATTTTCATTTTTTGGATTGATGCGTGATGAATAAAGATAAAGATATTGATTTTTTGGTAAGAAAGGTGTACGAAAGGCTTTGTACGGGATTTTAAAGCATATCATAAATAATTGTTATGCAAATCATTATAAATATAAATAAAAATTAATGGAAAAGTTATGCGATTTTTGCATACAACTTTAAACAATAGACGCATGAAAACAATAACAGTGGCCAAAGGAGATGGTATCGGTCCCGAGATTATGGATGCAACATTAGCAATTATTATGGCAGCCGGAGCTCAATTAAATATTGAAGAGATAGAAGTGGGAGAAAAAGTATATCTAGGCGGGAATACTTCTGGTATTTCGGATGCATCTTGGGATATCATTCGTAAAAACAAAATATTTCTTAAGGCTCCTATTACAACTCCCCAAGGTAAAGGATATAAAAGTCTCAATGTGACAACAAGAAAGTTTTTGGGATTATATGCCAACATTAGGCCTTGTAAAAGCTTACATCCATTTGTAGCTACCAAACACCCTGATATGGATATTGTGATCATTCGAGAAAATGAAGAAGATCTCTATGCCGGGATAGAACATCAACAAACCGACGAAGTAGTACAGTGCTTAAAACTGATAAGTCGCCCAGGCTGCGAAAAGATCGTAAGGTATGCTTTTGAATTTGCTAAAAAATATAATAGGAAAAAGGTAACGTGTTTTACTAAAGATAACATTATGAAACAAACCGATGGGTTGTTTCATAAAGTATTCGAAGAGATCGCAAGCGAGTATCCCGAGATAGAAAACGAACATTGGATTGTAGATATAGGCGCGGCAAAGATGGCTGATACACCAGAAGTATTTGACGTTATTGTGATGCCAAATCTTTATGGGGATATCATGTCTGATATCGCAGCACAGATAACCGGTTCTGTAGGTCTTGCAGGATCTTCTAATATTGGTGAAGAATGTGCGATGTTTGAGGCTATACATGGTTCTGCGCCACGCAGAGCAGGACAAAACCTTGCTAATCCGTCGGGTCTTTTGCAAGGAGCGATTATGATGCTTATACATATCGGGCAAACAGAGGTTGCCGAAAAAGTGCAAAATGCCTGGTTAAAAACAATAGAAGATGGTATTCATACCTATGATATCTATAAAGAGGGGGTTAGCAATAAGAAAGTAGGAACTAGAGAATTTGCCCAAGAAGTAATAAATAACCTTGGTAAAGCTCCTAAAACATTAAAAACTGTTTCTTATGATAATGAGAACCCAATACAATTACCAAAATATAAGCGTAAGCCATTGGCCAAAAAAGAATTACTTGGAGTTGATGTATTTGTTCACTGGGAAGGGACCGAAGCCAATACCATTGCCAAAAAATTGGAAGCATTAAATAACGGAAATTTACACCTCTCGATGATCACCAATAGAGGTATAAAAGTATGGCCTAATGGTTTCGACGAAACCTTTTGTACAGACCATTGGCGATGTAGGTTTAGTGCTCAGAAAGATAGTACTACAAAAGAACAAGTTGTACAATTACTTTCTGATGCAATTACAAAAGACATTGATGTCATAAAGACAGAAAACTTATATGCCTTTGATGGTACCCCATCATTCTCTTTGGGGCAGGGGCAATGATATTGTAACCTAACTAAAGAAAGCAATGTTATGACTAATACAGAAAGACATATCAAACTTATTGAAGGTTCTTTTTCTGCAATAGAAGCTGCAGATGTCCTGTTTTCATTGATTGCCAACAAAATAAAATTTCATAACCTTCAAATGTTACAAATACAAGAAGGATCTGATCAGGATAATTTGCACTCTGCAAAACGAATCTCAGAACTAAAACATGAAAAGAATATCGTAAAAGATATGATCCTAAAAGCTCGAGACGAAGGATATGAAATAGATATTTATGGAGCTATAGAAGTAAAGTTAACAAAACCCCGGTAAACTTTACATAAAAAAGGAGTGCTTGAAAGAGCACTCCTTTTCAACCTCATTAGATCATCTCGGCACTTTACTGTTTTTCTTTCTGTATACAAGCAAAGAGAAAATCAATAGGATAAGAGCTATACCAAAGCCTACAACACCAATATTAAGCCCGAATATGGTTTTTTCACTTCCGTCCAGAAATTTCATCGAACCACCGTATAGTTTTTGTAAAGAGAAAGCAACCAGAAAACCACCAGTAACAAGCATGCTTAGGATTGTGCTGAGTGGCACATTCTGTTTTTTCCAAATGAGCCAAAGACAAAGGATACCAATGCTAGTATTGGTGATCAACTGCCATACTTCGTGAATTTTGGCATGTGGCGTCCAATCAGGATTGAAGACATGTGTATTGTTGATCTCTAGATAAGGCACAACAATCGCATACAGAACTACACTAAAAGTAACTGCCGTTTTTTGTAAGTAGATATTATCTTTCATACTAATTTAATATCCCTTTTCTTTCATTTTTTTATCAAACTCTTGCCCAATTTTCATTCCCCATTCTTGCCCTACCTGCATAGATTCTTGTAAAATTAAAGGCGTGTTTTTGGCAAATTTTTGTCCTACCGGAGTTTTGTAAAATGTGATAAGTTCTTTTAGATCCTCTTTTGTCATGTATTTGTTATAAACAGGAGCCAACATGGTCACAAGATCATCCAAAGAAGTTTTAAGAAAATCACTTTCCAGCTCATTCCATACCGTTGCATCCACATTTGGATATTTATTTTTATACATAACAAACATCTGTTTGATTGCCGCTGTATATGAACCTTCGGTTCCAGAAACTTCAAACATTGTTTTTAATACGCCATTGTATTCTGCATCCTCTTGAGCAAAGGATATAGAAGTGAATATCAAAAAGACAAAAAGGATTACTATAGTTTTTTTCATAATGTGTCTGTTTATATTTCGGTACTATACAAAACTACTGTTTTTATATTCAATGAATTTTGATCACATATGGACTTATGAAAAATTAACAAAATCTATAGGGATAGCATGATAAATATCATTGTTACTCTCCTATTTTTTAACGTCTTTCTTGTAAAATTCAACTCATGTGGTTTGCAGCAATTTTTATCTTGTTTCTATTACTGATTCTTTATGTGCTGTTGATTCCGATTATCGTATCTGTTGATACCGAACAAAATCATTATGAGATACGATTACAGGGTATGGCAAAGGCAAGTATAGAAGAACATGAAGAAGAACTACTGCGAATAAAACTAAAGATTTTTCTTTTCACTTTTTACTTCTACCCACTCAAAAGCTTGGGGAAAGATAAGAAGAGAAAAAAAGCAAAGAAATCTACTGCGAAAAGCAAAAGGAAATTTGGCATCAGAAAAATAATAGCAATGTTACAATCTTTTAAAGTAAAAAAGATGTTGATTGATATTGATACAGGGGATAATGTCCTGAATGCAAAACTATACCCGTTTTTTGGATTTGTAAATTATTATTTGGGAACATTCAACATCAATTTTGAGGGTCGAAATCAATTGATATTGCAGATGCATAATAGACCAATAAACATCATTACATCATTTATAAACAAGTAAAACACATAATCATGGAATTACATTTTGAAGAATTATTAGGACAAATCACTGATTTTATAAAAAGTGAAGCAAAAACCGAGACTGTTGTCGGAGAACCATTCGATCTGGGAGAATTTAAATGTGTACCTGTTATTAGAGTAGGTATGGGGTTTGGTTCTGGTGGAGGAGAAGGTACAGAATCAAAAACTCGCAAAGGACAGGGCGTTGGAGCCGGTGCTGGTGTTGGAATCGAACCTATTGGTTTTTTGGTAGCCAAAGGAGAAGAAATTTCATTTCTCGCAGCAGGAAAAACACGTGGATTGGCAGCTCTATTTGAAAAAGTACCAGATATGATCGAAAGTTTTGCCAAAACTCGGGCAAGAGAAGAGGAGACTGTTTAAAAAAAAGTTATGCCCTGCAAAGTCTTATATCCTGACTTTGCAGGGCATAATTGCCTCTTTTTGAGTTAGGAGTAAAGCAAAAGCTATTCTTCGCATTTGCTATTTATCGGCTTTTTTCTGTTCGTGATCAATAAGCCACTGTTTCCTCTCTATACCGCCGCCGTATCCAGTAAGGTTACCATTCTTGCCAAGAACCCGGTGACAGGGTATAATAATTGCTATTCTATTAAAACCATTGGCTTTGGCGACCGCTCTAATTCCTTTTGGATTTTTGATTTTCTCTGCTTGTTGTTGATACGTAGATGTGCTACCATAAGGGATTTCCTGTAAACCTTGCCAAACCAAATTCTGAAAATCTGTTCCTGGGGTGTGCAGTGAAACGTTAAAACTCTTTCGTTGACCAGTAAAGTATTCGGCGATTTCTTTTTTAACTTGCGTGATATGCTCATTCTCGCCCGTAATGATTTTAGCGTTCAGTAATTTTTGAAGATCTTTAAACTCAGTTTCGAGCATTCTTCTGTCTACAAATTCTAAAAGGCAGATCCCCTGATTGGTTGCACAAACGAACATTGGACCAAGAGGAGTAGTGAACCTGTTGATTAGAATAATATTTTTTCCGATACTTTTTTGTGGTGATTTACCAATAAGCTTCTTGAAGGTATATCCAAATCCACTTAGAGATTCATATCCCGTATCAAATGCTGTTGCAGTGGCTTTTTTACCTTGTTTTAATTCTTGAAAAGCATTGTTTATTCGATACATTCGTTGGTATGCATGAAAAGTCATCCCATAATTCCTTTTAAACCATCTGCGTACTATTTCTGGACTGATTTGATTTTCACGAAGATGATCATCAGAAATCTTTTCTTTCGGGTTGTTCTTTACCATATTAATGGCAATCTGAACCTGTTTGGGTGCTTCATTAGCATTTTCAGTCGGTTTACATATTTTACAAGGTCTGTATCCGTTGTCTAGGGCTTCTTTGAAAGAGGTATAAAACGCTACGTTTTCTAGTTTTGGTTTTCTTGCTCGACAAGTAGCTATACAAAAAACAGAAGTTGTTTTTACACCAACATAAAAGATACCCACAAAACCTTTCTCTCGGTTCAAAAGTGCCCGATAGTATGTGTCTATTTTTTTCTTTTCGGTAATTAACATATTAAAAGATAGGTGTAAAGGATTGTTGCTTCAAAATAGTACCTATTGTTACTTCAAGATTCTTGTACATGGTATCAAATAGAAAATTCCCCATACTTATACGTTTTACTCCCAAGGTATTCAATGTGTCAAAATCTGGTAGATCGGGTATGTACATTACATTGATCGGTAAGCTAGTGCTTTTTACTACATAATCGATATCTTCTTGTAATACGATACAGGGTATAAAAATACCATCTGCTCCTGCGTTTTCATAGTGTTTAATTCTTTTTTTTGTTTCTGAAAGGGCGTTAGCATGGTTCAGCAAAAAGGTATCGGTTCTTATATTTAAAAAAACATATATGTTTTCTTTTGTTAGTTGATTTTTTATTTCAGAAATTATTTTTGAAGACTCCCCAGTTGGAAGTAATATGCGCTCTGTGTTAACAAAACTATCTTCTAGATTTATTCCTACCACACCCAAATCTACTAAACGTTTGATATGTTCAACTATTTCTGAAGGTTCTTTGCTATATCCTGATTCTAGATCTACAGATAATGGGATATGGGTATTTTCAGTTATACGTTTTACGATATATTCTAATTCAGAGAAGCTCATTTCTTCTCCGTCCCGGTATCCTAGCATTGCTGCAATGGCAGCACTTGATGTGCCGACAGCCTTGAAGTTTAATTTTTCAGCAATTTTTGCACTGGTTACATCCCAAACATTACAGATGAGTAATGGAGTATTTTGCTGATGCAGGTTTTTGAAATCCATCATTTGTATTTTGATACAAAGTACTGCAGATCAAATCGGGCCTGCAACCGAAAAATAGACAAGTATTTTTATTTCTCAGTTAAATAATCTCGTAAAAGTTTGGTAAGTAGTTCTGTCCACCCACCTTCAAAGTTTTTGATATCAAAGTCAGCATTGTCTTGTGGAAATGTCTCTAAACCAGAGTGTGTGAGTTTTAATCGTGTGCCGTTTTCTTCTTGCGATAACTCAAAAGTAACCAAAGAATAACCCCTTAGGTTTTCATATTCCCAGCTATATTGAAGTTTTTTAAGAGGAATTACTTCAGTGATTTTACAAAGATGTAAGTAATTATCACCCTTTACTCCCTGGCCCGTAAATTGAAACTCAAAACCGACTTCAGCTTTAAATTCAGATAGGTCAAAGTACCATTTTTTCATTTCTTTCTTATCGGTTAATGCTTTCCATACTGCTTCTACGGATGCATTATAAACTTCTTCAACAACTACTGTTTTCATAATTATTCTTTCTTTTTTGGTGAATCTATTGGTTTGCTCTTTAATGTTTTTGACGGCATATTTGGTAGGTTTTCTACTACTTGTTTAAGAGCCTGTAATTTTTTGGTCCAGAAGATGCTAAATTGCTCGGTCCATTGATGTACCTCGTTGAGTTTTTCGAGCTTAGCTTCGCAAATTCGTTCCCGACCCTGCTGCCGGATAGCAATAAGATTACATTCTTGAAGAATTTTAACATGTAGGGATACTGCTTGTCTGCTCATGTCAAAATTTTCTGAAATTGCATTAAGGTTCATGCTTTGTTGTGCCAACATACCTATGATCTCTCGTCGGGTGGGATCGGCAATCGCCTGAAAAACATCTCTTCTTGTCTCCATCGTAGTATTTTTATGCAAGTATATGCTTGCAAATATAAGCGCAAGGATTCACTTGCGCAAATATATAAAGCAAAAAATTAAACCCGGTTTATGCATTAGAACTTCGTTATGAGGGTTGGAAATACAATAAATACAGTAGTTTTCTTGATTTTGGCATAGCATCGCTATGGTTAAATTAAAAAACTAAGTGAAGCGACTGTATTTGAAGTAGTTTCAACATGAAATAGATTTTCTATCATATAACCCTAATCTGATTGTTTTGAATCTGTGCTAACATTTTTTGAGTTTGTTCCATTTGTTT
>CANMDH010000046.1 GCA_947496555.1 uncultured Aquimarina sp. | reverse complement strand
AAGCTTATCTATTCACATCTCCCTAAATCCCTCTTCGAAGAGGGACTTTGTAAACTCCCTTCCTTTGAAGGAAGGGTTGGGGATGGATGTTTTTTTATTTCATTTTTTATTCTATTACTAATTTTCTAAGTGCCTTTCCCCGGGCAGTTTCTACCGCTAACAAATAAATCCCTGAAGGCAAATTTCCAATAGTATAATCGATCAGGTATTCACTAGCATTATCGGCTTCTTTGGTATTAACTGCCTCAGATGTCAATAGATTAATGATATTCACCTGTATTTTGGCCTCTTCTTCCAATGATACCTTCACCTTAAATGTTCCGCTATTTGGATTTGGATACACCAGTAATTCTGAAATAAAACTATTGCGTACTTCTTCAGTATCCGGAGTATCAATGGCTTCTTCGATCAAGATGGTCTTAGAGAAATCTTCATAACAATCCCCCACATACGAACGTAGGTTAAATTCATACCTACCTGCTTTAGCAACGGTCAATACTAATTGATCGTCATTTTTATTTACTACTTCCACATCCTCAGGAATTGTCCAGATAGAAGTGTCTCCTTTAGGATAACTCACATTCACCAGTACCACCTCTTGTTTTGCATTTCCTTGCGTAGCAATTACAAATTCTGCATCGATTTCTGCATCAGAAGTCGTTACACGTACTGTATCTGAATGTACACAGCCAAAAGCATTTGTAATGGTTGCGGTATAGATTCCGGCTGTATTTAATTCTACTACTGCGTTTGAACTCCTAAACCCGTTATCGGATGCCCAGCTATAGGTAGCATTAGGATCATCAATTGTAATATCCAATACTAAAGATTGATCTTTACAAATAGTTCTGTTATCACCAAGATCTAACGCAATTTGCTCAGGGTTCTCTAGCTCAATTTGCTCAAATGCCTTACAACCTTCATCATCAGTGATCGATAAGGTATATACTCCAGCCGATAGGTTTGACAGGTTGGTTCCGGTTTCTCCTGTATCCCACTGGTACCTATAAGGCGGAGTTCCTCCGGTTACCGTTACTGCTATAGCTCCATCGTTTCCTCCAAAACAGGTAGGGTCTTTTTGGGTATCAATCGTAACAACAATACCTCCTGGTTGTTCCACAAAAACACGTCCAGATGCCTGACACCCACGGCTATCAGTAACATAAGCTATATAGGTTCCCGAAATTAAGTCAGTAGCAGTTGCCGTAGTTTCCCCCGTTGACCATTCAATATGATAAGGTGCAGTACCCCCAGTAATGGAAACTGTCGCTGTACCATCGTTTCCTGCATCACAAGAAATTGGTGTGGATTGCAAAGATACCTGCAATAGTTCCGGCTCGACAAAGGTATACACAGTGTCTGTAGCTCTAATCAAGACTTCACTTTCATAGATGCCCATCATATTACCCATACTGTCTGCGGCATTCAAGGCATACAACCCTGCATTAAGATTAGTAGCAATACTATCCGTTTGACTTGGTAATACTTCCCAAATACCTACATCATTTTGTTTTTTCCATGTATATCGATAGGGTAAACCACTTGAAAAAGGTACTCCGCCTCTAACATGACCTACAATAGCACCATCGCTATATGGATCTAAAAATTCATTTTCCTGATTACAGGAAATGGGCGTATATTCTTCTATAATAGCTTCTATAGGCTCATAAATGGTATAAGAACTCTCTATAAAAGTACAACCGTCTTTTGTTGTAGCGATCTCATAATTTTTATCCTGAATAGTTAGGAAATAATCTCCTGCGGTTATGGTATGTAAACGAATCTTAAAATGACCATTAGGAAGTATTTCGGTAATCGTTTGCGAGTTTAGGGATTCTCCTTGTTGATTTTCCCATTGATAGGTGTATGTGCTATCATCAAAAGGAGTACCACCACTAACTTCGGCTTCAACCCATGCATCATTAGCCCCTATAGATGAGGGTCTACTAAAGGCGGTGTATTGTATATCCAAGGGTATTTCAGGCTGCTCGATATCAATACTACCAACCGCTTCACAACCACGATCATCGGTAATCAACACCTCATACCTGTCTTTGGCTAATCCTTCTATTTTTGAAGTTTCTTCCCCAGTGTTCCAAAGTATTGTGTAGGGAGGAGTTCCTCCTGAAATGGTGGCTTCTGCCCATCCATCACTACCTTCATAGCAATATACATCTTGTTTTTCAAGCGATACTTCTAATAATACGGGCTCGGTAAGCACACGTGTACTATCTATTGCCTGTACTAATACATTGTTCTTATATTCTCCCAGTACAATGCCATTGGCATCTTCAATATTTACGGCATAGGTACCATCATCAAGATTGGTCGCAATGCTATCGCTTTGTGAGGTCAGTACTTGCCAGGTGCTATCAGCTGCTTTTTTCTTCCAGGTATATACATAAGGTAATCCCGGATTAAATCGTATTCCTCCTTTGGCATGGGCAATGAGTATTCCATCACTAGATGGATTGCCAAATTCATTTAATTGATTACAAGAGATCGGAGTATCTTCAACTATAGTAACTTCTAATGGATCGGGTTCGTCTAATTGAAAACTATCCTCAAGGGTACATCCCGTTTTGTTTGTTGCTGGAATGTGATTAGCGTCGGTAATCACAAGTGTATACTCACCCTTACCTACATCTTGCAGACGCACTACAAATTCATTGGTATTGGTATCAATGGAAGTCTCCACATTAGCATTCCGGTTGCCGCCGTCCTGATCGGTCCACATATAGTTGTATGAACCATCCATATTGGTGGTTCCACCTTTGATACGCGCTTCAATCCACCCATTGGTTAAGCCGAAACCTGTAGGCTGATTGTATCGAGAAGGGTATGTTAGTTGAAGTGGTGCTGAAGGCTGTTCTATGGTAATTGTTCTTCTTGCTCGGCATCCGTTTTTATCTTCTACTACAATAGTATAGTCTCCTTCAGATAACTGATCTCTGTTAGGGCTATCATTATCAAGATCATCTAGCCATTGTATTTCATATTCCCCATTCCCTCCGGAAATAGTGGTACGAATAGCTCCGTCATTTCCTCCATAACAAAAGACATCTTGTTTATCTGCATTGATAGTAATGGAGGGTGGTGCTTCAAAATTTCGGGTTACATCGGTTGTGGTTACCAGACTATTATTGACGTAGTTCCCTACAACGATGCCATTAGCATCTTCAATATTTACTGCATATTCTCCTTCTGACAAAACACTAATGGTAGGATTTCCTTCAGTTCTACTTTTATAGATTTTCCATACGCCCAGCTCATTTTTCTTTTTCCAGGTGTAATAGTACGGTAACCCTCTGTTTTGATTAGGTTGTAATGGAACCCCTCCAGCCGCAACGGCTGTCAACTCTCCATCTTGATCTTTTCCTATGGTCGTATCGGTCGCATTACAAGTAATCGGTTTTGTGATATCAATGCGTAATTCTAATGGTTCTGGGTCTTGCAGGGTTCTACTACTGTTACTTACAAAACAACCTGTTCTATATCCTGCTAAGGCAGTACTGTAATATTTATCGGTGACCGTTAAAAAATAAGTACCCGCTCCAATATTGCGTAAGGTGATAAAAAACTGCTTCTTATTTGATGGATCTGTATCTATAGTCTCATTTATGGTTGTAAGTGGAGTGTTACTCCCTTGCCTGGTCCAGGTATAATTGTATCTATCATTATCAAGAGGAGTACCTCCAAAAACACGAACCTTGATCTGACCATTAGTAAAACCACGTGCGGTAGGTGCTACAATATCTTCTGTAATATATTCAACCTGTAAAGGAGCTGCGGGTTCTTGAATAGTTACCGATCTTATATCTTGTTGAGACGTAGGGTTGTTGCTGCTATTAAACCTATGGGCCTGACAGAAAGTATTAACCCCGTTCCTGGTAATCTTTTTCTGAACTCTTACCTGATAATTTCCTATGCCTAAGCCTGTAATCTCATGCATGGCTCCATTCGTAAAATTTCTCCAGGTAGTATAGGATCCTCCATTTTTATTATAACTGTATTGAAAAGTACCATGGTTTCCACCACTAGCGCGAATGACTATCTTTCCATCATTTCCTGTACTACTATTTCCGTTATTGCAATTGACATTTATCCCTGTCACAGCATCAATTTTCACGGCACCAGGCCTTCCGATATCAAATCGAACCGAATGATTGGTACCATCAGAAAAATAAATATCTCCAGTATTTCCATGACCTGATATAATGCTTATTCCAAAGCCATCTGGGGTACTATGCCGTAACCCACTAATAACTAAACTATCGTTATGATCAAATTCTGTAACATTCTCAATAGACTCCACAGTTTCGTAGGTTGGAACCCCAGCAACCACTCCTGTTACTGTGGATAAATCAGTTACTGCAATGTTAAAGTTTTCAAAAGAGTCCAAAGGCCTATCAAACGTAAATCGCACAGCACCATCTGTACTATCATCATAACAACTTACCGGAACAGGTTCAACGCCTATAACTTTAGGGGCTGATTTTTTTATGTTGTAGGTCACAAAATTCGAAGGTTCTGCATAATTACACGATTTTATTCGCACATGAATATCTTTTCCAATATTCGTTTGAGATAAGAATGATTTGGGTGTAACAGCTAAATTCCTATTCTTTGGAACCCCTGGGATGTTTCTCCAGCCAGAAGATGTTGGTGTTCTGTTTCGAGAAGTTATTTGATATTGCCATTGGTATACTGATGATCTAAACAAACTATGAGCTGATGCTGTTGCTTTGAAGTCATCATCATATCCTGCTATATTAGAACCAATCCTGTTGACATGTACTATTGGAGATACTTTCCAATCAAATGACATCCTATGTTCTACTTCAAACTCTCCACCATTTCTTCTGTATTGACTATATTTTGGAGGATCATAACAAGGATCATAGTCAATTACCGTTCTTGTTTCATCTTGTTCTATAAAACTACCTTTACCGCTACCACATCCTCTTCCATCTCTTTTTTCATGAGTATTTACCTGAACTCTAATTGATCTTACTACTTTGTTTGTCCAGGACATTGTAATACTGGGGTAATTAATAGTTCCATTTGTCCAAATATATCCTCCTAAAAAACTTATATACGTTTGACCCTGATTTCTAAAAAATATTTGTTCACTAGGGCCATTAGTAAAATTAACGGTAATTCTTATTACATTACTGCATATAGCTTCATCTCCCCTAATTTGAAACTTAATATTTCTAAGTTCTATTTTGGATCCTTGAGCATATCCACTCAAGACCATTAAAAAGATGATATACTTTATATATTTCCCCATATCTTAATATGTTATTTCTTTTGTTTCCAACTTACTATGCTCTCCTGTTTTGGTGATTACTTTAATCTGATAGATATATACATTGTTTGGTGACACTGATGTATCTTCTAGTGTATTCACAATACCAGGTATTTGTTTCCACAATACTGGGAGTTCTCCCTTTTTAGATTTATAAATCAATAGCTCACTAACGGTAGGTGGTAATTTCTTCCAACTAATCTTTATTTTTTCGTTTATGCGATCAACAACAGCATCAAACCCCTTGACAATTGTTGTATTTACTTTATCCTGGTTACTAATCGATACCGGAGTTGAGGGTGCAGATTGCAACCCGCTCTCATCCTTGGCAAAAATGGCATATCGGTATTTTACACCACCTGTCACCTTATTGTCAAGGTAATTGGATATGGTGTCGGTTTGAAAGATCAACAACCATCCTTTCTCAGCTTCCCGTATATCCATTCTATATAGTTGGTGGATAGCAACATCATCACTACTACTATTTATCCAATGTAATCGAATACCTTCTTTCTCTACTTTATACTTTGAAAACATTGGAGAAGAAGGAGGGACTACATCCGGTATAGACAATGCCAGTTTTTCTGAATACGCTGACATATTAAAACGCTCATCTACTGCCACTATGCTGTAATACACTTTGTTGTTTAACGATTTCACTTGTACGGTATCGATGAATGAAGTGGTCCTTACTGGTGCTGTGGTGATTTGTACCCATTCTTCTTTCTCAATATTGCTACGGAAAACTCTATAACCAAGCATGTCCTTCTCACTATTGGCTTTCCATTGCAATTGTACTACCCCTAAACTATCTATAACTCCAGTGATACCAGCTGGAGCCATTGGAGGAATGGAATCTACCGTTTGTACAAAAGCAGGAAAAGAAGTGTTTCGCTCATTATTTTTGCCTATTGCTGCAATCCTGTAATAATTGGAAGCTTCAGGGTTTGTTACTTTTACCAATCTACTGCTTGGAGACAGCCCGGTTTGTATGGGACTATATGAACCTTCATCACTATCAGATCGCTCCAATTCGAAGCCTGTAATTTTATCTTCCGCTTCTTTTTTGAATTCCCATTTCAAAGTAACATCTCCATTATTATCAAACTGATAACTATTAATATGGGGAACAGCTCCCAACTTTTTAATTCCGCTGGCAGATACTATCTCAGACGCTGGACTACTCTCTCCAAAAGGAGAAATTCCTTTCACCCGGTAATAGTATTTTTTATCATTCTGAGACAAGGTGTCGGCATAGAACATTCGTTTTGCAGGAGTGCCAGGTCGATCATTCAGATTTACCAGTGGGGTATCACCTAATCGCTTAAAATCAGTTCCATTTTCTGATCGCTCCACATAGTAAGATGTAAAAACCGTTTTAAAGAGTTCATACTCCCAGGTTAATAAAATTGTCTTATCATCACCCACAGCATACAAATCTATAGGTGCAGGTAACGGCTCAGGTTCGGCTATTGTCACACTAATAAATCCTGGTTCAATTTTTAATATTTCTTCAGGTACCTGGGGAACCACTCGATACAGATATTCTTCTCCTGGTACTGTATTTACATCTTCAAATCCCAAAGCTGCCTTTTTGGAAGCGCTAAAACTCATATCAGCAGCAAATAGCGCAAAAGAAAAACGTTGTTCTGCTTCCCTGGCTTTATTGATAATTTGTGCCAATCCATCCTGCATTTGCTCCACATTAAATTCCTCACCATATAAGGCTTGAGCCAAAATAGCGGCATAATCATCCTCTCCAATGGTTTGTTCCCAGGCTTCTAAAGGTTCTGGAAGTAATGTATTGGTTGTAAGCATTTTTTTCGCTGGCGGGTTTACTAAAACACCATTTTTTTTAACCGTATATCGTTCTATATGATAGCCATATCGGTTTGCCTTCATCCAGGCTGAAGGAGTCGTTGCTGCCCAACGCAATAACACTTTGTTATCGGTAACTCTTGAGATTACCTTAATCTTGTCCTTGATCTGTGTAGTTTCCTGTGCATTTAAACACATAGAAATCCCAAGGATCAGAAAAATACACCCAATACCATGTAACACACTATGTAGTTTTCTTACCTTCATGCTATTGTCTGATTTTAATTGGATTTTTAAAGGTGTAGTTTGTCGAAGTGCCTGGGATGTTACCTGGGAGCATATATTGGATGTTCACCCGATATTTGCCATATAACATAAACTTATAATCTTCAGACAGAATACTAAGCTCTGGTGCACCACTTGCTATCAACCCTCTGGCATAATCATTATTTACGCGATCTCGAACATCTAAGAAGTCTTTAAAATATACATAAGGAAGATTATATCGGAAAGGGAAACGGGTTGCCCTCCAGTTGCTATGTGTATCATTTTCCAAAGCACTTAGATAATAACTGGATATCGGCAATGCTTTTTTAGGGATATATCCATAGGGCTCTGCATTTCTGGTAAGACTATATCGCGTATTCGCCGTATACTTGCTATACAATATTGGGTTAATATCTTCACCAAAATATCGGTCTTTTAAATCTGATTCTAGTACAATTAAAGGTGTGTTTTCTGTATAGGTATTTCCTTCCAGTTCCGCAATGTCAAATCCTTCGTTATTATCAACTTTGGAAGATAAATAGATCACCGTAGAATTGATCTTTCCCCAATCGTGATCTGCTACCTTCAAATCATTGATTTTATCTTTAAAGGTGTTATAACTACTGGTTTTAAATGCATAAGAAAGACGATCTATCTCTCCTTCCTTTAACACGTTTTCTGCTACATTTTTTCGTATTTCAACGGTGTTACCTTCTTCCAACTCCTTCGTCTCTGTAGTACTTTGATTTGTTGAAGTATTTCTGGAATTTTTGGTAGTACTTACAATCATCATGGTATACCCCATGTCCTTTTGCAAATCAGGAAGACGATAGGATACTTTGTTGTCTGCATTTGTATAGTTAAAAGCAGATTGCTTTTCCTGACCGCTTAGATCTATATACTTCACCTCACTTTTCCATTGGGTATTGTCAAAAAGATAATCTTGCCCCCGCCTCAGTTGGATGTATCCGGTATTATATTCATTTCTATAGAAGTGTTGTTGGGCTACTACCGGATATGAATACTGGATGTTATGTAAAGGAATATGATCTGGAGCTGTACCTGTAGTAAAATTACGTTCTTCCTTTTCAATGGCTTTTTTACCATCGACCATTACAGTTTTGTACACTCCATTAATACGCTCCTGAAAACTCAATGATACCAGTACTTTTAACTTGGTGTTGGGGGGTAGGATGTCTTCAGAAATCAAAGTGGCTCTATCCTTCATACGTCCCCATTCGATGTCTCCTACGATTTCTTTACCGGTTTGATCGGTAATCGTAAAGGTATCTAAGATTACTTTATAGGTCTTATCGCCATCATCTTCAGGAATAACAATGGGTTTGTTGACAGGCATCGCAAACGCAGCCTGTGGTGCTGTAAACACATCTATATTATCAGAACCGTCTTTTGGAGTAAGATCAGTGATCATTTTAATTCCTCCCAATGGAGCTACATTATCCAATACGCATTCTTTTCCCAAAGTGACTTTTAATCGGAAACTACCTTTTACCAATCCTCCTAACAAATCGTAATATCCTGCCGCATATCCCTTTAACCAGAAAGGATTTGGTCCTTTGGCCTGCATTAAAACAGCTGCTCCTCCTTTAATAATCGGTATTTTTTTACGTACAAAGAATAGTTTTATATTAATTCCGAGTTCTCCTTGCAAATACGCATAGGCTTGCCCGTTGGCATACCACCCATTGATACCAATACGATCTCCGGTATTTACACAACGTGCTGATCCATAGTCCTTGACCATGATATCAAAACCTACTCCTGCTCTAAAACGTGCATACAGTAGTAAAAAGTTAATGTCTCCCGTATCCATCTTAAAGTTCGTACCAAAGGCAAATCCTTTTCCTTCACCCAAAGCATTTTCATCACGCATATAATCTAGCTTTGCCAAATCCACACCTAGAATATCTGCAACTTCTGGTGGTGGTGGCGGACTTCCAGGAATTCGATCCCCGATCATAAAATATGCTCCGGTTTCCAGGCTCACCGGGCCAATACCCATTCGAAGCCCTAGACGATCAGTAGGAGTTCCGATATGGATATACCATTCTGACGGAGCAAAGTGAAAAACTGCCCATCCTGCTCTACCTTCGGGACCAATACCACTTATCATTCCGTCAATAAGTGAAATGTAGATGTTAGATTCCCCATGTAATGTTGAATTTCGGAAGTCGTAAGAGATATTTAGATCTGCTTTTATACTGGATTTTGCAAATTCTTTTTTAAAGTCAACTACTTGTATTTCAGTTTCATCGGGGGTGATCTTATTTAGAAATTCTGGTAATCCCAATGCTTCTTTTAATGCTTTTAAATCCAGTCTTACTGATACATTTGCCTGAATGGAAGCGGAAGCCATAAACTCACCTGACCCATCAAACCCGATTCTATTTAAACCACCATGTTTATTGAATAGCATACTGAACATGATCTTTCCTCTAAAAGCTTGAGTACCTTGCATGGTTAAAAAAGCCATAGCCCTTAGATCTAAACCGACTTCATTATTGGGTTCATATCGAATTCCGGAAAGGGACAACCCTATATCCTGAGAAGCCATATTTTCTTGTGAAGTATTGGTAAAAGCATGTTCTGCTCGTTCCATATTATATGATAAGCCTCCTCCAATCGCAGACATGCCTACTGGTGGAATTATAGGAACCGTAGTAGGTAAGACTCCTATAAAATCGACATAGAAATAACGATAGCCATCTTTATTTCCGAAAAGCCCTTTGGCTTCAATCAAACCTTCGGTATCAAACATATCCAGAGATAGTTTACCCATGAACCCATTATTGTATTCCTGGTCTCTTTCGAACAAGGCAAGTGCTCCTGAGAATCCTACTTTTCCAACCGTTGCATCGATGAGAATCTCAGAAAAATCGATTTTTTCATATTCCCATCGTTGTCGGTATTGCTCTTCTTTTAATTTTCCGTAGATGCCTAATCTTGAAGTAGCTGCAAACCCTTTACTTTCCTTATTCATAAGGTTAATCATAAGGTCAAATTCAAGACCCACTTGATAGTCATTGCCCGTAAAGGCTATATCGGCTATGGAAACAGGAAAATTGGCAATCTTTACTTCGTCCCGATACCCAAAATAATCTACCTGAATTACCGGTGATTCTGTTTGGAGTACTAAATTCTGAAATTTAATACCTTTAAACTGAATGGTATGTTTTTCCTTACGCCCCTGCTCATTGACAACTGTATATTCTTCACCTTCATTAATTAAGGACTCTTTTTGGCTTGTAGAAATAGCCATACGGCCGTTTAAAATTGCTACAGGTCTGAAATTACCATCAATAACATTTAATTGTACTCCCGAGTTAGGTAATAACTGTGCTCTGGCTTTGAATACATCAAAGGATACCGTATCTAAGGTAGATACGGTGAGGGAATACTCATCCTCCGAAATGATACCAACATATGCCAATCCGAATTTTTTCTTGTCTTCTTGTTGTCCGGATTGCTCTACTTTCTTGGAAATAGGAAGTAATATACGTCCGGCAAGATCGGCACCTATCAGTTTGTTGGAAGCAATCTCAATGCCAATTTTATCCACCGCATATTCCCAAGCCTTAGACTTGGCGGTTCTTCCTTCATCTAGAGGGATTATGTTTTCTGCCGAAAAATATCCGGAGACTCCATAATTATCGATAATTAAATTTGCCGCTTGAAAACGCACTCTCTGCTTTGTGGCAATGCTATTTTTGGTTTTAAATTCGTCGGGTAATCCAATTTCTAAGGATTGTACATATACCCCTCTCCAGGATTCGGGACTAGGTACCAATAGGTTTTTGTCGTGATAATGTTGCGGAAAGTTTACATTTTCAGTTCTAAGGTCACTAAAATCAAAAACGGCCTGATTTACAGAAAATATAAATTTATCGGGTTGACTAGCCAAAACAAAAGGAGAGAGACTGATATCTACTATCATATCGTTCCAATCGGATGCCAATGCTCTGAATGCTCCTGTAACTCGATTTGGAATTTGGATCGGATTTCTTAATCCCCCTTGATACAATCGGGTTTCTGGTTGAGGGTCTCCATTAGGTCCAACAGGTACAAGCATATTTCTGGAAAATTGTACTTCGCCCTCTATACCCATTTCTTTTACACCGTCACAAGTAATAGTTACATAGGTTCTATTAGCGGTTTGTCCTGTTTTATAATCAAATCCTCCTTTAAGGATCATCAGCCAATTACCGCTATTAAAAGGAATAAACATATCCCCCAACAATACCAGATTAGCATCACCCATGATTCCTCCTTGGTGAGAAAGTTTTACATTATTGGCTCCAAAGAATAATTCTATAGGCAACCCTTTTTCATCGGATTGTGGCAGAATTATTTTTACAAACACTGTAAGCTCGGTAAAGTCTTTGGTAAATCTTGCCTGGGTAAAACCTAATTGATATTCTACTCCACTAATTTCTTTTTTGATCCCTACAGGCAAAACCTGAATGTCTTCATTTGAAAAAGAGGAAATCCACCGGCCAGTGCTATCGATCTCTCTAAATCCAGCCTTTGCTTCAGCTCGCGCATCGTTTACCATATTGGCAACCGGAAACTCCTTATCGATTTGATTAAAGCTAAACTCTGGCTCTGATACTGTTTTAATCGAAGTTTGTAAGGGAAATTTTTGTTGTAGTTCTGGAAAGTGAGTATATGAGGTATATACTGATTCTTTAACGGTATTGCCAGTTGTAACGGCTATAGAATCCTTTTCTGTATTTGAATACAGAAACGTAATACATAGTAATAACAGTATAAGGCTACAGCGTAGTTTTATATTCATAGGCTTTATTTTGAAACCATTGGTTAACAACATTATGAAATTTACTTTTAACAGTGTTAAGGTCAGATAATAAGTAATGTCAGTGTAATGCAGCACTATACTTATTCAGTAGACAAAGCAGGGAAAAAACACCTCATTACCTTTAAAATCTTACATCATCTTTAACAAACCAATCATTTGTACACATCTTATTTTCAGCGCTTTCCAAATCAGAACACGAATTAACAGTTAAAATGAGTAATATGATCACTAAACATGTCTTAATTACCGATAACCTAAATCTCTTTATGACTAGAATCCCTTTTGTTAGGAAGATCTAAAAGTTTGTTAATCAAAGTTTATTTATCTTGAAGATTGATTCTTCATACATAATATCCAACAAAAAGTGCTGAACCCCTTTAGAAATGGGACTTGGAACAGTATTTTAGGGATTTAGGAAAAAGGAATCGAATGTGATTTATGGCACTGCTTTTACCATATATACACGCGCACAGACCTTCGAACTTATCTTTACCTTATCCGTAAAAGTATCCACATTACTATTAATCAAAGTTGCGCCTCTAATTATAAGTTGTGAAAAAGGACCTTGTGAAAAATCCTAAGAAAGAGATTGAAAGCAAATAAAGAAAGCGAATACGCCGCAGAAATACTTTTCGATTTTCATTAGAAATAAGATAGATTGCATATAAAGAAATAAAGATTAAACGTACTGAATTCGTCACAAAATCAATAAACTAGTAAGAATAATTTAACTGAATTCAATTTCTCAACATCTCAAAAACTTTTAAACCTCTCAAAAGCAAATAATTAACTGATTTTAAGATAGTTTTTTCTTACTTTTAAAATACACCTAATCAAATCATTTCAATCATGGAAAAATTACACTGGAACTCATTCACCAAAAAGATCTACATTCATGCATCCATTGAAAAGCTCTATAATTTATGGGCAACTACTGAAGGAATTACCTCTTGGTTCTTAAAAAGTGCCGAATACAGGACTCCCGATGGTACAGCAAGAAAACCTTCAGAACCTATTCAAAAAGGAGACACCTATACTTGGCGGTGGCATAATTGGGACGGAAAAGAAGAGGGTCGAGTATTGGATACCAATGGAAAGGATTATATAGAAATATCTTTCGAGTCATCTAAAGTATCTATCAAGCTTGAGAAAAAAAATAATGTAACTATAGTTATTCTAACTCAGTATGACATCCCGATAGATGAAGAAAGTAAATTAAGAGTACATTTTGGTTGTAGTAATGGCTGGACTTTTTGGTTAACTAATTTAAAAGCCTTTTTAGAACATGGTGTCTTACTTAATGAAACGGAAATAAATCTTAAAGAAAATGAATTGGCAGGGTATGAATTTGTAAATATGTAATTAGAACTTTTTTATATTCCTAATCAAATATTCCAGACCGTTAATTTTAAGTTCGTATACGGTTTGTAATTGTTGCCCAAGCAAACCTTTTGGAAATCCTTTGTTATGGTACCACACCACATAATACTCTGGTAGATCAATAAGATATCTGTCTTTATATTTGCCAAAGGGCATTTTGGTATGCGCTAATTTTACTAAAAAATCTTTTGAAGGCTGGAGGGTCATACCAAATGTAGAAGAAAATTATTTGGTGTAATCGCGGTAATACCACATGAGAGTCTGTATTTTTTTCTCCCATTTTTTCTGGTTAACTTCATTTCTGGAGTGATCTGTTTCTTCATCATATCGTTGCTGCATATTTATCCTCATTCGCTCCACCAACTTATACATCTTGTTTAGATCTCTTCTGATATTTTTGCCCGCTCGATACTCCTGTAGTCTTTTCCTCATAATTCGTGCATGCAATTCTGAAATGTCGAAATGCAATTGCTCATGTATAAGAAGAGGTTTAGACATTTGACCACGTTTTACCCAAGATAATGATGGATAACAGAAACTGTCGACCTGATAATTTAATTCGATGTCTCCTTTATCTTTTCCGTAGGACCACTGATAAGTAATCCCTGTATTCACACTTGCATCAAAATCACTACTCATTTCTGGTCTACCCCTAAAATCAGACCAATCTAGCACGCTTCTTTCAGAATACGCGAATTTTCCAACATAACCATTATTGTTGGCGACAAATAAAAATAAAATGACAGTAATGTACTTACCCATAATTGTAACAATTATGCCCAACCAAACGTTCTATTTTTCTCTATTTTCTAGTACTGTAGCACAATATGGGGCAAATATTGTTAGCACTTTTTAAAATAAATACTTATTTAGGATTCTAAATATACATAATTTTAGAATCCAAGGTAAATTATTTTTTCCTCTGTATTCCTTACAATCAATTATAATGCCAAGAAAATTCATTCCTACAAAAAAAATTATAGAAAAAAGGTTAATCTTAACAACCTCAAATATATAGAAAAATCTCTTTTTATTCTAATCGAATTTGTGTTTTCTTTAACATAAATTCAAATTCCTTAAATCCTACTTGTATAGTTGAATATTATTTTCTTTTGATTTTCAGCGAGTTACTCCACAACTGTTAATTTAAGATCATCGTCAAACTTGATTAAGTAAGTCGCATTATTATAGTATCCTCCTAATATTTTTTTAGTGTAGCTAAATTTATTTTCCACGTATTCCGTAGTTCCATCAAAAGAAACACCATGATACAAATCATCGGCTGCACCTAACCTCATTAATATATCATAGGCAATATCAAAACCTCGTATAGCCCAATTATTAGGATATGCACCGTATTCTTTCTTATATCTTTTTGCAAAAGGTGTTACCTGCTTAACACCATCTATTTCCTCCTGATCAAACTCTTTATATACCGATGGGTAATGCAAATGAAGCTTAGACAAATATTCGTTTTTAATATTATCGTCATCGAAGGCACTATTCTTATCAGAAGTAAATAATGTAATTTTATGACTTTCTGCTTTTGCATTTAACAAAGGAATAACATTACTCATCATTGCCACATCACTAGATTCTATAAATACCCAATTTGGTTTATTATCCACCAGAACTTTATTAAGATGGACCTCATACAAATAATTACCTTCTTCTATTCTTGCAACTTTTGCCTCAGGAAACTTACTAATTAGTTTCTCTTTGATTTTTTCGTGCTTCTTACCCTGTTGTACTATTATTATGACATTTTTATCAGTCGAATCTTTCTCAACAAAGGATATGATTCTATCCTGCAACATTACATTAGTAGGCCTGGTTTGGAAGAAATTATCATATAAACTTGATTCTTTTCTTGATGCCGGAGAAAAAATCGGAGTGTCATATTTTTTTAGTTCTGAAGCAACCGTTTCTAAATTATTTTGGTATAGTGGACCAATTATGGCATCAGTATTTTCAAAATTGTTTTGCCTAATTAATTCTTTGATCTGCGAAGTGTTATTATTCTTTTTAGTATCATATACATTAAGCTCTGTAGTAATCCCTTTGGTCTTTGCTGAATCAACTGCTATCAAAATACCACTATAAAGATCCAAAGCTATCCTAAGGCTCTGTTTATTTTTAAGATACTCTTCGGTCTCCTTAATAACTTCAAAATTTAAAGTATCTAAACTAAAGGGTAGCATTACAGCTACTTTCTTGGGTTTAAAGTTATACAATTTACTGGCCAAGTCAAGATACTGACCCTGCGACATATCAATGGCTATCGTGTCTTTAGGGATGGTAATTACCATTCCAGCTTTCAAACCTTCTCTTAGATAAGGATTCATGTTAAATAATGAATCTGAAGAAATACCTGTACGTTTTAGAATCCCAAAAATAGTTTCTTTGGGTTTTACTTTGTATAACTCAAATCCAGGTTGTATGGAATCTTTTAATGATACAAAAATGGTAGTTGGCACAGTGATTTCCATACCGATAGGAAAATCAGGATCCATAGCAGGGTTAAGTTGTTCTAACTGTGTTATAGTGATCCCATGTCTTCTTGCAATACCATATCTTGTATCTTTCGGTTGTACGATATATTTGGTAGTGGTAGTAAGTCTACTGCTTGTATCTAAACTATCTACTGCAACAGGAGTTGTAACCACAGATTCCTTTGCAAATACGGGTATTCTGATTTTATCTTTCTTCTTTATTTGCTCAGAATACAGTCGCTTGTTTTGCTTTTTTATATCCTCTACAGTTACTTTATATTTTTGAGCAATACCATATAACGTTTCTTTTCGTTTCACTTTATGTGTTATAAAACGAATAATTTTAGGCTCTTCGGGAATCACCTTAAGACTATCCAACACCGAGTCTTTTCCTTCTTCACTAACGCCATCAATAGCGGTTTGATCTTTCTTTTCAATTTTACCTACTCTAAGAATTTGTCCTAAATTAATCCCATTAACAGCTTCAGGATTTAGTATATAAATAGTCTCTTGGGTGGTGTTATATTTTTTAGACAAACTGTAAACAGTATCTCCTTTTTCTACCACATGAGTTTTATATTCTTGATCATCTACAACAGGAATCGCAAGAATTTCTCCCTCCTTAATCCCATCTTTGGCGGTTGGATTAATTTTATAAATTGCCTCTGGAGTTGTATTATAACGCTTTGCTATTCTATATACATTTTCACCTTTGGCAACCGTATGACTCTTATACTGTTGTGCAATGGCAGTATTACCTATTAACAGCAATAGAAAGAACAATAAAAACTTTTTCATTTAAATTTATTTTTTAATTCCCCAACTCCAAATTTACACTAGTTATACTTTTATTCCCACTCTATGGTAGCTGGTGGTTTTGAACTAATATCATATACTACTCTATTAACGCCTTTTACCCGGTTTATTATTGTGTTGGAAGTTTTTTGTAAAAATTCATAAGGAAGGTTTACCCAATCTGCGGTCATACCATCCGTGCTTTCTACAGCCCTTAGTGCCACGCAATTTTCATATGTACGCTCATCTCCCATTACACCAACACTTTGAACTGGCAGTAAAATTGCTCCAGCCTGCCATACCTTATCATATAATCCGTTTTCTTTAAGCCCATTAATAAAAATTGCATCAACTTCTTGTAATATAGCAACTTTTTCTGGAGTTATATCTCCTAATATTCTAATAGCCAGTCCCGGTCCTGGAAACGGATGCCTGCCCAGCAACTCTGGATCCATACCCATCGATGCTCCAACACGCCTCACTTCGTCTTTGAATAACATCTTTAATGGCTCAACAATCTTTAGTTTCATATAATCTGGCAATCCACCAACATTATGATGACTCTTGATCGTAGCACTTGGACCTCCTGTTACAGAAACGCTTTCGATCACATCAGGATAAATTGTACCTTGAGCTAACCATGTTACATCCTCGATAGCATGTGCTTCATCATCAAAAACTTCAATAAACACTTTTCCTATCGCTTTGCGTTTTTTTTCCGGATCGCTTTCTCCTGCAAGGGCTTCCAAAAAACGTGCCGAAGCATCCACTCCTTTTACATTAAGCCCCATACCCTCATAACGATCTAATACTGTAGAGAATTCGTTCTTTCGAAGCAATCCATTGTTAACAAAAATACAATGAAGGTTTTTTCCTATGGCCTTATGCAAAAGCATTGCTGCTACCGAAGAATCTACACCACCAGAAAGCCCTAATACCACTTTATCATTGCCAAGTTGTTCTTTTAAATTATTTACTGTTTCATCTACAAACGAATCTGGGGTCCAATCTTGAGCAACACCAGCTATACTCACTAAAAAATTCTCTAAAAGCTGTGTGCCATCTTTGGAATGATATACTTCTGGATGAAATTGAATCGCATAAGTTTCTTCACCACCAATTTTAAACGCAGCATTTTCTACATCATGTGTACTTGCCAAAAGCTTACTATTGGTTGGCAATTCTTTTATAGTGTCACTATGGCTCATCCAAACTTGTGAGCCTTCAGAAATATTTTGAAACAATTCATTATTGTTAACATAAGACAAGTTTGCTCGCCCATACTCCCGTGTATTCGATTCTGCTACTTTTCCTCCTCCAAAGTGTGCAAGGTATTGTGCTCCATAACAAATACCAAGTAGTGGTTTTTTACCACGTATCTTTGTAAGATCAGGATGAGCCACGTTATCACCTCTAACGGATAGCGGGCTACCTGATAATATTACAGCTTTATAACTATCAATATCCTTTGGAGGTTTATTGTACGGATGTATTTCTGAATAGATATTGAGCTCTCTAACGCGCCGCCCAATAAGTTGTGTTACCTGCGACCCGAAGTCTAAAATAAGTACCTTGTTGTTTTGCATAGGCAAAAATATAATTAAATTCAGAACCCTGAAATCCTAAATCAGATAATTTTTAACAAGCTTATTATTTTCTTACAGAAAAAAGAAAAGTCTAAGAAAGACATCCAAAAAATAACTAACTTTATAAGACCAACACCAACTTTAATAAACCATGACTGAAATCATCTTCTCTACAATCATAAATGACCTTAAAAAAGCTATAGAAAGTAAAGGACACCCTTTTAAGTATTTTACATTGGCAACCTCAAGTATCAATGGCACGCCAAGGCTAAGAACTCTTGTACTTCGGGAAATAGACGAACATTTAAATCTTACCGTATACACTGATAAAAGATCAAAAAAAATCACACATATTAATGAACATAATACGGTAAGTCTTCTTTTCCTTGATTCAGAAAGGTTAATTCAACTCTCTATACGAGCTACTGCCAAAATTGTTACAGACGATAGAACTCTAAAAAACATTTGGGAAGAGGTGCCTCAGAAATCCAAAAAAGAATACACTACAAAACTTGCACCGGGGGAAGAGATTAAAGACCCCGAACAAATCGATTTTCTCGAAGAAAAACATTTCTTCACTGCTATTAAATTAGTTCCAAACAAAATAGAATATCTGCGACTCAACAGACCTAATCACATTCGGGTTTTATTCAAAAAAGAAAATAATGAATGGAAGGGTACCTATTTAGTACCTTAGCACTTAAGGACCAAGAATTCACTATTGAGTGGATCCAAATGTTCGATCAAAGTTGGAATTAACGTCTCACCATATTCAAGATACATTTCAGAAAAGTTAAGGGTACGTTCTTGTAGGCTTTGATTAGGAAACAATTCATTTTGAATAGTAGTTAATCGCTTTACGTGGTCACTCAATTTGCGACGTTGGGCTTTGAGCAAACGTTTCTCGAGCATATCCAAACCTTTAAGTTGTTTTACCTCTTGTGCCTTTACCGCATTAACAAAAGTAACATCGGTTTGTTCTGCTAGTTCGTACATCGCTTTGAACTGTTCTTGTAGGTACTTGCGTTGCAGATCAAAATTGATATCAATATTAGAAATACGTCGAACTTTTCTATTAATCAGTTCGTGTTGTTTTAAAAACAATTCGGTATCAGATACCTTTAGTTTTTTGATTTTATCCGCTTGCTTTTGTGATTGAATCAGTACCGAATTACGAAGTAAAAGTATCGGAAAGGAAACACCAACTTCTTCAAAGAAGTCTTTTAGTTCAAACCAATAGGCCTGCTCTCCTCCTCCTCCGATATAGCATAGGTTTGGCAAGATCACTTCTTGATATAAAGGACGCATCATCACATTAGGGCTAAACCTTTCAGGAAACTCATGTAGTTCTTTTAATAGCTCACTCTTGCTCCAAGAGATATCGGTTTCGTTTACAAAATACCTTCCTTCTTGTTCTATGATTCTTTCACGAAGACCTTCTGCTAGATAAAAAAGATTGATTTCTCTTGGGTTCACCTGCACTTTATACCCTAATTCGCCTAGTTTATTGGCCTTTGGCAATACTTTTTTATAGGATATCTGATCCACAAGTTCTTTTTCTACATAAGGAATAAAAAGACGCTTTAATTCTCGATCATCCCCATCTACTATTACCAATCCATACTCTTTAAAGAGCTCATTCGCAAGATAGCGGGTCGCTTCAGATAATGTGGAGTGTTGGAGATAGGCTTTTTCAAAAAGTTTTTTTAATCGTTCTGCATTTTGCCCGGTACCAATTTCCGAAGAAAAAATCTCAAAAACCTTGTCCAGGCCTTTTGTATCAAAAACACCTACCGCTCCCCCATCTTTACGATTCCATTGTATCTTCTTTCCAAAAAGGTTAAAATAATTAATCTCCTCAAAGTCATGATCTTCTGTCGCCATCCAATATACCGGCACAAAGTCATATTTGGGATATTTTTCCTTTAAAATCTTAGTAAGATTAATAGTAGAAATGATCTTATATAAAAAATAAAGAGGGCCCGTATAAAGATTTAATTGATGCCCTGTGGTAACTGTAAATGCAGTGTCCTTTTTTAGTAAATTAATATGCTCTTCTGTAGCTTCAGAACAAGTAACATCTTTATATTGATTTTTTATAGAATCAACTAAGACCTTCCTGTTTTCGCTAGAAAATGATTGTCCTTTATCTTCTATCTGGCCTTTAAAATTCTCTAGTTTCGGGAAACGATTATAAAATGGCTGTAATTCAGCTTTTTGATCTAAATAATCACAAATAAGGGATGAAAAGTAATTCGTATCTCTAAACGGAATACAGTCACTAGGCATAAATTATTCTTTTTTTTGAGAGGTTAAACCCGGATTATACATTAAAAAATCTATTACAGCTTGAAACTACTTCAAATCCTAAGCTTCGCAACATTTTCAAATTTAACCAGAGCCCTTCGACGAGCTCAGGATAAACTGCTATGCAAAAACTTGTAAAATGTTAGGCTTTATTGCACTTTCAACCTTCATCACGAAGTTTTAATGCATAATCCGGGTTAAATATACATTAGATTGTTATTGTAAATCCTAAATTTTAGTTAATACCAATAATATCCTAAATTTAACTCGGTATTTTACCATTTTATAAAATTTTAATCAATCAATGAAACAATTACTCTTTACACTCTTCGTTGTAACGACAACGCTAACTTACTCACAAAACAAATTACAATCTCCCGCAGAATTTTTAGGTTATGAAATAGGTGCACAATTTACACGTCATGCCGATGTAGTACATTATTTTAATCATGTTGCCGATAATTCGGATATGGTTACCTATCACACCTATGGAAAAACAAATGAGCGCAGGCCATTAACATATGCCATTATTTCTACTGAAGAAAATCTAAAAAATATTGAAAACATACGGCAAGATCATCTAAAAAACACTGGTATTGTTGAAGGAACATCCAACCAACAGATTGCCATTGTTTGGTTAAGTTATAATGTACATGGTAATGAGGCATCCAGCACAGAAGCTGCTATGCAAACCATTTACGAATTAATCACCAAAAAATCAGATTGGTTGCAAAACACGGTTGTGATTATGGATCCCTGTATT
Source organism: uncultured Aquimarina sp. (assembly GCA_947496555.1). Classification (GTDB taxonomy): domain Bacteria; phylum Bacteroidota; class Bacteroidia; order Flavobacteriales; family Flavobacteriaceae; genus Aquimarina. The sequence continues at coordinate 19,514 of CANMDH010000046.1, read as the reverse complement.
AATCCAGATGGCCGTGATCGCTATGCAAATTGGTACAACCAGGTTAAAGCAACTCCATATAATACAGATCAAAGTGCTACTGAACACAATGAGCCATGGCCGGGAGGAAGACCAAATCACTATCTTTTTGATCTAAACCGTGATTGGGCATGGGCCACCCAGGTAGAAACATCCCAAAGATTAAAGGTTTACAATACATGGATGCCCCATATTCATGTAGATTTTCATGAGCAGGGCATCAACGAACCATATTATTTTGCGCCAGCCGCCGAGCCGTTTCATGAAATTATCACACCTTGGCAACGAGATTTTCAGATACAAATCGGTAAAAACCATGCAAAATATTTTGATGCCGAAGGGTGGCTATTTTTTACCCGTGAGCGTTTTGATTTATTATATCCAAGTTATGGTGATACCTACCCTACTTTTATGGGAGCGATCGGTATGACCTATGAACAAGCCGGTCATGGACGTGCGGGTCTTGGTATCCAAACTGATGAAGGGTATGTTTTGACTCTAAAAGATCGCGCACTTCATCATACCACAACAGGACTATCCACTGTTGAAATCTCTTCAAAAAATGCAACGAAATTGAATACAGAATTTAAAAAATTCTTTGACAATTCTGGCTTAAAATATAAAAGTTATGTGCTCAAAGGTGAAGCCGATAAGATCAATGCATTAACCAAATTACTTGACAAGCATGAAATAAAATATGGTTTTACCAATGCTACAAAAGTTTCTGGGTTTAATTTTAGAGATAATAAATCGGGTAGCATCAATGCCAGCGGAGCTTTGGTGGTAAGTACCAATCAACCGAAAGGTAAAATGGTAAAAGTACTTTTTGAGCCCAATGCAAAATTAAGCAACCCGCTCACGTATGATATTACTGCTTGGAGTATCCCTCATGCGTACGGATTAGAAGCTATAGCCTCTACCTCCTTAATTCCGGCAAACGGTAACCAAAAACAAAATGATATCAATAATAGTTCAAGTCCATCGGGTGCAGGATATATTGCCAAATGGAACAGTTTGGATGATGCCGCTTTTATGGCAGAACTTCTTAAAAATAATATCCGGGTTCGATTTAGCGAAAAAGACTTTTCCAACAATGGGGACAGCTTTAAAAAAGGAAGCCTGATCATTACTAAAAGTGATAATCGAACCAATAAAGATTATGACAAAACAGTTATTGATATAGCCAGCAAACATAAACGCAAATTATATGCAGCACCTACAAGTTTTTCTAACAACGGAGTTGATTTTGGGTCGCCAGATGTAAAATTGATCAATAATCAACGTATTGCGGTTCTAAAAGGAGATTATATATCTTCTTTAAGCTACGGAGAGATTTGGCACTTTTTTGAACAACAACTTAAATTTCCAATCACTTCTATTGATACCGATTATTTTAAGGGAGTAGATCTTAGTAAATATGACGTACTCATAATGCCAAATGGTTATTACAACGGCCAAATAGATGAGAGTACCTTAAAAAAACTTAAAGAATGGGTGCAAAAAGGAGGAAAACTAATTGCACTAGCAAGAGCAGTAGGCATTTTTGCCGATAAAGATGGTTTTGACCTTAAAAAGAATAAACCCGACGAAAAGAAAAAGGACTCTATTGGTAATCGTACTCCTTATGATCAAAGAGAACGTGAAAGCGTAAAAGATTTTATCACTGGCAGTATTTTTAAAACCAAAGTAGATGCTTCGCATCCTATGGCCTTTGGATATGATGACACTTATTTTACCTTAAAGTTAGGAAGCAATTCTTATAAATTACTAGAGAAGGGATATAACATTGCCTATATGGAAAGTCCTGAAAATGTATCCGGCTTTTCGGGTAAAGATGCTTTAGAAAACCTGAATAATTCTTTGATCTTCGGAGAAACAAGAATGGGGCAAGGATGTATTATTTATATGGTAGACAATCCAATGTTTAGGTCTTTCTGGGAAAATGGAAAACTCTTCTTTGTGAATGCAATATTCTTGGCAAATAACAATAAATTCAGACTTTAACGTATAGAACTTCAGAAGATAAATCGAAGTTGTTTCTTCTTTTTAACTTCAGTAAAAATAACACATCAATTAAACAATACTAATACGTATGAAAACTCAACAAATTTCAAAAACTCTAAAAATGATGGCGTTTTGTTCGGTCATTGTTTTGACAAGTTGTAACCAAAAGAAAGAAACTGTGGACACAACCAAGGAAACAGAAAAAACAGATAATGTTTTAATGGCAGAATGGACGGGACCTTATGGAGGTACCCCCACGTTTGATAAAATGAATCTGGAAGATCTAATGCCAGCTCTTGAAAAAGGAATGGAAATGAATCTTAAAGAGATCGATGATATCGCAAACAACACTGAAGCTCCTACTTTTGAGAACACCATCGTTGCTATGGAAAGAGCTGGAGAAGAATTGGGTAGGGTATTTACTTACTACGGAATTTTAAGTAGTAATATGTCATCCCCAGAATTCAGAGAAATTCAAAAAGAAATGGCGCCTAAGCTATCCGAATTTCAATCTAAAATCTCACAAAACACAAAGCTTTTTCAGCGTATCAAAACGGTATACGAAAACTCTAAAAAAGAACCACTAGAAGCAGATCAACAACGTGTTGTGCAACTAACCTATGAAGGTTTTGCCATGAATGGAGCAGAATTAGATGACGAGAAAAAGAAACGCTACGCGGCAATCAACAAAGAACTGTCTGAGCTGTATACCAATTTTTCCAATAATATTCTTGAAGACGAAGAAGGGTATGTTACCTATCTTACCAAAGATCAATTAAGCGGTTTATCAGACCCATTGGTCAAAGCCTATGCAAAGGCTGCCACCGATCGAGAACAAGAAGGTAAATATGCAGTGACCAATACTCGATCTTCGATGGATCCTTTCTTGAAATATTCTAACGAAAGAGAACTACGAAAAAAAGTTTGGGAGAATTACTATTCCCGAGGAGATAATGGTGATGATAAGGACAATAACGAGAATATCGCCAAAATCTTAAAACTACGAAAAGAGCGCGTAGGACTATTAGGTCATGATAACTATGCCGATTGGAGATTGCAAAATCGTATGGCAAAAAATCCTGAAAATGCCATGAAACTTATGAACGCCGTTTGGCCAGCCGCCATCGCCCGTGTAAAGGAAGAAGTGGCCGATATGCAAGCCGTGGCTGATGCCAGTGGAGATAAGATTACGATAGAACCATGGGATTATCGCTACTATGCCGAAAAAGTAAGAAAAAAGAAATACGATCTAGACTCAGACGAAGTAAAACAATACTTGCAGCTTGATAAACTAAGAGAAGCCATGTTCTTTGTAGCGGGCGAGTTATTCAACTACAAATTCACTCCGGTTGAAGAAGGTAAAGTTTCTGTATTTCATGAAGATGTAAAAGTATGGGAAGTAAATGATAAAACTTCAGGAGAGCATATCGGTTTATGGTACCTGGACCCTTTTGCCAGACCTGGTAAACGTTCAGGTGCATGGGCAACTACCTATCGCAGTCATACGACATTTGATGGGAAAGAAACTGTACTAGGATCCAACAACTCTAATTTTGTGAAGCCAGCTCCAGGAGAGCCTGTATTGGTGTCCTGGGATGATGCAACTACATTTTTCCACGAATTTGGTCATGCTTTGCATTTCTTCTCTTCAGAAGTACGATATCCTACCCTTAATGGAGGTGTGCGTGATTATACCGAGTTTCAGTCTCAATTATTAGAACGCTGGTTATCAACAGACCAGGTAATTGACAACTACCTAAAGCATTACAAGACAGGAGAACCAATGCCAAAGGCGCTTGTTGAAAAGATCAAAAAAGCAGCAACCTTTAATCAAGGATTTGCTACTACAGAATATTTAGCTTCTGCATTGATGGATATGAAATTCCATTTGGCCGATCCTACTAATATTGACATAGATACATTTGAAAGAGAAACCTTGAAAGAACTAAATATGCCAAAAGAACTGGTAATGCGTCATCGTACTCCACACTTTGGTCATGTGTTCTCTGGTGAAGGGTATGCTACCGCATATTATGGATATATGTGGGCCGATGTTTTAACATCGGATGCTGCAGAAGCCTTTGCGGAAGCCCCAGGAGGATTCTATGATAAAGAAGTAGCAGCTAAATTGGTAAAATACCTATTTGCACCACGCAATGCCATGGATCCGGCCGAGGCTTATAGAAAATTTAGAGGTCGTGATGCCAAGATTGAAGCTCTGATGAGAGACCGAGGATTTCCAGTAACCAAATCATAATAACATCTATTTTAAAGAGTACACACGTCACTTTTCTTGAAGTATGCATGTACTCTTTTTTTTATTATCATATATACGTACATAATGAAAACTTTAAAATTAATTCTCTTCGCATTCTTGCTATCAGGAGTTATTGTTTCCTGCAAAAAAGAAACGACACAAGAAAAAGTAGCAGAAACCAAGGAATTCAAAGTAGATTTTGAAAAGTTTACCCTGGATAACGGATTACAAGTCGTATTTCATGTAGATCGATCAGATCCCGTGGTTGCCGTGGCGCTAACAGCACATGTGGGTTCTGCCAGAGAAAAAGAAGGAAGAACAGGATTTGCCCATTTGTTTGAACACCTGCTTTTCCTGGAATCAGAAAATCTTGGTAAAGGCGGGCTCGACAAAATGAGTGCTCGTATCGGTGGATCCGGTGCCAATGGATCTACCAGTCGTGATCGTACCAACTATTATCAAACGGTGCCCAAGGATGCCCTTGAAAAAATGATCTGGGCCGAAGCCGATAAGCTTGGTTTCTTTATTAATACTGTGACCGAACAAGTTCTTGCCAAAGAAAAACAAGTAGTTAAGAACGAAAAACGCCAAAGCATAGACAATCGTCCTTATGGACATGTGGGGTACATAATTGACAAAAATTTGTATCCAGAAAGCCACCCTTATAGCTGGCAAGTGATTGGTTCGCTGGAAGATTTACAAAATGCTACCTTACAAGATGTAAAAGATTTCTTTAATCGTTGGTACGTTCCCAATAATGTTACGCTAACGATTGCCGGAGATTTTGATACAACACAAGCCAAAGAATGGGTACATAAATATTTTGATGAAATCAAACGTGGCCAAGATATTCCGAAACTAGAAAAAAGGCCTGGTGTACTTTCTGAAACAAAAAAGCTGTACTACGAAGATAATTTTGCACGTCTTCCGCAGGTTACTATGACTTGGCCAACGATACCGATGTATCACCCGGATTCGTATGCTTTAGATGTTTTATCCACCTACCTTTCTGAAGGAAAAAAAGCACCTTTCAACAAAGTATTGGTTGATGATAAGCAGCTTACACCACAGGTTACTATGTATCATTATGGATCTGAATTAGCCGGGCAATATCATCTAAGTATTCGTGGATTCGAAAAAACGAACCTCAACACTATTGATCAAGCCATTGCCGAAGCTTTTACCAAGTTTGAAACCGAAGGAATTTCACAAAAGGATCTGGATCGTATCAAAGCGGGCCAGGAAACTAATTTTTACAATGGATTATCCAGCGTATTGGGCAAAGGATTTCAATTGGCGCAATATGAGATTTTTGCTAATGATCCCGGTTTTATTAACCAAGATGTAAAAAACATCCTTGCCGTTACCGTAGAGGATGTGAATCGGGTATACAATCAGTACATCAAAGGAAAACACTATGTGGCTACTAGTTTTGTTCCCATTGGTCAAACGGATTTGGTACTAAAGGGTTCGCAGCTTGCTAATGTGGTCGAAGAAAAAATTGTTGAAGGTGCTGAAGAGGCTTTTGATGCTAGTATTGCAGCAGAATATGAAAAAACACCTTCCTCTTTTGATCGATCGGTAGAACCACCGTATGGAGAAACTCCGGAAGTAAAAGTACCATCGGTTTGGAAAGATAAGCTATCCTCTGGAATCGAAATCTACGGAATACAAAATGATGAAATCCCACTGGTACAGTTTAGAATAAACATTCGATGTGGTTTGTTATTGGAGAAAGCCGATAAAGTTGGAGTGTCTAACATGTTGGCAAGATTGATGACCAAGGGTACACAATCAAAAACCACCGAAGAGCTAGAAGATGCTATCGAAAGCCTGGGAGCAGAGATCAATATCTTTGCAGGGGATGAAAACATTGCCATAACTGGAAGTACCCTAGCCAGAAACTACGAAAAAACATTGGCACTGGTTGAAGAAATGATCCTTGAACCGCGATGGGATCAAAAAGAATTTGAGCTTATTAAGCAAAGTGTAATTAGCCAGATCCAACAAGAAGAAGCCAGCCCCAGAAGTATCGCAAATAACCAATATGCAAAGTTAGTGTATGGTGCGGATCATATTTTATCACATAATAATCTAGGTACTGAAGCCTCTGTAGGATCAATCACTATCGAAGACCTTAAGCAATATTATGCCGCCAATGTATCTCCTACTATTACAAAAGTGCATGTGGTTGGTGACATAGACAAAGATGCGATCAAAACTTCATTGGCTACGCTTGACAAGAATTGGCCACAAAAAGATGTAAAATTCCCGGCGTTGGATGCGCCAAAATCACCAGCACAATCCAAAGTATTTTTTTATGATGTACCCGATGCCAAACAATCCCAAATACGATTTGGGTATCGTGCTCTGGCCGCGACCGATAAGGACTACTACCCTACACAAATCATGAATTACCGTCTGGGCGGGGGTGGATTTGCATCGCAGTTTACACAGCAGTTACGTGAGGGTAAAGGATATACTTATGGTATAGGCTCCCGTTTTTCGGGTAGTACGATCCCTGGGCCTTTTACGATCTCTAGTGGGGTACGAACGAATGTCACCTATGAGTCGGCAGATTTGGTAAAAGAGATTTTGACCAACTATGGTAAAAACTATACCCAGGAAGATTTGGATATCACCAAAAGCTCAATGATCAAAAGCAACGCCAGGGCGTTTGAGACCTTTAATTCTAAAATAAATATGTTGATCAACATTAGCGAATTTAAATATCCTGATGATTATGTCACCCAGCGCGAAGCGATTGTAAACAATATGACGGTAGAAGAGATCAAGAAATTATCCAACACTTATCTAGATCCCAATAAAATGATCTACCTGGTAGTAGGTGATGCCAAAACACAGTTTAAAAAGCTAGAACAATTAGGTTTTGGTACGCCGGTATTATTAAATGAAGAAAAAGAACCGGTTAAAGATTAGGTTTTGGAAATCTAATCACAATTTATAACATCTCAAAAAAGGAATAGACACTTGTTGTTTGTTCCTTTTTTGGTTTTAAAGGTTGTACAAATGCCCTACAAGGACAACAGGACGAAGTAGTCTTTTTCTTAGTAACTATAATTCTACTTGTAGTAAAAAGATCGCTTCGTCCCTTTCAGTGATGAATCATTTAATTTGTAGCAAACTATCGTTCGGATTTAAAACCCTATATTACGCAACTGTTTTTAATATTGATCATCTACCTACTAAAGACAAAACAGCGACATCATGAAAAAACTACTCTTTACACTATTTTCAATTTGCATTTTGTTTTCATGCTCAAAAAATAACGAATCTGCCACTCAAGAAGAATCTCCATTGAAAGCAGATCAATATCCACAGAAATGGCATCTGGTTAAAATGTCAGGAATGGTCACCGATATACCTCCATCAACGGGAGCAGACATGGCCTGGCAAGAATATTATCTCTTACAATCCAATGGTGCGTTTATCAAATCTAGAGAACAAGAAAACACCACTATTACTGTACAAGGAACTTTTAAGCGGGTACAACTTTCTGATGGTGAATATCTAGAATTTATCCACGAAACAGAAAGCGCCTTGCTTTGCAATTGCTCTGCCGATCTTAAAGAATATCTTAAACTTGATTCTGAAAAAGAATTGATAGCAACTTGTTGGGCTTGCGATGGTCCGGGGCTATTTTATGAAAGAATAGAATAAAAAAGGCTTAAACACTTCCTAATCTTAATCAAAAATTAAATATTAAATTATTTAAATACCCTATCTTTTGGACAGTTTTATATGCTATAAAGCCTATGTCCAATCCCATAAAAACGTACGAATTTGTAGATCGGTCTGATACCCTCATGACGTTTGATATAAAAAAAACGGAAGATGTTCATGAGGCTAAAAATCCTAAACTCGATACACCACATCGTCATAATTTCTATACCATACTTTTGATTAAAAAAGCAGAAGGAACGCATCGAATCGATTTTAATGAATATGCTTTAGAAAACAACCAAGTATTCTTTATTAGCCCTGGGCAAGTACATCAGATACAAGAAAAACAAAAGTCTTATGGTTGGGTGATTACCTTTTCTAGACAGTTTTTGGTAGAAAATAATATCGATTATTGTTTTATCGAGGACATTAACCTGTTTACCGCTTATGGTGAAACTCCCCCACTCTATCTAAATATCCAACAGCATGAAGTTCTTGATCGCTACAGCCAACAGATGTATAAAACACAAAAATCCAATATCAAATTTAAAGCTCAGAAGCAAGGTGCATTAGTAAAGCTTTTCTTGATTGCTTGCAATAACATCTGTAGTCTTGATGAAAGAAATACGCAGCAACTACAGGCTGGCGCTACTATTCTGAAGGATTTTAAAAACCTGGTAGAGGATCGCTTTTCAGAATGGCATTTGGTGCAACAATATGCAAAGGCACTCCATGTCACCCCAGATCATCTTAATCGCACCATAAAATCATTGATCGGCAAAACGGCCAAAGAATATGTACAATCTCGCATTATCATTGCGGCCAAACGGATGTTATTCTTCTCGGAACAAACTACCAAAGAAATTGCCTACACCCTTGGTTTTTCTGAGCCTTCAAACTTCAGTAATTTTTTCAAGAAAAGTACCGGAATCTCACCTTCTGTATTCAAAAATAATGGCAATGTCGGATTTTGATATGACTTGCTCGTATTCTTGCATTTTATAACCCTTTTAGAAGTGGCAACTTTGTAATGTAAAAAAAGATAACCATGAACTCATTTTATCTTTTTGTTTTAAGTCGAAAAGTTTGGCTTTTGTGCCATAAAGAAGATATTTTTTCTTGGCATAGCCATAGCTACGATAATAAAAAATAACGAGGTTAGGGTGCAAAATGTAAATTTTGCAGGCAAAAGAAAAAGTTAAAAGGAGTTCACTATAAAAGAAAGGATAAGAAATGAAAACGATAGTGCATAAAGCAGATACCAGAGGAAAAGCAAACCATGGGTGGTTAAATTCTAGTCACTCATTTAGTTTTGCCAATTATTACAATCCCGAAAGAATGAATTTTGGAGTTCTAAGAGTATTAAACGATGATACGGTAGCGCCTGGAATGGGATTTGGAAAACATCCACACGATAATATGGAAATCATCTCTATCCCACTTGAAGGTGATTTAGAACACAAAGACAGCATGGGGAACACCACCGTGATCAAAGAAGGTGATATACAGGTAATGAGTGCAGGAACGGGAGTTTTTCATAGTGAGTATAATAAGAACCAAGATAAAGAGGTCAAATTCTTACAGATATGGGTAATCCCTAATCAAAAAAATGTAGCACCTCGTTATGATCAAATCACGCTAAATCATGATGATTTAAAAAATCAATTATCACAGATTCTTTCTCCAAATCAAGACGACGATGGTGTATGGATACATCAAAATACTTGGTTTCATTTGGGTGAGTTTGAAGCAGGGACTACTGTTTCTTATGAATTAAAAGATCCTAACAACGGAGTATATGCTTTTGTTTTGGAAGGCGATATGACTATTGAGACTCAAAAGTTGAACAAAAGAGATGGGGTCGGTATCTTGGAAACCAACAAGATTGAAATCCTTGCCGATAGTTCATCAAAAATATTATTAATGGAAGTACCAATGTCTATATAAAAAATGTATTGCAATGAATCTAATTGAAAACTTAAAATGGCGTTACGCCACCAAAAAATTTGATCCCCACAGAAAAGTTTCTGAAGCTGATCTTGAAAAAATCAAAGAAGCAATCTCACTATCTGCTTCTTCATATGGTTTACAGGCCTACAAAGTTCTAATTATTGAAGATCTGGAATTACGCAAGAAACTGCAACCAGCCTCTTGGGGTCAATCGCAAATAACTGATGCTTCGCATTTGGTAGTGTTTTGTAATTATACTAAAGTAGATCCAGAAATCATTGACGGTTACTTAAAACTAAAAGCAACTACTCAAGGGCTTAATTTTGAGGATTTAAAAGGGTACGGAGACTTCATGAAATCAAAAATTGGTGCATTACCCGATGACGCCGTAAAAGCATGGACTGCAAAACAAACATATATCGGTCTGGGGAATCTACTGGCAGCCTCTGCCGAATTAAAAATAGATACCTGCCCTATGGAAGGTTTTAATCCCGATCAATACGAAGAAATCCTAGGATTATCAGAAAAAGGATTATCGGCCGCCGTAATAGCAACCATAGGATATCGATCTGAAGAAGATGCAACCAAGGATAGCAAAAAGGTGCGTAAACCAGTTACAGAATTGTTTGAAACCATAAAATAATATCGGCACACGCTATTTTAAAAAGAGGCTCGAAAACGGACCTCTTTTTTTATTCAAAAATATTAATCTATCTTTAAACAAGGGAAAGATTAACACATCATGATACACAAAGTTTTTACAATAGCACTACTACTCTTTGTAGCGGGAATATCGCATGCTACAGCACAAGACAAATTAGATCATAAGTATAAAGAGTTTGATTTTTGGATTGGCGAATGGGATGTCTACAAGAACGGAACCGACTCTATTGTTGGAAAAAGTAAAATTGAAAGCATCGTAGACGGAAAAGTTATAAAAGAGACCTATCACTCTACCACCTCCAAATACCATGGTACAAGTTTAAACAAATACAACCCCAGAACAGATCAATGGGAACAATTTTGGGTTGATAATGGTGGATTAACATTGCATATTAAAGGAAACCTGGAAAATGGTAAAATGATATTACAAAATGAGGTTATTACTAAAGAAGAAATTTTGTCTAACAAAATAAAATGGCAAAAAAATGAAGATGGCACCGTAAGGCAAACCTGGTATCAAAGCAAAGACCAGGGAAAGACCTGGACAGCAGTTTTTGATGGTCAATACAAGACACGAGGGAACGGTTAGATCACTTCTGCATACAGATCAAAATCTTCGGCTTCGTATATTTTTACGGTTGCAAATTCTCCGGTTTTAAGATAGAATTTGGCGGCATCAATTAATACTTCATTATCCACGTCTGGAGAATCAAATTCTGTACGACCCACAAAGTAATTTCCTTCTTTACGATCGATCACTACTTTAAACTCCTGCCCTACCTTTTGTTGATTCAATTCCCACGAAATCTGAGATTGGATTTCCATAATTTCGTTAGCTCGCTGCATTTTTACTTCTTCGGGAACACCGTCTTCCAAATTAAAAGCATGTGTGTTTTCTTCATGAGAATATGTAAAGCAGCCCAAACGTTCAAAACGCATTTCTTTCACCCAATCTCTAAGGGTTTCAAAATCTTCTTGTGTTTCGCCTGGATATCCAACGATCAAGGTAGTTCGAATTGCCATTTCTGGAACCGCAGCTCTAAATTCTTCTAAAAGTTTGGTTGTTTTTGCTTTGGTAGTACCACGGCGCATCGATTTCAATATAGCATCTGATATATGTTGCAGCGGAATATCGATATAATTACAAATCTTGGGTTCTCGATTCATTACTTCCAACACATCCATTGGGAATCCTGTCGGGAATGCATAATGCAAGCGAATCCATTCGATCCCTTCCACTTTTACCATGGCTCTAAGCAAATCTGCCAGTTTTCTTTCTTTATAAAGATCTAATCCGTAATACGTAAGATCTTGCGCTATTAAAACCAATTCTTTAACGCCATTGGCTGCCAACTTCTCTGCCTCAACTACCAATTCTTCGATGGGTGTCGATTTATGTTTACCGCGCATCAATGGTATAGCACAAAAAGAACAAGGGCGATCACACCCTTCGGCAATTTTAAGGTATGCATAGTTTTTTGGCGTGGTGGTAAGACGCTCGCCTATTAATTCGTGTTTGTAATCCGCTCCTAGTGCCTTTAGTAAGCCCGGAAGCTCTGTAGTACCAAAATATTGATCGACATCGGGAATTTCTTCTTCGAGATCGGGTTTGTATCGTTCTGACAAACATCCAGTAACAAAGACTTTATCCACCGCACCTTCTTCCTTTTTCTGAACATATTCAAGAATGGTATTTACAGATTCTTCCTTGGCGTTGGCAATAAAACCACAGGTATTGATCACTACAATATTTCCTTCCTCTTCATGAACAACTTCTTTATTGTTAGCTTTCAATTGTCCCATCAACACCTCACTATCGTACACATTTTTACTGCAGCCAAGTGTCACCACATTGATTTTATTCTTTTTTAACGTCTTTGTTCTCATATCTTTTCAATAAAGGTGTGCAAAGATACAATGATTAACCAAAGTTTTGGGTATAAATTCAAGAACTCTACATACTAAACAATTTTACTTTATTAAACCTTTTGTATATTTAGAAGTCTAAATCTACAAAGCCCTAATCTATGACAAAGAATATGATCTTATTTCTTTCAATTATTCTATGTTGTTTTTCTTGTTCTGATGATACATCAGAAATGGAAGAGCAAATACCCATTAACTCCTCAGAATTATATTTTCCTCCGTTAAATTCTGATACATGGGAAACGTTAAACATAGCAGATCTGGGATGGAATGCAGATCAAGAACAACCACTTTACAGTTTTTTGGAGTCTAAGGGGACAAAAGCCTTTATTATTCTGAAGAATGGAAAAATTGTGATTGAGCGATATTTTAATGGTGCCCTGGCCTCGGATAATAATCCCTGGTATTCTTCGGCAAAGACATTAACCGCTTTTACCGTTGGATTGGCACAACAAGAAGGTTTACTCGATATCAATCAACCTTCAGCTACTTATTTAGGAACAGGGTGGGCCAACATTACTGTAGCGCAAGAGAATAGGATTACGGTAAAGAATCACTTAACCATGACCACCGGACTGGATTATAATGTTTCTAATCAAAATTGTACGGATACCGATTGTCTGACATTTTTAAATGCACCCGAAGATTTTTGGTATTATCACAATGCACCCTATACACTGCTTACAGAAATAGTTGCAGGCGCTACAAACCAAGAATACAGCACCTATTTTGATACTAGATTGAAGAACAAAATAGGCATGGATGGGGCGTGGATCAGTTTTGGATATGCCAATATATTTTATAGTACTGCCAGAAGTATGGCCCGTTTTGGACTTTTAAATCTAAATAAAGGAACTTGGGACACCACAACAATACTTGCCGATCAGGAATATTTTACAGACATGACTACTACTTCTCAAAACCTCAATAAATCCTATGGATATTTATGGTGGTTAAATGGGAAGGACAGTTTTAGGGCACCGACTTTGGAAGTAGAAATTCCTGGAGAATTAATCCCCAATGCTCCCGATGAACTTATTGCAGGATTAGGAAAAAACGATCAGAAACTTTACATAATTCCTAGTCAAAATCTGGTAATTGTTAGAATGGGGGATGATACCGGAGAAGCTTTGTTAGGGCCTTCAAGTTTTGATAATGAATTATGGGAGAAAATTAATGCCCTAATAAACTAAAGCGATTCTATTAAAAAGAAACTCTAAAGGTTGCATTTGGCGTTATGCCTAAAGAAAATTCTACTTCTTCTTCTGGCAAATTTCGCTGGTTTATCTGGTAATAATTATTGATAATATTTTCATTATCAGTAAGATTCCATATCGATACGCCCGTTTGGGCTTTGACACCCTCACTAATATTAAAATTATATGTTGCCGACACATCTAATCTAAAATATTCGTCTAGTCCACTGCTATTAGCATCTTGATAGTTAATTTCATTGTCACTTATCGGATTATCAAGGATTGGTCTTGTAGTAGGTAGTCCAGAATTCCAGTTTACTCCGGCAGAGATCTTTAAATCATTTATAGAATACGAAGAGCCTAATGTTACCGAATGTCTTATTTCAACATTATTAGGAAACTCATTCTCCTCGAAAGATGCAAACGTATATTGATTATCCACAAATGAGTAACTCATCCAAGCATTTAGGTTCTTAAATCTTTTATTCAATAAAAAGTCGACTCCTCTTACCGTATAATCCCCAATTGCCCTAGTTAACTCATATTGATTTTGAAAACCCTGACTTCTTGCCGTAATGTCCTTTACTTTTTTTACATATCCTTCGGCATTTACAAGCCATCCAAGTCTATTATATCGTACGCCTACAGAAGCCTGTTTGCTTTTTACAACAGGAATATCTTCATCATTTGCCAAAATCCATCTGCGCTTTTCAATTCCCAAAAAATCATTCTGAAAATTAATAATTTGGGTGGTGTTTTGATGTTTGAATTCGGCAAGCACTTCTAAGTTAAAGTGTTTCAGAAACTGTTGATTGTAACTTACCCTGGGTTCGATGATATGAGAATTAAACTTTTCATTATAATTATATCGTACACCTGCATTTACCGCCATTAATTTTGAAGGTCTATAATACAACTGAGAAAACAAACTATGCGTTCGGATTACTCTATCTCGTTTTTCTCTAAATAGTGGTAGGTCTACATCATTGAGATTAGAAACACCTGCTTCTATAAATTGATATCCATTAAGTACTATTATATTCTTTGTGAGATCATAATATCCCTTTAATTTAATTCCGGTTTCTGAAACCCTATTTTCCTGCAAAAATCGTTGCTGTTCTTCTAGATTGGCATTGATTGATTCTAGTTTATAATCGGTTTCATATACTTGCAAAACGGTTCTGAGCTTAGTATTCCAGTTTCTTTGGTACCAAATACCACCGGCAATACTATTTTGCATTAAGCTGCTTTGCCTAGATTGAAGAATACTATTTACTACGGCATTTTCGGTAAAAACTAATTCATTACTAATCCCCAGAAAATTGACTCTAAGTTTGTCTTTGTTTGAAATATTATAGTTAAGGCGCAGGTTTACATCATAGAAATCGAAACCTATATCAGAAGTAGATTCTCCTTGCTCCTCTACCTCGCTGTCTTGTGAAATCCTATCGAAGTATTGCGAATACGTTGGAGTCTTAACAAGGTCCCTGATCGATTTTCTTGCGGTAAGCTGTAAAGAAGATTTCTTTCCTATCGGAATGTCAGAAAAAATATCTGCATTAATCATATTGGTACCCATACTCATCTTAAAATCATCATTTACTTCTGTATCGGTATTCATAATAATTGTTCCCGAAACACCATCAGTAAATTCGGGATTTGTACCATTCTTGATCAAAGTTGCTTTTTTTGTAATCAAAGGATTAATGGCCGATATTAAACCAAAAAAGTGACCCGATTGGTACATTTTTATCCCATCCCAAAGGATTAAGTTCTGATCATGGGTACCACCTCTTATATTTAAGTTAGAAACGGTCTCATCTGCGCTTTGAATTCCTGGTAAAGCTTGTATTGTTTGTAGGACATCGGTTTCAATAAGTCCTGGTAGAATATCAAAATTGTCATAGTCTATTTGAAAACTTCCATCTGTAGTTTTTCCAATACCTTTGGTTATATAGTTACTTAACAATACCTCTGCAAGGGTTTCAGTTTTAGCGTTCATATAGATAGTTGCACATTCATCTAATTTGAAAGAATCGGCAAGTCTGTATACAGTTTTATACCCTAAATGCCCGATAATAATTGTTTCACTTTTGCTGAAAACCTGAATTTTAAAATTACCCTCCCGGTCACTAATTACTGAAGAGCTTTTTGCTTGAATTGTAGCTCCTTCAAGAATAAATTCGGTATCCAGATCTTTGAGATTTCCACAGATTAAAAAAGATATATCCTTTTTGTTGATCGAGATAAAATTATTGGCGAGCTTACTAAAAGTTAACCCCGTTTTTTGCTCTAGAAATTGAAGTATTTGATCTACCAACCAGTCTTCATTGATTGGTACAACAAAAACATTCTCAATAGTATCATCGGCATACGTAAATTTATAGTCAAAACGACTTTCTATATCAGAAATAATATTTATTAACGCTACTTTATCTTGGGTAGTTTGACTGTTGGAAGAAAAGACAGAAAACACAAAAAACAGGCATAGTATATTGGTTTTATACCAATTATGGCTTGCCGTTAGATAATGTAATGCGGTTTTCTGAATCAATGTTGTATGTAAAGTCCAGAGGTAAAGTTATGGATTTTAAACCATCTTCTAAATTAGTATGGACAAAACCTCCTGTAAATATTCGCGAAGTGTTTATACCTTCTAAAGAAAAAACAACATCATATTGTCTTTCAAACTCCTTAATTACTTGATAAAAAGGGACACTCTTAAAAGTACTTACGTTGTTAATCCAGTTTGGTTGTTCCTTTATATTGGTTTCAGAAGAAGTTACCACTCCATTTACTACAGTAAAAGTGCTGCCGGCCGGTAAATTCTTTACATATCTATCATACTGCACTCTTACCAACCCCTCAAAACACTTTACTTCAAAATATCCCTTACGATTTTTGATATTAAATTGTGTTCCCAAAACACTTACTTTGCCCGTATCCGTACTTACATCAAAGGTAGATCCATTTATTACCTTAAAGAAAGCCTCTCCGTCTAGAGTAACTTCCCTATTATTTTTCCAATTATTTTTAGAATAGGTTAATTTGGATTTTGAGTTTAATACAACGGTAGAAGCGTCTGGTAATTCTAAAGAAATTTTTTCACTTATTTGGGTATTAATACTTGTTGTATTGTTAAGAAAAAAAAGGGATCCTATACCCAGTAGAACAACAACCAGTGCCACAAGCCTTAAAAAAGGTTTATACCAAGTTGTTCTTGTTTTAGACGATTCGTTCTGATTGTTAACTCTAGAATAAAAAGTTTTCAAATCTGCAATTTTCGAAACTTCAGAAGACTTAAAGTTATTTGCCCCTTCCAGAATTTTGACATGCATAGCATAATCATCCAACTGTTGAAAAGCCCTTTGCTCTTCTTCAGTTAAATCACCAATCAACCATTTTTTTATCAAATATTCTTTATCCATTTTTCAAGCTTCTAATACTAAAACAACTAAGTATCCTTTTTTCCTTTTAAATTATTTAAAATCTTCAATTTCGTCTTTCAACTTTTTATATGCCGTATATATTCTGTTTTCTACAGCCTTTCTGGTAACGCTTAACATTTCTGCTATTTCGGCATGCTTTTTCCCTTCTACTTTATTTAATAAAAAAGCCACTCTTTGGTCTTCCGTTAATTTACTTAATGCATTTTGATATCGTTTTAAGAATTGTTTTTGTTCTAAAACAAATTCAGGAGATTCATTAGTGTAATCTTTGGGTTTTATTTCTCGATGCCGCAATACTACTTTTTGGTGTTTAATTTCGTTAAGCATCATATTTTTTGCGACACTAAATAAAAAGCCTTTGGCTTTTGAGGGAGTAACTTTCTTGCAATTATCCAATAATTTGATAAAAGCATCCTGCATTTTATCATTGGGCCCCAACGATTCTCCATATTTATAATATAGGTAATTGTATAAATCCTTTGAGTATTTATGGTAGATCTTAGAAAATGTCTCCTCTTGGCAGACATTTTCCTGGAGCTCTTTTGGCATTTTGACGAAATTTCTTGACTTTAAAAGTAGAAAAAAGAAAAATAAAAAAGGAGTTTTTAAGGGTTAGTTGTTATATTATTACCGATCAAATACATTAAAAACCTGCGATGCATTTAAAAATTAGTTCAATACAAGTCATTTTCGCGCTCTTAATTGCAATAACCCTTACATCCTGTAGAAGCGAATCTGATGAGTTAATTGTGGCTCCCGATAACGAATCCCTCAAGAAAGATTCTAGAGTAGCGGATTTAATGCTCCGTACTTCTATGAATGACGGGTCTACAGATGACGGCATCGATAATAATAGCTGTTTTAATATAAAATTACCATTTACAATAACTGCTAACGGACAGGAGATAACATTTAATTCTCAAGAAGATATAGATTTATATGAAGACGTTTTTGATGATTCTGACGAAATCGTATTTAGTTTTCCTATCACACTTGTATTTAATGATTTTTCTGAAGCCACTGTTAATACTCAAGATCAATTTAATGAAATTATAGATAATTGTACAGATACCGATGATGAGACTATAGAATGTATTGATTTTCAATATCCTTTTTCGGCCTCTGTATTTGACTCGCAAAGTGAATTAATCGAAACTGCATCTTTCGAAAATGACAAAGATCTACATGAGTTCATAGATGACCTTAGGGACGCAGATATTGCAAGTATTAATTTTCCAATAGTAGTTGTTCTTTCTGAAGGTACCGAAATTAACATTGATGACCTAGATGATTTAGAAGATGCTATCGAAGATGTTCTAGATGATGATTGTAATGATGATGGTGGTGATGACGATGACGATGATGATGATGATGATGATGATGATGATGACGATGATGATGATGATGTAAGTACGGGAACATTTTCTGAAATCTTAACAGACGAAACTTGGGAGGTTCTTAAGTATAAAGACAATCAAAGTAACGAAACTAAAAACTATAGTGATTTTGTATTTGATTTTAAAGATGATGGTACTGTTGTTATAGAAAATGAAGAAACTGAAGAAATAATGAATGGGTTCTGGTCGGCTGCACTTAACTCTGATACAGAATTAGAAGCGAATTTTGATTTTGGTTCTGACGCTCCCTTGGATAAGTTAAATGGAGTCTGGGAAGTTAAAAAAGCTGATGAAGATCAAATTAAACTAGAAAGAAGTGATGACGGTATAAGTAAGGATCAGTTGTTTTTTAAAAACGATTAGTGATCAAATACCTCCTTAATAAAAACTATGAGAAATAACATAAAAACCATCGTAAGCCTATTATTCATTATTATGGTCCTATGTTATGTCGCAGTAGTTCTGAGTATAGAATATGATTTTTTTTCAACAGATGTCGGTACTCCTGAAAAAACAACGATGGATACAGAAATGTACGTTAATACAAAAGATAGTATTGGTTTTCAATTATCAGATATCTGGTAATGCAAAAATCGAAAAAAGACCCCTATATAGATTGTCTTATGATCATCTATATACATTCTCATTAAGAACAGTAACTTAATTGAGAATTGATTATTGGCTATTTTACCTAATAAACACAAAACTCATGTCAAAATTAACTCAAAAAATGTTAAAATACAGGATTTTAATTAGCGGAGCTTTTTTAGTGATTTACTGTATTTTCATGACCTATCTCATCATCCGTCTAGCGATCTAACCAATCCCCTGTTTCTAATAACTTTTATTATTAAAAGAAAGGGAATTATTTTATCCAAAAGTTATGGATCTAGGGAAGAGGCTGTCTAAAAAGGCAGCTTTTTTTTTTGATACGATTTGTGTTGTTTGTATTTTTAGATATGAAACGCAC
>CANMDH010000045.1 GCA_947496555.1 uncultured Aquimarina sp. | reverse complement strand
AATCAATACTATACTCTATAGAAACCGAAAGACCTCCATCAACCTCAACAAAATAAAAACTTAAATCGTACTTGCTAGTGCCACTAGTAATTTTTTGCTCTTCAACTACAAGGTTTTCAAAGCTAAAATCATTGAAGTTTTTATTATCTATTAATGTAACCAAAACATCAAAAACCGGTGATCGGCTTAGATCTCTGTTTAATTTCAAATCTTCAACTAACCTATCAAAAGGATAAAGTTGATGATCGTAGGCATTCAAAGTTTGCTCTCTTACTTTTTTGAGTAATTGATCAAATGAATCATTAGCATCAATCTTCGAACGAATAGGCAGTACGTTTAAGAAAAAACCTATTTGATTTTCTAACTCACTATAATTGCGATTGGTAGCAGGTATCCCTATAATCAAATCCTTTTGATCAGTATATTTATAGAGAAGTAATTTGACAATACTTAATAGTACAATAAATAGACTTGAATCATTTTCTTTCCCAATATTTTTAAGTTGGTCATAATTGCTTTCGGGTATGAAAAAATTTAAAACATCGCCCTTATAACTTTTATTAATTGGCCGCTGATAATCACTTGGGATGTTAAGGATAGGTACCTCTCCCTCAAACTGACTTAACCAAAATTGTTTAGCTTTTTTAAATAGGTTTGAATATTTGTCGCTTTGTTGCCATTCGGCATAGTCTTTATATTGTATGCTTAATTTAGGTAATTCAATTGAATTACCTAATGAAAGAGCATTGTAACAATGGCTTAGTTCATTAGCTATTATTTCTGCCGAACGCTCATCTGAAATAATATGATGAAAAGTAACTATAAGTAGATAAGAATTCTCCTTTGTTTTTAGAACACTTACATAAAATAATGGCCCTTTCTCGAGATCGAATTTATGCCTTGATTGATCATTTAGGTATTTATCAATCTTTCCAGAAATATTAGTATCTATTGTTAGATCGAGATAATTAATTTGAAAATTAAACTGTTTAAAATCAATCACCTCTTGACGAGGAACTTCTTTTTCGGTTACAAATACTGTTCTCAATATTTCATATCTATCGATGAGCAGCTCAAAGCTACTTTTCAATACACTTATATTTAAATCACCCGAAATTTGATAACAGCTTATTATATTGTAAGCACTGGCTATCTCTTCTAATTTATTTAAAACCCAAAGCCTTTTTTGTCCATACGATAATGCATAATTAGCCTGCAAGTCGACCTTTTTTATAGTGTTGGCATAATTAACAGATCCCGATCCTACTAATTTTGCAAAGGATTCTATCGTTGGATAATCGAATATATCTGATAATTCTAATGATAGATTAAAGGAATCATACACTTTAGACACAATTGCAATTGCTTTTATTGATTGACCTCCTAATTCAAAAAAGTTATCTTTAATTCCTATTTTATCTACATTCAATACGCTTTTCCATATCTCAACCAGCTCCTTTTCAACATCATTACTAGCCTCTATATATTGAACAGTAATCGTTTCTTTTTGGAGTTTTTCTAAATATTTTCTATCAATTTTTCCATTGGGTGTTAGCGGAAATTCGTCCAATTGAATAAAAGTTGACGGAATCATATAATCAGGAATCCACCTTTGTAATTCTCCTATTAAACTTGGAGTTTTTAATTTTTGTTTAGAAACAAAAAAAGCACACAAATAATCTTCTTCTTTATGATTAATTGAAATTACTATAGCATTATCAATTAAACTAAGTTTAAGAAGTTGTTGCTCTATCTCTCCTAGCTCAATTCTATATCCCCTTATTTTAACCTGATTATCATTTCGGCCCAAAAACTGTATTTCTCCATTCGGTAACCATTTGGCTAGATCACCAGTTTTATACAAAATGCTCTTTGATAATTCATCAAATGGGTTTTGAATAAATTTTTCATCTGTAAGAGATTGATTATTGAGATAACCTTTTGATAAACAACTGCCCGCCATGTAAATTTCTCCAGGAATACCTATGGGTTGTTTACCAAAATATTCATTCAATATAAATACTTGTGTTTGATCGATGGGTTTACCAATGCTTATGACATCTTCAATTGTATTTACTTGTTTAGAAATACATCCAATGGTAGTTTCTGTTGGGCCATACTCATTAAAAATGGCAACGTCTGGATTTAATTGTTTTAAGATTTTCCAATGGTGTGGTTTTAATTCTTCACCCCCCAAAATAACACTTGAAACATTAGTTCTATTTAGGTTTAACTGTCCAATAACATCGACATGCGATGGGGTAATTTTTACCGTATTTGCTGGTGTTTCGGCATGAAATATCTCATGAAGTAATTTATCTATCTGAGGAGTATTATAGATAATTTGCTTATCTCCTCTCAACATGGTAGTGAAAATGCTAGTAAAAGTAAGATCAAAAGTAAGGGGAGTAAAAACCGCAAAATCGTATCCCTTATTATTATTGAAATAAAAATTATTAGACCAACTAAGATAGTTCACAAAACTATCTGAAGCCACCATAACGCCTTTTGGGGTGCCAGTAGAACCCGAAGTGTAAAGTATATATAATAAGTCCTGATCTTTTCTATCTAAATTAATATTTTCTTTGGTTTTAGAAATTTCTGGCATTTGAATGTCTAAAGCCAAGACTTGCTTATCAAAAAAGTCAAAATCGAAGATATGATGTGAATTTAATATAAGTGCTTTTGCATCAGCGTTTTTAACAATATATTTTTTGCGATCTATAGGCCACTTTATATCCAGAGGCAGAAGTACGGCCCCCGCTTTCCAAATTGCTAAAATGGAAATAATCATGTTTACCGAATGCTCGAGCATCATAGCTACTACATCACCTTTCTTGATATTTGGGTCAGAAATAAGGTAATTTGCCAGTCCATTTGCTGCCTCATTAATTTCCTGATAGCTAAATTCATTATTTTCGAATACAATAGCCGTAGAACTTGGGGAAAGATTTATTTGCTCTTCAACTAAACTAATTATATGTTTATTATCGATCATTATTCAATTCTTCTATTACTAAACCTGTTCAAATCAATAATTATGAATTGAATCGGTTAATTCCCATTTTCCTATTTTATTTTGTTTATTTTCGGAAATTGCGGTTATAATATTTAACCAATGATTCCAAATTCTTTGGATAGTCTGCTCAATAAAAAGATCAGTATTATATTCGATATCAAGATATAGATCATCATCAAATCTAAATTTAAAGGATAGGTCAAATTTGCTAGTATTGCTTTCAATTTCGTAATGATCAATCTTTAATCCTATATCATTAAATTTTTCAAAGGGATCCTTTTTTTCTTCAAGAAATTCTACCAAAACATCAAACAAAGGTGAACGATTACTATTATGAACATTGATTACTTCATTTACGATATCATCAAAAGGGTAATTCTGATGTTCTGAAGAATTAATAAATTCGCTTTTAACTTTCTCGAATACCTGAATAAAAGTATCTGAAGGGTCAAAAACTGTTCGAATTGGTAATGTATTAACATAAAAACCTATTTGATTTTCGAGATCAAAATGGTTTCTACCGGCAACCGGAACTCCGATAACTATATCTGAATTATTAGTATACTTAAACAATAAAATCTTTATACTTGCTAAAAGGGTAGTAAACATAGTCGTAGCTTTGTCTTTATTAAAGCTATCAACCTTCTTTAGCAGTTTCTTATTCAATTTTTGTGTTACTATATTTCCATTATAACTTCTATTGATATTTCTTGGAAAATCGGTAGGTAAATCTAATGGCTCTGGAATTGACCTAAATTTATCTTTCCAAAATTCACGACTTTTGATCATCTTACCTAATCGCATCATGTTAAGATGCCATTCACAATAATCTTTATACTGTATATTCAGAACTGGTAGCCTTGGATTACTATCTTGTACGATTGATTTATAAATCTCAAAAAGTTCACCTATAACAACCTTTACCGACCAAGCATCAGCTATAATATGATGAATTACAAATAAGAACAGATATTGTTCTTCTTGTATTTTTATGCAATTTGCTTTAAAGAGAGGCACCTTATCTAGTTCAAAAGGAACTGAGAGTTTCTCTTCCACAAGAAGTTTCAAACTTTGGGGATTATCTATAAATTCAGATCTATCTAATATATCTATTATTACATCTAAAGAATCAAATGGATGAACTACTTGTCGTGGTTGTCCCTTTAGCATCTGGAAACTTGTACGTAATATTTCATGCCTTTCGACCAACTGGCTAAACGATTGTTGTAAAGCATCTATATTTAGTTTTCCTTGAATTAAATATGCGCCAGGCATATTATAAGCAATGCTTTTTTTATTTATTTGAGAAAAAACCCATAACCTTTTCTGGGCATTAGAAATACTATAACTACTATTGTTTGCTGCTAATGGTATTGTAACATTATCCTCTTTTTGTAAATTTTTGAGATAACCTGCAAGTTTTCTAATTGTAGGATACAGGAAAATATGTTTCACATCAACTTTTACTTTTAGCTCAACATATATTTTGGATACTACCTGTGTTGCTCTAATAGAATGCCCTCCTATTTCAAAAAAGTTATCATGCACGCTAGGATTTTTAATTCCAAGAATAACTTCCCATATTTGAGTTATACTTTCTTCTAATTCATTACTTGGCTTAACATAATCGTTACTTGCCCCATCTAATGATCCTTTATTACCTGCGGGTAAACTTTTATAATCAATTTTACCATTAGATGTAAGAGGTATACTATCAATATCAACAAAATATGTAGGGATCATGTATGCAGGTAGAGATTGTGCAAGATCCTTTTTCAACAATGATACGTCTACACTGTTTTTTGAAATTAAATATGCCACCAATATCTTATCATCCAAATGATCTTTTTGAGCATAAACTAAAACATCATCTACTATATTTAATGCCTTGATCGCCGATTCTATTTCTCCTGGTTCAATTCGATATCCTCTTATCTTAATTTGGCTATCACTTCTACCTCTATATTCGATTTGGCCATCGATAAACCACCTGCCTAAATCACCTGTTTTGTATAATCTTTCTTCAATATCTTCATGCTCGACAAATCTACTTTTAGTAAGTTCGACATTGTTGGTATATCCTCTTGCCAGTCCTTTACCCCCTATATAAATTTCACCTTCAATACCAATTGGCAAAATTCTTTTTTGTGAATCAAGAATATAAATAGAAGTATTATCAATTGGTTTTCCAATAGAAGAAAGGTCTTCAACGTTTTTAATTTTTTGATACGTAGACCAAATTGTGGTTTCCGTAGGACCATATAAATTACAAACAGTAGCTCCTAGGTTGAGCAGTTTTTCTCCCAGTTTAGGGTCTAAATATTCCCCTCCTACCAGTAAATTCATTAATGGACTACCTTTCCATCCGCTATCGATCAACATTTTCCAAAAGCTAGGGGTAGCCTGTAAGAAGGTCGGTTTATTTTGTACTAATACTTCTTGAAATTTGATCCCATCATGAACACTTTCTCTGGTAGCTAATTGTAATTGGCCTCCAGTAATTAATGGTAGAAAAAACTCTAAAACCGAAATATCAAAAGTATAGGTAGTTGTGGCCAATATACTGTCATCTTTTCCAAAACCTAGCTGCTTTTCCATACTTAATAAGAAGTTGACAACAGAGTAATGTTGAATTTCTACGCCTTTTGGGCGACCTGTTGACCCCGAAGTATAGATTATATATGCCAAATCTGTACTTTGGATAGCTTTATCGTTCTTTTTATCTGAGCAGATTGAGATATCTTTTTCAGATAATTGGTATTTACGTACCTTACAATTGTTTACAGATTGCAGACCCTTATTAACTTTGACAAGCATATCGAAGCGATATAAGGATAATTCATTTTTTATAACACCTGTTTTCTTACTTGGCTGTAAAAAGGACTCAAAATTCTGCTCATTAAAATAATCTGTAAAAAATGTTTCTGGAAGAAATAATTCACTTTCTGAATATTTCTTTTTTACCAGGTCCAAATCATTTATACCATTACCTTTTGAAAGAGAGTGATAATACTCATACTGTAAATTTTTATCTCTAATATCTCCAATGAATAATATTCCATTTTCTGAGAGTAACTTGGATGCTATGGAAAGGAAATCTCTCAAATATTGATGAGAAGGGAAATATTGAATTACACTATTTACAATGATCACATCAAATTTTTCATCTTTTAAAGAAGCTATTTCGAGTGCTGATAAATGATGTAACAATACGTTAGAAATATTATTTGATTTAAGTTCTGCACTGCATTTTTTTAATACCTCACCAGAAATATCTGTACCGTAATATTTATTTACCTTGTGAGCAAGTTCTTTTATAATTAAACCGCTTCCACATCCAACTTCTAGCACTACAGTTTCCTTATTAAGAAAAGGTTGTAATTTAGTGCAAACATTTTCCACCATTTCCTTTATTTCAGTGTCCTGAAATACATTACCAGAATAACTATCAATCCAACCTGATGCCCCTGCAGAATTCTCTGTTTTGTTGGCGACATAATCCCAAAGTTCTTTACTCTCTTTCTCATAGGTGTCATAATCAACCGAGTCATCGGCGTCAAAACACATATAGTATTCTAGACTATCAATTTCCCATTGTAGCTTGTCACATTTATCTAAATACCTGTTCTCAGAAATAAGGAATCTGGAAGAAGTATCTGCAATCATATATTCGACTCTTTCTAATGGATATGAGGGATCAATAGGCACGTACGCTCCTCCAGTTTTGAGTATACCTAATAATACAACAATCATTCTCTCGGATCTATCTAATAATACAGAAACCGGTTCTCCAACAGAATGACCATTGTTAATTAAGCAATTAGCTATTTTATTTGCTTCTTTTTCTAAGTAATTATAACTAAAGGTCTGATTATTAAAAATTAATGCTGTTGCATTATTATTACTGCCGCATTGATTTTCAAATAACTGATGTATCGTAGCTTGTTCATCAAAAGAAATAGCTGTATCATTAAAATTGTTAATGAGATTGAAATCATAACTTGTGATATATTCTATTGATCCAAGGGATTCATTTGAGTTTTGAGAAATGGACTCAATTAGTGATCGTAAGTGATTGAATATATTTTCAATACGCTGTGGTGAGAACAAATCAGTATCATATTCAATTTTTAAATCAAAATGATATTCATCCTTTTCAGTAAAATAAAAAGATAGATCAAATTTACTTTTATTAAATTCGAATTCGAAAGGAATCACAGATAGATCCCTGAGTTGATTTGCAGTATTCTGTTCAACATTTTGAAGTACTAATAAAACATCAAATAAAGGACTTCTGTTTAAGCTTCTACTTAGATCAAGTTTATCGATTAAAACATCAAAGGGATAAATGCTATGGTCAAAAACTTCTAAAGTATTCTGTCTTATTTTTTCAACAAAATGCCCAAAAGCATCGTCTGCATTGAATTTGGTTCTCAAAGGAATTGTATTGACATAAAAACCTATTTGGTCTTCAAGATCAACATGATCTCTTCCAGCTATTAAGCTACCAATAGTTATATCAGTCTGCCCAGTATATTTAAACAACAATACTTTTATAATTGCCTGAATAATAATAAACTTACTCGCATCAAATTTTGACGCCAAATCAGCAATAATTACAGTATGTTCTGGTCCCAGCTCATATGAATGAAAAGATCCGTCATAGGATTTAACTGTAGGTCTTGGATTATCAGTGAGTAGTTCTAGGACTGTTATGTCTCCATTAAATTTGTCAAACCAAAATTTTTCGTGTTTTATAAAGTCTTGAGAATCTAACAACTCATTTTGCCAGGCGGCATAATCTTTATATTGAATTTTAAGTTCTGGTAATTCGACTTTGGTATTTTCTAACAGACAATTATATGCTTTAATTACATCTTTAAACAACACCGGCATGGACCACCCATCAGAAATTATATGGTGTATGGATAAAAGCATCACATGTTGGTTTTCTGATAATTTAATTATTGTTCCTCTAAGCAATGGACCTCTTTCGAGATCAAAAGGTTTTGTTGCATCTATTTTTGCAATGTTTTTTGCGGTTTGTTCTCCAAATTTGTCATTCGAAAGATCAATTATTTCTAATTTAAATTCTACCATCTCACTATCATGAACATACTGCAATGGTTTCTCTTCTCTAACCACGAATGTTGTTCTTAGGCTCTCATGTCTCCTAATTAAATAATCGAAAGCACTACCTAATAAATCAATTTTTAAATCCCCTTTTAACGTATAGGCAGAAGTGCTATTGTATGCGCTTGATCCCGCTTCAAATTGACTTAAAAACCATAGTCTTTTTTGGGCATTGGACAATTCATAAAATCCATCTTTATTAGGATTTGCTTTGATAGGAACAAACTCTATCAACGGGCTATCATCTTCTAAAATCTGAGCTAGAGCTTTAATTGTTGGATTTGAAAAAAGTGTCTTCATTTCGATTTTTATACCCAACTCCTTTTGAATTCTTGAAATTATCTGAACGGCTCTTAAAGAATGGCCTCCAAGGGTAAAAAAATCATCGGTTACACTAATTTTTTCTTTATTTAAAACCTCTTCCCATATTTTGACCAAATTTTCTTCTAATAACGTAGAAGGTCCAACATAATTGGAATTCTCAATATCTTCATGCTCTCTTACAAGCAAAGTATGTAATTGATTATAATCTACTTTTCCATGAACCGTTATAGGAAGTTCTTCTAAATCAATAAACTTTTCGGGAACCATATAATGAGGAAGTTGCCTCCGAGCATTATCTGTTATTTGGTGTAAATCATTACCTTCATGGCAAACAACAAAACCTACTAGTTTTAATCCATCCTCCTCGTTATCCACAGATATCGCAGCAAATTGTTTCACCTCTGGTAATTTAGAAATTAAACTTTCTACTTCATTAATTTCTATACGGTATCCTCTAACTTTGACTTGTCGATCACTTCTTCCTAAAAATTCAATTCTACCATCTGATAACCAACGGGCATTATCTCCTGTTCTATAAATTAAAACTGAAGTCCCATTGATATTAATAGTAATAAATTTTTTTGAGGTAAGTTTTTCTTCTCCATAATATCCTCTAGCTAATCCTATTCCACCAACACATAATTCACCCTTAACTCCTATTGGGACTATTTTGAACTGATCATCCATAATATAGGTAGAAACATTAGATATTGGCGATCCAATGTGTACGGGTTCATCGGGTATTAATTTTCCAGCTGTCGAACATACCGAATTCTCGGTAGGACCATATTCATTAAATAGTGGTGTTTTTGGAACCAGCTCATAATGTCTATTTACCAAACTTTCATTAATGGCTTCACCGGCAACTGTAATTGCTTTAAGTTTCCTTAGAGCTTCAGGAATTTCTTCTAATAAAATCCGATAAAGAGATGGAGTTGCCAATAAATGAGTAATAGTATGATGTGTAATTAGTCTTTGTAAATATCTAGAATCTGTTTTTGATTCTTCTTCTGGAATAACCAAGATTCCCCCGGATATTATTATACTAAAAATGTCCTCTACCGAGCTATCAAATGAATATGATGGTAATTGTAAATTTACGTCGTTACCACCCAATTCATAAAATGATTTTCTCCATAATAAAGTATTACAAATACTTTTATGTTCTACCATAACCCCTTTTGGAGAGCCTGTAGAACCAGAGGTATAAATCATATAAGCCAAATCGCTTGAAGAACTTGACTCACCTATATTTAGGTCATTATCAGGTAATAAATCAAATTGCACATCAATAACAAGAAATGAACCTTTATAAAAATCAAGATCTGAGAGTAAATTGGATTCGGTAATTAAAAGATCTATGCCAGAATTCTCAATTAAATATTTAATTCTTTGTTTTGGGTATTTTGGGTCTATGGGCACATATGCATTACCTGATTTTAGAACAGCCAAAAGTGTTTTAATCATCCAATTTGACTTAGACATCATAACTCCTATAAGCTTGTCTGGACCCACACTATGTTCTTCTATAATATGGTGAGCAATTCGGTTGGCTTTAGTATTTAGTTCTTTATATGTCCAACTTTCATTATTATATATTACAGCCTTTTTATCTTCACTTATAACTACCTGTTTTTCAAAAAGTGAATGTATAGTTTCATATGCTATATCTTTATCGTTTGAATTAAAAGATTGTAATTCATTTAATTCACTGGAACTAATGAAGTTTAGTTCATAAATAGGAGTGTATAAATTATTAACGATCTCCTTTAGCAGGTAGACATAGTTTTGAGCAAATCGTTCTAAAGAATCAAATTTATATCCATTTTTAGATGGTTCTATCACAAATCGAGTTCCTTTGTTCTCATTGATACGAATCAGAAGATCAAAATCCGATTTCTTAATAGGATCATTAACCCCTCCTATTACAAAACCTACATTAAATAAATTAGTGTTAAGCTTACTATCAACGAGATCCTTAAAATTTTTCTTAGACATACCTTCATGCCTAGAAACACTACTCGCCTCCTCTTTCAATTCTGTAAAAAGTTGTTTGAAACTTTTATTCTTATCAATTTTCGAAATATAAAACACGAGTTGTTCGCTAATCTTATCATATGTTTCAGCTTTGTTGCCCAACGAATACCCTCCCGTAATTACCTTATCAACATCATTATAATGATCAAGTAAAATATGTAAAATAGTAAGATAAAAGGTATAGCTTAAAAAATATGAATCATTACAGAGTGAGGATACTTCTTCGATTAATTCATCAGGAATCAAAGGAGATTCTGCTTTTTTTCGCTTTTCTACGTTTTTTGTCTTGGAAAAATTAAACAAATCCAAACCATTTAACAGCTTAAGTTTATGTTGCCAAAATTCTTTGTTTAGTTTTTGTTTTATATTTTCTTCAAAACTCATATTCATTAAATATTAATCGTTTACTTCGGTACCAATTTTGTTTTCTAAAGCAGCTTCATAGTAATAACCAGCTAGGGCCAAATCAAACACGGCCATACCCATTGGATTAAACATTACCACATTATCATCATTTAATGATTCAAATAAGTTATTACATACTAATTCTTCTATAGAGTAGGTATCATTTTTATTTAATCCATTATTAATATGCATTTGTTCGATATCTGTATTTTCTCTACAAACCTCGTCCCAATTATCAACTATCATGTAATCTACTTGGTTCACAAAAGATGCATGATAATCACGTAATGATATGTTAAGTTGTAATGAACCCTTTTTGGGTTTTTTATTTATATATCTTTCTTTGGTAACAGTACAGGTCATAAAGATATCTGCATCGAAATATGCTTCCTCCCAACCGTCACAACGAATTAGTTTATCTTTTATACAATCAGGAAGGCTCTCTAGATTAATTGGTAAGGGATCATAAACTTTATATTGTTTGATTCTATCTCCGTAAATATGATCGATCATTTCAAGATGCATTTTTCCTATTGGGCCTAATCCGGTAATGCCCACGCATAGATCTCTAATTTCTGGTTTTGAAGCAAGAAATTTTTGTATAACCAAACCTGAAACGCTGGCTGTTCGTATTGCACTTATAGTTGCAGAATTAATTATACAAACTGGTTTTCCATTTTCTGGATCATTAATGATTGTTACAGAATGTGCTCTTTGAATATTTGACTTAATATTATCTGGGAAACTGGCTATCCATTTAATTCCAGACCATTTAATGTCACCTCCTACATAAGCAGGCATTGCAATAATTCTATTAATAGGTTTATTAAATCTTAGATATGGTTTAATGGGTTGGTGAAAATCTTTAGTATGGATAACTTCAACCGTTTTGTGAAGTTGTTGAATCAAACTTTCCCAGTCTTTTCCTATTTGATTTATGTCCTCTGTGTTTATGTATAACATATTTTTATTGATTAATCTTAAAGTATTACTCCTTCATTAAATGATGTTTGCATTTTTTTTACCCAATTATCATTATAAATGGTATCTAGGTATGTATATCCCTTATCTGGACATAAAAAAAGTACTTCCGGTTTATCTTTATCATATTTTGAATATTTTTTTAAGGCATAATAAGAGGCCCCAGAAGAAGCCCCGGCAAATATCGACTGCTCTATTAGAAGCTCTCTACAGCCATTTATTAATTCTTCATGGGAGACAATTACCACATCATCTATTAATGTTGCATCAAGAATGTCTGGCACTTTACTTGCTCCCAAACCAGAGACGTATCTTTTCCTAGGTTCAATCCTAAAAATTACAGACCCCTCGATATCAACTGCTATTACCTTTACATTCGGAAATTTTTCTTTGATCCGTTTAGCGGTACCTGTTATAGTACCTCCTGAACTTACTGCAATAAATATATAATCTAGTTCATCAAAAGATTCACAAATTTCTTTTCCAAGTCCTTGATAGTAACTCAAATAGTTATTAGGGTTTGCGTATTGGTTTGTCCAAAAAGCACTTGAGTCTTCTTCACAAATTTGCTGAACTTTCTTTATCCTATTGAGTAAATATCCACCTGTTTTATCAATCTCGTCTACAACCTGCACATCACAGCCTAATCTTAGTAGATGCTCATAACCTTTGTTTATATTAGGATCTACAACAGAAGTAAACTTGAGACCCAACTTTTTACAAATACTCATTAGAGCGATAGCAAAATTCCCAGAACTTGACTCAACAATGCGGCTATTTTTATTTACCAGTCCATCTGAAATGGCCTCAAAAAGAATATTAAACGCAGCCCTATCTTTAATACTTCCTGAAAAATTATTGTATTCTAACTTGGCGTAAACGCTTAGATTTTGTACACTAAGTTTTTTAAGAGGTGTATTTCCTATTAAATGTCTAATTTCATTTAAGTTTGATAGCATCTATATTTTTTTCTAATTTCACAATAGCATTTAAAAAGCTTCCTTTACATCGAATGAATCATTAATTTCAGAATTGTCTTTGGCAAGCAGTTCTAAATCAATTTCATTCAATGTCAAAAACTCATTTTTAAGAATTTCATTAATTAATTTCTCCAATCGCATACACATTAATTCAATTGTCTCTTTATCAAATAATTGACTATTAAATTCAATGGTCGCCATCATATTTTCCTTCCGTGAAAAACTGAAGGTTAGATCATAAATACTTCTAGTTACCGGAACGAAAATCTTTTTTATTTTTAATTCTCTTGTAATGCATACTTCTTCTTCAAAACTTCTCGTTTGTAATTCTCCTTCATCATAAATAAACCTAACATCAAATAGAGGGCTTCGCCTCAGGTTTCTTTTAACCCCTAAGTCATCCAGTATCATCTCAAAAGGGTAATTACTATAATCAAAACTTTCTAATACATTCTTCTTAACCTTCTTCAACACTTCGATAAAACTGTCACTCTTCTTGATATGAGTTCGAACAATTAATGTGTTAACAAAACATCCAATTAACTGGTTTAAATCATTGTGATGTCTGCCAATACTAGGACCTCCAATAATTATATCTTCATTTAAGGTGTATTTAAAAAGAAGAACCTTTACCAAGGTTAAAAACCCAGAATAGAATGTAACTTCATGTTTCTTGAAAAATTGTTCCAGTGCATCAACTTGTACTGAATCTACGTGAAATTTAACCTGGGCCCCTTGGTAAGATTTATATGACGATCTTGGACGATCAATAGGTAAATCAAGCTCTTGTCTTGGTTCTTTGAGTTTACTGGTCCAAAAATCCTTATAAATACCGTTATTATGTTCTAGAGACGAGGATAACCACTCTACATAGTCTCTATATTGTAACTTGGGTTTGCCCAGTAGTATTTCTTTTTTATCATGAAGCGTTTGGTAGATAGATAGAAATTCATTCATCAAAATGCTTGCAGAGATACCATCTCCTGCCAGATGATGCATTACAACCGCCAAAACATGGTTTTTCTCACTTATTCGAACTAACGAAACTTTAATTAGTGGCCAATTCTTTAAATCAAACTTAAAGGACTTTTGTTCTTTAAGAAATGTAGCTAAGCTCGTTTTGGGATCGGCTACTTTACTAAAATCTAAGTATAGGACATCAAAACACTTTTCATCAAACTCATTTATAACTTGTTTTGGATCTATTCCGATTTTCACAAAATTTGTCCGTAGACTCTCATGCCTGTGAATAATGGTTCTGAAGGCTTTTTGAAGATTTGGGACATGTAATTCTCCTGATAGTTCAAATGCTCCAAAAATATTATATCCGATAGTGTCTCCTTCTAATTCATTCAACAACCAAATTCCTTTTTGTGAGGGAGACAAATCATAATAGTCCTTATGAACAGCCTGTTTTATTGATTCATGAGTTTTATCATCAGTATTTCTAATAATCGTTGAAAGCGCTCTTATGCTTGGTGCAGTAAAAAATTGTTTAAGACTTATTTGGGTATTGAAAATTCTATGAATTTGATTTATACATTGAACGGCCATAATTGAATGTCCCCCCAATTCAAAAAAGTTAGAATAAACACTTATATCATCAATTCTGAATTCTTCCTTCCAAAGGTCCAGTAATGTTTCTTCAATA
Source organism: uncultured Aquimarina sp. (assembly GCA_947496555.1). Taxonomy (GTDB): domain Bacteria; phylum Bacteroidota; class Bacteroidia; order Flavobacteriales; family Flavobacteriaceae; genus Aquimarina. Next base: position 26,784 of record CANMDH010000045.1, on the reverse strand, counting down.
TCATTTAGTGGTAAATTACTTTCATGATCATCATATGAGGAATATTCTAATAAAACAAGTGCTTTTCTGTCAACCTTGCCATTAATTGTTATTGGCAGTTGTTGAAGTCTTATAAATCGAGAAGGTATCATAAAAAAAGGTATCTTATTTCTAAGAAGATTCCTTAATCCATCTGGAGATATTTCTAACTTAGACACGTAAAAGGCAACCAAAATTTTTCTATCGTTTGCAATTTCCTTGCTCACAACTGCAACATCATCAATATCTTCAATCTGCTTTAAATTATTCTCTATGTCATAAACCTCAATTCGATACCCATTAATTTTAAGCTGATTATCTTTTCTTCCGCAAAACTCTACTTTACCGTTAGAAAGCCATTTACCTATATCTCCAGACTTGTACAAACTCTCTCCTTCAAAATAAGTACTCTCTAAAAAGTTTATATTCTCATTATAATTTAAATACCCAGTGGTAAGACCTACACCTCCAATAAATATTTCCCCTATGCATCCCAAAGGAACAGTTTGCTTATCATTATTTAACAATAAAACAACTCTATTTCTTATTGGTGAGCCAATTACATTAGTTTCTGATAAACTTTTAACTTTATTGTATGTTGCGCAAACAGTACTTTCACTAGGACCATAAGTGTTATAAATACTTAAATGGTTTATCAAGCGGTCTACATGAAAAGGTTTCAATTCATCGCCTCCACTGATAAGAGTTCTTAATTGAGGTACTTCTTTTAATTTATTTAATTCATTAATTACAGCCGGGGTAGTACTTAATACAGATACATTTTCAGTTCTAATAAGGGCAACTAGCTCATCGATATACTTGCCTCCATTTTCAGATATTACAAGCTTTCCACCTTTTGTTAAAATCGGAAAAACCTCTTCAACCATGGTGTCAAATGCTATCGACGCTTGTTGCACAAATGTATCATCTTTAGAAACGTCAAAATAAGAGTTAAAAGTCTCTACATAATCTACCAATGCCCTATGATTAATTCCCATTCCTTTTGGAAAACCAGTAGTTCCGGATGTAAAAATTATATAGGCTCTATCGTCTAAATTTGGGTATTTTTTTTCAAACAAAAGTGTACCAGTACCATTTATCAATGCTTGAATTTCAACAGTATTTTTATTCAAAAACACAGATTTATATTCGGCCTCTTGAAAGTCAATAAGCACATTATTTGCTTCTGAAATATTTAACATATGCCTTACTCTTTCTTCAGGATAGTCTAGGTCAATCGGCAAATAAGCTGCACCTGCCCTTAATACTCCCAATATTGAAGCAACCAAAAAGTGTGTTCTGCTCATTGCAAGTACTACGACTTGTTCGGAAGTTACATTCCATCTATCTTTTAAAAAAACGGCTATTTTATTGGAGTATGAATATAATTGCTGATAGGTTAGTTGTACATCATTACAAACAACAGCTGTTTTATGAGGTGATTTACGAACTTGTCTATCAAAAAGTTCAATTATAGATGTATTTGATGATTCAAACTCATATGGTTTTGAGAAAGAAAGAATTTTTTGTTGCTCTTTTTCATTTAAAAAATTATATGAGCTGATGGATTCGTCTGGTTTTTCAAGAACTGATATTAATAACGTTTCAAAATGTTTTACAATATTTTTCATATCAGATTTGTGAAACAAACCTTCATTAAAATTGAGTTTTAAAGATAATTCTCCATTTCTTATAACAAATTCGAACTGCATTTTAGATACAGAACCTTCATTAACTTGCTTAACCTCTGTAATTTCCAAATTCTTTGAATACTCATTTATATTCAAAATGGTATCAAAGTCTTGCATCAAAACCGTTATATCAGAAAGCCTAATCTTATCTCTAAAGGTTTTTATTAAATCCTCTTTAAGCCTATCATAAGAGTAGACATCATTTTCTAAACCATTCTTGACCTTGCACTTTACGCGCTTTATCATATCTGTAAAACTTTCAGAGGGGTCAATCGTAATTAAAAGTGGTAATAATTTTATGTAACAACCAACTTGATTTATAAGACTTGTATTTCCTCTTCCCGCAGATACTATAGAAATTACGCGATTTATCTCACTAGTATATTTATAGAGTAGTATGTTTAAGCAAGTAACCAAAGCTACATAAATCGTCACGTTATTGCTTTCTGCATATAACTTAAGTTTATCAAAAAGAGAGTTTTTAAATTTTAAATTTACCTGGTTGGTTTTTATTTTATCCTTTAACTGTACTTTTTTAACGAAAGGTAATTCTTCATCAAAATCTTGAAACTTTTCTAACTCATTGACCCAATAGGCTTTATAAATAGAATTTTCTTTTAGTTCATTTTCTATCCAATCAATATAATCGCCAAATTGAAATGTTAAATCTGGCATTACATTATTCAGAACATTCCCTTTTTTAATAGCACTATAATATTTTAATAGATCTGAAATAATAACTTTTACCGACCAACCATCTGCAATAACATGATGTAGTTGAAGCGTAAGCCCATAAGTATCTTCTGATTTTTTATGTAAAACTAATCTGCATAGAGGGCCACGCGCCAAATTGAACTTTGCAGTAAGAATATCCTGAACATTGAAATTTATTAATTGTTCGTTCGAGGTTTCATCTACAAAAAAGAAGACTTCATTTATATTTAAATCATTAACCTCAAATTGTAGGGTTTGTTCGTACATTTTAAAAGTATAACCCAATACCTTATGCCTTTTAAGAACAGCTTCAAAAGCATTTTGTAACAGATCTGTATTTAATTCTCCCTTGATTTGTATCGAGGTTGTGATATTAAACATCGAATCTGTATCTTCATTGTCCATTTCATGAAGTAACCAAAACCTCCTTTGAATTGGCAAAACTTCACAGGAGCTCTTAGATTTTCCAATTATTACGGAAGTTTTCTGTTTTTGCTTCTTAATTACTTCAACTAGGTCATTAATAGTATTATGATCAAAAATATCGGTAACGCTTATATTTGTATTTAACAAATCATTGATTCTAGAACAGAATTCTAGAGCCTGAAGACTATTTAGTCCAACGCTAAACAGGTTATCATTAGCCGATATCTCTGAGCTTGAAACAATTGACTTTACGACCTTTATTACCTGTTCTTTGACACTAAGACTTTTATCAGCAGAAGTAGCAAAAAGCTCATCTATTTTTGCCATAATATCATCAAATTTTCCGCTTTGATAATCTTCCTTCAATCTGAAATATTGAACCTTTCCGCTTGTTGTTTTTGGAATTCTATTTATTGGAATAATCTTATCTACTTGTATTCCTATTTCTGTAGACAGCTTGTGTTTGATTGATTTTAAGAGCGGTATGAATTCCTTTATACTTTTTCTAAATATTAAGAATGCAACCACTGTATCGTGTCTATTATCATGATCTGGTATCCCGCAGAATGCGATTTTACCTAATTCGACCCTATCAATAGAGTAACTAATCTTTTCAAGATCATGAGGATAATAATTTTGACCATTAACAATTATGATATTCTTGGAACGGCCAGTAATAATTAGTTCTTTTTTATTAATAAAACCAAGGTCTCCGGTTTTTAGCCAACCATCAGAAGTGAACGACGTTTTTGTTTCTTCAGTATTATTGTAGTATTTCTGAGTGACATTTTTGCCTTTTATTTGGATTTCACCAATATGGCAATTTTCTAATTCAATATCAACATTTGCAATCCTAACTTGACAATTTGGTAAGGGGTATCCTACCATAATAAAATTGGCCGAATTAGGGTCATTGGGTGACGATAAAAACTTAATTTTTTGACCTAGAGCCAAATTTCTCCGATCAACATTATAGGATTTGATTGGTTCTCCAACCTTGGGAATACTAACGGCAACTGAAGCTTCAGCAAGCCCATAAACGGTTAGAATGCATCTCTCTCTTAGACCAAACTTTTTTAGCTTTTCTATGAAATCATCACATAAAGAGTGTAGAATAGGTTCAGCTCCATTATAAATTATCCTAATTGTTGACAAATCCCAATCAGCATTATCATCGTTACCTAAAGCTGACAAAAAATACTTAAATCCAAAATTTGGAGAATATAATGTAGTTACTTTATGCTCTGAAGCTTTTGAAATCCATAATTTAGGTCTACGAATAAAAACTTCGGTTGGGATGATGTGTTGATTAATATTTCCAACTAAGGAAGAAATATGAAAACCTATCATTCCCATGTCATGAGTAAGAGGCATCCAGCACAAGCTTGAATCTTTATCTGATGATTCAGAACTATTTATTATATCAAGAGCATTAATACATACATTTTGATGTGTTAGCTCAACCCCTTTTGGATTACCTGAAGAACCAGATGAAAACTGAATATAAGCAATGTCATCTTTATTAATATTGGTAAGTTTTCCACCTCCATTGTCCTTATATAACGAGTGTAAATTAATTATCTTTCGTTCTTTAACCCCCAAAAGATCAACATATGGTCTATTAAGGTCGGTAATTAAATGTGGATTATTTAGCATTTTCCATATAGCCATGAGACGTTGATCCCTATTGTTGGCATTAGAAACAGATAAAGGCACAGGTATAAACTTCCCTAAAACACAAGCCCAAAATATTACCAAAAAATGTTTGTTATTTTGAATTTGAAATATTATTTCATCTCCTTCACGCAATTCTAAATCTTGAAGATTCTTTAAAACGATAAGTGATTTTTCTAATAAATCATCGTAAGCTAAAAACTCCTCACTATTACTTGCATTAATGAAGTTGATACCTTTATGCTTTGCACTATGGTATAGGTAGTAAGGCAAGACTTCTTCGGTATGTTTATGTATCACATTCAAAATAAATAAACTCTCAATAAATATTTATTTAACATCCATATTAATTTGCCCTTGATAAGAGCTCAAATTATTTAATCCTGCCAGTTCTGCTATTGCGGCAATTGTAGCTTTAACTACATACTTCATGTACTCATAATTAATCAACTTTAATCTATCTTTTTTTGTATTAATATAAATGTTTCGAGAAGCACCCCCATCACCTATATGGATAGCTTTAACTCCTACTTTCCAAAAGCTTAAATGATCACTGGCTGATAATTCAGAATTGAGCTCTCCTGTAACTGCAGCATCTAGTGAAACATTTTTTAAACTTGGAGTATATTTAGAGATTGATTCTTTAAAAGTATTTTTAAGATCAGCAGAAGATTCTATATAATTAATAACTACGAAATCTCCTTTAAAATTATTAGAAGCAACTTTTTCGTAAGCAATTGGAAATAACTTATTAAATCCATCAGGTACCAATTGTGAATTAGGTTTTTCTGAGAAATATCCAATCATATCTAGGTTCACAACGCCGTCTATTTCATTCTTATCCTGATATTGACCTGAAGTATAGGCTGTACTTCCTAGCAGATCATCTTCCTCCATATCAAAACCAATAAATCTAATGGACCGATCAAAATTATATTTGCTAAGAATTCTCATAGCTTCAAGCATTCCCGCTACACCTGATGCGTTGTCATCTGCTCCTGGGCTTTTGAAATATGCATCATAATGGGCACATAGTATATAACTCGAATTCGCATTTTTAAGCCCTTGTTTTTCACCTATTATATTCTTAACGTTGAAAGAATTCATCAACGAATCTTGTTCAAAAACTTGCAAACCACTTTCTACAAAATTATCGGTAATAAACTTTCTTACTTCTTTGTGATGCTCAGCATCTTTTAAGGTAATTGGAAATCTTCGTCCTTCAACAAATTCTAAATCTCTTTTCAGATTATCTACATTTACCTGTTCTATCAAATCTTGAATATGAACCGGATGATAATCATTTGCAGTTATACTAATAGAAACACTTTCTGAAGATTTTAAGCTTTCGGGATAATCGCAATAAATAATCTTTTTCTTTCCTACTATTATAGAATCCCCTATAGCTCCCGATAAAACGATCCCTTTCAACAAAACGTCATTTTCATCATATAGGTCAACATTCACTCTTAAATGTTTATCTTCAGGATCATCCAAATCAAAGACTATTTCTAACCGTTCATTTTCTTTATTATTGGTCAGTAATACATTATTAATTGAAGGGCGTTGGTTTTGAGCTAAGACAATACACCCATAAAAAACAAAACAAAAAAAAGTGATCTTTTTTTTCATATAATAATTCAATTTACTTTAGGTTTTCATCAGTTAAAGCCAGCATAAATGCTTTTAAATCTTGAATTTCTTGCTTGGTTAAACCAAGAGGTTTATTTAATAATGTATCCCTCGCTTTACTATTATTAACAAACTCATCGGGGTTATTATAATATTCCAATACCTCATCTAGTGTTTCCATAGAACCATCGTGCATATATGGAGCTGTTAATTCGGTATTACGCAATAGAGGAGTTTTAAACCTACCTAGATCATTAGTATCTTTAGTAATGTCAAATCTTCCCTTGTCATTATACTCCTTTCCATTATACAATCCGATATTAAAAAATGCATCATCCGTTTTGTCTCGTCCACCATGACAATTACTACATTTGGCTTTAGTATTAAACAAATCGATCCCTCTTATAGCGGAAGCGCTAATTGCGGTATCATCTCCATTTGTAAATCGATCATATGGTGAATTAAAATGCCGCAAACTTTTTTGATAATCTGCTAGCGCTTTTGACACATATATTTTTTTTGGTTTATCATTAAATACTTTCATAAAAGCATTAGTGTAAAACTCACTTTCATTTAACCTTCTTATAGCTTCATCTTCAGGTAAATTCATCTCATTTGGATTAGTAATCGGAAAAAATGCCTGATGTTCTAGAGACTGAGCACGCCCATCCCAAAAAAAAGTTAATCTTGCATCAGAATACATTACCGAAGGAGTATTGCGTGAGGTGAATTTAGAATTTACGCCATTACTTAAAGGTATATTGTCTGCAAATGCAAATTCCGGTTTATGACATGAAGCACAACTTATAGAATGGTCACTAGAAAGGATAGGGTCAAAAAATAATTTTTCTCCCAACTCTACACTGGTTATTTCTGACCATTGCGAATTATTAAATGAAATATTAGAAATTCCCAAGAAGATAAAAGGAATTAATGCAAAAATTATTTTGTTTTTCTGAACAAATGATTTCATAAAGATTTCTTTTACTACTTTATATTTAATTATTCTCTCTTGATTTAGAAAACAACCATGGTAAGAACTCCTCATCTTTTAGATATGCATATAATATATGCTCCCTAGAGTAGCCAGGATATGCTTTACATATCACTTCACCACCTGCTTTCCTTATTTTTAATGCATTAATTTTTGTTCCTTGAAAAAGTGATAAATGGGCTAAGTCTACTGGATAAGAAGTCCAAAAAGGAGTTTCAGACACAATTTTAAATTCTTCTTCTAAATATTTTTCTTTAGCTAAGTTTAATTCAGTTCCATCTAAAGATGCTATTGCAGCAAACTTATTTTTATGCTCAAACCCTAATCGCAATGCTACGGTTGCTCCATTACATAAGCCCATGACATAGATTCTGTTTTTATCTATATTATTTTTTTCCAGAACTAAACTATCCAGAACTCGCAATGCCCCTTCCAATCTACCATTTGTTACCTTTGGTTCATAGGCATTCCAGGAAATATCTTTGTCTGTGTCCTGAGGAGCTAATATGTAAGCGGGATATTTTGATTTAATCTTGTCTTCACATAAATAAGGAATGAATAAATTAAGTTGACTCCTATTATCATTACCCGCCATATCTTCAGGGTGTAAATATAGAATCAATGGGTATTTTGACTTTATCTTATCGGGTTTAGGACTATGAAGTCTATATTTTAAAGTATCTCCATTATCTAAAATCTTATGATGTTTCTCGAACAAAGCATCCACTTTTGAAGACAGATAATTATTTAGCCCTATTTTACCAACATGATCTATATAATGATCTTCATTGACCTGAAGCGTTTTATTACCTTCCAAAATAAGGTTAACTTTAGCATAACTAAGAATCCCAGAATTTCTTGTAGTCGTAACAACATAATTATCAACTACTTCTAACTTCCCATCAGGAAATAAATGCGGTTCGCTTTCTGGAGAAGGTTCTGGAGCAAATTCTTCACTTCTTTCACTTACATGAAGGTAAAGTCCATATGGCCCCCATTTACCATATTCCTTATCACCTTTATTACCTTCAAGTGTAACTTTATATTGATTTAGACAAATTCCTGGTTGATCCAAATATGAAAACACTACCTTGTTTTCGCCAATTTTTCTACCAAGATCAGTTTCATACACCGGAAAACTAAAATTATCGGTCACATCATCATTTATTCGATTATTAGCCAAAAGACAATTGGCTTTCACATTGACATTAATATTACCAATATATCTTAATGGCCATCTTAACCAATCAAACCCGTTTTCAACCTGGCTTTTTGTTGGGATTTCTGGAGAGAGCGCCACAGAATTGTTAATTCTAACACCATATATTATTACATTTGAATGTAAGTATTTGGGAGTCATAGTCTCACCCTGGTAAGTAATTTTCTTTTCATAACCTCCCGCATGAAATTCTATTGTTGCCCTATTGATATCAAGATTAACTAGTCCAAAGTTACTAAGGCTAGTGGTATTATCGGCAATAATTCTTTTTATTGATGTGTGAGGGGTTCCATTCCCGCTAAACTCTGCCACAAACTGAGGAAATTCGAATCTCGTTAGGGGTTTATACCCATCTTCTATTGCCTTTGTAGTCCCTTTAAGATTTGCCCCTCTAAGTACCACATTACTTAACATCTTAACATCCGATGAGAAGTAGAAAACACCTTCTGGAAAATAAATAACTCCACCTCCTTTTTCAGATAATTTCTGCATTTCTTGATGTAAGGTAAGCGAGTCTATAGAATTCTTCTTATCAATTAACCCTTTAATACCTGGAGCATAAATAGTATTCTTCCAGTTAATTTCATTAGTCCAATGTTTTTCTACATTATAAGCTGTCAAATAAGGGTTATCATTTGGATATTGAGCATACAAAATATTGGACACCCCAAAGATAAAAGCCAAACAATGTGCAAAGAATTTCATATAGTATAATTATTTTTGATTATTAATTTTCTTTTAAAGCAATTACAGGGTTTTGAGTAGAAGCTCTAAATAACATCGACCCTGTAGCCAATAGCGTAATAAGTATTATGGTGACGATTGGTATTACAAAATAAACCCAAGATTGATCAACCCGATAGGCATATCTTTCGAGCCATTTGTTTACTCCAAAATAGAAAATAGGAAGAGCAATTATAGACCCTATTAAAAGTAGATAAAAAAAGTATCTGAATAAAATAATAAATATATCCAGAGAATCAGCACCAAATACCTTTCGTATAGCAATTTCTTTATACTTTTTTGAAGCATAATAAAACGAAAGTCCCATCAAGCCAAAAATAGTTAATAGAATGGTTATAAAAGTTAATATCTGAAAAAGTTCATAAAAGCCGATGTCCTTGCCATATCGCTCATTAAAATAATCCTCAATATAAAAGCACTCTGCATCAACATCGAACTCAGTCTTATAAATCTCATTTACAAAACTGACAGTTTCTTGCATTGATGCATTATTTACCTTCATAGAAATGAATGCAATAACCGAAGGATGGTGAGCAATACTAAAAACGACAGGTTTATAATTCTCTTTAAGATTTTCTAAATGAAAATCTTCAGTGACTCCAACAATATTTTTAATAGAATTTGCAAAATTCACTTCATGACCAATTGCCTCTTCAAAATTTGCAAACTCTAGTTGATTAAATAATGTTCTATTAATAACTACTGCACTTTCTTTATCCGAAGATATCGATGAATCCAAAAATCGACCTGCTAACAGTTTTAGATTGTAGATTTTATTAAAATCATGGTCAGTTGAGACAAAAGTATTGACCTTTACAGTTTTTTTAACATAATCATTTCTTGACATTTCAAGTTCTCCATCAAATTCCGCTCCTGGCACAGCACTTGATGCAGAAACAGAATTAACTGAATGAAATTGTGTCAACTTATTTTTTATCAAATTAATAGAAGCAATATAGATAGAATCATTTCTTATTGTAGAAGGGGCCTTAACTACCAATATTTTATCCTTTTCAAAACCTAAATCCTTTTCAGATAGATAATTAAATTGTGCATGAATAACAGTAACCGCATATATTAACCCTACAGAAACTATATACTGAAATACCATTAAAAACTTTCTAGTTAAATCTCCCGAGCTCCTATTTCCTAAATCATTTATTCTAAAAAGTGAAAATATAGTAGCCGGATATATTCCGCTTAAAAAAAATCCCATTAAGAATAAAGCACCTACAAATAACCAGAACGTATAGTCAAATGTTTGACCAGGTGTGTCTAATATATCTATAAAGCCAGATCTCGCTATAATTGCAAAAAGGATAAAACCAAAAAACAGTGCCCCTGTGTTGAAAACAGAAAATTCAAACAAAAACTGCAACCTAAGCCTTTTAGCGCTTACTCCAATAGCTTTTTTTACACCAACCTCTTCTGCCCGATCAACAACATTTGAAATAGAAAAGTTTATAAGATTAATAATAGCAATTACAACAATTAAAACACCAATTAAAAGTAAAAAATTGATCATCTTCTTATCCCCATTTTCACTAATCTCATAGCTCAGATTAGAATTTAAATGGATATCTTGTATCGGTTGTAAATCAAATGAAACATTATCACTTACGTATTTAGGCAAATAGTCTGTTAAATTATTGATTTGTTTAACAAGGCCTTCGACATCGGTACCTTGGACAGTTGCTAAATAAGTATAGAAACTATCCGAGCTCCAATTATTATCGACAGGCCCTCTCCATATAGGATTTACACTCAAACTATTAAATGAAATCAATATATCTAAATTAACATGCATTTTTTCTGACATATCCTCGTACACACCAACGACTTCAAAACGCACATCCTGATACCAGTCCTTAAAAACCAAGGTCTTTCCAACGGAATTAATATTACCAAAATATTTTTCTGATAAAGTTTTTGATATTACTGCCTTATTAGGTGAATCAAATACACCACCAACTCTACCAGTAAGAAATTTAAATGGAAAAATATCAAATAATGATCGATCCCCATAAAATAGATTTTGAGAGAATTTATTATTATTATAGGAAAGAACCCCTTCATTCCATTGATATAATCTTCCAGACTCTAAAACATTTGGAATCTTATCCTTTAACAACTTACTTAAAGGAGCATAAGTTAACAACGAACCTTGATTCGCGGCATAGTTATTTTTTGCCGTTTGATATGCCCTCAGAATTATTGTATCCCCAGAATTATAATCATCAAAGGTTTTATGATAATTATAATAATTCAATAATATCAAAGAAATAGAAAATGAGATGGATAGGCTAATAAGAGAGATTATGGTTACTTGTTTATTCTTAAGCAAATTACGAATAAACACTACAGTAAAATGTCTAAGCATAAATTGGTTTTTTGTGCGTCATAATTTAAATTGGTTAAAGTAAAGGTAATATATTTTCACTAAAACCTGTGTTAACAATGCAATCTAAATGCTATTAAATCTTAAAGAAAATAGGTTTTTTAAAGAGATCTTATTCTTTATCTTTTTTCACAACTCTAAAAATGAAATAGTTAAGAACAATTTCAGAAGCAATAAAATTATCAACACTTTATTAACTCAGTTAATGTTTTACTAAAGTTTTTTTGTTTTACAACACTTCGGAAAGATAAATACGCCTTACAGTAGAATTAGAATTAAGCATAGGTAAAACATTTGTAGCTTCTGATATTAAGATATTAGATGCCGCTCCAAGCTCTTTTTTAAGTTCCTCTTTAAATCTAAGTATATCGTTGTAAACCTTTGTCTGGTATTCTTTCCATTTTTCAGTTTCTTTAATAGAAATAACCTTATAACCACATTCTTCTAGTAAAGCAGTTTGATCAAAATAGGTGCTATCCCAAGTCGTAAAAACAAACTTCTTTTCTTCTTTCATTACCCTTTTCAATTCATTTAATGCAGTAACTTTATCATGAACCATCCAAAAAGCATCTATACTAATAACCACATCTATTGTAGAGTCTGAAAGCGGTATCTCACAAAACCCACCTACTTTAAATTTTGCCTCAAAATCCAAATCAAATTTAGCTTTGAATAGGTCAGCCTCATAAATTGCTTCCGGGATCAAATCAATCCCGATTAGTTTCAGCCCATGTTTTTCTGCTAAACGCAAACCTGGCCCACCTTTTCCACAACCAATATCCAAAACACTATCCCCATGTTCTGTATTTAAATCACGAGAAATCATTTCCAAATCTGTATTTGTTAGAAACCCAAAATGATTTAGCCCTGTTGGATAATTATCCCCAAAAGCGTCTGACCATATTTTCTCAACTAATTTACTTTCCCCAGAATATTTGTAATAATTCTTGTACATATTTTCCTGAAGGTCAGTATAATTTTCTTTCATAAGTGTTTTTTTTGTTGCTTTGTGAAATTATTTCAATAGAAAGTACTTCATGCTTTATTTACTCGCCAAAGTTTAAAGGTATAAATTCTAAAGTAATCTAGAAATATTGTAAACACTAAACCTACAGTTTATTTAAAACAAAAAATGATAAAAGTTAATCAAGCTACTTAATATCAACAAATTGTAATTAGTATACCAAAAATAAACATGTTAGTTTATATTTCATTACGTTTCTTCTTCATTTTGAGTCCAGTGATGTCTTACCACCATAAGTCAAATTAAAAATACGTTAATTTGTCATTTGTCATTGGCCTTTGTAGTTTTATGCTGATCTGATAATGTAGAATTCATTGCAGTTATACATTCTTATCATACATACTTTATTATAACATTCCACGTTCTGGCCAATTTTTCCAATGGTTATTTGATTTTTTTGAAGGTTGAAAAATGCTACTATAGCTCCCCTCATGTTTAGGACAGAATATCAAAAATAAGATGTTAATGATGATGAAAGAGGGGGAGAGACTGATAACTTCCCTTTTTTGTTGACAACCGATCTTCTCTTTGATTTTCATTATGCTGCGGGTTTTAGATTTTGTTGATAAATGACTATCGGATGTTCATTATCCAAATTTTGATGCCTACCTTCTTTGTTATAATAATCAAAGAAGAGATAAATCCGTCACGAGTATGCCAAACAAACTCCGTAAAGGATATTGGATCGGTGCTACTCCCTTTGGATATACAAACCTAAATCCGGGTAATGGAAAAATCCCCGATTATGTGGTAAATGAACAAGGTAAATTACTTCGTAAAGCTTTTCTCTGGAAAGCAGAACATAATATGGCTCACACAGAAATTAACAGAAAAAGGACTAGATATTACAGACAAAAAGTTAAGTAAATATTTTAGAAATCCTTTTTATTGTGGGTCATTGTAAATTCTATTATTCCTGGAGAAGTTATAGAAGGTAAACACGAGGCGATGGTTTCCAAAGAAACCTTTCTGAAAATACATAATCTCTTACACTCTAGAGAAGATGGAGTAAAATAGACCTTAGAAGATGAAAACCTTCCTTTAAAGATGTTTGTCAGATCATCTGTATGCAATTTATACGGGAGACATTTTTAGAAAAAAGGGATTATACTACTACAAAAACAGAAGGAAAGGAAGCAAAGAAAATAGGAGTACCAAACTTATGCACCAAAATTTAAAGAGTTGTTAACTACCTTTTCTTTTGAAGATACAAAATACATTCCGCCTTTTAAAGAAATCCTGACCTATTCTTTTTTGGAAATGAACAAAGAACGATAAGAAGATATTAAAAGAAAGGAAACCGAACTAAAGCAACTTCAAACTAAATTAGATTGATTAGAAGGACGATTTGTTTTTGAAGAAATTTCCAAAGATCAATATGATAAATTTAGAGACAAACTAGAGAAAGAAAAATTTGAAATTCAGGAGCAACTTCGAAAAAATGACTTTAAGAGTTCGAACCTTGAAAAAGTAATTGATTTCGTATTACAATATTCTTATAACCTCGCGGCATTATAGTAGAAACAAAAAAAAGAGAATCAACATTTCTTGAATGAAGATTCTCTTTTCGTGGGCGCGAAGGGATTCGAACCCCTGACCCCTTGGGTGTAAACCAAGTGCTCTGAACCAACTGAGCTACGCGCCCGCTATCTTGCGATTGCGGATGCAAATATAAGACAGTTTTATAGTCTACCAAAAGAATTTTGAAGAAAAATTAAATTATTTCCGCCACAACAAATGTACTTCCTCCAACATAGATCAAATCTTGATCTGTAGCTTGTTGTAAAGCAGTATTATAAGCTTGCGAGACCGATAAATATTCTTTTCCGATTAAATTAAATTCTGACGCCTTTTTTGACAGTCTTTTTTCATCTAATCCTCTAGGAATATTTGGTCTCGCAAAATAATAGATTGCATTTACAGGAAAAAGCTTCAATATTGAATCCAAATCTTTATCATTAACCACTCCCAAAACAATATGAAGATTATCATAGGTTTCCTCAGACAATTGTTTTAAAACAACCTTTAATCCGTCAGGATTATGCGCCGTATCACAAATTACTTTTGGATTTTGTTGTAGAATTTGCCAGCGACCTAATAAACCTGTATTAGAAACTACATTACTTAGACCTTTTTTAATTGCTTCTTCAGTAATATTCCAACCGTTATTCCTTAACACTGAAATGGTTTGTAATACGGTTCTTATATTTTCTTTTTGATATTCTCCTTTGAGGTCGGAAGTAAATAATCTTCCTTTAAATTCTTTTGCAAAATATAAGTCACTGTTACAACTTTTTGCTTTTTCTACAAACACTTCTTTTGTTTCAGAAGTAGATCTACCGATTACGACAGGAACATTTTCTTTAATTATTCCAGCTTTTTCAGAAGCTATTTCGGCAAACGTATTACCTAGAAAACGAGTATGGTCCAAACCAATATTTGTGATCACAGAAATCTCGGGTGTTATAACATTTGTAGAATCCAATCTACCTCCCAATCCTACTTCGATAACAGCAATATCAATATTTGATTCAGAAAAATATTGAAATGCCATCCCAACTGTCATTTCAAAAAAAGATAGCCGATTATCTTCAAAGAATGAACGATGCTTTGTTATAAAATCAACTACAAATTCTTTTGATATTTCTATACCGTTAATTCGAATACGTTCTCTAAAATCTTTTAAATGGGGAGAAGTATATAATCCCACCTCATAACCGGTCTCTTGCAAAACTGAAGCTAATATATGGCTGGTAGAGCCTTTTCCGTTGGTCCCACCTACATGAATACTTTTAAAATTGAAATGCGGGTTTCCCAGATACTCTGCTAACTGTATTGTGTTATTAAGGTCAATTTTATAAGCACTATCGCCTTGACGCTGATACATTGGTAATTGGGCAAACATCCAATCCAGGGTTTCCCTATAATTCATTTTTCTTTTATTCGGAAAGTTTAAACTGATAAATTATTGTCCCAACCTGCTTTACAGGCGCTTTAGAATCGCTATTAAATCTAGTTGCCAATGCGGCTCTTTTTGCAGGTTCCATTAAACAGGAAGCACTATTGGTTGTTCCTTTAACACCAGGTGTTGCTCTAACTACCCTCCCACTTTGATTTACCTCTATTTTTACCACAACAATACCAGATTCATTACAATCCTGAACAAATTTTTCTTTATTTAAGGCTTTTCGTCCTCCTAATCGATAATTTCCGTCTCCATCCAGTCCTTTACCATTACCATAATATGATTTGGCATTGGGATCTCCATCCGGACTTCCTTTATCGCCTGGTGAACTATCATTTCCTTCTCCTCCTTTAGCCTGACCATCATTCTTTGGGCCATTAGAAAAACTATTTAAGATATCTAATGTAGACTTATCTGGTTTCGGGTCTGGTTTCTTTTGCTCGACCTTTTTTACAGGTTTATCTTTTCTAGGAGTTTCTATAGGTTTTTGATCGGTTATTTTTTTAGGTTCCTCTTTAGGTTTTTCTACCTTTTTTCGAGGTTTTTTCTTCGGTTTCTTATCAATTACTGGTGCATCTTCTGTGTCTTGCGTAACTACTTCTTCTTTGATCTCTGGAGAATCCTCTTGCGGTTCTGGTGTTACCCGAGTAGTTTCTGGTGTTGTATTTTTAGGAGATGTTTTGATCGGTTTATTAGGTTGCACTTTACCGGATCCTGTTACCGTTGTTCCAAAATTAACAGCAATTCCACTTTCTTCTTCAGGAACTATATAGTTTAGGCTT
The DNA here is from genome assembly GCA_947496555.1 of uncultured Aquimarina sp. GTDB lineage: Bacteria > Bacteroidota > Bacteroidia > Flavobacteriales > Flavobacteriaceae > Aquimarina. The sequence goes on along the minus strand of CANMDH010000045.1, from coordinate 10,503 downwards.
AGATAAAAAAATAAAAAAATAAGTCCTATGTGCAATAGCAAGGTAAGCACAAAGGACTTTCTTTTATGTCTTGTATCTAATTTTATCATATCAATCTGGTTTCACAGCCAGTATTACTTTAAACTTATTTCGATTTGCAATATCCATTACTCCAACAGCTTTTTCGATAGGAACACCTTCCTCTGCTCTCAGAATAATAGTAGGTTCATTTTGTCCTTGTAAACGAGATAATAGTGTTGATTCTAGTCTACTTTGGCTAATACGTTCATCGTCTACATAATACTGCAACTTATTAGTAATGCTTACCGATATATTTTGAACATTAGAGCTCTTTCCTTTGGCCTTTGGTAATATAAGATCCAAGGCTTCTGGAGTAATTGCCGGAGACGTTAACAAGAAAAACACCAATAACAGAAATACAATATCTGTCATTGACGACATGCTAAACTCTGGACTCACTTTATTTCTTCCTCTTAAGTTCATATTATGCAGGTTCGTTTAACAAATCAAGAAAATCTACCGCATTCGCTTCCATACTATGAATGACCTTATCAGTGCGTACAACCAAATGATTATAACCAATATAAGCTACAATACCAACTACCAATCCGCCTACTGTGGTTGTCATTGCAGTATAAATTCCTTCTGCCAAAACTCCCATATCCGCGGTTCCCGAACTGGATGCTAGATTATGGAATGCTATAATCATACCAATTACCGTTCCAAGAAAACCAATCATTGGAGCTGCTCCGGCAACAGTGGCTAGAATACTCACATTCTTTTCTAACTTGTATACTTCCAGCCTACCAGCATTTTCGATCGCTTTATTAATATCTTCTAATGAATGTCCAATTCTTGAAATTCCTTTTTCGGTTAATCTTGCAACAGGGTTATTTGTTTGAGCACATAAAATTTTGGCTGCTTCAATCTTTCCACTTGCTACATTATCTCTAATTTTACTCATGAAGCTTTCATCATATTTTGATGCGGCCTTTATAGCAAAAAGCCTTTCAAAATAGATATAAACCGCTACAAAAAGCAATACAAAAAGAATAGAAATTATTACCACGGCACCTGTTCCTCCGCTAAACAACAGATCCATTATGGATAGTGATTTCTCTTCTACTTCTGGGTCAATTTCTTTGGTGTTTTGGGTAATAGCACCAAGCATAGATAAATACATCATTTTGATTTTGTTAATTTAGTGTTAGTATACTAACGTTATTTCTGTAGGTTAAGTATGTCGTTTCTTCTTATAGCATATATATGATCCCTAATAAACCTGCCACTCCCAGTACGATGGTATATGGAAATGCCATTTTTACCATTTTGGTATATGACAACCCAATTAATGGTGCCAAAGAGGAGGTTAACAAAAATAAGAACGCCGCTTGACCATTAGGTGTTGCAACACTTGGCAAATTTGTTCCAGTATTAATTGCTATCGCTAATTTTTCAAACTGTTCTCTTGATATTGCTCCACCATCAAAAGCCTGTTTAACTTCTCCTATGTACACTGTGGCAACAAAAACATTATCACTTATCATGGATAACACTCCATTCGCTGCATAAAACATTGCTGGCTGGTCTTCGGGCTTTAGTTGTAACGCCCAATCAATAATAGGAGTAAAAAGATGTTGATCGTGAATCATAGCAACGATAACAAAAAATACAACCAGCAAACCTGTAAATGGCAGTGCTTCTTCAAAAGCAGGTCCTAATTGATGCTCATCGGTAATTCCCATAAAAGCAGTTTGAACAATTATCAATGCCAATCCAATAAATCCGACCGGAGCTAGGTGCAACGCCAATCCAATAATTAGGAGTATTGCGGATACTGCTTGTATAATTAATCCATATTTTGATTGATCAGATCTATTTGCATCCTCTTCTTCGGTATAACTTTCTATAATTCTACGCGCTACTTCTGGTAATTTTGCTCCAAATCCAAAAGTTCCTGTTGTTTCTAAAATAACAGTGGTTACCAATCCTGCTGCTAAAACTGGGAGTGCGATCGGAGCCATTTTCAGGAAGAATTGTATAAAATCCCAACCCATTCGTTCACCAATCAACAGGTTTTGTGGTTCACCAACCAATGTACACACGCCCCCAAGAGCAGTTCCTACCACACCATGCATTACCAAACTTCTAAGAAAACTTCTAAATTGCTCCAATGTTTCTCCGCTCAACTCTTTTCTATCCAATACTCCACTTTCATCATAATCACCAGAGCCCGAATGAATTTTATGATACACTCCATAAAACCCTACGGCCACGCTAATCAATACAGCTGTTACGGTTAAGGCATCCAAAAATGCTGAAAGCACAGCTGCAAGGAATACAAACAGTAAGGACAAGATCATTTTTGATCTTATTTTGGTAAACACTTTACTGAAAATATACATCAATAAAGGCTTCATAAAATAGATCCCTGCTACCATGAAGACAAGCAGAAGTATCACTTCTAAGTTTTGTTCAACTTCAAGAAGTACACCTCCTTTAATTCCTTTACCTAATTCATCACGTACAATTTTGCCATGATCTAATTTATACATAGGATGTGTAAGCCCTAAAGCTAAAGCCTGTATAGCCAGAATTCCTCCTGACTGCAAAGGATAACATTTTAAAGCCATTGCCAGAGTAAAAATAAACTCGCCAATAAATAACCACGCTGTAACTGTCGGTCCTAAAATGAAATAAGAAAATACATTGAAAATTAAAAATCCGATCATTACGGCTTTGAACCATTTCGGACTACTACCTAGAAAATACTTGAACATAGTTTGTACTGGTTATACGATTAATACTATAACAGCTGTTTAAGAGCTATCTCAAATGCTGTCTTACTTATATTAGTTTTTGTTTGATTGTTATTATAAGTGTTTTGAATCGCTTTCTTTATTGTTTCTGAAGTATCCATAAAAATAGCTTCGTCGGTCATTTGCACTTTTCGCTCCATAAAATATGCAAATACTCTTGCCATCCCGCAATTAGAAATAAAATCTGGGATAAGGCTCACTCTTTCGTCTGTATACTCCATAATAGGGCCAAAAAATATCTCTTTATCTGCAAAAGGAACATTAGCACCACAAGATATTACTTCTAAACCTGCATTGATCATTTGTGTAATTTGATCTTCGGTAATCAACCTAGATGCAGCACAAGGAGTAAAAATCTCTGTTGGTAATGACCATATTTTTTCATTTAACTCTTCAAAAGGAATCAAAGTATCACTATATAACTTGTTCCCTTTTTTATTTAAATATAGTTCTTTTATTTCTTCAAAAGAAAATCCTTCTTCTTTTATAAGTCCACCGGCATGGTCTATAATTCCTACTACCTTTGCTCCCATCTCAGAAAGATAATACGCCGCCGCAGATCCTACATTACCAAATCCTTGCACTACAGCTCTCTTTCCTATTACATTGCCATCATAAATTTCATAATAATGGCGCACCGCTTCAGCGACTCCATATCCGGTAATCATATCGGCTACCGTATACTTTCTGGAAACATCAGGTGAAAACGTAGTATTCTCTAATACCTTTATAACTCCTTGCCTTAGTTGCCCAATTCTATTTATTTTGTCGGCTTCAGTAGGTTGAAAATGTCCATTAAAGACTCCTTCTTGTGGGTGCCAAACTCCACACTCTTCGGTAATCGGGATTACTTCATTAATTTCATCTACATTAAGGTCTCCTCCGGTTCCGTAATAACTTTTTAATAATGGAGAAACGGCCTTATACCATCGTTTCAGTACATCCTTCTTTCGGGGATCATTCGGATCAAAATTAATACCCGATTTGGCTCCACCTATTTCCGGACCTGATACCGTAAATTTGACCTCCATTGTTTTTGCCAAAGAAAGAACCTCGTTCATATCCAATCCTAAACGCATTCTTGTACCACCCCCTGCTGCACCACCTCTTAAGGAATTAATTACTGTCCAGCCTTCTGCTTCAGTTTCAGAATCTTTCCAATTAAAAACTATCTCTGGTACTTTATTTTCGTATTTTTTTAATAAATCTTTCATTTATAAAATTTCAACTCATAGAATAAATAACTCTTTACTGTAAACAATTCTAGAAAATTGTATTCCTTCGTTTAAATTAAAAATAATCCTCCCAAAGGAGGTTAGAGTTGAGTCATATTATAGGGGTATTAAATTACATTGAAATTATAGTTACAAAGTATTCTCACAAATATAAAAAACTAAATATGGCAAATGCTTAAATAAAAAGAAAATTATGGGAATTAAAATTGCACCAAAAACAGCTATTAATTTTTTACTATTCACACCAAAATAACCAAAAAAATCCCTCAAACACAAGCATAAAAATTGATCTGATCAAAAAACAAAAAAAACACTAAAACTATCATATTATCACTTATATTTGTAAGATTATTAAAAATACCAGGGTTATCCCAATTTATTTTCATCAAAAAGTACGAATTGCGTGTTATGCACGCACAGTAAATTATAGTAAAATATGGACTTTAAACTATCCGAAGAACAATTAATGATACGAGACGCTGCTCGTGATTTTGCAAAAGCCGAATTACTACCTGGCGTAATTGAACGTGATAACAAACAAGAATTCCCTACCAAACAAGTAAAAAGAATGGGAGAACTTGGCTTTTTAGGAATGATGGCTTCTCCGGAATATGGTGGCGGTGGAATGGATACAGTATCCTATGTTTTAGCCATGGAAGAATTATCTAAAATAGATGCTTCTTGTTCTGTAATCGTATCGGTAAATAATTCTTTGGTATGTTGGGGACTTGATACTTATGGAACCCCGGAACAAAAAGAAAAATATCTTTCGAAATTAACTACAGGAGAATCTATTGGTGCTTTCTGTTTATCAGAGCCTGAAGCTGGTAGTGATGCTACTTCTCAAAAAACCACCGCAATTGATAAAGGTGATCATTATATCCTTAACGGAACTAAAAACTGGATCACTAATGGTGGCAGTGCAGATTACTATTTGGTAATAGCGCAGACCGATAAAGAAAAAAAGCATAAAGGTATCAATGCTTTTATTGTTGAAAAAGGATGGGAAGGCTTTGAAATTGGTCCTAAAGAAGATAAATTAGGAATCAGGGGAAGTGATACCCATTCGCTTATTTTTAATGATGTAAAAGTTCCTAAAGAGAATCGTATAGGTGAAGACGGATTTGGATTTAAATTTGCGATGAAAACATTAGCAGGTGGTCGTATCGGAATCGCAGCACAAGCACTAGGAATTGCAGCTGGAGCTTATGAATTGGCAAAAGAATATTCTAAAGTTCGCAAGGCTTTTGGAACTGAAATCATGAACCATCAGGCAATTGCTTTTAAACTGGCTGATATGCATGTGCAGATAGAAGCTGCCAGAATGTTGGTTTATAAAGCAGCAATGGATAAGGATAATCACGAAAATTATGATTTATCTGGTGCGATGGCTAAACTTTATGCTTCACAAGTAGCCATGGAGGTTTCAGTTGAAGCTGTTCAAGTTCATGGTGGGAATGGTTTTGTAAAAGAATATCACGTAGAACGATTAATGAGAGACGCTAAAATTACTCAGATTTATGAAGGAACTAGTGAGATTCAAAAAATCGTAATATCAAGAAGTATTCTTAGAGATTAATTAGTTAAAAACTCTCTAAATCAAAAGCCCAGACTATTTAGAATAGTTTGGGCTTTTGTTCTTTTAAGACAGAAGTTCAGGAAGTATTAATGCTATTGAAATTATGATAGCGAAATAGCCTACCAAGATGAATAATTCCTTTTTCTCCTTGTAATAAGTTATCTCCAAAGTATCAGCTTGTCTACTGGTTTTGATCACAGCACTTGCCAGGTAAGCAATCACAATAGTCACTATACATCCTATAGCATTCCACCAAAACCAGAATACTTCAGGAACATACAACCACAAATAGATATTACAAACCAGCCCCGTGATCAGTCCAATATTAGCACCAAAAGCATTGGTTTTTTTGGTTAATATAGCCAATACAAATACTCCCAAAATGGGTCCAAAAAATACAGAGCCTATTTTATTAATTACTTCGATCACTGTACCTTCTATACTGCCGGCAAAGAAAGCTAATGAAAGGCATATCACACCCCAAAAAACAGACAACCCTCTCGAGTACCCAACATATGATCCTGGAGTTAAGTCTTTTTTATAGCGTTTTACAAAATCTTCCATTGTTACAGCAGATAATGAATTTACGGTTGAGCTTAAAGAGGACATCGCAGCAGACATAATAGCAACGATCAAAATACCGATAATTCCGTTAGGCAGGTACTTGATAATGAACACAGGAACCATCAAATCAGCCTTTTTACCTTCGAGAGAATCGATGTTTGTTTGATACACTGATTCCATCATTTCGGCAAATCCAGAATCCAAGGTAAGTAGAGTCCCCAAAACCAAACCCATTATGCAATAGGTCAATGTTACAGGAAACCTGAATAATCCATTGGCTAACAATAACTTCTTGATCGTTGGTATTCCACTTGCAGAAAGTAATCTTTGGGATTGGGTCTGATCGGTACCATAATAGGAAACGTACAGAAAAAACCCACCTATTACCATTGGCCAAAATCCGAATTCGTCATTCTTATCGGCATTATTAAACCCCCATTTACTAAAATCAACTGCGGTTAGACGATCTTTATCAACATGCGTAATGAAATTCTCGAACCCTCCCAGTTCACTGATACCGTAAATAAGGCAAATTACTATACCCAAAAACAAAATAATCATTTGTATCACATCACCCCAAATTACCGCCTTCATACCTCCCTGATAAGAATAGACCAGTGTAATAACACCAATGATCAAAACCGAAACCCAAAAGTCTACTCCTACAGTAGCCTGAAGAATCAAAGACATGGTATATACCATAACTCCTGTGGCAACGGATCGGCTTACTTGAAACACAAAGCTGATCAAAAGTCTGGAAGAAGCATCAAATCGCCGCTCTAGGAACTCATACACACTAATGACTCCCGATTTATATAATGGCGGAATAATTGCTATCATCAAAAAAGCCATGGCCAGAGGAACTCCAAACTCATACGTTAACCATTGCAATCCTCCTCCCTCTTTCAATCCCACAAATGCAGGAGCAGAAATAAAACTTATCGCCGATAACTGTGTCGCCATAGTAGACAAACTAAGAGGAAACCAACCCATGCTTTTTCCGCCTAAAAAATAATCTTTAGAAGTCTTATTTTCTTTAAAAAAATAACCGATCCCTAAAAATGTAATAAGATACAGGGCAATGATGATGTAGTCAATATAGTTCATGTGATTATTGATTTAAAAGATCTATGATCAGTGCGGCGCTCCAGGAAAAGTCGTTACCACCATAACCTCCATGACCTTGATTTTTATATGTTTCTTTTCTAGGGTCAAAATATTCTTTAAAACCTTCTTTATCAATTAGCTCTATGGTTTCATTGTTTAATCTTTCAGCCATCTCATCAAAACCATACCGTTTCAATCCTTTATAAATAATCCAATTCAGGTTTATCCAAACCGGACCTCTCCAATACTTTTTTGGATTGAAACGCTCTTCTGTTGGATCAAATGAAGCGCAGAGATAGAAATCCTTTCCGCCAAAACGATCCATTAATGTCAATAAAAGTTTATTAGCTACTTCCTTATTAGGAATTCCCGCAAATAAAGGAGCAAATGACGAAGACGAAATCAGGAGAATAGATGTTTTATTTCTTATATCGTAGTGAACATATGCATTGAGGTTATGATCAAACAGTATATCATTAAAACTCTTTTTGCTCTTTTTAAGCCATGTTTTTAGCTGTTTAATTTTATCATTCTGATTTCCTATGAGCTCATATAGCTTTATAAGAGACTCATTAGATTTGATGAGCATTGCATTAAATAATGGATCATACACCAAAAAAGGAGAGCGTTCTGCTATTAAGCGATCATCATAATTACAACTTTTTGCAATTTCGATTATATGTATATAATGATCATATTCTCTCTTTGTTGGCCGTTGAGAAGCATCTACATGTGTTGTATCTTTTCGTTCAAAATCATAATCCGGAGGATCCATGGTTTCCCAAATATGATCCCACATCGGTGAATTGTCGGTTCCGGATTCCCAATTGTGATAGATATACACCAAACCTTCATCAAAAGGGTCGCGATGTGAATAAAAATAATGATGATTCTTATAGACGCTGTCAATTTGAGATTCAATAAAACTAAGGATGTCGTCTTTATCTTCTGCTAATCTATATAACTCTTCAAGAACAAATCCGATTACCGGAGGTTGTGTAATACCACTGGACTTATATTTTTTGGATGCTTCAGGATGTAAGTAGGTGTGATGAAAATCAGGTCCCGGAAAATAAGTATCACTATCATTATGAAAAACAATATGCGGAATAAAACCATTACCCCACTGCGACTTCAAAAGAGAATCTATTTCTGATTTAGCTTTTTCGATATCAAAATGAGCAAGCCCAATGGCAATAAACCCCGAATCCCATTTCCATTGAAATGGATAAAGTCCTTTACAGGGAATAGTAAACCCTTCGGGTTGAAAGTTATCCAATAATACTCTTTTTGCTTCTTTCAACAAATTATCTTTATTCATTCTTGCAACATTATATTTTCGATCATTAGGCCTTATATAATAAGTTTTGGTATTATCTTATTTTTAAGGATATATTTGTAAATATAGCAAGTAGTCAACTGGATTTTACACAATGAAGAGCATAAAGTCCCGCAATCGTTTGCATAATTCACATTTCATGAATGGGTAAAAGAAATATCACTTTAAAAGATTTATCAGAAAGGTTAGGATTTTCTGTGTCTACTATTTCTCGTGCACTAAAGGACCATCATGATATTAGCCAGGAAACTAAATATAAAGTACAACAACTGGCAAAAAAACTTAATTATATCCCTAATTACTCTGCTCAAAGTCTAAAAAATAGCCAAACCAAGACCATTGGAGTGATCATTCCTAATTTACTCCTGGATTTTAGCTCGAAAATCATTAATGGAATGATTCATCAATCAAGAAAAGAAGGATACCGTTTGGTTATATCAGAATCGGGGCATAGTCCTGATCTGGAAAAAGACATATTAGAAAATATGATTCGATCGGGAGTGGATGGTATTTTACTCTCGTTAACCAATAACACCAAAAATATCGATCATGTACTTCTTGCTAAGGAAAAGTGCCCTATAGTTTTATACGATAAGGTTTCTGATAAAATACCCTGCACCAGGATTATTGTAGACAATGAAACTGGCGCTTACAATGCTACCAAACACCTTATAGATCAAGGGAGAAAAAAGATAGTTTTTATTAAAGGAACCGACCATTCTTTTAACGCAAAAAAGAGATTTGAAGGCTACCTTAGAGCCCTAAAAGATCGACAAATTAAAGTCGATAAAAACCTGATTCCGCAATGTGGTACTGTTTGTATACAAGAAGGTACAAAACTCGTAAATCAAATGATATCAAAAAGGATTGAATTTGATGCTATTTTTGCGGTAACTGACGATGTAGCCATAGGAGCCATTAAAGCTTTAAAAAAACATAATATCATAATTCCCAAGCAAGTGGCTGTAGTGGGGTTCAGTAATTCTAAAAGCACCACCATTATTGAACCTAATCTCACTTCGGTTGATCAGCCTGGCTATACGATTGGTATCAAGGCCATAGAATATTTATTAAAAGAATTAAAACTTGCTCATCAAACTGAACATCTACTAAGAACTACACCTAAAACCATAGAATTAAAAACAAATCTTATCAAAAGGGAATCAAGTTAACTCAGTACTACTTGATATATTTATTTACCAAATTGCGTATCAATTTGTTCAAAACTCACTTTTCCCAAAAGCTTTCCTTCAGGCGAGATTAGGAATTTAGCAGGGATTTCGGTCACCCCATACTTTCTTGCTATTGAGGACATCAATACAAATCTGTTTTGATCCACTATCTGGTTTTTCCATACAAATCCATCTTTTTCTGAAGCTTTTTTCCAATGTCTCCCATCTTTTTCCAATGCAACAGTCACAATAGTTAACTGATCTGAATATTTTTTATGTAAAGTAACTAGTTTAGGACTTTCTTTTCTACATGGTGGGCACCAGGATCCCCAAAAGTCAAGCAATATGTATTTGCCCTGTAGATTCGATAGCTTAAATGGCGTACCATCGATTAAAGTAGTTTCAAAGTCGGGAGCTTGCTCTCCATCTTCTACTCCTGAATTTTTTACATACAGATAAAAGATACCAGAAACTATTATTGCACCTAATACTAAATATTGAAATAATTTTTTCATTTTGATAACTCTATGCTTATTAAATTACTAAAATAAATATTCTCTTTTGGTTGGTCGTTTATATTGTATGTTTTATACATTTTTCTAAGTTTATTCCATAAAAAAACCCTCATCGTTTATGATGAGGGTTTTGTAACAAGGCGGCGACCTACTCTCCCACGGATTGCAGTACC
>CANMDH010000044.1 GCA_947496555.1 uncultured Aquimarina sp. | reverse complement strand
GGTAGAATTGGATAGGGGAAAGACCTATACCTGGTCGCTAACATCGGTCAATGAAGATGGGCAGACCATCGGTGATAACTACTCTTTCAGCACCCCTGGTGTTCCCATCGGTAATTTTGCCCCTTATACTGCCGTGATAACGATCACTTTTGATGAAGGTCCCTCGCAGATGAAGATCTCCTGGACAGGGAGCGATGAGGATGGGGATCCCCTGACCTATGATGTGAGGGTTTTTGAAGAGGGCAGATCGATCTTTGAGGCGGTTGATTTGGCATCGACCGCCATAGCGCCCATTGAGTTCAGTATCGAAACAGAGTATTCGGTCGAGGTGGTATCCAAAGATGGTTCTGGGAATTTTTCAATATCCAAACGTACGGTACCCTCACCTAATTAAATAAAGACCGTAGCAGGGCCGGGCAACCAAACCGCCACGGCGACCACCACAGTGATCGTTGAAGCGGTCGGCGCTTGTGGGACCGTTCTGCCCCTTACGGATTTCAATAATGGGTTTTCCCCAACGGCGATGGCACTTGCCGATACCTTGGTGATCCAGGGCCTTGAAGCGTATGTGAACAACGTGGTGAGGCTTCGACTCCGCTAGCCCCACGATGGTATTCGCACCCTGAGGTGCCATACTGAGCTTGCCGAAGTGCTCTCGAAGGGTGAGTAGTACTAAACATTATCCAGGGTTTCGAGAGCTGGTTCCTGGGCTTCGACTCTGAGGTTCCTGAGCTGTCACACTGAGCCTATCGAAGTGCTGTCGAAGTGCTCAGCCCACAATATAATAGAACCCTGAGCAGAGTCGAAGGGTGAACTGCGCACTGAGCCTGTCGGAGTGAAAGTCGAGGGGAGGAATTTCCTCAAATTATAAATAAACTAAATACATAATTATAAACAACAAGAATTAAAATGAACGAAAACAACAGAATTAGTAAGGTACTTACCAGTGAAGAGATCACCAGTATACAACAATGTCTTACCACCTTACAATGTGAATTAGATTTTTTACAAAACTTAACGCCCAACGAGCGTAAAAATCTACCCAAAATCAATAGCGCCAACAAAATTTTTGCAGAAGATAGCCTCCATATCCTTGAGGGCAGGCCCCAATGGATCCCGGGTGCTTTAACGGCAGAAGAAGCTCGCAAAGATCTTACCCTGTTTGAGCAATTAGATCCCATCATTCTGGAGCTGGAAAGTGTATTGCGCCAGTTAAAAGACACGCAAACCATTGTGGGTAGCGAGGTATACCGAGTAGCACTGTCGGTCTATAGCCTTGCCGATGCGGCACGCAAAATGCCGATGGAAGGCGCCCAAAGTGCTCACGAACTCTTAAAAGCCAGATTTTCTCAAAGCATGAACACCAGGGCCGACACCCCGGAAGATACGGTTGAATAGCAACAAATTAGCAAAAAAGGTGGGTACATCGTCAAAAGAGGAGGGTGCATCGTCAAAAGAGGAGGGTGCATGGTCAAAAAAGATGGCCCGAGGTACAAAAATACCCCGCTAGCCTACCAAAAAGGCGGGACGAGGTGCCAATCTACCGGGCGCACCTACTACTATAAGTGGGTGAACTGACAAATCTACCGGGATCTTTAACAATTGAAGTACCCCGCTCCACTTAGGGAAGTACCCTAACTGACAAATCTACAGGAACCTTTAACAATTGAAGTACCCCGGGGTACTTATACAAGTGGGAGGGGGTACTTATATAAGTGGGGGTGTGTATACCATTTGACAGGACTGAGGAGTGAGGGTTTTCAATGTAAAAATCCCCTCATCCTTTCACCTGGCTCCATCTCGCCCATTGCTATCATACTGTTATCCAAGAAGAAGGAACTTAAAAACATTCTTCAAAAAATAACTTAAACCTTAAGCAAATTGTTATTTCATTATCCAAAGCCAAGTCTGGACATAAATTAACTTATTTTTATTTAGATTGATTATAAATAATTAGTATTTTTGAATCAAATTTGATTCAACATGAACCCTATTGACAAAATTTACAGCAACCAGGTTGGTATTTCATTTTTTTGGAAGAGAGAAACAAAAGTAACTATGCCCAGAGTTCAATTGGTATTTAGGGATATCGGTTTCTTGCTTACGCTAAATGAATTAAAAGATTTTTCTGATTCTTGTATTTCAACCAAAGAAACGCAATGCTGTAATGAGTGCATGGACACTCAAAATTGCAGGTCGCTATTGTTAAGAACACCTTCCGAAAAGATTGACCTTGCTGTAAATCGTGAAGAATTAGATCAAATTCATGAGCTGATTAATGGTACTATTTTTAGGGTTGAGTTAAAAAACTGGGTCAAAAATGTGAGCTTAAATTGATCAAATTCGTGAAAGAATTTCTTAAGACCCACTTCAAAACTTTTACTTACTACGTAACCTGTGGTCTAAAGGGAATTATTAATAATTTCCCTTTAGATTCTGATTCTTCAATGTAATGAAGTGTGTGAAGTTTTTTTGAGATGGACTATTCAAAGCCTTTGAAAAGTTTATGAAAGAACCCACAGGTTGTATTAAAATGAAGTTTAAAATTTAATTGCAGATAATACTGTAATTTTTTTCCCAAGGAAGCGGGCAATATCCTGCACTTGACGAAGTAATACTAACTAGACTTTTGCCTCTAAGACTACAAAATACAGTGCCATTTATATACGCTATACAGCCTACATAATACACGGTGTTTTCTGCATTTCCTTTAATTTCGTTTTGAGCTTTTTTACTAAGTGGATGGACTCCTTCTGTTTTTAAATTTTTTTTAACATGATGTATTAGTTTTAAGAGATTCTAAATTGAGAATTTCTGCTATAAAACTATTGAAACGGAAGGGTATTAACTATTCATTTTCTACAAATAGACTGTTTTGTTTTGTAACTGATTACTTTAGTTTGATAACTGGTAAAAAATTCGTGAAATATTAACTACAAAATAAATAAAACCTAAGTTTTAACTAAGAAATCGATAATCTTATACGTAATTTCTTCGGCTTTGGTTTCCTGAATAAAATGCTTTTCATCTATAAAATGAATATCTTCGGGATTTACTTTTAGTGCTTCAGACGCTCTGGTTTCTTGCGGGGGCCACTGTAACATTGTGTCATGAACACCCCACATCACACTAACGGGTATATTCACGTCCTCAAAAACATCCGAGTAATCGGGCAATTCATTACAGGTTTGGCTAAAAAAGTAATACATGGCTTCCGTTTTACCTTCTAGCAAAGGTGTTTTATATCCTTCTACGTCTAAAGTGTTAAGCGTATTTTCTTTTAGGCCTTGTTTAAATAGATTTTTTAGTAAGGTATTTGTGGTTACTCCATTTCTGTAAGCCCACATGGCCGTTTTTGCCATTCCGCCAGGTTTCATTCTTACTGGTGGATAAAAACCATCTTCATACATAATGGTATTAAAAACGATCAATTTTTCGATCTTATTTGGCGCCATTCTCATAAGTTCCCAAGTCCATAATCCTCCGGCATCATGCATAGCATGAGACCATGTTTCGATACCTAAGAATTTCATGAGCCCCAAAAGCCGTTTAGCATGATTTTCTGCATTATATAGTTCAAAACCTTCAGGAGAATCACTTGATCCATATCCCAGCATGTCCGGAATAATGACACGATATCCGTTTTCTACCAAAGGATCGATCATTTTGCGATACAACCAACCTGAAGTGGGTACACCATGCAATAAAACTATTACCTTATCACTTTTGCCCTCATCAATGTATTTTATTAAACCATCATCCGTAGGATACAATCGTTGTTTTTCCCTAAAATCTTCGTAAGAAATCTGATTTTTTCTGATTTTGGTGTTTTGGTAAGGTTTACACGAAAAAACAAACACTGCCATAAGGGCTAGTACAAAAAACTTCTGCATGGTGATGGTGATTTATTAGCCGGCAATTTACTTAAAATCATTTTTGTTTGCCAAAATGTATAGAATTTTAATAGGAAGAAAATTAATTAATTCACAGTATGTTTATTATACCGAAATGATTTCCATTAAAACTAAAACTGTCTCCAGCAGTCTTACCAAGCAATAATTTCCCAATAGGAGAATTTGCAGCAATCACAAAATATGATTCACTATCAATGATTATTTTGCCTATAGAGATGCTCAAAAAATAATTTCCTTTAGAAGTGATCACCAAACTACCTAAATGAATAGGAGCTGAAGTTAGGGAGATATCAATTTTATGTATGATTTCCTGTAGTTTTTGCACTTCGGCAAGTTGTTTTCCTGCTTTTTCTCGTTCTAATTGCAGCATGGCACGCCCCGTTTCGTGTTTATCACCAGCAGTGCTTTTGGTTTCTGTAGTTAATGATTCCTGTATGTCTGCAATACTACCCTGAATGCGGTGTAGACGCTTTTCGACATACTCATGGCATTCATCTAATAACTTTTGTTTAATATCCTCGATATTCATTTTTTTGTTCCTTGTCGAATACTAAAGTACCATAATTACGCATTTGTATAAAGATCCATTCTTTTCTTTTCTGGGTATATTCTGAAGCTGGATTGGCCAAATATTTTGTAGGATTGGGTAAAATAGCGGCAATGGCAGCTGCTTCTTCTGAAGTGAGATCTGCTGCGGATTTGTTGTACCAGAACTTTGCTGCAGCTTCGGCACCATAAATTCCATTACCCATTTCGATGCTATTCAGATAAATTTCGAGGATACGTTCTTTGCTCCACATTTTTTCGATCAAGAATGTAAAATAGGTTTCCAGCCCTTTTCGAACCCAACTGCGGTGTGGCCATAAAAACACATTTTTGGCGGTTTGCTGAGTGATGGTACTGGCGCCTCGTAGTCGTTTTCCGGCTTTGTGTTCGGTAATTGCTTTTTCGATAGCCTCTTTATCAAATCCTTGATGCTCTGTAAAGCGTTGATCCTCGCTACAAATTACCGCAAGTTGCAAATTTTTTGAAATCTTGGATAGTGGGACCCATCGATGTTGTATCGTATGTTTTGGGTTAGATTGTAGTTTTCTAATACCCATTAAAGGTGTTGCAGGAACATCGATCCACCTATAGCTTAGTACCCAAAGTGGGCTAAGCAGTATAAAAGCAACAAAGCTTTTTAACAAAAAACGAAGAATCTTTTTCATAACCAATAGATTGATCTATAATAGATCTGCCAATTCCGTGCCAACAATGCTTCCGATCGCAACGCCCATTCCGCCAAGGCGTACACCGCAAAATGTATTTTCTGATACTTGTTTTACGATCGATTTCTTTTGGTTGCCAACGCCCATGATTCCGCTCCATCGATGTTCGATTTCAAAATCGATATTTGGTAAAATGGTTTCATTTAACAGCTGTTCAAGCTTATGTTGCACAAGTTGGGTTTGACCTAATTGGGTGGTTTCTTCAGTTGTAAAGTCTAGATTTCGGCCTCCTCCAAAAAGAATTCTATTATCGATGTTCCTGAAATAATAATATCCTCTATCAAGATGAAAAGTGCCTTTGATATGCAAACCTTCGATAGGTTTGGTAATTAATACCTGTGCTCGAGCTGGTTTTACCTGGTCAATTCCTAGTTGAGAGGCAAAACCATTGGTTGCAATCAAAACTTTGTTAGTAGAAAACGTTAAAAGATTGGTTTTTATTTCTACAGAAGTGTTAAGATCATTAATCGAGGCAACAGAGCAATTGTTTAAAATATTAATTCCTGCAGATTGAACCTTGGTTAAGAAGCTCTGCATCATCTTTCCGGTATTGATTTGACCCTCGAACTGGTTTACAATATATTGTGGTTGAATGTTTTTGAATTTGAAAATATTTTCTTGTGTCTTGAATACAGTATTGTCAAAAATCGGTTTTAGTAACGCATTGATTTGTTCTTTTTTTGAAAGACACTCTTCGAACAGTATTTTGTCTGCATTGGTGAATAGCTCGAAGCCCTTGTTTGGAAGATAATCAATCGTTTTATCTCCTAGGTTTTCTCGTAATGACTGAAGTCCGGTATATCTTTTTTGAACCAATTGTAATACTTCTTCTTCGCTATGGGATTTAAGATCATCTATAATTTCAGAAAGGCTCCCAAAACAGGCAAAACCTGCATTTTTGGTACTGGCCCCATTAGGAAGCGTCCCACGTTCCAGGATCAGTATGTTGGCTTTTGGAAATCTGGTTTTTAACCGAAGCGCACAAGAAAGCCCTACGATTCCGCTACCCACAATGGTAAAGTCAACATTAGAGAACCAGGTTTTATATTCCCAATAGCTTAGGTTCATGTTTTTTTGATAAAGATCATAAAAAAAAGCCTCAGTTACGAGGCTTTTTTGTGAGTTATTTAATCTTCTTCTGGTGCTGCCATTTCAAAATCTTCCATGAATTTGGTCGTATAGTTACCAGAAACATAATCTGGATGATCCATCAATTGTCGATGAAAAGGTACTGTAGTTTTGATACCTTCTACCACAAACTCATCCAGCGCTCTTTTCATTTTGTTGATTGCCTCCTCACGGGTTTGTGCGGTAGTAATCAACTTGGCGATCATAGAATCATAATTTGGTGGAATAATATATCCACTATATACATGGGTATCAATACGCACACCATGGCCTCCCGGAAGGTGTAAATTGGTAATTTTTCCTGGCGAAGGTCTAAAATCCTTATAAGGGTCTTCAGCATTAATTCTACATTCAATAGAATGTAATTGGGGGATATAATTTTTACCAGAAATAGGTACTCCTGCAGCTACAAGAATTTGCTCTCTAATAAGGTCATAGTCTACTACTTGTTCGGTAATAGGATGTTCTACCTGGATACGAGTATTCATTTCCATAAAGTAGAAATTACGGTGTTTATCTACCAAAAATTCTACCGTACCTGCACCTTCATATTTAATGTATTCTGCAGCTTTAACGGCAGCGTCTCCCATTTTTTCACGCAATTCATCGGTCATGAATGGCGATGGAGTTTCTTCGGTAAGTTTTTGGTGTCGTCTTTGTACCGAACAATCTCTTTCAGATAAGTGACACGCTCTTCCATTACTGTCACCAACAATTTGGATTTCGATATGGCGAGGCTCTTCAATAAGTTTTTCCATATACATATCATCATTTCCAAAGGCGGCTTTACTTTCTTGTCTGGCAGATTCCCATGCATCTTGCAGATCTTCTTCTTTCCAAACCGCTCGCATTCCTTTTCCACCACCACCGGCACTAGCTTTAAGCATTACAGGGTAACCTGTTTCTTTTGCTACTTTTAGACAAGTCTTAAAATCAGGAATTATACCTTCGCTTCCTGGCACACAAGGTACGCCAGCTTCGATCATGGTTGATTTTGCGGATGCTTTATCACCCATTCTATCGATCATTTCTGCACTGGCACCAATAAATTTTATTTCGTGTTCTTCACAAATTTTAGAGAACTTGGCATTTTCAGATAAAAAGCCATATCCAGGGTGTATAGCATCTGCATTTGTGATCTCTGCAGCAGCTATTATATTAGACATTTTAAGATAGGATTCACTACTTGGCGCAGGACCGATACAAACGGCTTCATCGGCAAAACGAACATGTAGGCTTTCTGCATCTGCTGTAGAATAGACAGCAACAGTTTTAATACCCATCTCTTTGCAGGTTCTGATCACGCGCATGGCAATCTCACCTCTATTTGCAATTAGAATTTTTTTAAACATAACTTCTTAGAAATTACAATATCCAAAAAACAAATTCCAATTTCTATGGTTTTGGAATTTGGGATTTGAGATTTTGGGTTTAACTATGATGGGTCTACTAAGAAAAGTGGCTGATCGAACTCTACAGGAGAGGCATCATCAACTAATATTTTAACGACTTTCCCTGAAACTTCACTTTCAATTTCGTTGAAAAGCTTCATTGCTTCAATGATACAAAGTACATCCCCTTCCTTTATTGTGTCACCAACTTCAACAAACATTGGTTTGTCTGGTGATGGTTTTCTGTACAATGTTCCTATGATAGGGGATTTGATAGTTATGTATTTCGAATTGTCTTCTTCTGAAGAAGGTTTTTCTGTAGCTACGGGAGCAGCAGGTGTAGGAGCTGGTGCAGCTTGCACCGGCGCAATAGGTTGAGGAGCACTGCCAACAGGAATTTGTTGTACAAATGTCGTCTCTTTACTGTCATCTGATGCAGTTTTGATGGTGATTTTAACGTCATCCATCTCTAACTTTACTTCGCTGGCCCCTGATTTGGCTACGAACTTAATTAAATTCTGAATTTCTTTTAAATCCATAATATTGGGTATTGTGTGTTTAGTTGTTTAGGAATTATAGGCCCATTTAAGATAAATAGAACCCCAAGTAAAGCCTCCTCCAAATGAGGCAAATACTATATTATCTCCTTTTTTGAGTTGTTTTTCGTAATCGTGTAATAATAATGGTAAGGTAGCCGAAGTAGTGTTACCATACCTTTGTATGTTCATTAGAACTTTGCTTTCATCTAGTCCCATTCTATTGGCTGTGGCATCAATAATGCGTTTATTAGCCTGATGGGCAATCAACCAATTTACATCTTCTCCTGTTAAATTGTTACGCTCTAATATTTTTGTACTGGCATCTGCCATATTTGAAACGGCATATTTAAATACTGTTTTCCCATCTTGTTGCACAAAGTGCTGTCTTTTGGCAACGGTTTCTTCAGAAGGAGGTAATATAGATCCTCCTGCTTCAATTTTCAGGAACTCTCTACCGATACCGTCTGTTCTTAAGTACTCATCCTGTAAACCAAAACCTTCTTCATTAGGTTCAAAAAGCACAGCACCACCACCATCTCCAAAAATGATACAAGTGGTTCTATCGGTATAGTCTATAATAGAAGACATTTTATCGGCTCCTACTAATAAGATCTTTTTATATCTTCCTGATTCTATATAACTGGCGGCCGTAGACATTCCGTATAAAAAACTGGAGCAAGCGGCTTGCAAGTCATAGGAAAAAGCATTAACAGCACCAATTTGAGAGGCAGTATAAGCAGCTGTTGCTGCAACGGGGAGATCTGGAGTAGCCGTAGCAAAAATCACCATATCGATCTCTTTTGGGTCAAGATTTTTTTTGGCAATTAGATCTTCTGCGGCTTTTATACCCAAGTAAGAACTTCCTTTGTCTTTATCTTTAAGTATTCTACGTTCTTTAATACCTGTACGAGTGGTGATCCATTCGTCGTTTGTGTCAACCATTGTTGCTAATATATCATTAGTTAACACATAGTCTGGCACATATGCGCCTACAGCTGTGATAGCGGCTGTGATTTTACTCATATCTTAGTTTTAATTCACGAACTATAGCACAAAAATGCCTAAAAAGTCGTTGAAATTACTAAATAATACACAAATATGGCGCAAAATAATCGGATTTTGACACATATTCAACTAAAAACAAAAAAACTCTCACAAAAGTGAGAGCCCTTCTTGAAATTTTAACAGTATGCTTATGCTACTTCTTCCTCAGTATTGTCGATAACTACTTGTCCACGATAGTATAATTTACCTTCGTGCCAGTGAGCTCTGTGGTATAAATGTGCTTCTCCTGTTGTAGGATCTGTAGCAATTTGTGGTACAGTAGCTTTGTAGTGAGTTCTTCTTTTATCTCTTCTGGTTTTCGATATTTTTCTCTTAGGATGTGCCATTGCTTAGCTATTATTTATCGTTTAATAAGTTTTTTAATTTATCCCAACGAGGATCTGTCTCCTCGTTATCATTTTCTATTGTTTTTTCTTTCGGACTCAGTTCGTCTAACTTTTCGAGTATATCAGATTTTAATGTTCCATCTTCGACACCGGGATGAACTCTTTTTTGTGGCATTGCCAAAACAATCAGTTCATAAATATATTGTTGAATATTCACTTCATATTCTCCGTGCGGAAGAATAAGAAGCTCTTCATTTTCATCATTATATTCATCTCCGAACTTTACTACCAGGAAAAATTCATTTTCGATAGGTAGATCAAAAGGTTCATTGGTAAGATCGCAATTTATGTTTACAGGTCCGGTAGCTTTGAAATGAAGCTCTAACATAGTTGTCTTTTTGTTAAACTCCAGATCAACTTTTACCGCTGCTGCATTAAATTCGTCGTACTCAAAATGCTCAAAGAACGTATTGTTAATCACATACTCAAACTGGTGTAATCCTTGCTTCAGTCCAACAAAAGGGATAGTATACTCTTTTAGTGGTGTCATTTCATCATCAGTTTCAGTCGCCTACCAATTTGGTTAAGGCGGGTGCAAAGATAATAAAAAATCATTATGAAAGTATTTTTGTAAACAAAATTATATCAGAAAGTTAGTCTTTTAGTAAGGTAGTAAGTGAGTTTCTGGGTAAATTGGATTTTATTTTATATATAAATCAGTTTTCAACATTTGAGCTTTCTTGATCAGTTTCTTGTGATGATTCATTCTCTGGGATTAAAACAACTGTTGAATCCTCAATGACTTCACCGACCATACCTTCTTCAAAATTTTCTTTGAAGTAGCGTCTTTAAATATTTAGGTACTCAGAAACTCACCTCTAAAACACTCAAATACTCACTCACTTCTGCTGTGGTTTACGTGGTTGTTTTTTTAACGGATTTTTGGTGATTTCGGTGTATTGATTTCTGTTCTTAAAGATTTTTAAGGAAGCAAAAACCGCTTCTTCAAACGAACTATGATCGGCTTCATTTTTTCCTGCAATCTCAAAAGCTGTTCCATGATCGGGTGAGGTACGTACTTTGTTGAGCCCGGCTGTATAATTTACGCCTTTTCCAAAAGATAAGGTCTTAAAAGGAATTAATCCCTGATCGTGATAGGAGGCTACAACAGCGTCAAAAGCCCTATAATTATTGGATCCAAAAAAACTATCGGCAGCATAGGGCCCATAAACTAGTTTGCCAGATTCCTGGATTTTCTGGATGGTGGGTTTTAATATTTCTTCATCTTCTTTGCCAATAACTCCATTGTCTCCGCTATGTGGGTTGATACCCAGCACCGCTATTTTGGGTTTTGAAACTCCGAAATCTTGCTTCAAGGCATAATGAATGGTATTGATCTTTTGTTCAATAAGTTCGGGAGTAATCGTATCGGCAATGTCTTTTACGGCTACATGATCGGTAAGCAATCCCACTTTTAGATCATCGGTGATCATAAACATTAGGCTGTTTCCCTCGAGTTCCTGATCCAGATAATCTGTGTGTCCCGGAAACTTGAATTCTTCAGACTGAATACTATGTTTATTGATAGGCGCAGTGACCAGTACATCAATTTCATTATTTTTGAGAGCTAGAGTGGCAGCTTTCAACGATTTTATGGCATAACCACCAATTTTTTCGTCCTCGGTACCAAAGTTAATATCTACAGGCTCCTTCCAGACATTGAGTACATTTATCTTACCGTCCAGGATTTGAGAGGTTTTATCAATACCGTGCAAATTTGCATTAATGTTATACTTTTTTTTAAGGAAGGAAAGAATTTTAACGGATGCAAAAATGACCGGAGTGCAAAAATCCAACATGCGCGAATCTTCAAAAGTTTTAAGAACCACTTCGCTTCCGATACCATTAAGATCACCTATAGAAATCCCAAGTTTTATTTTTTCTTCTTTCTTCATTATATAACTTCCTTTATCAGTATTTTTGAAACCTAAAACACGGCCTCGAACTTTAAGGTCACAAATTTAACTAAATAATTTGCATTTATGTTCACTGGAATCATTGAAGAATTAGGAACGGTAACATCTTTAAGAACTGATAAAGAAAATTTGCATATTACAGTACTAGCTAATTTCACTTCAGAATTAAAAATTGACCAAAGTGTGGCGCATAACGGAGTGTGTCTTACGGTGGTTTCTACGGAAGGGGATATGTACACTGTTACTGCTATCAAAGAGACTTTGGACAAGACCAATCTTAAAGACCTTAAAGAAGGGGATATTGTAAACCTCGAGCGGGGGATGCGATTAGGAGATCGGCTGGATGGACATATTGTGCAGGGGCATGTTGACCAAATTGCAACCTGTACGGCAATTGCTGAGGCTGATGGAAGTTGGTATTTTACGTTTGCCTATGACCCAGAATTAAGTAATATTACCATTGAAAAAGGATCAATAACTGTAAACGGAGTAAGTTTGACCGTAGTTAATTCAAAGAAAAACGAATTTAGCGTAGCTATTATACCGTTTACGTATGAACACACCAATTTTAATACTTTTAAAGTAGGTAAGGTGGTGAATCTTGAGTTTGATGTAATTGGAAAGTACGTAAAAAGGATTTCAGAGCTATCTTAGCTTAAAAAGGTCCAAATTGTAAGTTCCTTCTCCTCGGACGACGTTGTGATAGCAATGGGCGAGGTGAAGCTAGGCGTTAGGATGAGGGGATTTTCACATCAAAAACCCTCACCTTAATCCTCTCCCAGAGGGCTACCGTGTGTACACATCTTTTGAATGTCGAAATTATGGATAAAAACTTGGTCAAAACATCCCCCCAGCCCCCTTCAAAGGGGGAATTAATATCCCCTTGAAGGGATTATAGGGGTGTTTTCAATACCTTTTAATATTTATGTAGAGAGGACAATTATCTTGATAATAAGTCTTAATTAGACCCTATTAATCCTCGCTTTGCCTTTCGTATTTGGAGTAAAACCATAATCGGGGTGATAATTTTGGGTCATCTCCCTGGTAATATCCCCATCCTATAATTTCATAAAATTGTTGTGAGACGGTTTCTTTGAAATATTCTATTTTCTGTGGATCTTTTTCGTTTCGCTGCCAAATAATGGTATTGTTATCTTCTGTGCTGCCCTTGTGCATAACTGTTTCGTCGGGTTTTTTAACCACACACCACATTTGTCCGTTTTGAATTTTATTAACGCCTTTGCTACTAATTTTTTGCCCCGTGTCGGGATAAAAGTCGGTAATGGTCACTCTTTGAAAATATGGAGTTTCTGAACTATACATTTGCTCTACATCAATACTATTAATTTGTTTAAGATCCATTTTTTGAAGACTTGACAAGGAAATATTCTCTAGATCCAATTGGTCTTTGGGTACAAGATTTTTATCCTCAAAGATTAAGAATTTGCCTTTCCATCGGCCATCTAATATTTTAAAGACATTTGCAAGGGTTTGATCTTCTTTTGCAAATTTTGGGATGTCTTGAATATTATCAATAGCAATGTTGTTCTGGCAACTGCTGCTAACCCAGAATAGAAATAGTATATATATGTATGATCGTTTCATATGGTAACGACATATACTACATTTTTAATCTTAAAGTTTAAGAAGAATTGGTGAGCTGAATAGAGAAGTAGAATGGTAGTTATACCAATTCTACTTCGTTAAATTTGAAAAGTGAAACCCTATTTCTTCCAATCTTTAAGAGTACTCCTCCTAAATCACTCAAACGAGAGCAGGATTCGAAATCTAATACTTTACCAAAATATTGGCTTTTTGCATCAATTACTTTATACTGCATAATACATGATTTGATTTGACTTGTTTTCCCATTTTTTCATTCTAGTGGTTCTTTCCCCAAAAAACATACCAGAATGCATCAAATTCTATTGTAAATGTAATTGACCATCTTTTTTTTTGAAAATAAACTTATTAGGTTTTATTAACAACAATTTGGTAAAAAGGTTGTTAGATATCTGAAAATCAGGAATTTTTATTGTTTTTTCTGAAAAAAGGTATATTAAAGACGGGAATAGATTTTTGGAATTATTCCAAATTTTGTATCTTTGATATGGAATTATTCCAAAAACACTAAGGCAGCTGTCTCGTTTAAGTTTTAAGACTTTTTCACCTTTTATTAAGTTATTTTTTTGATGTCATGGCATGCGTTTTGTAAAATACTACATGAACCAAATCGTATTGCTATGATAATAGAAATACCTAATGCAAATGATCTTTATGTTATGAGTGGTATTAATTATGAAATACAAAATAGAAAGCTACAATTATATAAGCACACTTTTGATTATAACTTTTGTAAACGAAAGTATAACGAGTATGCCCTGATGGAATTAGATGAGTTTAAACAGTGCTTGAAGGATCCCCAAAAACTTGGTGAAATAGGCCATTTATGTTGTTTTATTTTATGGGTAAAGAACAAAGAACAACATGAATATCGAGATACTATGGGAGACTATGGATTGATACACTTGCTGTTTCATTGTTTAGAGCATAAACATCATGCAGAGATTCATGCAGAGTATATCCATATGTTGTTTAAGGAAGATATTAAGTTAGTGTAAATCAAAACCATGTTTATAGTTTTAATATAAACATGGTTTTTAAGCTTAAACTTGTTAGATAAACTCTTGATACTTTTGTGCGACTTCATGATAAATCACCAACATTTTAGTAAAATCGAATGTCTGCACAAGGTTCGCTATAGGTGTTTTTTAACAATAGTTGTATTGCGCTCTTAGCACTTTTGGGTGTCCCTATTATTTGTTTATCATAAGTCAATTCATTGGTGCTTTTATTCCATAAGAATTGTTTTGTGCTGGATTTAATAATTCTGTTGTCATTCTTTGTTGTAATCTGAAAGGACTCGAATTGATGGGCGTATTCTACTCCAGAGGGATAGTGCAACTGAACTACAAATCTTGTATCTCCTTTATCATAAATATGGCACACACAATCTCCGATGTCTTTTTTTTCTGATACTCTAATCATGCTTTTTTGAATAATTTGCCAACCACTTTCTGAAACAACCCCTACAATATTCATGAGCATTGTCCCTTTTTCTGCAATTTTATTATCAATAAAGGATTCAAAATTAATTAAAGCAGCAATAGTTCCTGCTTTCTCTTTTTGATTAGTATAAATAATCTCACCTAATGAGATTTTAAAATCATAGTCATTTTCATTTATGATATCATTCAGTTGAGATTCAATATCCTTTTTTGTGTATTCTTTTTTGACAATTGCACCAGATAATTTAACATAAGTTGTATTACCGCTATATTGATTGCTATAAAGGTCGAGTATATCCTCTTTTGTAGTCTCTGTACCCAATGTATTTGTCTTTTGAATAAAATCGGATAGCAATAACTTTACAGGTTCGTTTATTTTGTTCGCTATTCCTTCAAAAGAGATACTTATAAAAAAGAAAGAAAGGATACTATATTTTAAATTTTTCATGGCTCTTCTATATTGATTAAACATTATATCTTTTTCACAAGTTTTATAATACCAACTCTTTACGATCATCATTTAATAAATGAACAATTTCATCAAGAGGAATTTCTACCGCATATCTTCCAGTATAAGACGGACAAATAATACAGTCGTCAAAATAAAACTTTATACTGTTGTTGGTAATTACAAAATTATCTTTGTTAGCTTCAAAATTATCACTAGATAGTTCCCAACAATCTTTGTAATGGTTCTCCTTAGAGATTTTATTTATCAATTTTTGATTGATTTTGGATAACATTTCGGCTTCAGAATTTTTCTTAAGCAGCGTATTGTAGTTTAGAAAAACAGCTGCTTCCAAATCGAAATTGAGACACTTAAACATATAAGAAGAATGATTTTCATCGGTATAATGATTTGCTTTATACAGTAAGATACTAATCAACTGGTTTTCCTTACCATAAACTTTATAATCAATGATCCGTTTGTAACGATGCACGTCTATAACCGATGTATCACATGATAAACTATTGTTTTTTAAAACTTCACTCACTGCAGTTTCTGTACTTAAATAATTGTTCTGTAAATACTCATTAAAAACCTTATACGAAGGTTTGATATTCTCGTTTAGATACGGGTATTTATAGTTCAAAACATAGTTGTCTTGCTTCTTAAAAAATGTTTTGGTGTTTATGAGATGTTCCAGATTTACTTTATCATCTTTTTCAGATAATAATCGTTCACTTTTTATCGCCTTCGTCCCTTTTTTATTGATTTTTTCGTGTTCGGCAGATTTAGAATGTTCTATCTTTTGTATCTCATCTGGAGATGCATTGTCATGAGCAGTCTTTTCATTTTTACATGACATTATAACTAAGCAGACTAGTAATAATAAGGTGTTTTTCATATACTTAGATTTTTAAGAATTTATTTAACACTGCAAAAATCCGAAATATTTATCATATATTTTTATTTATATTAATGATGATAACCATAAATTATATTTATGGTTATAAACCAAAAACTTTTAATTCCAATTTGGCTCTATGTGAAAAAAGGGTGTGTTATATGGTAACTGAATGTACTATTGAAAAAAAGTAGAAGATTTTTGATTTTTTTCTTATCCAAGTTACCAGGGTAATAAATATAAAAGAAACTGCTCATGCACTTTAGTATGCATCTAATAGCAATAGTCGTTTACTTATATAATCTTTTGCTTTGATTTTATTTTGAAGCAAGAATGGCTCTATTCTATTTTGCTCTGCTGTTCCTTTAAAGCTTTCTTTTAAGTTTTGCTTTGTAAGTTTGATCATTTCCAAAGGAGCATATTTGGATTTATAATAATAGGTAGAAAAAATAGGCCAGTCAGGCACGAATCTTTTGTGTTCTTTGTATAGGTGTAAAAAGTCATTACAGCCTATAAATTCACAAAGATTTCCGTTAGGAAGTAAGGTAAATTGAAATGGATCTATATCTCTATTTTGCTTGATACCTGAGATAGCAAATGTATCGCTATCTTCAAAGTTTACAGGATTAGGCGCATAAAAAAGTAGCGTTTCTAATTTTGAAATTATATCAAAGGCTTCAATCTTTTTGAGGCCATTAAATTGTTTAATAATCTTAGAAAGGGTTTTATCTTGATTATGTGTTTTGTTAAACATAGCTTGTTAGTTGATTGTTTTTTGATGGATCATTTACATTCTATACTAAATCTATGCACACAAAACTATGCTACTATCTGTATGTATTTCTGACAAAAGAACGGTTAAAATAGACGACCAATGATGAGAGGGTTTACCTGACACATTGTTTGTTATTTTTTAGAATGGTTTAAACAACTTACTGATTGTCAGTTTTATATTCCAAAAGACATATAGCTTTAGGGTATTAAGTCTTTTAAAATTATTAATCATAGAATTAACAGAACAACAACAAAAAGGAAAAGATTTTATTAAAGAAATTGTTTTAAAAGCTTGGGAAAGTGAAACTTTTAAAAGAGATCTTATTGATAACCCAAAAGAAACTTTAGAAACTTTTTTAGGTAGTGATTTATCGCTTGATAAGGAGATTAAGGTAATCGACCGACCTAATCCGGAATGTCTTTACATTGATATCCCTGCTAAACCCAATTTAGAAGATGTAGAATTAAGTGAAGAACAGCTAGAGTCTGTGTCAGGAGGTGACAATACTCTATTGGATCATTTACAGGGTTATTGACCACTTGGATTTTTTACCTATGGAGTGGAAGTCGGAGCAGAAATTGCGGCTGCTGCTGCTTAAGAATTGAGGTGTAATAGTAAAGCGACCAACTGGTCGCTTTTTTCGGTTTTTTTTATTTTATTAGCAAAACTAAACAATTATCCTTTGTTGATGATTACTAAAATAACTAAATAGAAACAATAGGGTTGTAACAAATACGATTGTTTTCTAGCTATTAATACTATCAATGATTAAACTTTTTTGATATTCAAGATCTTCTATTGAAAGCTTACTTAATTTTCTTTCTAAATTTTCCATACAACTTAACTCAAAGAAATTTTCGATAACCCCAAATTCAGTGTCTAAATCACGAGAGGAAGAGTTTATTTCAAAATAAGGAATATCACCTCGACCCATCTGAGCAATCTCATGTTTTAAAATTAGTCTTATTTTCGAATTTTCAGGGACTTTTTTAAATGCGAAAGACAGATAGTCCTTTAATTTTTGTTCAAATACTTTAGTGCTCTTTAAATTATCAGGAAGCTTCATTTTATTTTGAATCTTAGAATAAACATTGGTCGGTCTCCAAATAAAACGAGCTTTAGTATTATGAAAGGCATGAATAGGTGAACTTGAAGACAGCAAAAATGTTCGTTCACGCATAAACAATTGATAACAAGATTGAAATCCTAGGATTAACGTATTCAGATACTTTTCAGGGTACACTCGCTTTCCATTAAGCATCGGAATATTGTGTTTGAACAAGTTTTGAATTGAATATTGAGTCTCCATTCTCCATTCATCAGAATACGGATGAATAGACTTTTTTATTAAACTTGTATATTGAGTTTGTTTGTGGTAGCCAAAACCACAGTTACCGGGATTTACCTTATTCTTATCAGGTAATAAAAAAGACTTCATTACGCTATCTTCCTCAAAAACTTTAAATTGCTTAAAAAACTTTTTAAGAGATGAGGATACTCTTGGTTGGATAATTGTTTCATGATCAATTAGTACAGGAGTGTTTCCGCGTGTGATAAGATTTTCATAATGAAAATCTGAACCATTTAATAAGTAAATGATACACAGTAATGCCCCAGCTCTACCGTAATATTCTCTTACTTCTTGCTCATTTTTACAGGATTTATATTCTACAAATTCTAACCATTGAAAATTTTCGGCATCCAGCACTTTGTATTTGCCTTGTTGAAGCTTAGATTTTTTATTAAACCAGTCTAATAGCCCAAAATAAGAAGTTGTAAGTCGACTACTAGTCGGTTTGAAAACTATCTTATTTTTATCTTCTAGAATAATTTTTGTTGTATATTTTCCATTATGAAGATCCCCCAAACCATTAATATCCTTAATTTGATCAGTTAAACTATTTATAAAGCCATTAAGGTATAACAAATCCAGATCCTTAATATATCTTCTGAAAACTATGGAGTGAGCTTCAGTGAAAATCTTTTCTGTTTCAAACAAGCTTTTGAAAATTCGGTTTACATGAAGAGGTGTCGTTTTTGCCTCTTCCAACCAATTTACGAAATCGTTAAATGAATTTGAGTTCTGCGTTGCTTTGAATTCTTCGAAACAATGAAAAACAAAATCCGTAGGGGATTTAAACAAATCTCTGGTTAAAGTTTCCACACCATCCATATATCAATAAAATGAATTAATCATTCTTTTTCTTAAAGCCCAAGAACAATGTTATTACCCCTATTATTACTACAATTACCGCAAAGTGCATTTGTTCTTTTCCCCTTATACCAATTAGGAGACCAAATATTACGTTTAATAGTCCAAGTACAATTGAAAGCCATTTTCCTTTAAGCATATTCATGATTATTTTTAATATTGAGTTACGATTTTAAGTAAACCTCCCCTAACAAGTTTTTTTACAATTTTGATTTTATTTGTTTGACTTACAAAGGGAATGTCTTTTGTTTCAAATTTGTCTTTCTGAGAGGCAATAAATTGAAAAGTAGGGAATATAGAAGCTGGACCTTTTATAGAATTTCCAGCAAATACAATTCGCGAATTTATAGTATCACAATATACTTTACAATTCATATTATCACGTTGTTCTAACATAGTATCCTGATCAATATTATGTATTTTGTCAATACTCATAAAGTTAGAATCAGAATTTGTATCAAGTGTTTTTCTATGTTCATCAAATAACTGCTCGATAGTTGCATCCACATTTTTCTTATCCAGTAAAAGATTCTGTATGCCGTCACTATTTTCTTTCAGACGTTCTGAGATTTCAGAATAATTACCATTCCTTAATAACCCCAAAGGTAGTGATTTTCTAAAGTCGATTTCTCTATAAGCAATAGTTTGAATCAATTTTTGGAAAAACTCCATCCATTGAACTGGATATACCCCAATTGTTATATGTAATGAAGAACTATCTTCTGTATAAGCGTCATGTGGTACTCCCCGAGGGATATACATAAAATCCCCTGAGTTTAATGTAACTTCTTTATTTAGTATTAGTTGCTCTTTTTTAAAGGTGGGCTGAAAACTATTTACAAGTGGAGTTTTGTAATTGGAGTTATCATATATGTTCCACCTTTTTTTACCAAAAAGTTGTAATACAAAAACTCCATGCGAATCGTAATGAGGAGAAAAAGCCTTTTGGTTTGCAGGAGTTAAATACATATTTGCCCCTATATTTGAACTTAGTTCAATTCGCAAACTGTTAACTAAATTATTTATTTTTTTATCATAAAGGTGTACTCCATTTACAACAATTGAATAACCATCAGCGTATAATGCATATAATTGATTTAGGTTCAAGCCACCGTTAGGTTTTTGAAATTCTGAAGAGTTCTTTTTCTCAAATTCTCCAGAGTTTCTAACTACACTGATATTCTCTCCGCTTGGAACAGAATGGTTAAGTATTTGGTCGAATTTTTCGAAAGTAAATAAAGAATTATAATAACATTCACAATTTCTTTTAACAACCAGAGTTTCATTTTCCCAATACCTATCTTCAAACTCTTTAAAAGATATTGGAGATAGTACTTCTGATATACTATTAATTTTATCTAATCCTAATTCTAACATTTTTATTGAGTTAAATTAAAATTTAGCTTTAGCTATTTAAATAGCTAAAGCTAAAAAACATTTGTTAAAGTTGAGCGAAAGCATACCCTGTTGCAATAGCTAAAACACCAAGAGCTATACCTGTAAATATGTCTGTGCCCCCAGACAAACTTTCCAACTCTATATCTGATAGTTCTATATCATCCAACTCTACTTTGCGAGGTATCACAAGATATACTTCATCACTGTTCGGCTCATTCACTACTATGTTTTCATTTTTGGCGAAAACTTCTTGTCTACCCACATATTCGTCAATAGCCTGATGAGGTTCTTTAATAAGTTTTTCTTTAAATGATTCGTTATCTCTTGCCTGGTATGCAATTTCTGTAATTAACGTACCTGTTTCAATTAAATTTTCTATTTTAGTTTTCATACTTACTAATTTATTATTCTTACTATTCTAATTTATTATTCTTTAAAATACATATATGATGCAAAAGCTAAACTAACAAAGGCTATACCTGCAATAACATCAGTACCACCAGATATTGATTCTAATTCTTCATCGGATAATTCTAGGCTATCTAGATCAGGTTTTGCGGGAATGTTTAAGAATATTTTAGAAGTGTCCGTTTGGTCTTCGGCAACAATTTTTTTATCAACAGGAATATCTAACCCTTCAAGATTCATATTATTGATAATTGCTACAGGATTACTGATCAATTCTTGTTTAAAAGTTTCATCTTCCCAGGATTTTCTGATAATTGTGTTAAGGACTTCTTGTCCTTTTTTTTGTTGTTCTGTAAATGTCATTTTTTTTGTTTTTTTGATTACTAGATTTTTAATATTAGAATTATGCTTGTCTGTCACTTCCTTCTGCTGTGAGGAAAAATATTGGACCTAGCCATTGAAACGGTAATCCTCCTCCTGCA
This sequence comes from uncultured Aquimarina sp., assembly GCA_947496555.1. Lineage (GTDB taxonomy): Bacteria > Bacteroidota > Bacteroidia > Flavobacteriales > Flavobacteriaceae > Aquimarina. Next base: position 27,530 of record CANMDH010000044.1, on the reverse strand, counting down.
ACAGCTTCTAGCTGTTCTTCATTTAACTCTAGATCCTCTAAATTAGGCTCTGCCGGGATGTTGATATATAATGTAGATTCATTAGTTTGATCACGTACTACCAAGGTTTTCCCTTCTGGCAAATTCAATTTTTCTCCTGTTAGTTTTTCGATCGCTTCTAATGGAGAGTTCACTAACTCTTGTTTAAAAGTTTCGTCTTCCCAGGCTTTTTGAACTACTTGCTGTAATAGCTTTTGCTCTTTTGTTAATTCCATATTTTTTAAATTTTAACGTTATTTTGATTGATAAATGACTGATTAACTACATTAATGGAATATCTGGTGCTGCTTCATCACCTCCAGCCCAAGGATCGATTACGATGGGCGGTGTTCCAATTAATATTGGAAATGGGATACTTCCACCCGCTACCGCTTCTAATTGCTCTTCATTAAGTTCTACGTCTACATCATTTTGCTCTGTTGGGATGTTAATGTATACCGTGGACTCATCAGTTTGGTCACGTACAACTAATGTTTTTCCTTCTGGAAGGCTCACTTTCCCCCCCGTTAGTTTTTCGATCGCCTCAACTGGTGAGTCAATTAGTTCCTGCTTGAAAGTTTCATCTTCCCAAGCTTTTTGAATTACGGTCATAAATAATTGTTGTTCTTGCGTAAGTTCCATGATTTAAATGTTTTTATGATTAATAGTTTTTCTAATGATAGAAATTAGTTTGATTAAAATTGAAAAGGGAATGTAGGAATTATCCATTTTGGGATATAATCATCGCCTCCGGCTATAGCTTCCAATTGTTCTTCACTTAGTTCAACATCCTCGGTACTTTGTTCTGCCGGAATATTGATATAAACGGTTGATTCATCCGTTTGATCACGCACCACAAGTGTTTTTCCTTCAGGAAGATTAATTTTTTCACCTGTAAGTTTTTCGATCGCTTCTACTGGAGAGTTCATTAATTCTTGCTTGAAAGTTCCATCTTCCCAAGCTTTTTGAACGATCGTTTGTAATAATTTTTGTTCTTTTGTTAATTTCATAACTAGAGTTTTAATTAATTGTATTTCAAATTTCTTGATGTAAAACTAGGTGTAATACTACTGATAGAAATGCCAAAAAAACCGACAAAAACTACATTCGACTAATGAAGACGACAAAAAGGAAATGGTATCGATATTTTTTCGAGTTTCTTTCCATATTTATTGCTGTAATATCAGCCTTTGCTCTAAACAGCTGGAATGAAAACAGAAGGGACCGCAACGCCGAAGAAAAAATCTTGGCAGAAATAAAGAGTGGTTTGCATCTGGATCTATTTGATATGAACCAAAATAGATTAGGCCATACTTTTGGACTTACCATGTGCAGACACTTTAGGAATTTATTAAACAATAAAACGTATCCCAAGGACTCATTGACTTTTGCCTATATCTATATGTTTATGGATGCCTCTGCGATATCTAATAAAACGGGTTACGAAAGTTTGAAGTCTAAAGGACTCGAAATTGTAGAAAACGATTCTATCCGGTTTCAAATTGTAGAGCTTTATGACTACTATTACCAAATTATGTATAAAAATGAAGAGGTAAGTGAGTCTTTACAGATTTTCAAGAATTATTTTAATTCTGTTAATAAGATCATGACCAAATATTTGGTCTACAATGAAAATGGTAGACTCATAGATTTTAAGAACATACAGAATATGCCGGAAAATGAACGAAATGAGATTTTGGGATATTTGAATGTGATGGAAAATAGCAGAACAATAAGACTTCGTGATTATAAGATTATTGAAGAAAAAATTAATAAATTAATAGCATCTATTGATAAAGATCAGGGGTGGGATATGGAAAACAAAGTAGATTAATATTCTATCATTTTCTTGATTAGCTTGAAGATGATATATCAAAAGCTGGGTTCAATAATCTCTTTTGCGAGTTTGATGTTTTGGTAACAAAGTACATTTTCATTGTACCTTTTCCTTTTACATCAATATTTCCCCTATAATTAAATGTAAGATCCATTTCATCTTTGATTAACAAATAAGTGTCTTGACTAATGTTTACTTTTCCTATGGCTCCATTACTTTCCATTCTGCTAGCGGTATTTACAGTGTCTCCCCAAACATCGTATTGAAATTTCTTGACACCTACTATACCTGCAACAATAGGACCTACATGAATCCCTACCCGCATTTCGAAGGCGGGTTTGTTTAGCATTTCATTTTCAAGCTTCCTCTTGATGACAAATTCTTGCATTTCGATGGCTGCCAAAATTGTTTTTTTAACCGAATTAGTATTTGGCTTGGGTAAACCACCGGCTGCCATATAAGCATCTCCAATGGTTTTGATTTTTTCGATACCGTAACGATCTATGATGGCATCAAATGCTTTGAAACAGGTATTAATTTCCTCGACCAATTCCTTGGGGCTTAGTTTGGAAGCAGTTTCGGTAAAAGACTTAAAATCTGTAAATAGGATCGAAGCAGTCTCAAAATCTTGTGCGTCTACGTACCCTTTTTGTTTGAGTTCCTGAGCAATTTCTTCAGGTAAAATATTTAGAAGTAAATGTTCAGAACGATCTTTTTCAATCTGTAAAACCGCTTTTGATTTTCTTATAAAATTCAATCGACTCCAAAGTCCGACTGCAAGTGTGAGTACTAAAAAACCAACTCCTAGAATTACATTGCGTTGCTTTTCTTTTTTTTGAACTACTTGCTGATGTTTAACTTGTAATTGGCGGCTTTTTTCAACATGGGCAATACTGTCGATCAATATTTGTTTTTCAAACTCCATGTTTAATATTTTGTCTGCAGTTTGTTTGGCATGTAAACTATCGTTGTAATCAATAGATTGTTCATAATATGCCAAAGCAATTTTATTATTATGTAAAGACTTATACACCTTATATAAGCAGTTACAAGCATCTCTTTGAATAGAGATTGTCTTTAAATCGTTGGCTATTTTTAATCCTTTTTTACAATTAATAGCGGCTAGATTGTTTTTGCTTTGTTTGAAATTAATTTTCCCAATTGCAATTAATGAAAGGCTTTTGTAGAGTGTGTTTTTTATTTCTTTTGCAAGTGCTAGGGTTTGATAATAGTAAGCAAGCGATTTTTTATACTCTTTTTGAGCTCCATATACATCTCCCAAATTAAACAATGCTTCAAGAATTCTTTGTTTGTCGTCAATTTGGTTGGCCAATTGTAAAGCCTGGTCAAAATGAGCTTGTGCTTTTGTATATTCTTCTTGTTTAAGATAGATTTCTCCAATGGCATTTAATACTTGGGACAGTGTTTTTTTATCTGAAAATGTTTCATAGGTTTTTTTTGCGATTTGAAAATGCTTCATGGCATTAGCATAATCGTCAAGTTCTACATAGATATTGCCAATATTTTGAATAGCGGCGGCAGTTTGTTTTTGATTATTCGCCTCTTCGTTTAGTGTAACAGCTTGCTTATAATGATCCAACGCTTTGGGATAATTACCAAGGTAGAAATAAATAGCACCTTTATTGTTTATAGAAGAGGCTACGCCTTTTGTAAAATTAGCATTTTTGTAAAATGGTAGGCTTTGGTCATAATTGGAAAGTGCCTCAGGATAGTTGCCTTGATAATAATGAATTGAAGCTATTTTGTTAAAACAATTTCCTATTGATTTATGATCCTTTATTGTTTTATATAAAGTTAGTCCTTTTTGAACAGTCCTTAATGCATTAGAAAAATCTCCTTTTTTGATATAGCCATTGGCAGTAGCTACAAGACTATCGGCCTTTTTTTTAAATGGATCAGCATTAAAAGTTTCAGCTGTATTTATATTGTTTTGTCCCATGGCCCAAATAGAATACAAAATGAAAAAGAGAAGCAATCTTATTTTTTGATACTCCCCTTTATCTATCTTATTCTGTATGTATGTTCGAATTGACCTTTTTCTCATGAACCAAACATTATCATTTATTGTTTGACCAATTTGTGAGGTTATCCTCCCAAAAGACCTGATAAACCAGAAGAAGGGTCAACAATAACTGGATCACCTCCTCCAGCAATAGCTTCTAGCTGTTCTTCGTTTAATTCCATATCCTCCATATTGGTTTTGGCAGGTATATTGATATAGACGGTAGATTCGTTTGTTTGATCACGCACCACCAGGGTTTTACCTTCGGGTAGGGTAACTTTTTCTCCAGTCAGGTTTTCTATTGCTTGCACAGGATTTGACATCAATTCTTGCTTAAAATTGTTGTCTTCCCATGCTTTATGTACGATGGCTTGATATAACTTTTGCTCCTTTGTAAGTTTCATAATTAGAAATTTAAATGCATTGTATTTATTACAGCCTAAAGATATTTTATGAAGTACTGATAAAAATGCCAGAAAGACCGACAAAATTCATTTCTTATACTTGGGTTTTTCCTAAAAGATGCCTTTCACATCTTTCCATAAAAAGAAGAGTAGGACCATCATAGGGAACCAGATTATCGGCATCCTCAAAACATTGTTTTGCTTGTTCAAATTGCTCGTTTCTATAATTTGATAATCCTTCAGAAAATTTCTTATTAAATTGAATTTGTTTTTTATCGAGTTTTATGGTTTTACGTCCAGATACAGTATACACCTTTACTGGTATTTGTTTCCCCTTCACTAATAAAGTGTCAATCTCTCTGCAATGAAAATATGCCTTTACTTCTTGGTAGGTTTCTTCACAAATTAGGAGATCTACATTGTAGGTTTTTGTAGCGTTTTCTAATCTTGCCGAAAGATTAACCGAATCCCCGATAACCGTATATTCAAATCGTTTTTCAGAGCCGATGTTGCCCGAAACTACGTTTCCGGTGCTTATTCCGATACCAATGTTTAGTTTTGGGAGTTTCGTATTCTGGTTATTTAATAAGGAAAGCATATCCAACATGTCTAAAGCACAGTTCACCGCATTTTTTGCATCGGAGATATTGGCATAAGGCACTCCAAAAACAGACATAATCGCATCTCCAATAAATTTATCCAATATTCCGTCATATTTATAGACAGAACTTATCATGGCCTCAAAATACTTGTTCAATAATTCTACAATTTGTATGGCTCCGAATTCTTCGGTAAGTGTAGTAAAATTTCGAATATCTGAGAACAGAATGCTACATCTCGAATAGTTTCCTTTAAGCAAAGAAAGATTGTCCTTACTCATTACTTCTTTGACGATGTGTTGTGGAATATACCTACTTAAATTGGATTGGATTCTCTTTTCTTTAGAGATATCATTAAAAACAGTGATCACCCCAATGATATTTCCTTTGGCATCCTGCATAGGCAGTACACTAATATTTACGGTAACAGATTGTTGATCGGCAATCTTTACTTCTAAATCATCTCTATATACTTTTTTACCCGATTGAATGGTTTCTTTACAATAGGCAAATAGTGATTTGATAGAACTTTCTAAATCATCAATATGTTTGTCGGTTAAATCCTTAGAAGGATCCAAACCAAACATGGTAAAAAAGGTATGATTAACTGTTTTGATTTTAAAGGATTTATCAATACTAACAATGCCATTATCCAGGTTTTGAACCAAAACGTTAAGATAATTTTTCATATTCTGGATCTGGTCAAAAAGCTTTGCATTTTCAATAGCGATTCGTATTTGACTGGCAAATCCTTTTAGAATATTAAGGTCATCAGAATTGAAATTATTCTTGTGCTTGTTAACGGCTTGCACAACACCTAGGACCTCATTATTAGTATTAAAAACCGGAACACTTAGAATGGATTTTGTTTTGAAATTCGTTTTTTTATCTATTGATGCGTCAAAATGAGGGTGATTATACGGATCATTTACAATACTTGCCTTTTTAGTTGCGGCTACTTGTGCAACGATCCCTTTTTTTGTTCTGATAACTTTATTCTTAAGCCCTTTGGCAAAGATTGTCCATAATTCACCGGTTTGTTCGTCCACCAAAAAAAAGGAGCTTCGTTCGGCCTTGGTAATTTCTGCAGCCTTATTCATGATTAACGGAATCAGCGCATTCAAATCTAACTCTGAGGAAATCGTAGAAAATACCTCTAATAGCGTCGAAAAATTATTTTTTATATGTTCGCTAGCAAAATATAATTCACTGTTTTTTAAAATAAGTGTAATTGCCGATGCGAAGCTGTTTAATATCGTGATGTCTTTTTCGGTAAAAACGGCCTTCTTTTTATTTAAGCATTGTAGTGCTCCAATCGCATGGCCTTTTTCATTAAAAACAGGAACACATAAGGTCGATTTTGTCGAGAAATTTAATTGCTCATCATAAGATTTATCAAATAAAGGACTTTTATGTACATCGTTTTCAATGATGGGATGTTCTTGTTTAAACATATTGCCAACAATTCCTTTTCCTACGGGAACAGAAATAACAATATTGTCCACTCCCTGGGCAACAAGGCTTTCAAGGGCCATTAATTCTTTGTTGAGAAGAAATAAGGTACTTCTTTCAGCATTCAGTGCAGCAGAGATATTCTGCAAAACATCATTTACTTCTTGTAATAATCTTTTATTGTTCATAACTAATTTCTTCCAATCCTTCTTTGATACATCTTACGTGAACTTTTAGATAGTGGGATAATAAATATTTGAACCCACTGTGCGATGACATGGTAATCAGATCTACAGCGCAAAGGCTATAGAGGCGATATATCAGATCTTCTTGCCTTGGGATTTTATTTAGATGATTATCAAAAGCTGCAATATTTGCTGCGGCTTTTTTAATAATGGTTGTCAGCAGATCAAATGCTTCATTAGAGAGCTTTGGGTTACCTAAATAGTTTTCTAAGCGGGCTCCTGATCGATACTCGGGATAATTTTCTAACCCTAGGAACTTTAAAAACCATTGTTGATCAAATTTGCCTAACGTTGAGATGATACCCAAATAATCCGCGATAAGTTCATCATGCATATTATTGGCCATTTTTCCATAGTGATGCAAAGTAAAAAGATGTGCACATTCATGATTCAATCTTATATTCACAGAGTACTCTATCCAATTTTTTGAAGAAATATGTAAACTATTTGACGAAACACCACTATAAGGTTTTTTACTTAAGACAATAATTTTATCTTTATAGAGAGCCGTATTTGGGATTACATTTTTTTTTAATTCATGATTCCAATTTCCCAGAGGATTAGAGGCTAACCATTCTTTTTTTAATCGATTGATTCGATCCCAGTTATTGATTCCGTTAATAATGGCTGCTCCCATAGAATTTGGAATGTCATCAGGTTCATTTTTGCGAGAAAGTGCATTTATAATGGTTTTAAAATCTTCATCATTAGGAACAATTAGCACAGGAACTTTTCCTGCAATTCCCGAATGAAGTTTTAGTTCTAAAGAATCAGGTTGTTTTAGTTCTAGCCCAGTGGCTAATTCCATATTTTCTGTGGACTTTCCCTTTAAACTAGCATCACGGTATTCGTTTGTTGCGCTTATTCCTTTTTTGACCGGAAACTGGAATTGCACCAAATATGATTGCAATGTTTCAAATACACCAAGAATTTTGGCTTCTTCGCAATACTTTTTCCAGGTTGAGATGTAAGCTTCATCTTCAAGATTAAAAAAGTCTTGAGGATCGGGCTTCCGAGAAGAAAATTTATTTTCAGTATACGCCAGTAATTCAGTTATAACGGACTCATTATCTGTATATTTTTTGAGAATAGTATATCTCTTTTTCTCTGTCATAATAACTAGGCAATTTGTCGTTTGGCCAGTGTCGAAAAAAGACCTCCTTTTTCGATGAGTTCGTCATAGGTTCCCGATTCAACAATAGTTCCTTTATCCATAACATATATTCTATCGGCATTAATTACCGTACTTAATCTATGTGCAATAACAATACGTGTTGCCTGCAACTTGTCAAGGCTTTCCGAAACAATATTTTGTGTTCTATTATCCAAAGCACTGGTAGCTTCATCCATATACAATAATCTTGGTTTATGTACAATGGCTCTAGCAATCATTAATCGTTGTCTTTGTCCACCAGAAAAAGTTCCTGCTCCTTCACTAACTACTGTATGCATTTCCATTGGCATTTGTTTGATATCTTCTTCCATTCCTGCCATGCGCGCTGCTTCCCAGGCATCTTCTAATGTCAGTTCAGAATTACCAACAATATTCTTGTAGATACTTCCGGACATTAAAGCTCCATTTTGTAATACGACTCCTATTTGGCGACGAACCATTTCTTTGTTCATGGTGTCGTATGCTTGACCATCATAATATATCGATCCGGTTTCTGGCTCTTCAAAACCAAGCAGTAATCGCATCACAGTGGACTTTCCTGACCCTGATGCGCCAACAAAAGCAACCATTTCACCTGGTTTTATGCTGAATGATAGATCTTTGAGGACCAAGGGCTGATCTTCATGATATCTAAAAGATACCGAGTTCATTTCTATGCCTCCCGCAAGTTCTCCTGGATCTGTACTTTGTTCAGAAGATTCTGTTTCTTCTTCAAGAATTGGTTTTACGCGCTCATAAAGCGTAACCATGTTTAAAGAAGATATTATTGCCATACTCATTTTTAAACAATCACTCAAAAATTGATTGAAGGCACTAATGAAAGCCATAAACGCACCAACAGAAATAATGGCAACATTATCGGTAGCAGTGGTTATGGTGTAATATATAAATGAAAAAAAGAAAATGTTGGTTAATAACGGATAGGAACTATTAAAAATCTCTACGTAGTTTTGATAGCTACCCGACTTGAAACCTAATAATTTTAGTTTTGCAAATTTATCGGCCCATAAGGTGAATATTCTCCTTTCTCCACCAGTTATTCTAATTTTAGTAATTCCCGATAAAAATTCAAAAAGAAATCCTTGAAGCTCCCCCTGGGTATCCGAAATTTGGCGGTCATATCGTAGTTTTAACCATCCTATTCCTGCTATAAACAAAACAGCTGCCACAGCCAAACCAACTCCGATCCAGGCTAAACTTGATTGGTAATAAAAAAGAAGGATGAGGTTCACAAACGAAAAGGCTCCGCTTAATACCGCTGTCATTACCGTATTCGATAGAATTTGTTTTATTCCGTTGATACTTAGGGCTCTATTTGTTAAGTCTCCTGCGGTATATTTTTTATAAAACGAAACGGGTAAACGAAGCAAATGATCCATTACTCCTGCTTGTAAATTAATACTTGATTTTGTCTCGACTCGTAGCTGCAAAACACCTTGCACCAATTGTAATCCCGCTGTCACTATCCCGATCATAAGCATGATTACAAACACTTCAATCAATAAAGATCTATCTGCAGTTGGAATGACATCATCAAAAAGGACACCAGATAAAATAGGAACTAGTAGGCCAATCATACTTCCTGCTAAAGCGGCGATAATTAGGTAGTTTGAATCTTTTTTTATACCATTAAACGCAAAATTCCAAATGTTTTTCAGAGATGTCATAGCGCCATCAAAACCATAAAAAAACATATAAGCGATAGGGTCCAATGTACTTGCTACTTCGTTGGTTACCACTTTTTCTTCTCCTGTTACAGGATCTTTTAATACATAAGAAGTTGAGGTTTTCTGAAGTAGAGCAACTGGTGTTTTTTCCTCTTTCAAAAAGGCTAACAAATGACCATTTTCTTCCTTCCACCATGTATCTCGTAGAATTATTTTTCTGACTCTTACATTTGATGCCTGGGCTATGGCATTTAATTGGTTTATCGTATTTTTTTCATAGGATTCTAAAAATTTTGGAGCTTCAAACTGGAAACCAAGTTCATCACCAATTAACTGACAAGAAGCATACAGTTGATTGTTATCCTCTTTTGAAGGTATTGTTGAATAGGCCTCTTGTTTACCTGACCTTTTATTTACAACAATAGATTGTAATTTACCCAGGGCAGAGGTCAATCTGTTTTCTTCGGATAAGACTTTTTCTGATATTCTTTCCTGTTCTTCGTCTTTTTGGTCCTCTACGTTGGATAAAAGCTTTTGATACAGATGATCCTGAAGATTATTTAAAGACAACATGAAGTATATCTCATCTTTTAATACTTCTTGTGTTTTAAGAACTTCTATTTTGGTATTATTTTTTAAAGATTGTATCCAAAGATTACTGGATACTGCAATAGGATAAACACGATCCGATTCACTATTTTGAATTGAAGTGTCATTATATATTGCTATTTCACCTTCTAGCAGTTTACACCAAACCAGCTCTTTTGATGGATATGCGATTGCATTTTCTTTCAGAACAGTTTCTTGATAAGTATCTAAGGCTTCATATACCCTTGGTGGGTTTATATGATATATTTTATTGGCCGTTTTTAGAATCCATTTATCGATAAGTTGCTTTAGAAAAACAGGGTTAATATCTAATAATCTGTTTTTGTTGATAGCCAAAAGTGTAGCACCGGCACTTACGGCAATAAGTTTTATATCAGATTCAACAGACGATGTTTGTAAACTAAAAAGCAATTCTCCCTGCTTTACGGTATACAAGTGCTTTAAAGAACTTTTGTACTCACCATCTTCTCCCACATTTGTATAAAAAATATCTACCTCACCAGAAGTAATCATCCAAAATCTATCCACATCCTTTAGGGCAATAGATTTATTTACGCCTAGAATTATTTTCTCTTTTTCGAACATGCGTCTCTAATTTTTATTTTGCGTCAATTAATTTGGAGTATACTCCGTCTAACTCTAATAATTCTTTGTGGGTTCCTCGTTCCACGATTTTTCCGAATTGCATTACTATGATTTCATCACAATCAAGAATAGTACTAAGTCTATGAGCCACAATTAAACAGGTGCATCCTCGTTTTTTGATATTATCCATGACTTCTTTTTCGGATTTTGGATCCAGTGCACTGGTAGCTTCATCCATAACAAGGATTGAAGGATTTAGTGCCAAAGCACGAGCGATCTCAAGGCGTTGACGTTGCCCACCACTAAAATTTGAACCTCTTTCCATCACTTCGCTGTCATAAGCATCCACTCTAGAGGCAATTACATCATGAATGGCTGCATCCTTTGCAGATTGAACAATATGATTTTCTTTTATTCGATGGTCCCAAAAGGAAATATTGTCGTTAATCGATCCTTTAAACATCAACACCTCTTGATCGATTACTGCTACTGATTCTGTAAGGATGTGTCTAGGGATTTCTTCTCTTAAATGATTATCAAATAAGACTTCACCTTCCCAAGGTTGGTAAAGCCCTGAAGCAAGTTTGGCTATGGTAGATTTACCGCTACCAGAACCACCCACAAGAGCCACTCGGCTACCTGGCTTTAATTTTAGATTAAAATCTTCAATTAATGCAGGCATGGTGGTGTTATAACCAAAGGTTATATTTTTCATCTCAAAATGCCCGGTGAGCTTACCCACCAAAGGTTTTTTGTTATCAATATTATTTTTGGGATTATTTGGTGTTTCATTATCAGGTTCTTGCTCTTTAAACTCTTCAGATGTCTCATAATTCATTACATCATCAATACGACTCATGTCTCCTTCTGTCTCCTGAAGAATGCTTCCTACTGATACTAGTTGATTTACAGGTTTCATAAAATTATTCATGAGATATAAGAATGCCACCAGCATTCCCAAGGTCATATGACCATCCATAACACGCATAGCTCCAAAAGCCATGATTATGGTTGTGGTAAGAGACATTAATAATGGTGGAATGATATTAAGCTTGGTGGTGAGTAATACTAATTCTTGCTGTGCGTTGGCTGTTTTGGCAAGATATCCTGTCCAGGTGGTGAAGAAATCATTCTCTCTACCTGACGCTTTTAAAGTCTCTATCATACTAATCCCCGAAGTAGTGGTTCCTAATAATTTTCCGCTTTCATTAATCATACGTCTGTTTCCGTCTTTTCGGGCGCGAGATACAAGTTGTAATGCCAAAATATTAAGGCCTGCCATTACAATACCGATAATGGTAAGTGTGATGTCATAAGAGAACATTAATAATGCATAGAATAGAACAACTATCACGTTGAGAGCTGCATTTGCCAAATCTCCACTTAGTAACCTGGCGACTTTGTCATTAAGGGTTACTCTGTTACCTACTTCTCCACTGTATCGCTGCGTAAAAAAGGCAATGGGTAAATGAAATACATGCCATAGAAACTTACTTGAAGTGGTCAATGCCAGTTTAGTTTCGAGGCGTAACAGATAATATTGCTGAAGATATACCAGGCCGGAGTTAACCAATAAAATTCCACCCATGACTAGTAACAGTGGCATTACAAAACCCGAAATACCATTCACCAAATATTTGTCAATAAATACCTTCGTAAATGATGGAATGATTAATCCTGGTATTACCAAAAACAAGCTCGCCAAAACAATATAGGTAACACTCATTTTTGAATTAGAAATACGAGAACCCAATGAAGATAAAAGGCCTTGTTTTTCGTTGGCCTTTTCAAAGGTTTCGTCCGGCTCAAAAGTTAGCACAACACCGGTAAAAGCATCATCAAATTCCTGAAGACTCACGGTATATCGCCCTTGAGCCGGATCACTCAAATAAACCTTATCTTTTTTAAAACCTTCTAATACCAGAAAATGATTGAAGTTCCAGAATATGATGGCTGGCATTTGCAGTTGCTTTAATTTTTCAATGGATTTTGCAAATCCTTTAGCCTTTAATCCAAATTCCCTGGCGGCCTTTAGGATATTTGTAGCTTTTAATCCATCGCGAGAAACACCACAGGCGATCCTTAATTTTTCAAGAGGAACAAACCTACCATGGTACCCCAGGATAATGCTAAGTGCCGCTGCCCCACATTCTACACTTTCCATTTGTAAAACGGTAGGAGTTTTAACCGGTCTGGCTGGTTTTTCTATTGTGTTTGTTTTCGTACTCATTTCTGATTTCCTTTTGGTTAGTATAGATCAAAGAACTTTTTTAGTGCAGGAACCACAATGGCAGCAGGAGGTTCTGTTTTTACCGTAATTTTCCCAAAACAAGAGGTACCCTCATTGATTACGACATCCGGTCCTTTGGCCGAGGTCCATTTAAAACCACTATACGATGTAGTGTCTTTTTCGAATTCTACATATACTTCAAAAGGTGCACCCATAGACAAAAGGCCTTGAACCAATTGATCATTCTTTACCGAAGTCATCATTCCTTTTTGAGTAACCGGAAAATCTGAAACGTAGGTTACCTTACCTTTCATAAAGCCATATTCCTGAGGTTGCACTGTTGATGGCACCACTAGAGCTTCCATACCCTCCTTGATTTTTTTTCCATCTTGAGAAGGGATATAAAGAACTCCGCGCAATTTGTCCCCAGCTATTTGGTTCTGGTTTTTTAGTTTGAATAATGGCGTTCCCTGACCAACCATAATTCCAGAATCGGTTAGTAATTCTACCACCTGACCGTTGTATGGGCTTCTGATATTAGTTTGTATATCATAGCGTTCCAGTAGATGGTCTTGCTTTCTTTTAGCCTCAGCAATGCGTTGTTTTTTAAGATCGATTTTTTGTTTTAGGTCAAAACCAAGATTAAGTTTTTGGCTTGATGTCTGTACCTTTTGTGCCTTAAGGTTTTCAATCGCATTTTTGGTGCTCTCTATTTGTTGTTCGGTATTCACCACTTGAGACTTTGTAATAAGTCCTTGTTCTAATAAAATGTTTTCACTTTTTAGTTGATTTCTTAAAAAATCCAAGCTTTTTTTATTCGCTTCTATTTGTGAATTAATGCTGGTACGTTGTTGTTGAATTAACTCACTTTGAATCCTTGTATCCTGATTACCATAAGAAAGTAGCTGTTGTAGTTCGTATTCTCTTTCTTTCAAAGAAGCTTCGATTTCTTCCAGTTGCTGCGCCAGATCTGGTTGTTCGATTACGGCAATAATATCGCCTTCTTCAACAGCTCCGCCAATGGCCACTTTTAAATCAACAAGTTGTCCTTGTGAAGTAGAAACTACTTCGTGAATTTCTCCTCCAAGCAGTACGCCAGTAACATTAAGTTTGGTTTTTACCCTTCCCATAAAGGCCCATCCTATACCAGTGGCCAAAATAATGGCTATGGTACCGATAGCTATCCAGGCTTTTGGACTCGTAATTTTGATTAATTGGTCTAATTTTTCTGGAGTCGAAAGTTTTTCTAATGCCGATTTTCTAAAGAACTCTGCTGCCATGATAATATGTTTTTGTCGTTAATTTTTAAAATTTGGTATGGTATAGAACAGATCTTTGGTTATTGCAGAAGCGATTATTTTGTTGTCTTCTACAGAAATCAATGTTCCGGTTTCGTATCTAAGATTAATAATGGATACCGCAAATAGCTGTTGTGCTTGTAAATAATCAAGTTGTGCAAATGTTAAACGTTCCTGGAAAAGGATTAGATTTAATAGTGTGGTTAATCCATTTTGAAACTTTAACTGCTCATTCTTAAATACCTCCTGATAGTATTCGAGCGTTTCTTGTGCTTTTTTTAATACAAGTACACTGTTTTTAAGGTTGTTAAGAGCGATGTTTACGTTTAAATCGATATTTCGCTGAAGATCATTGTACGCAATCTCTTGGTCTGTAAATGCAGCTTTATTTTGTACATAAGCACCTCTCGCTACATTATTGCTAAAAGGAAAAGTAAGGTTTAGTCTGGCACCTATGGTATAATTTCTCCCTTCTTTGTTGCTTATTGCCGATAAAGCAGGGTCCAATCCATTGCCCATATTCTCGCCAGCATAAGAAACAAAACCCGTAAGATCTAATTGTGGTTTTCGATTATTGTTGGTAAGATCTAATTGAAGTTTAAGAGCTTCTTGAGTTTTTTGGGATGCTGTTAAATCTTTCCGGTTTTCGTTGGCCAGTTTGATCATTGTTTTAGCATCTATTTGATCATCAAATCCAGATATCCCAATGACCGGAAATTCGCTTTCTGGTAACCCCAATCGTTTACTTTCAGTTTCATTTAATCCGATTGATCTTCCAAGATTAAGACGTGTATTATACAGATTTTGTTCGGCCACTTTTGTTTGCCTTTCTTGATTTGCCAAATCCGCCTTGATTTGCACTAAATCTCCGGCAGGTTTTTTGTCGGCTTTTACCAATTCTTCAGTAATTTTTAATACATTGCTTACTCTGTTTTCATTTTGAGTAAAAATCTCCAGATTTCTATAGGCCGTTAAATATTGCCAATAAGCAATCCCTACTTGTAATAGCTCAAAAGAAGATGTAAATTCAAAATTACTCTCTGCACTTTCTACTTGCAATGAAGAAGCATTCTCTGTAGCGGTTGCTATTCTTTTTCCTCTGCCTCTTAATAAAGGTTGCGTGAGGGAGAATGTAGATGAAATAGTATGGTCTGCAACAAAATCACCAACATTTTGGCCAAATCTATTTATGAAAAGGTTATCCGATAGTTGTGCATAATCTACGTTTACATTAGCACTTAATCCCGTACGGAATCTTTTTTGTAACCCAACAGAAAAACCTGCATTATTTGCTCTTACAAAACCTTGTTCGACAGCTGCATTTCTGGTATCCAGCTCAAAGAGATTAAGTCTATTGGTGTAATATGATAATCCAGATGAGAATTGATAGTCAAAAACCCCACGTTGTTGTTGAAAACCACCGTTGGCATTATCAATTTGCAGACTATTTCTTTGTATGATTGGACTTTTATCAAAAGTGAGCTTTGAAATTTCTACCAGATCACAGGTAATATCGGTTTGCCCAAAAATAGAGGTAGCGCAAACAAATAAAGTGGCATACAATATGGTTCTTAAACGTATTGTCATGGTATTATACTTCAGAAAATTTGTTTAAGATTTGATTAAACCTGGCCCCAGCTTGTGCAACGCCTTCAAGCACTTTGTCATCGATGATGTCTGCATCTTCGGGAGATCCATATCCTAATTTATTGGTGGTGGTACGTAGCCTATTGGAAAGAAACAGCGCTAAGGAATAGTAAAAATTAGATCTGAATTCTAGATCATTCTCTAGTTTTTCATTCATTAGTTCTTTTGAAATGCTATAGACTACACTAGGCTCTGCAGCTGCTACTGATACTGAAGGAGGACGTGATTCAAGAAAAGACATTTCTCCTACGATTTCCCCTGGACCTAATAAAGCTACTTTGCGATCATCGTCCCATATAGAAAGTTGTCCCGAAAGAACAATATAAATATTATGAATGTTCCAACCTTTGCCAATCAATTCTTGATGAGCTGTTAAATTCTTTTTGTTACCATTATGGATCATCCATTCTATATCCATGTCGGTTAAATGGCCTAATAAAAAAAGTGATTTTTTCATATTGTTATCTTTTTAAAAAATAATAGGTGTATTTCTTTTTTCTTTATACTGCTAAGGTATAGTGAGATAAGAATGTAAAACTGACAACAACTCTTGTAGAACTGACAATTGTAAAGAAAAATAAAACAGGTGATTAGTAATCTAATGACCTGTTTTATTTTCACCTATAATCAATAAGGCTTGCTTAGTTAAGCCGCGAGAACATTCCAAAGGCTTAAAAGATTTTTAGAAAATACCTAGTAACATTTCAAGAGCCATTGCAAATTCTGTAATAGGTCCACCTCCAGCTACTGCCTCCAATTGATCTTCAGTCAATTCTAAATCATCTAGATTAGATTTTGCTGGAATATTGATATAAACATGATCAGAATTTGATTGATCAATTACAAAAACTTTCTTGTCATTGGATATAGATTTTCCTGTAATTTTTTCTATTACACTAACAGGATTGGCAATTAATTCTTGCTTGAAATTTTCATCTTCCCATGATCTGGCAATAAGTGTTTGTAGTAATTTTTGTCCTTTGGTAGTTTCCATAATTGAAGTTTTAAAATTATTATTTATTTATGTTGCTAATTTACTTCGGGATGAGATTGTAAAACTGACAACAATTATGGTAGAACTGACAAGACAGATTTTCGTTTTCATAATAAGAAAAAGGAATCAAGCTTTTTGATTCCTTTTTTCAAAACAAACAAATATTTTTAGTCTACCATTTGATCTATCAACCATATCGCAAGCTTTTCACCTGTATATGTAGGGTCCAAATAGTAATACCAAGGATCACTACCTCCTGCTACTGCTTCTAATTGATTCTCTGTTAATTCTACATCCTCAAGATCTGGTTTTGCAGGGATGTTGATATAAACGTGATCGGGATTTGACTGATCAACTGCAAAAATTTTCTTATCACCAGACAAAGATTTTCCGGTGATTTTTTCAATTTCCTCTTTTGGGTCAGCAATTAGCTTTTCTTTAAAGCTTTCATCTTCCCATGATTTGGTAATAAGTGTTTGTAGTAATTCTTGTCCTTTGGTAGTTTCCATAATTAAAGTTTTAAAATTATTATTTATTATGTTGCTAATTTACTTTGGCACAAGACTATAAAACGGACAACAATTACTTTAGAATTGTCAATTCTAAAGTTGATGATTAATTCATAGGAAATAAACCATTTTTATTGAAAAGAGGTTGTAGATAAAATAATACTACAACCTCTTTTGTTATTTAAAGTCAGTAAGGGCTTGCGTTTCTTTATCTTTTATTGTAAAATCCAACGTGCGATTGGCAACCCAATATTTTCAAGACCCCAAGAAAAAGGATCCTGTGATCCTCCTGCTATTGCTTCCAATTGATCTTCAGTCAATTCTAAATTATCAAAATCTGGTTTTGCTGGGATATTGATATAAACATGATCAGGATTGGATTGATCTACTACCAAAACATCTTTATCATCTGATAATGATTTTCCAATAATTCTTTCAATTTCTTCTTTTGGGTTGGCGATTAATCTTTCTTTAAAATTTGCATCTTCCCAGGCTTTTGTGATTAGAGTTTGTAGTAACTCTTGCCCTTTTTTCTGTTGTTCTGAAATATTCATAATTTAATGTTTTAATAAGTTTATTAAAGGAAGTCTTCGAGCCAGCCTATTATATCAACAATAATATTACCCCCAGATACAGCTTCTAATTGATCTTCTGTCAATTCAACATCATTCAAATCTAGTTTTGCCGGGATATTGATATATACATGATCAGGATTTGATTGGTCGACTACAAAAACTTTTTTGTGTTTTGGTAGTGGTTTTCCAATTAGGTTTTCGATTTCTTCTATAGGGTTGGCGATTAGTCTTTTTTTAAAATCTTCATCTTCCCAGGCTTTTAAGACGAGGGAATTAATAAAATTTTGTCCTTTTGTAAGTTTCATATGCTTATTGATTTATATTTTAATGGTTCTTCAATGGTTATCAAAAAGAGACTATTAGTAAAATACATCAACCAGCCAATCGGTTATTGTATCGCCTAAAATGTCACGAACTGAAGACATAGGATCTGATCCTCCCGCTATGGCTTCCAATTGACCCTCATTTAATTCTTTGTCATCAAAATTCGGTTTTGCTGGAATATTGATATAGATATGGTCCGGGTTCGATTGATCCACAACAAAAACTTTTTTAGTACTATTTTTTTGATATGTTTTGCCAGTTATTTTTTCAATAACCTGTTCTGGTGAAGCAATCAATTCTTGTTTAAAAGTTTCATCTTCCCAAGCCTTTGTAATAAGTGTTTGTAACAATTCTTGCCCTTTTGTAGTTTCCATAAGAGATGTTTTTGATTAATTTTTATAAGGCTAAATTAATTTTCAAAAGAATTATAAATCAGACAATAAGACTGATACAAATGACATAGTATACTACAGTGATAAAATTTAAAATAGCACATTGGCATAGGCCAATGTGCTATAAAACCAGGAAATTAATTCTTTAAAAAGTACACAAAATGAAAACAGATTAACTTAAAGAAAAAAGAATAGTCATTCCTGGTTGTCTACACAAATTATCTTTTTAATGATAAAAGCTCTTTAGGCATGCTACCATATTGTTTATAAAAGAGTTTTGAAAAATAATGCGTGTCATAGTATCCTACCGCATACGACACTTCAGAGATGGTATCATACATATAATCGTCTAATAACTCTTTCGCCTTTTGTAGTTTTAGTATTCTAATGTATTTATTGGGAGTAAGGTGGAGGAGGTTTTTGATTTTTCGGTGTAACTGTCTTTCGCTAATAGCTAAATTGTAAGACAGATCATATAAGTTTAATTGGCTGTTCTTTATTTGCTTAAAAACCTCCTTTTCAAAATCCAAAAGCCAACTTTGTTCAGTTTTTGATATTTTTTCTGGTACAATCTCCTTTTTACACAAAGATTGTACTGTAGGATTTGTACTATAGATCTGAAATATAGATGGCTGTGACTTATCTGAAACACTTACCGATTTTGACTTGGCAAATTTCACAACCTCTTTGATTAAACTGGCGATCTCCTGACTATTGGAGAAAATAATTTCAGACACCTTACTTTTTCCTTTGGAAGATTTGCTTTTTAATTGCTGTAACCTTTGGTTATTTGCCTCGATTATCGAAGTTAAAGGACTCTCTATATTGTTTGCAATCTGCATTAGAACATCGGGTGAGTTCCAATCGATTCTTTGATTATTAATATCCATTTTGAGTTCGTTTTTTGATGAATGTGATTTTTTTAACAAGGATGTTATGATGATGCCAAGACATGCTTGTTTAGAACTTGTGTGATGAGCACAAATTGATTTGATTATTCTGCCATTTTAAGTAATCCTCCTCGGATCAGCCTTTTGGTAAGTTTTAACTTATTGGCATCATTAAGGACAGGAATTTCATGTACCTGAAAAGAACCTTCATTTGAAGCAATAAAGTTTAAGGCTGGTGATATTGTTATAGGACCCCTAATAACATTTCCAGAAAATATAATTCTTGAAACAGTTCCCATTTCCTGTACTTTACAATTCATGTTGTCCCGCTTGATTAGGCCTGAATCCAATGTCAGGGTATCAATTTGGTCCAGACTATTAAAATGACCATCGGCCATGGGTCGTTTTTTGATTCTAGATTCTTGTGCGAATAAATGTTTTGCTCCTTCAATTGATTCCTGGTTCAAAACATCATTAAATAACTCGAATAATTTTGTTTCGATTTTATCTGATAAATCAGCTGTATCTGTATTTAAAAACCCAACTGGTAGGGCCTTCCGAAGTTCTACATTGTATTGAGCCATATTTTGTAATGCTTTGGTAATAAAATCTACCCATTGTACAGAATACACTCCAAGGGTAAGATGTAGGGAAGATTCATCGGTGGTTACAGCTTCATGAGGAATACCTCTTGGGATATACATCATATCACCGGCGTTAAGGGTAATTTCTCTAATATTTTTTAATTGTTCTCGTTGAAATATGGGTTGAAAACTATGTACTAGCGGAGTGGGATATTCGGCATCATAAAGTTTCCAATGTTTTTTGCCCTCTACCTGTATTACAAATACATCATGTGTATCGTAATGCGGAAGCAACGCTTTTTGATTTTTTGGAGTCAAATACATATTTGCCATTGTTTTGTGATTAAGATACTCGCTCATGGTATGGCAAAGGGTTTTTAGTGGCTTCCAAAATCGCTCAATCTCGTTTACCACAAGAGTATATCCGTCACTATACGAAGCATATATTTGATTTAGGTTCAGGCTACCATCTTTATTTTCATATCTTGCTTTATCCAATGGCTCCTGGTTTTTAACCACTCTAATGCTTGTCCCCGTAGGTCTGTTATAATGTAGTATTTCGTCTATTTTTGAAATAGATAATAGAGATTGATAATAAGAGGGGTCTTGTCTTTGTATGAGTAAAGGTTTTTTGTCCCAATATTGTTGATTAAAATCCTCTAAGGTGTATGGATGAATTAAGTCTTCAAAATTTGTGATGACTTCTTTTTTTTCTAAAAGATTGTTCATAATGATTAAGTTTTGATTGTACTTGTTAGGCTGTAATTATAGTCACAGCGAATCCCTCCGATATAGAAGCGTACTTCACTTCTACTGGTAATTTCCAGATACTTATAAGCCAACTATGAAAGAAATAAAGAGAAAAGCATTCCTTTAAAATGTAAAAGGAATGCTTGCTAACACAACTCAACCTACCCCATTGGGAGTTGCACTCTCATTTAACATAACCTTTCCCTTGTAATAAGAATAAAATCTTATCGTTTATTGATAATGTATCAATTAAACTGTAGATAATAGTTTTGTAAATAATTCATAACTGTTCGTTTTTTGATTGATGCAATATTTAGTAAAAGGAAATAATACATGGAGAACTATTGTAGATTTCGCAAATAGTTAAAATGTTCGTTTTGATAAACTCTATAATTTCTAATACTAAATAAAACATGATTAATGATTTGTGTGATTGAATACTTGTATTCGTTTTTTTGATTGGTTCAAAGATATGGGAGGAGAAAGGTTAGAAACAAGGAAAGGGAATATGGATTCCTGAAATTGAACTGCAAATTCCTGAAATTTTAGTTCAAAAAGTAACAATAAACAAAGAGATATTTTTTGCGTTACTTTGCACTCAAATTATTATCATACAATAATTTATAGTAGTTTAGATTTTTGAAATCACAATCGTTTTTAAGTACCCATGATCAAATTTTTGAAATCAATCGTTTTCTTTATTACAATTCTTTTGACATGTTCTTTTTTACAAGTAAAAAATGAAGATTTTTCAAATACAGAAGAAGTAAATAAATTTAAGATACCAGATTCTTTGAAAGATAAATCTTTTGAAGATTTGAAAAAATTATTTTACAAATATACCGAGCTTCCTAATAAGGCCAGTATTTATGCTAAAAGTTATCTAAAGAAAGGTCTTGCCAGCAAAAATAATCTTGAAATAGTTAGGGGTTACTTCTATCTAAGTTCTGTCTCTAAAGACTCATTAGAGTTAGTTTATCTGAATTATGCAATTGATTTATCCGAAACAAAAAATGAATACTATCCCGCTATACTATATTATAGTAAGGGAGATTTTTATTTTCAACGCGCAAATTATAAAGGTGCATTAGATAATTATTTCATATCATATAAAATAGCCAAAGAGCAGAATAATAATGTATTAGCGTATGATGCTAAGTTTAACATTGGATCTTTAAAAAACAGAATTGGGAAACACGAAGAGGCATTAGAAATTTTTAAAGAATTCAACGATTATATTTTGTCAGATGAATCTGAATACCCCAAAGATTATTATAGTAAGCTGATAGGGTTATTTGCCTTATCTGATTCTTACACTAAGCTCAAAAAAATGGATACGGCAACGGTAATTAATAAACAAGGAATTAAAATTTCTTTATTTAACAATGACGATGACATGTATCATTATTTTGTAATGAATGAAGGGGTAAATTTATTTTTTAAGAAAGAATATAATAAATCGGCAGATAGTTTAAAAAAAGCTCTTTCAAACCTCATTAAATTAGAAGATGAATCTAATATAATATTTACTAGGTTTTATTTAGGCAAATCATATTTTATACAAGGTAGAGAAGAAGAAGCGATTACTCAATTTAAAACTATAGACAGCTTATATAAAAATTTTAAAGATTTATTTCCTGAACTACGTCAAGGCTATAAAATTTTAATTGACCATTATAAAGAAAAAAATGATAAAGAAAACCAGTTACTATACCTTAACCGACTTATTGCGGTCGATAGTATACTAAATTCTAACTATCGTTACATAGATAATAAAATAACGAAAGATTTTGACACCTCAAACTTGATTTTAGACAAAGAAAGATTAATTAATGATCTTAATCAATCAAATTCATCTAAGTCTAAGAGTATTGTTTTTTTGATCATTACACTCACTTTGGTTTCGTTATTTTTGATTTTTAACTATCATAAAAGAAGAAGGGATAAAAGAAGATTTGATGAACTCGTTAATAAAAATAACAAAGAAAAAGATCAAGATATTATAAACAATAAACAAAGTCTGAATTATTTGTCTGAAGATGTTGTTGAGAGCGTAAAAATGGAACTGCATAAATTTGAAACTAAAGAGGAATATTTAAACCCCAATATTTCGGTTAACAACCTTGCCAAAAAGATGAATACCAATTCTAAATACTTATCTGTTTTTATAAATCATTATAAGCAGGTAAAGTTTACAGATTATATTAATGATCTTAGAATAAATTATGCTATAGAAAAACTCAAAACTGATAAAAAGTTTAGAAAATACACCATTAAGGCAATAGCAGAAACCGTTGGATTTAGTAATCCAGTTTCTTTCTCGCAGGCATTTTATAAGAAAACAGGAATCAAGCCTTCGTATTTTATAAAAAAATTAGAAAGTAGTGCTAAAAATTAAATGATTATTTATACCATTGATTTTCAAAACATTATCCTTTTTTTACACTAAAAATTCAGGAATTTTTAATACCTAATACCTAATATTAAGGGGTTACTATCAAAATATTTATACATTTGGGTAATTCTAAAAACACACACAAAATGAAAACAAAAAAATCTATTAAACTGGGAAAAGTTCAAATTGCAAAACTCACTAATCAACAATTGAGAAAAGTATATGGAGGAGATCCTCATATACTAGGGCCTAAAAACCAAAGCAAAAATGCAAGTTGTCATCATGCACAATAATTAGGAGCGGTTCATCAATAATGAAAAAAACATTCTTTATGCTGCTTTTTGTAACATTATCCTGCGTTGCACAGGATAATGTTCCTGTTTATAGTAATAATGTGCTGGTTGTTGGGTATCGGGAAAAAACACTACAAGACACCATAATGCAGGAATGGCAGCATAAAGATATTCTTGTGGATACTGTTCCTGGAGTAAGTTCAGAGAAAGCTTATAAAAATCTAGAATCAACATCGGGAAATACAGTCATTGTTGCAGTTATAGATACCGGTATTGATATTGATCATGAAGATCTTAAAGATCAAATCTGGATAAATACCGATGAAATCCCGAATAACAATAAAGATGATGATAATAATGGATATATAGATGATATTCATGGCTGGAATTTTCTAGGAAATCCTAAAGGAGAAAACACCCACTATGCCAGAAAAGAATTCGTGAAAATTTTAAAAGACAAGGGATTTTTTAATAAAAAAGGAGAATTAAAAATAATTGATAATGAAACGGATTCGATTATTTTGAAAGCATTAGGGTATTATAAAAGAGAAAAAACAGTTCTTCAAGAGGATAACGCTTATGTCTTAGAGCAGAAAAAAGAGTACGAAAATATAAACAATAAGCTAAAAAACTATTTCCCAAATCAAAATTATAATCTTGATAAACTTAAAACTATCGATACTCTGGCAAATCCAGATTTGAAAGCTTCAGTTAAAAAGCTTCATGAATTTCTGAAATATGAACTGACCCAGGAATGGCTGAAGGATTTTGAAGAATATAATGACATGGTTGTGAACTATAAATTAAATCCTAATTATGATGACCAGAAAGTAAGTGGTGATGATAAAAGTGATCTTAAAGATAAAGATTATGGTAACAATAATGTAATAGGAGATAAGTCAATAGACACTCACGGTACTTCTGTTGCAGGATTGATTGGTGCATCCAGAGATAATGAAAAAGGTATTAAAGGTATTGCCAATAATGTCAAATTAATGGTTTTACGAGCCGTACCTCAGGGTGATGAATATGATAAAGATATTGCCTTGGCGATACGATATGCTGTTGATAATGGTGCCAAAGTAATTAATATGAGTTTTGGTAAATCCTTCTCAATGCACGAAAAATTAGTGTCGGATGCAATGGCATATGCTACCAAAAATGATGTGCTTATGGTACATGGAGCTGGCAATGATAGTAATAATATAGATGATATCAATTTTTATCCAAAAGATTACTACGATAATGGTGATGAGGAGTTTACACAAAATTTTATCAATGTAGGAGCCATACATTATAAATTAAACAGAAAATTTCCTGCTTATTTTTCTAATTATGGGAAAAAGAATGTAGACATTTTTGCTCCTGGGTATAATTTACGTACCACCGCTCCAAATAATAGTTACATTTACGAAAGTGGAACATCACTAGCTGCGCCTATCGTTTCTGGTGTTGCGGCTTTAATTAGATCACGATTTCCCAATCTAAAAGCATCACAAGTCAAACATATTCTGATGAATTCAGGATATTCTTACGACATACAAGTTACGATTCCCGGTAAAAATAAAAATGAAAAAACTCCTTTTGCATCCCTTTCCAAATCGGGTAAAGTTGTTAATGCCTATAAAGCATTGCTGATGGCAGCGCAAATGAGTAGCTTAGAAAAGACTAATTAAGCATAGTCTTCAAAAACGATATGCCAATTTAATAAGAGGTGTTTCAATTGAAACACCTCTTGTATTAATGGTCCCCGTCAACCTTTACTAGGCCGATCCTAAACTTGTCGAAATGCTCAAGACAGACTTCTCGCCTTATTAACATCTAAAAAAAGAAAAGCTGCTTCTTTATTAGAAACAGCTTCATTCAAAATAGGTGGTCCCACTTGGGCTCGAACCAAGGACCCCCTGATTATGAGTAACTTCATAAAAAGACCCATTTGAATTTATTTGATATGTAATTAGCTGATAATCAAATACATTGAGAAACATGGGATTTTTATCGAACTGAATAAAACCATAATAAACTGAAAAAAGTGGGTAAAAAATCTTTGAAGTTATTGATTATTTTTTTCTTGAATGATGCAATCCTTTCAGGTAAAAATCTAACGCTTTATTTGAAAAATTAAATTTTTCATAAATAATACCTTTACTTATGTATAGGGAAACAGGGTATTTTTATGATTGATATCTTTAGTAATACTGATAGCACTATCTAAGTAAGTAATGTTTTTGTTCAAGTCATATGAATAGATGCTAGCTAAAAAATTATATCCTCTACCTATTTTTATTTTTTCTTGATTTATTTTTGCCTTTTTTAGATATGCGTTGGCATACAATTCGGCAGCTAAATAATCTTTTTCTCGTGTTCGAGAAAACTTATCATAAATCTTTTGGAAATCCAATTGAACTAAAGAATCTATAATCTTTGATTTCTGATTTTGAGCTAAAATTTGGTTCTGAAATAATAAAACAAAAAGTAGATAAAACAATAACTTTTGTATTCGCATGTGGTAGGTCTTTTCTAAATCATCACAGTGTTAAAAGGTAAAAAATCACCTAATTTTAATTAATGGGGTACGGTTTCAAAATTTAAAATCGAAAACAAAGACACATTTAATATTTTTTCAGCATAATTTTTATATAGTCATTTCAAAACCAAATGATTATGTGTCAAATAATTTTGGTTTTAGATGGTCTTAATTCTAGAATTTCTACCCTGTAATTCTAGAATCTGGACCACCTTCCCTTGTACCCTACCCATCCACCTCTATACTTTTGACCCAACAAAAAAATGGAATATGTCGCATTTTGGGTATAACAAAAAAAGTAAGCTCGTTGTAGAGGCCATACAAGCATTGTGTCTTAAACTGGATCAGTTTGTTTACAACCTGGGGCATCATAGCCCGTATGAGGTAATTCTCTATATCTGGATACAAAGACTCTACCTAAAAGGAAAATCTAGCGAGGATGCTGTGCAGCTTATCTATAAAGCCAAGAAACGATATTTGTTGAAGCACAGTTGTGGAGTGGGAAATGTAAAATGATAAATGTAAAATTTTAAAGTGGGCGGTTGTATGTAAACAGTTTACAGTTAAAACCGAAAACAAAATCTAATCATCCAAAAATCTTATGATCTAACAATTGAACAATCCAAATAATAAGACATCGTCAAAAAGATAACTACCCTACTAGATAAAATGAAACAAGCGTAAACACCCAAAATCATTGCAAAGAAATATGAAACAATAAAAAAGTACTAACCATCAAAAAAGGGAAACAAATTATGAGTATTATCATCAAACAAATCGAAATGATAGAGCGTATTGATCAGTTGATTCGTATGGAAGCTACAGGACCAGTAGATAAATTAGTAGAACGGCTACACATTTCTAAAACCAAACTGTATCGAATCATACATCTTATGAGGCAATTAAATGCTCCTATAGAGTACGATTTTCAAGTTCAAAGTTTTGTGTATGCCACATCGGTTGATTTTCAGTTTAGATTTTTTACCAGCGAAAACGATCAAAATGAGCTAGCCGCATACGCCTAGAAAAATTATAGACCTGGTAGTCCTCTATTCGCACCTACCCCATACTACCAATATCAAAAGAAATAAAAAAATCGAAAAAAAATTTTCCCAGTTTCAAAAAATGAAACTGGCGTGGATTAATATTGTCCCTGAAAACAAAAAGAATAAGGGAATATGCTACCCCATCTCTTATTTTTCATTAAACAGTTATTTATTTTATGAAACACACACTTATTTTTTTATGCACTTTCTGTATTACGTTTTGTGTAATTTCGCAAACTCCGGTAGAAGGGGAAGCGACCTATAGTCTGCCTAATATTGTTCCACCGGCTCCCGATGTCCATAACTTTCAAAAGTATGGAGATGTTCCCGTTGGGTATTACACCGGGCTCCCACAGATCAACATTCCGTTCTATGAGATTACTACGCGTACAGGATTATCGGTTCCCATAAGCCTGAGTTATCATGCAGGAGGAATCAAGGTAGATGAAATGGCTTCCAGAAC
>CANMDH010000043.1 GCA_947496555.1 uncultured Aquimarina sp. | reverse complement strand
TTTTAATTGTCTTAGTCTGAAAATTAGTTCACCTAATCTTTTCTCTTTTAAATATAATACACTTGCAAACTAAAGGTATAAAAAGTCTTAATAAATGTCATTCTGAATTCATTTCAGAATCTCATTATTATTAATTACAAAGTATTATGAGATCCTGAATCAAGTTCAGGATGACAACAACTTATTTTTTATACAGCCTCTTTATGTTTCTAATCTTGTATTTTAAAAGCAATTGGCAATTGATATTTTACCGTTACAGGGGTACCCCGTTGTTTTCCTGGTGTCATTTGTGGAAATAAACTAATAACACGTTTTGCTTCTTTTTCTAATTTTGGATGCGGAGCATGTACCTGTATATTTGTTATCAATCCATTAGCATCCACGTCAAATTGTGTATAGATTCTTTGCAACCCTGTTAAACCATATCGTTCTCCCAAACCTGTATTGAATTTTTTAGAAACAATCTTTCGGATCTTTTCTGAAAAACAAGCCGCTCTTTCTGCATTAGTTTTCAATTTTTCGCAGCCAGGAAAAACAGGAACACGTTCTATCTTTGTAAAAGGGTAGCTAATTGGATCCTTATCGTCATCATCTGGATCATCTGGCAATGCGCTAGGATCAATAGGAGATGATTCTACGGGTTTATTTTTAAATTCCTCACCTATCTCTTCAATAGCCGCATCGTTGTCTACAATTTCGAACTCTTTTGGATCCACCACAGGTTTAGTTTGCTTCTCGGCAATCACTTTCTCTTCAGGTTCCTGATACTCGGTAAATCTACCATCCCACACATAGGTTTCTCCGTCATCAACTGTAACAGGTGGCGGCTGATTTACAATAGGTACAGCAGTATACACCTCAAACATTAGATACGAAAATAAGAGACTTGCTATAAGTCCAATCTGAAAGTTTACCAATGTACTTTTTCGTACATTAGCATCGTGCTTGTTACTCATAATATTTAGTTTTAACGT
This sequence comes from uncultured Aquimarina sp., assembly GCA_947496555.1. Classification (GTDB taxonomy): domain Bacteria; phylum Bacteroidota; class Bacteroidia; order Flavobacteriales; family Flavobacteriaceae; genus Aquimarina. The sequence continues at coordinate 48,217 of CANMDH010000043.1, read as the reverse complement.
TACAATTAAATCTGAATCAACAAGCATACCAAAAAAGAATCCCGCCTACATGTAGACGGGATTCTGATATTTTAAAGAATATTATTTCTTAGTCCTGCACTTGGAAAACTATAGGTAATGAGTACAGTACACCTACTGCTTTTCCTCTTTGCTTTCCTGGAGTCATTTTTGGTAACATTTTTACTACCCTTTGAGCTTCTTTTTCTAATCTTGGGTGCGGTCCTCTAGCTTGAACACCAACGATATTACCACCTCTATCTATTTTAAATCTAACATAGATTCTGTTTACACCAGATAGCCCCAACTCATTACCAAGCTCTGTATTAAATTTACGGTTCACAAATTTCTTAACCTTATCACTCATACATTTCTTTTTTGCAGCATTATTTCCTGCACCTTCACATCCTGGGAAAATTGGCACATTTTCAATTACTGCAAAAGGTACATCTGCAATTTCTTCTTCTTCTTCAACGTCTTCTACCTCTTCTACTTCAACAATTTCTTCTTCCTGATTAGTTTCTGTAGATTCGATTATAGTCTCTTCTACCTCTTCCTCATCTTCTACCACGTCAATAATTTCTGGAGCTGGTGGTGGAGGTGGTGGAGGTGGTGGTGTATTTAGATTTTGAGTAATTGGCACATCTTCCTCTTCCAATTCGTCAAGATTTACCTGACCAATATCTATATTACTTCTATCATACGTTTTCCACTCTATTCCTTGCCATGTTATAAAAAGTACAAGAACAAGTCCTAATTGAAGGAACAAGGTACTTCTTTTGTTTAAATCTGCTTTAGGATTTTTCTTAGGTTCCATAATTATATTACGTTATAGGATTGCTAAAATAGCTAATTTCTTTTGTAATTTCCAATTAAAGATAAAAATGTAAAACAAAAATTGAGTTTTTTAACTTTTATCCGGTCTGTTAATTGAGCCAAAAAACGACAAATGTGTTTTTGCTCAAGTTATAAGGCTCTTCTTTTTATTAAATATAATCAATTTATTTTCAAACGTTTTCAGTAAAATTACCGCAAAAATTATACCACTTGTATTGGCTAACATGTCATTCCATTCTGGGCTTCGATAATTTGTTAATAGCATTTGCAATAATTCCATAAGTCCTCCATAAAAAAAACAAATCAAGGATGACTTAATCAAACTTTGTTTGAAGTTTTCATTTCTCTTTTCTGAAAAGAACAAAAAAGAAAATAAAATAATTGTAAATATGAAGTAGGCCACAAAGTGCCCAATTTTATCACTTCCTTGTACGCCAACTTTAAACGGTATTATAAATCTTGCTAACGACGCCCAGGTAATTAAAATAGAATATAAAATTACTAGTACCAAAAGGAATTTATGCCCCAATAATTTCTTTATAATCATCTGCAGATAATAAACCATCTATTTGAGATGTATCGGATATCTTTATTTTTACCATCCAACCTTCTCCATAAGGATCGCTGTTTACAACTTCGGGATCGCTTTCTAGATTCTCATTAAACTCTATAATCTCTCCGGTTAAAGGAAGAAACAAGTCTGAAACCGTTTTTACCGCCTCTACGGTACCAAAAACCTCCTCTTGGTCAAGTTCTTCTCCAACGGTTTCTACCTCTACATACACAATATCTCCCAATTCGCCTTGTGCAAAATCGGTAATACCTACTGTTGCGATATCGCCGTCAATTTTGATCCATTCGTGATCTTTGGTATATTTTAATTCTGAAGGAATATTCATCCAAAAAAGTATTTAAATTAATCTTCCGACGAAAATAATTCTATTTTGTTAGATTTCATGAAAACCAACAAAAAAATTATTAAAAAACAATTGTCAATAACCTTTCTTATTATAAAATCGAAAAAATCTTAATTTCCGAAGTTATATCGCAGCGTAAAACCTCCTCGAATAGTTGTTTGCGGGAATGCTGTAGAAATGGAATATTCAGAAAATGTATGATCGTAAAAGAATAAGGCCGTTAGATTTTTACTAAGTGCATAGTCTGCCGTTAATTTTAGACCATAAATATCTTGTCCCGCTGTCACCTGTGTATTATCCAAATCCAGATATCTAATTAAGGTTTCGTTTTGGCGTAGTGATATATCTGCTCTTAAATTGAGATCACTTTTTAGGACTTGTTTCCTACCTGCGATACGGGTAGCAAAGGTTAATCCTTTTAGTCTATACCCAAGTCCAATAATATACTCGTTACCCTGAATCTCGGTAAGAAGGTTATTATCAAAACTTAATGAAAGGGCTCGATCTTTTTTCCATTCTGCAAGAATCTTGATCGAATTTTTCATTTCCATATCGAATCGAACCAAAGGACTAAATTGCTCGGTAAGGTTAATATTTGAATATAAAATAGGATTTCTGAAATTACCTGCCTGATCAACATCTCCTCGGTTTTGAAACTCTAGATTGGTTTGAAACTGATTAATGGTATAATTGGCACGATATCCATGGGCAACAGAAAACCGTTTGAAACGTTTTTTGAACCATTTTAGATTCATTAAACCTGTATATTTTAGATCCCAATTTGGTAATGGCACATCTCTTAATGCTCCTTTTTGGACTTTTTCGGGACTTGTGCCCGTATAGGCCGATAAAAATGCAGGTAAAAGTACAGCTTGATTAGTTTTGCCAAAGCCTACAGGATAACGATATCCATTTGATTCTGCCTCATCACTTCTTGGTAAGTCTGCAGCGGGTACCCCATAATACTCTGTTGCCAAACGATCCGCAACTACCTGTCTGTTTTCTCTAAAATCATCAAATGCTTCAGAGCTAAACTCATCACTTTTCTTAAATGACGTATTAATAAGCAATGTCGAAATTGTAAAATTACCAAACACATTGGGCGTTAGGGATGCATACGGATTATCTACATCAATATTTCCATCGGTGTCGAGGTTTACTCTATAATTTTCGGTATACGTTTCAGAATACTTTCTATTTGCACTAATATCAATTTTTAGATCTTTCAACAACCCTAAAGAAGCTTGAACATTAAACTGTCTTCCTTCGACCTCTCTATATTGTTCATTAAAGTCTTGATATAATGTAAGCCATCCATTACGTGCTGCCAAATCCCTAATTTCTGACTGGCTTCCAAATGTAAACGCGGTTGTTGGTTTTAATGTCCCTACAAAACCTGGTTCTCTCGTATACCCTGGCAAAAAGATTCCGTTATCTTGTTGATAATTTACATTTACTTTTTTAACTGCCGTTACCAACCCAATAAGTGTATTGTACGCTTTGTCTCCAACACTTAACTTACTCTTCCCTCTTTTGGCACCAGCTTTTGCTTTTGAAGCTTTCTTGGTTTCTTTAGATTCCTCCTTCTCTTCTTTATCTTTTGAATTCTTATCTTTTTTGGCTTTTCTTTTTCCCGGTTTTATTTTGGTTAATCCCACGTACTTATACAAGGTGTTCATATCCAAAGAACCATTAATGGTATGTACATTCGCATTTTGAACTGTATTCCCCAAATCAGGGACATCCTCTAGAGTTTTTAGTGCCTCACTTCCTTTTACCCATTGGAAATCTGCATTATAGGAATATGTGGCACGCATAAACTTAAACAATGGTATCTTATTGAAAGGAATCTCATAATTAACCTGAAGTTGTTGATTATGTGTATTAGGATCTCCTATGTCAAAAAGCCCACTCCAAATATCAATAGTATTGTCTACTACATTGTTTTCATCAATAAAATTCTTTACAATACGATTATTTGCCGATGTAAAGCTAAAATTTAATGATTTCGTTAGATTATAATTAATTCCAAATTGCCAATCAAATAAGAAGTTACGTTGAAATAAGGCTGGCAATCTAATATCATCAGGTCCAAGCGTTATATCTCTAAATACTTGTTCGCTATACTGTCTATTAATATTTGAACTTACCGCCACACTTGTTGGTAAAAGATTAAAATTAAAATCCTTCAACAAATCAAAATATTTGCTTTTACCGAGAAGTTTAACCTTTTTAAAAGGTTCTATTTCTTTAGGCTGAAAAGTAAAATCATACGTACCTCCTAATCTAATAGTCTGATCCAAAGATTTTTCAATTTCAAAATCCCTATGATCGGTTTGATTATACGTTCCCGAAAAGGTAAAGTTTTCTACATCATAAGGCATAGGCTTGGCATCACCAGTTCTTTCTTTACGCAACCCTATCACATTAAAACTCTGTCTTTTTGTATAATCTGTAGATTGCCGTTCTCTTTGCTCTCGTTCTTCGGCAGTTGGTGCAGCATCCAATAAATCTTGGAGTTCTAAATCTTGAAACTCTGGATCATATTGAGGTGTTATTAGCTCCTCTCCTCGACTATAATTAAATGGAACCTGCACTCCCCATTTTTTTGGTAAAAGCTGTCCCAGATTAACATTGGTTGTTACGTCATACTGTTTAGTATCCTCTAAGCTTCTTTCGTTAGGTCCTTGCTCAATTCCTCCAAAACCAATTGTAGTAATTCTACCCGACGCACTTACATTAGCAAAATCGGCAATATTTGCATCCATATTCGCCACTGCAGCCCATCCCCCTTGATTTTTAAGATCACTAAGACGCATCTCATTAAACCATACGGTACCGGATTGGTCACTTCCGCTATCATTTTTAACACCTACCATCATCACTCTAATATCTCCTAGACTAGGATTACCCTTTATTCCAACTCTAAGGTCATTAGGACCATCAAAGAAATTAAGCTCGGTGGCATCAAATGTTCCTCCACCTCCTATTATATTAGATTTCACTTCCTGAAGAATTTCTAAGGGAACACTTAATCTATTTGCCTCTGGCCAAACATCATCTTCGGCAATCTCATTTCTATCTGAAACCACTAATGGTAATTCTATTTGATAAAAGTTATCTGTAAAATCGTTACCCATTCTTATGAAAGCCTTAAGATCGCCATCCTGTAAGGGTGTACCGGTAGGAAGTTCCTCTGCATGTAAGAACATTTCAAGATTTTCATACTGCCGCATATCAACATTAAAATTCTTGTATACTCCACGGGCATCACTTGTGCTTGCATTGGACTGAAGATTATTTACAGTTAGAGCAAGTGATCGCTCATCTTCTCGAATTATATTGTTATTATTATTCAATTGTTCCCGTACTACCCCAGGTGGGGTAACATAATTAGGTGTCTCTTCTGCGCTTACCGAAGTTACAATTACATCACTATCTCCAAATACATTAAGGCCGCTAGTTGGATCATTTGTTGTATTTCCTAACTGAATATACCTTCTATAATCTCCACGTACCAAATCCATATTCCCGAATCGTAAAAGCACTGGTTGATCAAAACCTGTAAGGTACATCCTCATAAAGCGTATTGATCTAAAATCGCTTATATTAAATTGATTAGTGGGTTCATAAATTGGTACTTTAAATCGCACCCATCTTGTTTGTATAATACGTCCCGACGCTTCAATTTCTATAGGCGGTGGGGCATCCGAAATATAACCTGTACCGCCATCATTACCTAAATCCATTCCAGGAAAAATTGGAATCTCATATTCAAAATAACTATTAATGGTATTCATGGTATTATCTCGATTGACATCCTCTGCCGTAGGGAAGGTAGTATTTCCTCTATCATCGTTGGTAACATCTGTAGGAGAGTTTCCTTGGGTACCATTATAATTTCTATACCTTTCTACGACATCATTTCCTTCTGCCTGTAAAAAATAGGTGTAGTTATCGCCCGAGGGATCATCCAAAGAACTAAATGCCGCAAACTCGGGTTTTGCTTTTTCATCTGCATCACTAAGCCCATCAAATCCAGCATCTTGATCAACTCTTGCCTGACCCTCTGAATCGAAAGCATAAATTAACGACTGATTTACAGGAACTCTGGCATAATCAGTATCTGTTGCATTACCATCTACTCCTACTGTTGGCAATCCGTTTTCGTATTGTTTTCTTCCATCTTTTAATACATCTTCACTTATATTTCCCAAGTTGAACACAATAGTTCCACTTGTATCTGTGGTCAAAGGTTCTTGAGTACCTGCTGTTCCAGTAAAAAATGGATCCATTAACCAAAATTCAATAAATTCTACGTTGGATTGTTCAAAATTAGTAGAAGTTAACTGTCGAGTGATTCCTGCAAAGTTTTCCTCTGGATCTGGTTGTGGAAGTGCGCTTCCTGGAGCATAGGCCGGGTTAAAATTATATTGCCCCCTTTGAGCAGGGTTATAATTTAAATCCAAGGTAAATAGCGCCAAACTTTGCCCTTGCGGGATATCTGTATTAGGGAAAATTTCATTGATAAATACCCTTCTAGTTCTATTAGAAGCCAAACTCTCATCATTAATCCCACTTGGCCTACTATTACTATAAAAAATCGGATCAATAGAATACCAGGATAATTTGGCACGTTTATAGCCCGACTCTATACCATTAACTATAGTTTCGTTGGAAGCATCAGGATTTCCAAAACCAATTGGCACACTCGACAACTCCCACGACAAAGGCGAGCTTACATCAATTCTTGTTTGCGCTCCCTCAAAATCATCTATATAAGTAGTAACCTTACCATCAAAATCGGCTCCTTTTGGTGCGCCAGCGATAAGATAAGCTCCCTCGGCCCTTACCGAAACATTTGAAGGGACATCTGTATCGATATTTGGTAGTTTATTTACCAATCTTGTTAATAGAGGCACTTCAGTAGCGTAGCTAAGGTTAAGGCCTAAAATTGTATTGTTTATGGGCTCAAAATCATAACTTGATTTTTGAGTAATAGGTCTTTCATTCAAGTTAAGAAAGGTTCCTCCTACTATAAAATCATCATTAAACTTGTGTTCAATATTTAATCCGGTAAAACGTTTTGTTTGCTGCCCAAAAACGGCATTATTTTCAGTAGAAACCTGAATTGGTGTATTTGATGCAAGCAAAGCCTCATCTAGAATATTAACTCTTCCTAATTGATAATTAACCGTATAATCTACTCCTTCTTGAAGAATTCTTCCTCCGGCTGTTACTGTTACTGATCCTTGAGGCACATTAAATGCACCCAGAGGAATTCCATCCTGACCAGAAGATTTGTATCGTCCTTTTAATTGAAAATAGTTTTTATCTGCCGATCTCTGTTCTGCAATAACCTTAGTTTGGGTATACAGATCACGAAATACATATTCTTCTTGATTTGGATTATAAGAATCGGGGTTGGTATAGTTTGCCCCAACAGGACCATTATTTAATTTATTAAAAAGGTATTCCCCAAATGGCTCTACACTTGTAAATACAATTCGTCCATTTTCGGTATCCACGGTTAGACCGGGTACATAATCAAAAAATCCATCTCCTCCTTGTACTGGGTCATTGTTAGGGTTCAGGCGGTCCAGATTAAATACTTTTAACAAAGTAGTTTGATCTACATCGTCTGGTAAGGGTAATGAAGAACCCTCTGCAGCCGTGATGTAATTTACTGGTGAAGGGTTTGAATACAAAATATTCAGTCTGAAATCATTTTGCTCAAGTCTAAATGCTCCGGTACTATAGATGTTTTTCATCATTAAGTCCCATATCGGAAGTGTAACATTAACAATGGGGCTTTTTAACATCTTTACTACCAAACTTTGGCTAGATCCCACTTCTATATCACTTCCGGTATTATCACCAATTGTAGCATCTACACCATCATTTGCAAATTCCCCAACCTGAAAAACCTGACCACCAGTTGTATATTGAAAAGCTACACCCAGAACCTCATCGTTGTTCAATCGTTGATTTAAAGAAATATACCCTAATTGTGTATTAAGGGTATATTCACTCGTATTTAGTTTTCTAGCATTTTCCAAAATTGCATAGTCGAACCCTTCATTAAATCCAGATATTGGTCCAATAAAACCTTGTTGCACTGTAGAAACTTGCCTAACTGCCTCTGTAACCGGCCCTGTTGGCCCAATTTGTTCAGGGTCAAGATCATTATTGCTGTTATCTGGAAAGGAACCCGCTCCTGGATTAAATAGTCCCGGCGGAATGGTAATATTACCTGATACATTTGACTCTCCCAGATCCTGTAATGCTACAATATTACGAGCATTAGTAAGTGTTTGGGCACTTGTTGCTCTATTGGTAACCCACACTTCTATCCTAGTAATCTGAATATTATTATTTATAAAAGGATAACTCGTTAATGATCTATCGTAGGTATCCCTAAAATAATGTGAAAGGAAGAAGTGTCTATTTTCGTCATAATCCAATGCAAAAAGTTCAAAATCCTCTACGGTACCTCCACCTTGAACATTTACAGATCTAGTTTCTGATCGCTGTTCTGAGAATACTCCAGTAATCGTAGTCCTACCGAATTGCATCCCTAGTTTAACCCCAAAAAGACTTTGCGCCCCCTGGATCAAAGAACTATTGAGTGGCATACTTACGTTACCTACCTCGATACTTTGGATAATATCATCTTCTGTAGGCGTATATTCCAGTTTTAACTGATTCTGAAAATCAAAAGTTGACTCTGTATCATAGTTTGCAGTTATCTGCAACCTAGTTCCTATTTTACCTAAAAGGCTAAGGCTGATTCTTTGATCAAAATCAAAAGTAAAATTACTTCGGTTACGCGGCGAAAATGCAGGGTTATCTTGTTTTGTATACAACAATCCCAAATCCATTTCTACAGATCCTTGAGGAATAATTTCGATCTCATTCCCTCCAAAAACTGATTCAAAAAACCCAGAGTTTACATAAAAAATAGGCAATAGATTCTTTCTTTTCTCTTCGCTTCCATCTTTTTTGCCACTAAATGCTTCTATTTTTTCTTTGAAATAAGCTCTTCTTTGTTCTTCTTCAATTAAGGCTTCGAATTCTTTTGGTGTTAAAAACAAAGGGTATTTCACATTAAAATCACCCAACATTTCCCGATAAATATATCGATTGGTAATAGGATCATACTCGTATTTGGTTATGATGCTATTAGGATCTGGTAAAGAGATCTCCCCTAATGAAAATGTAGTACTCGTAGAATCTCGAACTGTTTCGTTTTCCTGACTATGCAACACCCCACTATAAAGTGTTATCAAACATACTACTATTCTAAAAAAATTGAAATGTAAGTAATTTGAAGAACTCAATGTTTTTATAAATTTTTTAGTGCTTGTTTAATAATATTTTCAACGGTTTCTTTGGGGGTGATTTTTAAAACTTGGTCTATAGCTTTTTCTGCCAATTTTCTGTTAAATCCAAGAGTTTCTAATGCTGATAACGCTTCTTCTTTGTTAGTATTGCTTTGTGACACCGAAACTTCATCGATATTATAGACTTTAAGGATTTTATCTTTTAAATCAATAATAACACGCTGGGCGGTTTTGGCACCAATTCCTTTGATAGATTGAATCGTAGCAACATCATTAGAAGCAATTGCATCTTTAATTTGGTCGGGGTGTAGTGATGACAACATGGTTCTGGCGGTACTTGCTCCAATCCCTGAAACGGAGATTAAAAGCCTAAAAATTTCTCTTTCAGATTTTTCGGCAAAACCGAACAACGTATGAGAATCTTCTTTTACCTGAAGATGTGTATATAGCTTTAAATTTTCTCCTTCAGGAAGTAAGGAAAACGTATGTAGTGAAATATGTAGCATATACCCTACCCCTCCACAATCTATTATTACATCGGTCGGATTTTTTTCAACAAGCCTCCCTTTGATATGTGTGATCATTAGTTAAGTTGATGTTAAGGAGTCAAATGTAATAAAATTATACTACAAAAAAAGATAAAAATATACCCTTTAAAAATCATTACTTTAAAGGGTAATAAACATAGTTTATGTTATTTAGAAAATCTAATTCTATAAATATTAAACGTTTTTGGAAATTAGTGATAAATGCAACTCTCTTTTTTCTTTTTCTTGAGCATCAATCACAGCAACAGCCGACATATTGATCATTTCTTCAACACTAGCTCCAAGTTGAAGAATGTGAACCGGTTTAGCCATTCCCATCATGATAGGCCCAATCGATTCGGCGTTATTTAATTCACTTAATAATTTATAGTTACTATTGGCAGAATCCAAATTAGGAAACACCAATGTATTTACTTTTTGTCCATTAAGTTTTGAAAATGGAAACTTATCTTTTCTCATTGCTTTATTCAATGCAAAATTCATTTGCAAACCTCCGTCTACAACCAAATTGGGATAATACCTATGTAAATAGGCTACTGCATCCTGAACTTTTGTGGCACTTGGATGTTTTGATGATCCAAAATTAGCGTATGATACCATAGCAACCACCGGTTTAATCCCAAACATTTCTACAGTTCTAGCAGTCATTTGAGCAATTTTTGCCAGTTCTTTAGAAGAAGGATCGATATTAATTGAAGTATCACTAATAAATAAGGGTCCTTTACCAGTCATCATTACGTTCATAGTAGCAATACGCGTTGCTCCTTTGGCCAGCCCAATAAGATCCAACATTGGTTTCACCACTGTAGGATAACTTCTAGAATATCCAGAAAGCAAGGCATCTGCATCCCCTTCATTAACCATCATAGCGGCAAAATAATTACGTTCTCTTAACAAACGTTCTGCATCATAAAGGGTTATCCCTCTTCTTTTATTATTTTCCCAATACTTTCTAGCATATTCATTTTTTCGATTGCATTCTTCGTCCGCTTTAGGATCAATAATTTCGATTCCTGTTGGATCAAAATCAATTTCTTTCATTAACTCCAAAATAACATCTTTTCGCCCTAATAAAATAGGAATCGCAATCTTCTCTTCTTTTACAGTTTGAGCTGCTTTTAACACATCTAAATGATCCGCTTCAGCAAATATTACTCTTTTGGGATTTGTACGAGCCCTATCCAATAATAGTCTTACTAATTTATTGTCATTACCCATTCTCTCTAGTAAATCATCCTCGTATTTTTCCCAATCGGTAATGGGCTCTGTAGCTACGCCACTTTCTATTGCCGCTTTGGCAACCGCAGGTGGAACTTTTGCAATTAATCTAGGATCGAAGGGTTTCGGAATGATATAATCTTTGCCAAAATTAAGGCGTGTTTCACCATAGGCAATATTCACCTGTTCAGGAACGGGTTCTTTGGCAAGTTCGGCCAATGCTTTAACAGCGGCCATTTTCATTTCCTCATTAATCCCCGTTGCCCTAACATCAAGAGCTCCTCTGAAAATAAAAGGGAACCCCAACACATTATTTACCTGATTAGGATGGTCACTTCTACCTGTTGCCATGATCACATCCTCACGAGTTTTTATGGCAAGATCATAACTTATCTCAGGATCAGGATTTGCCATTGCAAATACAATTGGGTTATCGGTCATTGATAATAACATTTCTGGGGTTACCAGATTTGCCATCGAAAGACCAATAAATACGTCGGCATCTTTCATAGCATCCTCGAGTTCATTTAGATTTCGATCGGTTGCAAATTCTAATTTTTCTTTGGTAAGGTTATCACGATCTTTTCTAATAACTCCCTTACTATCGGTCATTACAATATTTTTGGCTTTTGCCCCAAAGGCTTTATAGAGTCGTGTACATGAAACGGCAGCAGCCCCTGCTCCACTAACTACTATTTTTACATCTCCTATTTTTTTATCTGCAATCTCTAATGCATTTAACAACGCGGCAGCAGAAATAATTGCGGTACCATGTTGGTCATCATGCATCACCGGGATATCAAGTTCTTCTTTGAGTCGTCTTTCGATCTCGAAGGCCTCGGGTGCTTTAATATCCTCAAGATTTATTCCTCCAAAGGTGGGTGCAATGTTCTTAACGGTTTCTATAAAAGCATCTACATCTTTGGTATCTACTTCAATATCAAACACATCTATATCAGCAAAAATCTTAAAAAGCAGTCCTTTTCCTTCCATTACCGGCTTTGAAGCTTCGGGTCCAATATCTCCTAGCCCTAATACTGCCGTTCCATTAGATATTACAGCAACCAAATTTCCTTTTGCCGTGTATCTATATACATTTGATTTTTCTTTCTCTATCTCTAAACAAGGTTCTGCAACACCGGGAGAATATGCCAAAGATAAATCTCTTTGTGTTGCATATTTTTTGGTAGGAACAACTTTGATTTTACCAGGGGTCGGCTTTGCGTGATACACCAAAGCTTCTCTTCTTTTACTTTCAATACTCATACTAAATCAAGATAAATGTGCAATACAAAGTTACAAGTCTGTATGAGATGCGGAAATTAATAGACCGTAATCTTTAGAAAAATCAACATAACCGAAAAGTATATCGTTTTTTAAGAAGTCTGTTGACAATTTATCAATTATTTAGCCTCTATTTTAAAAATATGATCAGGATCAATCAATTGATCAAGCTTATTTTTCAAATCGCTTGTTAAGAAACTTAACCCCAATTGATAAGAGGCATTCATCCACCCAAAACCACTAGGGGTGATGTAATCAAATTCTGTCCCAACATTACCGTACTCTGCATATACTTTGTGAGTACACTTAACCACATCGTATTTTTCGGGGATGGTTCCATTATAGTTTACCGCATTTTTGGTGATCATCCATAACCAGCGATATGTTAACTCTTGAGCCTCTTCTTTGTATCCGTATGCATATAAGCCTCTCCAAATTATCATCTGATGTGGTGCCCAACCATTTGGATAATCCCATTGTCGTTGCGGTGCATCGGCGTTGGTTTTATCTGAAATATCAGTAGTACCTGCCACTCCTCCTTTTTCAACAAGATTATTAAACAAATTTTTAACCATTCTATTGGCTTGATGATCTGAGCAGATTCCTGCCCAAAGTGGATAGTAATTCGTAGCTGATTCTATTTTTTGTTGCTTTTTAGTCACCACATTATAATCATAGTAAGCTCCTATTTCATCGTCCCACATCAGGTCATTCATTAGCTCTTTTCTCCTTTCAGCTTTTGCCAACCAGGACTCTGCATCGTGGCCTTCAAAGTTGTTATCAAACACCTCTTTAATTAAAAATGCAACATCGATTTCATATTTATAGAGCAAGCTATTAAGCCCAACCGTATTTAAATCTATACAAACATCATCTAGGCGGTTCGAGGTATCATGACCACTTTCTCGCATGGACCGATCGTGGGTAAAATATAAATCCAATTCAGCATCTTTGAGTTCTCCTGAATTATATTTCTCTGTTAATTCTTCAAGTGTTAACTTATATTTTTTAGCATACTTCTGCAACACAAAATCAAAATGTCCTTCTTCGGTTTCGGGTGGAATTCCTATTCCTTCTCCATAAAAACGATTAAGTCCTGTCTCGGTTAATCGAACTCCTTCTTGCATCCAAACCGTTTCATATTCTTTGATGACCATTTTTAGATTATCCGAAAGCCAATCTCTTGAAACATTAGGATCTTCGAGGTAAATTTCCTTTAATAAAGAACTGAAGAAGGGAGGTTGGGTTCTGGTAAGATAATAACTACGATTAGCATTTAGAATTTTACCATAATGCTTAATTTGATAGGCAAAATTATCGGCCATTGCCATTGCCAAGTCTTCTCGATCATCGATCAACAATCCTACGGATTCAAAATAACTATCCCAACCGTACATTTCATTAAATCGGCCTCCAGGCACTACAAATGGTTTTGCTTTATAATCTTTACCATTTTTTTCATGTGCCAAATTTAGAATTCCGGGTTTATTATTAAGTGTTTTTACATAAGCCGGTGTGATTTCCTTTGGAAGAATAACAACTTTTAATTTTTGAAATTCTCCCTCTAAAGATTGAAAATATGTAACGGCTTCTTTATCATCAAACGGAATATACAATCGAAGGGTATCAACATTTGATTTGGTATCGCTAAGTACTTTTTCTAATCCTTCTTTATCAATGGATCGTGTAAGATTATCCCAAAATCTTGTTTTGACTAATCTAGAAATGCGATCTGAAGGTTTTTCGGCGATTCTTTCAATTGAAATAGCAACTCCTTCTTTTGCGATTGCTAATTCCTGAAGTAAATTCGATAAATGATACGTTCCTTTTATGTTGTGAGATTTTCCGTTGACATCAACAAACTCAAACACCTTAGGGCCCTTATCATCGACAGTTATTTTTTTATCTCCATCTGTATCTTCCTGGGTAATCAGTTTTTGAAGCACATCTTCATTAGATAATTTCTTTTCTACATTATCTTTACAAGCTATACATAGAAGAATGGTAATAATCCCAATATAACATCGAAATATATACTTACTTTTTTTCATTATCCTGCTTTTATTTACCAAAAGAATCCCACAACAATGGCAGTTACAATCAAAAGAATAACAGACAATGTTCTGTAGTTTTTGTACCAAGGCAGCTCTGTAAGCTCTTTTGATTCTTCTGCAAACATTTCTTTTTTATAAGTGTACTCTTTGATTTGCTGCTCTGATTGTGGTTTTGTTGCTAAACTTACAGTAACATGAAGGGCAACACAAATCACAAATAACCACGTTGCTTTTGCAAGGAAATGAAGCTCATTTACTTCAGGTACCCAATCAAAAGTTTGAGAAAGAATCATTAATATCGCTAATGAAAATCCAGTTAATAAACTTACGATAGATCCTGTTCCGTTGGCACGTTTCCAGAACAATCCTAAAATGAAGGTAGAAACTGCTGGTGGACATGTATAAGCAATCACCAATTGCAGATATGTCCAAAGGGAATCACTCACGCTTTCAATAAACGGAACCCAGGAAATCGCCAAAACTACCAAAATAATAGTGGTGATCTGACCTACTTTTACTAATTGTTTACTGGTTAAATCAGGTCTTAGCTGTTTTACAAAATCCATAGTTACCAGGGTAGACGCCGAATTAAATGTTGCAGATACTGAAGACATCATTGCCGCCATCAATCCAGCTACTACTAATCCTAAAACCCCTACCGGTAATAATTGAAATAACAATACCGGATACGTAAGGTTAGGGCAGTCTGCAAGGTTATTACAAATAGTACCATCTGTCAATGCATAATTAAGTCCTGTAATATCTAATGTGCTAAATAAAAGTAATGCCAACACTCCTGGAACTACCATGATAAAAATCACTGGCAACTTTAATAAACCGGCAAAAAGTGCACCCCATCGCCCATGATTTAAATCCTTCGCTCCCAGCACTCGCTGCACCATAAATTGATTATTAGCCCAGAAATAAAATCCTAATAACGGGACTCCTGTTAATAATCCCCACCAAGGCATAAACTCATCATTACTAGGACGAACCAAGCTAAATACATCACTAGAATTTTGAGGTATGTACTTCCCTTCGGCAGCTCTATCTCCAAAATTTACATCGCCTGCAGATAGCATTGCATCTAGTTTTGCCATCATACCAGACCATCCTCCGCCTAACTGATCAAACGCAAAATAGGTAAGTAAACAGGAACCTAATATCAATAATATGGCTTGAATAACTTCTGTCTGAATCACCGAGTTAAGACCTCCGGGTATTGTATAAGCCGCTGCGGCAACCGCAAGAATGATTAGAATAAGTGTTGAATCTAAAGAAGGAAACAGCAATGTTAAAACAATTTTACCCACATACAACCCAGCCGCGGTATCCACCAAGATATTCCCTACTACGGTTATAAATGAAAAGTAATATCTTGACCTGCTATCGTATCGTCTTTCAAGAAACTCGGGCATTGTATATACACCCGACCTTAGATAAAATGGAAGAAAGAATATCGCAAAAAATATCAATACTACTACAGCAAACCATTCGTAGTTGTAAACATTTATGTTGGTTTGGTATGCATCAGACGCTAACCCAACCAGTGTTGAACTCGAAATATTTGCCGAAAACAAAGCAATCCCAACAATAGGCCAGGTCATGGTACGACCTCCCAAAAAGTAATCCTCTGAACTTCCCCTTTTTGATTTTGATATTCCGTAGATAATTATTCCTATTAAATAAACTACGATGACAGCAATGTCGATATACGATAACTCGTTCATGTGTGAAGTATTTAAGCTAAACCAAAGATTAATCGTTTCTAAAGCAAAAGATTTGGGAAGACTTTAAAAAACAAAGTTGTTTAATTTTTGTTAAAAAACTTGTTGAATATACAAGATTCTCACAAAATGAATGATGTTTTATGAGCCAAAAATGTTAAAATTCTTAATGCAAACGTTTGTATTGCGAAATTTTCAACAAAAATGTCAATCACCCTTTAAAAATCTAATATTTCTATTAAGACCGGAAAATTTGGTTCTCTTTACTGCAGATTTCTGAAAAACTTTTGAAAATACTTCCTGTGTAATTTCCTCCCAATCTTGTTTAGACATCTCTAGAAGTTCAGGTTTTGGATTAAAAAGAGGTTCATTATGAGATTTAGAAAAACGATTCCAGGGGCATACATCCTGGCACACATCGCAACCAAACATCCAATTATCAAATTGTCCTTTGTAGTTCTTGGGGATTTCACTTTTTAATTCTATGGTGAAGTACGAAATACATTTGCTGCCATCGACTACATAAGGTTCTACAATGGCTTCTGTTGGACAGGCATCTATACATGCTGTGCAGGTTCCGCAGTGATCGGTTACTGGGGTGTCATATTCAAGATCCAGATCCACAATGAGTTCGGCTATAAAATAAAAAGAACCTACTTGCTGTGTAAGAAGATTACTATTTTTTCCTATCCACCCTAATCCACTTTTTGCAGCCCAGGCTTTATCCAAAACCGGAGCCGAATCCACAAAAGCCCTACCATGAACTTCTCCAATATCTTCCTTGATAAAATGTAATAATTGCTTGAGTTTATCTTTAATTACAAAATGATAATCGGTACCATAGGCATACTTGGATATTTTGGGAGCATTAAGGTCCTTTTGCGTTTCTGAAGGATAATAATTAAGCAAAAGTGAGATTACACTTTTAGAATCCTCTACCAGTTTTGTTGGATCCAAACGCTTGTCGAAATGATTCTCCATATATTTCATTTCGCCATGCATCTGATCCTTTAGCCATCTTTCTAGCCTAGGAGCTTCTTCTTCCAGAAATTCGGCCTTGCTAATACCACAAGATAAAAAGCCGAGGCGCTTGGCTTCGGTTTTGATACTTTGTGAATATTTTATTTTGGCATTCAATTTTTTGAACAAACTTTGTATATGCTTCTGCTCAAAAGTAATCTATCTATGTTGTATAAAAAACCAGAATAAAAACTTATTCTGGTTTTTTCATGTAATATTGCAGATTTAAGTTTAAATCGTACAAATCTCCCTACAAAATGGTTTTGGATAACCAGAGCTAAAACATGCTTTAAGACACCAGATGTCTATATTGCCCGCACCTCCGTTAATAACTTTTTGTTCAGATTTACTAATTAATTTTGCTTGAGTTAATTTTAGATTTTTCATTGTTTTTATTATTAAAGGTTTTAAGATTTTGAAATATGTATACTAAAATTGTATAAAAGTATCATTAATACATTCTCTACACCAGACTAATAATCCTCCTGGCCCCTCACAAGATGGTCTTGAACAATCAATTGGTCTTGGGGGATGGCAATTTGGGTTATCATCGCAACCTAGCTGTATTCCTCCATTAATTGATTTTTGCTCTTTGTTAGTGATAACTTTAGCCTCTTTTATGCTAAGAATTTTCATGTTTATAATATCGTATTAATTATTAATTCCTCGATCATTTAAAAACACTCGATACTATGTTTGCATGGCCAAAATAAGGGGTTCGATCGTCTTGGTGGCTTCAAATAATTGAATTTCAAAAAAATGATACTACTTTTTCTTTAGAAATCTTTTTATTGAAGTATTTTCAACCATTGCACTTTTGATCCTGCATTATTTTTTCACGATACTCTGCTGGAGTTATACCTGTAAATTTTTTGAACGTTTTATAAATTGCAGATTTAGAATTGAATCCTGCGTCATAACCTATAGAGAGAATGGTTGAATGATCATAGCTTTCACTATTAAACATCCTTTTAACTTCTTCTACTCTTTGTTCTCCTATAATATCAGAAAAGTGTCGTTTAGAAATCTTGTTGATTATTTGCGACAAATAATTAGCGCTAATATCCAATTTATCTGCTGTCAATTCTAAACTTAAAAGAGGGTCAAGATATATTTTATCTTCTTCAACCAAGGCTATAAATTCTTTATAATATTTGTTGTCTTCTGAAACCATTAACTTCATCTGCTTGGTCTTCTGTTCAGTGGGGGAAAGTCCTTGATTATAGATTGAAGCTGTAGAAATATGCAGTCGAGATGAAGTTCTCGAATGGACCAACTTATGAAAACCAGTATAACCAATCCAATAAGCAAAAATGGCATATCCAATCCAAACAGGATAATAACTATAGAGTCCAAATTGCGCTTTGGTAGCTACCTGAAAAATCACAGTTATCCCCCAAAAAATGCATAGACCAATACAAATTCGAAACACTTTGGTATACCATAGTATATCAATTTTTTTATTTAAGGGAGCGGTTGTTTTTTTAAATTTTTTAAGTATTCTAAAAACAAAATAGCCATTTAAAAGGGTAAAAAATATTGCAACGATTCCTTCGAGAAGAAAAATGGGTTTTCTAGGTAACTTACTTAAATCTTGATCTACATTAATAAAAATCGCATCAACTTTATAATATACATGTATCAATATATATATTATAAAAGGTATATATAGTAGCTTGCTTAATTTGATTTTTTCTTTATACTCCAAGTACCTAATCGTAAAAACATAAAATGCCGGTGGACATAGCATTTCCCAAGGCAAATAGAACAAAATTATTTTTGGATTCATTTTTATAATTCCCGAATCTATCAACCATGATTGCAGGTTTGTTAACGAAAAGCATAATATAACTATAGCCATATAGCCATTAACTTTACTATCATACTTTTTGCAGAGTAATAGTAAAGAAAATACTATCCCTTGCACTACCCCCACTAAAATTAAAATATTAAAAAAATTGATATTCATGAAATGTAATATTTATGGCTGTGAAAAGATTGTTTCTATAAGGAACAAATTAAATCCTTACGCTGTAAATGGCTTTTAATTTGGTTCCAAAAGTTTTCACTATAGTTTCATCTGCTAATATTTATTGTTTTAAGTGTTAGATGGAATCACATAATATTCATTTCAGTTGGCACTAAAATTCTTCATTATGTTTATTTCATAATTTATGCTTTATAAGTATATGAAACAGTTATAAAAGTTTGTATTTATATTTAACATAATTAAATCGAATTAGGTGCCAAAAGTCTATGTTTTTATCGTTTTTAGAAATTCTGAAGGGGACTTACCGTGAAATTCTTTAAAGCACCTTGTGAAATAAGAAAGACTATTGAACCCAACTGCAATAGATACCTCGGTAATATTTCCACCTTGATCAGATAATATTTGTGCAGCTTTTTTTAATCGATAATTTCTCAAAAACTCTCCCGCAGATTGGTCTGTCAATGCTTTCATTTTTCGATATAATTGCGTTTTGCTTATCATTAAATCTTCCTGCATTTCCTGCGGCCCGTAATTACTTTCAGACATATGAGTTTTAATACTTTCTATAACTTCGTCCAAAAATTTCTTGTCCAAAGATTCTATTGTTGAATGTTGGGGTTCAAGAGTTATTTGTTCACTATATAGTTTTTGTAATTCTTTTCTTTGTTTAATTAAATTCTTAATTCTTACTAATAGCTCCTCTCCATCAAAAGGTTTAAGAAGATAATCATCCGCTCCTTCAGATAATCCTTTTATTTTACTCTCTTTTTGAGCTTTGGCAGTTAACATAATTATGGGAATATGACTGGTTCTCTTGTCGGATCGTATATTTTTACACAAAGAAATTCCATCTACCTGCGGCATCATCAAGTCTGTAACAATAAGATCAGGAACTTCTTTGAGTGCGATATTGATTCCCGACAATCCATCAACAGCTTCTAGTACTTTATAAATTCCTTGAAGTTGTTTTCTAATAAATGTCCTCATATCCTGATTATCTTCTACAATCAGAATAATCGGCAATTCATTTTCTGGCTCCTGTAATACATGACATTCTTCATGAACAATTTGTTCATTCATTTTCTCAACACTCTTATTAGTTTCGAGGTATTTTTCTTCTACAATTTTTATTGGTATTTCGACAATGAATACCGTGCCCTTGTCAACAACACTTTTTACCTGTATATCCCCATGCATGAGTGTAACTAACTCCTTTGTCAAGGATAATCCTATACCGCTACCTTCTTGATCTCGGGTAGATGAAGAATCGATTTGATAAAATCGCTCAAAAATCTTATCCAACTGATCTTTGGGAATCCCTTTACCCATATCAGAAACTTCTAATTTGAGCACCCCATTTTTAATAAAAGCTAAAAACTTTACTTCTTTGTTATGCGGTGAATATTTAAAGGCATTGGATAATAAATTATATACTATTTTCTCTAATTTATCCTGGTCAAAAAGGGCTATTTTCGTATTATTTGGAACCCCGGAAGTATAGATGATATTTCTCTCGACCGCATAGGAGTCAAAAGAAGAAGATATTACTCTTAGGAACTGATATATATCACCTTCCTTGAGTTGTAATTTAATTTTTCTAGAGTCTAATTTGGATAAGTCCAATAATTGATTTACCAGGCGTAACAATCGATCGATATTTCTATCGATCATTTTAATGCTATCCAATGGTAATTTTTTCTTTTCCTTAGTTTTCAGGAAATTACTTATTGGTCCTTTAATCAAGGTTATTGGTGTTCTGAATTCGTGAGAAATATTAGCGATAAATCGAGATTTTGTTTTATTCATCTCTTGTAATTGCTCAGCTTGAAACTGCAATTGTTTATTTTTATTTCTTATTTCTAAAGTGCGTTCAAATACTATCTTTTCTAAAGCTTCTTTTTCTTTTTTTAATCTCGAAGACCTCCATTGTAATATAAGAACTACTACTAATATTACTCCCAAAAACATTAATATAAAAGCCCACCGGGTCTTATACCATGGTAGAAGTATTGTAAAATCATATTTAGCGATCTCCTCGTTGTTTTGGGTGTAATCGTTTGACGCCTTTATCGATAAACTATACGCTCCTTGGGGCAAACTAATAAAATTAATATCATTATTAGAACCAACAGGAATCCATCTGTCTTGTAATTTGTATTCATACTGAATCTGATCCGATAAATGGAATCCTATAGAACTTATTGAAAATGTAATATGCTTTGTATCGCTTCCGAATTTGAAAGCTTTTTTAGACAGACTACTTCCTTCATATTGAGTTTCACCATCGACACTCACTTTTTTAACATACGGTATCGGAGTTGTTATGCTCGAATTTCTTTTTTGTTCGTTATAAATTAAAATCCCATTATTACAACCAATAATAAGGTTCTCCTTTTTATGTTGAACTACAGGTCCAGTGACTGTTAACTCCTTGCTCTTGCCTAAGATAACATTTCTGAAAGTTGTTGTATTGGTATTAAGTATCATTGAATTTTTACCCGTTACCCAAATTAAACTATCGGTATATTTATATAATCTCTTAAAATCTCCATCTAATTGATGTGAAATTTTTGTGTCAGGATTCTTAGTGTCTATATATCCGATTCCCACATCATATCCAAGCACCCATAATCTACAATGATCGTCTTCCTGAAAATTAGCTACATTGTAATAAATATATCCATTGTTCTCATTGGTAAGATTTTGAATCTTAAAGGTATTCACATCCATCACACTCATATAGGTTGCTGTTCTTATCCACAAACGATCGAATCTATCTGCGTATACATCCTCAATCCATACATGATTCCCTTTTTGTTCGGTATTAAATTCTTCCTTAAAATTGGTTATTGACCTATTTTTAAAATCCAGGCCAAAGAGACCGGCATGTCTTGTACCAACCCAATACCTGCCATTTTTGTCTTTTGTGATAGATCTGATTGTAGGGGCCTCATAAGAAATTTGTAGTGGCGATAATTCGAACTCTTCCGTTTTTGGATCAAAAAATACAAGCTTACGATGAGATAAAATTAAAAATTTTCCGTCATCGGTTTCGATCATATCGGCAATTTCGTAACCAATTTCGTCTATATATTGCAAGTATGGTATTTTTATAATTTCGAAGGTATAATCTATTGGATTAATTTTATAAAGCCCTTCGCCAGCATACCCAATAACATACCAAAAACCATTGGTTTTAAGTATTTTTTTCACGTCTAGCGGATGCTGGAAATTATTTTTATCTTCTAACTGAATAAACTGAAAATGAAAATTATCGTACTTAAATAAACCTCGAGGGCTACCAAACCAAATGATTCCTCTTGAATCAATAAAAGAATTTCCGTAGATTTTTTTTTTAGCAGTGTTATTATAAATTATATTTTTAATAGAATCTGAGCATAGATCATATTGTATCAACCCTTGAAATGTTGTTATCCAGAGTAACTCTTGATACTTATAGATATCAATTATAAGGTGTTGAGAATCAGGGAACGCTTCTTTGAGAGGTTGATAAAAATCCTTGGTATCCTTATTGAAGACAATCAGCCCTGCTTCCCAAGTCCCCAGGAAAATTTTATGATCATCAATAGCAATTTTCCGAATTCTATTTTGTGGTAATTCTGATTCATTATGATAAACATATCGTTCGTAGTTGTTCGAATTTTTATTAAATTTTATTAATCCTGCACCCGTTCCTAGCCATAAAATTTCGGGACTATCCGGGTCTTGTATTAAATCTTGAACAATGTTTACATTTGAACTTTCATTTTGATAGTTGTCTTTAAATGTAAAAATCTCCTTTGTAGATTTTTCTACATTAATCTTAATCAATCCTTCATTTCCATTAGCCAACCAAAGGAGATTTTGATCGTCAAAGAAAACTTTTCTAATAGGATTTCCAGAAATCGGTAGCATTGGCGAACTTATTTTATCAACATGTACCTCTCTTGTAGACATCTTAAAAAGACCGTTCTCGCCACCTGCCCATATTTCATTAGTGGTATTATTGATTTCAAGTGAATTTATCATCCCTATTTCCAGAGGTACTGAATCCCTATAATAGTACTTGAAATTTATGAAGTGATTACCGTCAAATTTGGTGACCCCCTTGCTAGTCGCCAGCCATAAAAACCCATCAGCATCTTCTTTAATATCGGCAATATAATTAGAGTCCAGACCATCTTTGGTTGTAAAGCCGGTACTAGTGTTAAAGCTAGACACTGCAACTTGAGCAACAAGATATTGGCAAATTATTACCTGAACAATAATAAATTTGAAGAGTTTTTTAGCTTTCAATTTTCTTTACTTACTCTAATCGATCAGCAATACATTCGATTAACAATTAATAATGGAATATAAATAGTTTTATAATTTAAGGAAATTATAAAAAATTCGGTAATATTTGATTTGCAAGTTTTAGAAAATCATCCAGCAGGGATTTATGTATGATATAGTTTATGAAAATTTAAGTATCTACAATTTGTAATGATAGATTCCATTTCCCCAACTTCCTATGAGTAACTTATTGTTATGTATCAATATTTCTGATATTTCTTTAAAATCTATATCATCTATTTTGGACCATTTATTATTGTCGAATATAAAAACCCCATCAAGCCAACTACCTGCTACCAAAACATTCCTTTTATTATCTTTTATTACGTTAATTTGACTAATTCCGATTTGGGGAACATCAGAAATTTCATCCCAGGAATTGCCGGCATCCAAACTATGGTAAATTGAACTTATACTATCTCTACTTTTACTGGTCGCTACCCAAATTTCTTTAGAGTTTTCAGAAATTTTTATATCCCAGCATACCTTCCGTTTAGGATCTAATATCTTTTTCCAGGTTTCGCCTTGATCAATTGATTTCCATACACCTTTTCGGTAGGTTTGTGCATAAATGATATGATCATTCTTTTTGTCAATTTCGATAGACCATACAAATCGAAAAGTACTCTCAATGACCGTTGGGGCGTTTCTTTTCCAGGTTTTACCTCCGTCCAAACTTTTTATCACTCCAAAATTTGAAGTAGCAGCATATACTAGTAAGGGATTTTGAACCCCAACTTTGATACTGCGCACATCAGAAGAAGGAAACAAAAAGTCTCTTTTCCATGTTTTTCCATTATCGATACTCTTATAAAGTCCATTTTTCCATGTACCCACATAAATAGTTTCTTTAGAATCGTTTGCTACAGAGATACTTTGTATGTCAGAAATGTATGGACCTATTGGATTTCCATCATTTAAAGATTCCCAAGTTTTACCAAAATCTTTGCTTCGATAGATTTGACCAGATCCCATTTGTTTCCCTTTGAGTCCGGCATAAAATATTGATGAAGAACCCGAAGAACTCGTGAGGGACCTAATTATTTTTCCTTTTAGCCCAAATTTCAAAGAATCTGATTGAGAAAAAATTTGTTGATTTTGAAAACAAATTAACAAGACAATTACAAAGGTTTTTTTCATATTTTGATGTTTTATGTCCGTTTATAAACTAACTTAAAAAGTCACATTCTATAACAACATTTCGATTGGCGAAGTGATGTTTGTAATGGGGGCTACCAGATTTAACTTTTAAAGTTAGAATAAACGGACATAGTATACTTCATTATTTTTAATTGGAAACTAACTTCATAAATAGAAGGAAAATATCACAAAATAGGATATTGTTTTTGAATTGTACTTTTAAAAGTAAGTTAATTGAAGAGGTTCCAGGTCTCAAATCTTTGAATTTCAAGAAATAGGAACCCCAATATAAAAGAATAATCTTACAGAAAGATCAATTATCTTTGGGTAAAGGTTAAGAAAGCTTTTTGTGGTTTTAAAGTAATAAGAGGTTTGATCTCAATGTTTTGATTAGAGGTTTCTACTTTGTATTCCCTTATCAATTTGGAAACGGCAAGAACCATTTCATACATTGCAAAATTATTACCAATACACATTCTTGGTCCGGCTCCAAATGGAAAATATCCATCTGAATATTCTCTTTTATCAATTTCTGGAGCAAATCGATCGGGGTTAAATGTCAATGGATCTTTCCACAAGTCTTTATGCTTATGTATCTCAAAAAAAGAAATAAGTATGGTAGTCCCCTTTTTTAGAACAAGATCCTTATACGTATCCTCTTTGATTGCTACCCGATCAGAAAAATATGCAGGAGGGTATAATCTCATAGATTCTTCGATACATTGTTTTGTGTATTGCAATTTTGCAACTTGTTCCATAAGTGGCATGTGTGTAGCACCTATCTCTAAAACTTCCTTATGTACTTTTTCTTGAATCATTGGGTGTAGTGCCAATAGCATTAAAGTAAAAGTTAATGCATTTGAAGTAGTTTCATGCCCGGCTGTAAAAAGGATTAAAATTTCATCGATTAACTGCTCATTATCCATAGCGCTACCATCCTCATATCTAGCTTCCAAAAGCATATCTAGTAAATCATGATGCTTGCTTTTGGATTTCTTTCGTTCCTCGATAATACCGTTCAAAATGGTACGCGCTTCATGAGTAAG
The DNA here is from genome assembly GCA_947496555.1 of uncultured Aquimarina sp. Lineage (GTDB taxonomy): Bacteria > Bacteroidota > Bacteroidia > Flavobacteriales > Flavobacteriaceae > Aquimarina. Next base: position 22,761 of record CANMDH010000043.1, on the reverse strand, counting down.
CTTAAGCGTTTTTCCTATTTTTCCGCTTAAATGAAACCACCATCGTTTATAAGGTTGCCTTATTTCTTTAATTAAAGTTCTTTGAGCAGACTGGGTAATGTATTGCAGACGTGAAATAGTGTTTCCAGTATCTGTGTAACTAAATAACGATTTTGCTACTACTCTAAAGGCCAAATCACTCATTATAGGAAAAACATCTATAGTTTCTCTGGGTTTAATTTGTGATAGTTCTTTATTGATTACATCATTTATGGTTTCAATAATTTCTTCCAACTGCTTTTTATGAAAAGCAGGTTGAATGAGTCTTCGTTGTTTTAACCATTTTTCACCATCTGCAGTTAACAATCCCTCGCCTATATATTTTGCCAAATCCCTGGTCTGCAAAGCCGACTTATGATAATTTCTATGGTTTTTTTGAAGCGCATGTTTGGCTAAGCCCGCATCACGGGTAAATATTACACTATGACCAAAACCCAAATTAACTTTAAAAATATCCCCATGTTTCTCAAAATTTTCATGATGAAAAGGAAGCGGGTTTTTAAGAATACGATTTGCATTCTTAAGCACTTTGAAAAAAGATACTGTGGGGATTGGCATATATAGATTACGGTTTTTTGACTTACTTATTTAAAGAATCTCACTCCTATTGCTCTATATAATTTTTTAGGATCATAAATATTTCCATCTTTAATGGTGAGTTCTACTTTTCTAATATCACTAATATTATTAATTGGATCTCCATCTACCAATATGAGGTCTGCTAGTTTACCTTCTTCAACGGTTCCTAAATCATTTGCTACTCCGGCAACTTTTGCAGAGACAGTAGTTGCAATTTTTAAAACTTCAGAAGCTGGTATTCCTGCTTTTACATAATTCTCTAGTTCGGTATGTAACCCAAAACCTGCCATAGCATCTGTTCCCGGCACAATGGTAACTCCATTTTTGTATAGCTCATTTACGATTTCTAACAATTTATTATAAGAGGCTTTATATTGATCTTCTTTCCCTTCAGGAATTGGAAGTCCTCCAGAATAGTACCCTCTCTGCACACTTAATGGCAATCTATCCAAGATGGTGGCAAAAGAAGGATTTGCTTCTCCTGCCTTTGCTGTAAACATTCCATCAAAAATAGAAACTGTTGGATCAATTACTACATTTTTCTCTTTGAGTAATTCTATGAAATCTTTAAATTTTTTTGATTCGAAATCCAATTTATGGCTATGCTCAGCAACCATGGTAAATCTGAGTGGTTGTCTGGTATCGATAGTATCTGATAGAAAATTTAGGGCTACCATATTTGCATGTTGTATTTCGTCATACCCATTTCTTACAGCTTGTTCTGCAATCATAAACGCAGGTATATGTCCACTTACTCTCATACCCAAACTATGAGCTTTATCTGCCAATGGTTTCACCCAATTTGGATCAATCGAACTATATAATTTGATTTGTTTATATCCCTTACTATGATAATCAGTGATTGCCTTAATTCCTTCCTCAAGATTATTAATAATTGATCCCGTAGGTCCGGCATAGGGTCCTGCCTTGTCTATGAAACCACTCATTACCAAAATTCTAGGCCCAACTAGTTTGTTGGTGTTAAATTTCTCCTTCAATTCTGGTAAATCTGCAGAGTTTCCCAAATCTCTTACAGAGGTTATTCCCGCTGCTAATTGCATTATCCCATCAGTATCACTAATGTGAGTATGCATATCAAACAACCCAGGCAATAATGTCTTACCGGCACCATCAATAATATATAGATCATCATCTGACTTAATTTCTGTATTTGAAATCTTTTTTATCTTATTTTTATCAATAAGAACAAACATATTTGAAATAGAAACCGCCTTTTTGGCATCAAATACCTTCACATTCTTAATTAATATTTTCTTAGACGGAATCTCTACTAATGAAGTCGAAAGGTTTTCTAAATATTGCTCTCCTTTTCGTTTTTGGATAGGTCCTAATTGTTTTGCGATGCTATCATACCCTTTTTGGATACAAGTAAACCAAGGAGTAGCGTACCCAAAAAATCTATCGTTTTTATCAATCCAGATATATGAAGGTGTAAAAGATTGCCCTGTAAATTCTACCAATCTAAGATCGATCGAATCATTAATTTTATGATTATCTATAGAGGTAATTTTTACAGAACCACTTGGTAGCAGCTTTACTTCTTTGTTTTCTGAAGTAAGTAATTTATTTATTAGTAAGTCTGTTGTTCCAAAAGAACCATTTATAGCCGAAAAAAAAGAATTATTATCAAACTCTGTTTCTCCTTGTTCTGAGTTACTTTTCCATCTGGCAATTCCGTTTTCTATCTTAAAAACTTCGTTTACGGTATCTTTTAAGTAATTATGCCCAGAGATTTCGTGGCTTACAATGACTCCATTATCATTCAGGTTAACTTTTTCATCAAAACGAGGGCCTCTTCCTCTATCATTAAATTCATAAGAGTAATAATAAGATCCATCTTCTCCTTTCGAGCTTTTTTGATATCCAGCAAGTTTTCCTCCCATATAGATATTATATTCTAAATCTGCGTATGGAAGATCGTCTGACGATTTCTCTTTTTGGCAAGAAATTGTAATTAATATAGTACTTACTAATCCAACTATTATTGATTTACTCATGATTTTTTGATTGACTTTATATGTAACTGTAGCTGTTAAAACAACCCTCCTTGAATCCCTCCTTTTACGCGTCCTAAATGTTTGTAGGCAGCTTCGGTCACTTCTCTACCCCTAGGAGTACGCATGATAAAACCTTGCTGGATCAAAAAGGGTTCATATACTTCTTCTATAGTTTCTGCACTTTCGCTCACTGCTGTGGCCAAGGTGGTTATACCAACGGGACCTCCTTTAAATTTATCGATCAAAGTGGTTAGAATTTTGTTATCCATTTCATCCAATCCATGGGCATCAACATTAAGTGCTTTTAAGGCGAATTTTGAGATTTCGATATCTATCTTACCATTTCCCTTTATTTGGGCAAAATCACGTACTCTACGAAGTAATGCATTGGCTATACGAGGCGTTCCCCTACTCCTGCCCGCGATTTCTATTGCGGCTTCCATAGAGATTGGCACTTTAAGAATGTGAGCACTCCTTTGTACAATCGTAGATAGTAACTCGGTGGTATAATATTGTAGTCTGGACTGTATTCCAAAACGGGCTCTCATGGGAGCTGTTAATAATCCAGAACGTGTGGTAGCACCAATCAGTGTAAATGGATTAAGATTGATTTGTACTGTTCGTGCATTGGGGCCACTCTCGATCATAATATCAATCTTATAATCTTCCATTGCAGAATATAAATATTCCTCTACTATAGGGCTTAGTCTATGAATCTCATCTATAAATAAAACATCTCTATCATCCAGATTGGTTAATAAACCTGCCAAATCACCAGGTTTATCTAATACGGGTCCCGAAGTAACTTTGATTCCTACTCCTAATTCGTTTGCAAGAATATGAGCCAAGGTAGTTTTACCTAGTCCCGGAGGGCCATGAAACAAAGTATGATCAAGAGCATCATCTCTTAAATTGGCAGCTTGCACAAAAATCTTCAAGTTTTCTAATACTTGATCCTGTCCCGCAAAATCTTCAAAAGTAAGAGGTCTTAACGCTCTTTCGATATCAAGGTCTTCGCCTGAAAAATTTTCGTTTGTGGGATCTAAGTGCTCGTTCATATCAAAACAAATATAAACAAAAAGTTATTGTAAATAGCACCTCGATTTCTTGTCTTTTTTGCCTAGAAAAAAAGGTAAAAAATTATAATTATTGACCACTTGGTTTTTATTTTTTAGGAATTTTATAAAAACAGTTGTTGTTAAACGACTTATTAGAATCTTACAAAAAAGAGATCAAAACTCTATTTGCAAAATAGTTACTAAACAAAGTCTTAAAAAGGGTACAGTATATTGAACACATTCTCTAAGGAATAATAGACACAAACTACGAGTGTCTCTAAATGTTTGTAGCAAATATAATTTATTATTATTCTTAATTATGAAAGACTTACTAAAGTTAAAAGGCGTAAAAGTTCTCCGCAAAAACGAACAACATACTATAAACGGAGGGGGAGATTGCAAGTGCATTAATTTCTTATGTCGTCTAGGTGGCGGTTATTGTGATGGTTGCCGTTGTGTAATCTAGGATCCAGCAAACTATGGCTCTTTAATGCTAAAGAGCCATTTTCATTGTTTCTTTAAAAAGAAAAAACCGCCACTCATTTATTAATAAGGATGTATTTTGGAGCGATCATCTTCTTGGCCAATTAACTAGTAAAAACAGCATAATTAAACTGGTTACAATAATTATATATAGTGTATAAACATCATCCAACAGTTGTTTCTTGTATATCCGAAATGATTCTAGTGCTTATAAAAAAAGCCTTTTCAAAAAAATGAAAAGGCTTTACAATATTTTTTAAACATTGGTATTAGTGATGCAGCTCTTCTTCTCCCTCTTGAAGCGGAGTAATCTGAGAAACCCAATCTTGTCCTGCAATTACATACTCACCATCTTCTCTAGTTTTACTATAGTCATAAGGCCATCTGTACACATGAGGGATCTCACCAGGCCAGTTACCATGCATATGCTCTACTGGTGCTGTCCATTCTAAGGTATTAGATTTCCATGGATTTTGAACTGCCTTCTTTCCGTAGAATATAGAAACAATGAAGTTATATAAGAATACCAGCTGGGCTGCTGCTGTAATTAATGCAAAAACTGTAATCAATACATTCGTATCTGATAGGTCGTCAAAATACGGGAAATTAGAATTTGTGTAATATCTACGTGGTAATCCCGCCATACCTATAAAGTGCATTGGGAAGAATACTCCGTAGGCACCGATTGCTGTAACCCAGAAATGTACGTATCCAAGGTTTTTGTTCATCATCTTACCATACATCCTAGGGAACCAGTGATACACCCCGGCAAATAATCCGTATAAAGCGGATATACCCATTACCAAATGGAAGTGCGCCACCACAAAGTACGTGTCATGAACATTAATATCCAATGTACTATCTCCCAAAATAATTCCGGTAAGACCTCCTGTAATAAATGTAGATACCAAACCTATAGAGAATAGCATTGCGGGGTTAAGCTGCAAATTACCCTTCCATAAGGTTGTTATATAGTTAAATGCTTTTACTGCTGAAGGAATTGCGATCAATAAGGTAGTAAATGTAAATACCGACCCTAAGAATGGATTCATTCCTGAAATAAACATATGGTGTCCCCAAACGATTGTTGAAAGGAATGCAATCGCTAAAATTGAAGCTACCATTGCCCTATATCCAAAAATTGGTTTACGTGCATTGGTCGCTATAATCTCTGAAGTAATTCCTAACGCTGGTAATAATACAATGTATACCTCTGGGTGTCCAAGGAACCAAAATAAGTGTTCAAAAAGTACTGGTGAACCTCCTTGGTTGTGCAATACTTCACCCTGAATATAGATATCACTTAGATAGAACGAAGTACCGAAGCTTCTATCCATAATCAACAATAATGCTGCAGATAATAAAACTGGGAATGATACAATACCAATAATTGCTGTTACAAAGAAAGCCCATATTGTTAAAGGCATTCTTGTCATAGACATTCCTTTGGTACGTAAGTTGATCACCGTTACTACATAGTTCAAAGATCCTAATAGCGATGAAGCTATAAATATTGCCATAGATACTAACCATAAGGTCATACCCATTCCAGAACCACCTATTGCTTGTGGCAAGGCACTTAAAGGAGGGTATACCGTCCACCCGGCAGATGCAGGACCCGCTTCTGCGAATAAAGATAACACCATAATCACACTACTTAAGAAAAATAACCAATATGATATCATGTTTAAGAATCCAGACGCCATATCTCGAGCTCCAATCTGTAACGGAATAAGTAAGTTACTAAACGTACCACTTAATCCTGCAGTAAGTACAAAGAATACCATAATGGTACCATGAATGGTTACCAATGCTAAATAAATACTTGGATCCATCACTCCGTCCTCACCAAATTTACCTAAGAATATCTCATAAATGGTAAATTGATGATCTGGCCATGCCAATTGCATTCTAAACAAGATAGACATTGCAATACCAATAATACCCATAATCAAACCAGTAATTAAATACTGCTTAGAGATCATCTTGTGATCCTGACTAAATATATATTTGGTAATAAATGTCTCTTTATGGTGGTGCCCGTGATCGTCGTGACCGTGATCGTGGTTATCTCCTTGATTTGCTGACATAACGCTGTTTCTTTAATAAAATATATTAATCTTTTCTTTTTCTTCTTAGTTACTTGCCTGAGCAGATAATTGCTCACCAAATGTTTGTTGTGTTTTCAACCAAGCCTCATAATCCTCTTCAGACTCTACAACAATCTTCATTTGCATATTGTAATGTGAAACTCCACAAATCTTATTACACAAAAGGTAATACTCAAAAGTATATTCTTCTAACGCTTCATCTCCTGAAGCTACTAGTTTCTTGCTCTTTTCTTTTCTGATCTTATTGATAGTAGCTACTTTTTCTACCATAAACTCACTATTTCTCATGTCTTCTGAAGTGATAGTAGGAGTATACGAAAACTCGGTTATCATACCAGGAACTACATTCATCTGCGCTCTAAAGAAAGGCATGTAAGCTGAATGTAAGATGTCTTGCGATCTCATTTTGAAAATCACTTTTCTGTTTACAGGCAAGTGTAATTCTGTAGTTATCTTATCATCTTTTCCATAGCTATCTGAGGCGTCAATACCAAGGGTATTAATTCCTTCGATAAAACGAACGTTAGCTTTTCCTAATACATTATCATTACCAGAATATCTTGCTCTCCAGTCAAACTGGTATGCATACAATTCTACGATCAACGGATCTCCGTCTTCTTCATCAATATTCATGATATCGGTCCAAGTAAACAATCCATATATAATTAATCCTGCTAATACGATTACGGGGATAATCGTCCAGATAAACTCCAACTTATCGTTATCTGCAAAGAACAAAGCCTTATTTTCTTTTTTACCTCTGTATTTATAGGCAAAGTAGTGAAGTAATCCTTGGGTAATAATTTGTACAAACATGATTAAAACCATGGAGATTAGCATCAACTGATCATAACTAACACCATGCTCTGAAGCAGACTCGGGCAGAAAGAATGATCGGTACTTTACAAAACAATATATGGTCAATAAGTAAATAAATATTACAAATCCAAGCATCAACTTACCTTGCATATTATTATCCTTATCGTTGGCTACTTGAGAATTATCAGCATCTTTTAATTGTGACAATTTCAAAATCTTTGACATTTGCCACAATGTGATCCCGAAAAGTGCTATAACTACTATGGTTAAGAATACAGTCATTTTTATCTATCTTCTTTTAATACAATTCAAATTTTAATAATGGAAATGTTTACTTTCCTCTAAATATGGGTTTCCTTTTGCCAATAATGGTGCTTTAGTAAGTGCCCTAAATACAACAAATAAGAACAATCCTAAGAACAATAGTACAGCACTTATTTCGCTAATACCAATAAACCAGGATCCACCTACAGTAGCAGGCATTACCATGTTAAACACATCTATATAGTGCCCGCAAAGAATAACTATCCCTGCCATTACTACAAACCAATTAACTCGTTTGAAATCGCTATTCATTAATACCAATAAAGGAAAAATGAAATTCATTACTAACATCCCAAAGAACGGCAACTTATAATCTTCTATTCTAGTAATAAAATACGTTACTTCCTCTGGTATATTTGAGTACCATATTAGCATAAATTGTGAGAACCAAAGGTATGTCCAGAAAATACTGATCCCGAACATAAACTTTGCCAAATCATGAATATGGCTGTCATTTACAAATTCTAAATATCCTTTTGATTTCAGATAAATGGTAATTAATGCAATGGTAGTAATTCCTGATACAAATAAACTAGCAAATACATACCATCCAAATAGTGTACTAAACCAATGTGGGTCAAAACTCATAATCCAGTCCCAAGACATCATTGATTCTGTATAAATAAAGAATACCAAGAAACCTGCTGAGATTTTAAAACTCTTTTTGTACCACTTGTTTCCTTGCGGCTCTTCATCTTGTTTTCTAGAATATTTTACGGCAAAGTGGCGGTATAATAACCAACCTCCTAAAAAGATTGCTGCTCTAATAATAAATCCAGTACCATTTAACCAACTCACTTTACCTTGTATCAATTTATCATGTGCAACTACTTCTGGATCTGCCCAAACAAATAAATGGTTTACATGAAATCCAGACAACGCTAAGATTACAAAAAGGATTATTCCTCCAGGTACTAAATATGCCGTTATAGCCTCCATTACTCTAAAAAGTACTGGTGACCATCCTGCTTGTGAAGCAAATTGTATAGCATAGAAAGCCAATACCCCAAGCGCAATCATAAAAAAGAAAAATGCTGCTATATACAATGAGGCCCATGGTTTATTTTGCAATTGGTGTAAAACGTGCTCATAATGTGCATCTCCACCATGTGCATCTTCTCCATGATCGTTAGTTTCGGCATGACCACTGCCATGAGCGTCGTGCGCTGCCATCATTTCTTTTACCTCTTCTACTGATCCGGGTCTATCTGCAAATCCAATAACAAGACCTACAAGACCTACGACCATAAGGATGATAGAAAATAATCTTAATCTATTTGATAGCGTATACATATCTTTATAATATCGTTATTCTTAACTCTTTTAACTCTATGCACTAATGTGCGTTACTATGCTCTTCTGTTGATTCGTGATGTTGTTCTTCAGCTTTAGGTGCAACAACAGCAACCTCTGCATCGATTCTAGGAGTTTTACCTTCAAGATCAGCTTTCAGCTTTTCAACATATTGAACAATTTGCCAGCGCTCATGCTCACTTGTTTGAGAAGCATATGATCCCATGGAGTTAATTCCATAATACATCACATGATAAATACTTCCTTCGGTAATTGCTCTACCAATATCATCATAACTTGGTATCCCAAGTATTTTTTCTCTTTGTACTAAAATTCCTTTTCCGTCACCTTTTGCTCCATGACACACAGCGCAGTAAATATCATATAAAGCTTTTCCTGCCTCTTCGTTCTCCTTTGTATATTTAATAGGGTTCTTTAGAGAATCTTTGGCAAGTTGATAACCTGTTTGCGAATTTTCGAAGTCATATGGCATCCATCCCCTGGGAATTGAACCTTTGGCAGGTTGCATAGCTTCCTGACCTCCTGGAAAAACGCCATACTCACCATAAGTTTCATAACTTACAGGCTCATACATGTTTGGCATGTATTGATAATTAGGTCTTGAATCTTTTTGACAAGAAACAATACTAATCATAACTGCTACAACTGCTAATATTTTAATAGTATTCTTCATTATTACTAATGGTTATCTTCTTCCTTATCTATTACTTTAATTTCTACCGCTCCTGTATCACCCAATAAACTTGTTAGTTTATTTACGTCATGATTACCAGCATCTACTTCCATTAAGAAATGATCATCTGTAGTCCTCACATCAGGGTTTTCGGCTTGCTTAAATGGCCACAATCTACTTCTCATATAAAAAGTGATCACCATTAAGTGTGCTGCAAAAAACACAGTAAGCTCAAACATGATAGGAACGAAAGCTGGCATGTTTTCGATGTAGCTAAAACTTGGTTTCCCACCTATGTTTTGGGGCCAATCCTCGATCATGATATAATTCATCATCACTATTGCCACTATCAATCCAACACACCCATACATAAAAGATGTAATCGCTAAACGAGTGTGAGGAATTCCCATGGCTTTATCCAGTCCGTGGACAGGAAAAGGACAAAACACCTCTTCGATATGATAATGCTCTGCACGAACTTTTTTTACTGCGTCCATAAGGACATCATCATCTGTATATAATGCATGTATAACTTTTGATGCCATACTTTCTAGTTATTTTTAAGTTTTTCAGCTTGACCAGCCCAATCGTCACGTTGTGCTCTTCCTGGGAAAGATCCTGTCATATTATCTAATAAATCGTACTCTTTTTCGGTCATTTTACTAACCTGATCAAAAGTAAATATTCCGATTTCATTAAGTTTCTTTTCCATTACGGGACCTATCCCATTTACTTTTTTAAGATCGTCTGCGGTCTGAGTAGCAGGATCAAAAGTTCCTAGATTACCTAATAAACTATCAATATCCTCTTGACTCGCTTCAGATTTCTTCTCAGTTTTCTTAGCAACCTTTTCTTCGGTTACTTCTGCTTTCGTTTTAGGAAGTTCGTCCCTGTGATCTATTCCTGCTTCTCTTAGCTTCTTATATTTTTCACCAGAAGATTTTAAAATCGTTTTTACCTCTGCTTGTGCTATCACCGGGAATGTACGTGCATATAATAAGAATAATACAAAGAAGAATCCTATCGTTCCTATAAATATCCCAATATCCACAAATGTTGGAGAGAACATTGTCCAAGAAGACGGCAAGTAATCTCTGTGAAGCGAAGTCACAATAATTACAAAACGCTCAAACCACATCCCGATATTTACCACAATCGAGATAATAAAAGAGAACATGATACTTCTTCTTAATTTTGGGAACCACATAAACTGTGGTGAAAACACGTTACAAGACATCATTGCCCAATACGCCCACCAATATGGTCCAGTTGCTCTGTTTAAGAATGCATATTGCTCATATTCTACTCCAGAATACCATGCTACAAACAACTCTGTAATATAAGCTACACCCACTATAGAACCCGTAATCATGATTACAATGTTCATCAACTCTATATGTTGGATAGTGATGTAGTTTTCCAGGTTAGATACCTTTCTCATAATAATAAGAAGAGTATTTACCATGGCAAATCCAGAGAAAATTGCTCCCGCAACAAAATACGGTGGAAAGATAGTGGTGTGCCATCCCGGAATAACCGATGTTGCAAAGTCAAAGGATACAATGGTGTGTACAGAAAGTACCAGTGGTGTTGCCAAACCTGCCAATACCAACGACACTTCTTCGAAACGTTGCCAATCTTTTGCTCTACCACTCCATCCAAACGAAAGGATACTATAGATCTTTTTATTAAACGGCGTAATCGCTCTATCTCTAATCATTGCAAAATCTGGCAATAAACCTGTCCACCAGAATACTAATGATACAGAAAGGTATGTAGAGATTGCAAATACGTCCCAAAGTAATGGAGAGTTAAAGTTTACCCATAAGGAACCAAACTGGTTAGGAATAGGAAGGACCCAATAGGCTAACCATGGACGCCCCATGTGAATGATCGGGAACAATCCTGCTTGAATAACCGAAAAGATGGTCATTGCTTCTGCAGAACGGTTAATCGCCATCCTCCATTTTTGGCGGAATAATAATAGTACCGCAGAAATCAGGGTTCCGGCGTGACCAATACCTACCCACCATACAAAGTTGGTGATATCCCACGCCCATCCTACTGTTTTGTTTAATCCCCAGGTTCCTATACCTGTAGAAACTGTATATATAATACAACCTATCCCCCAAAGGAAAGCAACAAGTGCGATAGAAAATACAATCCACCAAGATTTATTTGCTTTACCTTCAACCGGTGCTGCAACATCAACTGTTACATCATGATACGTTTTATCGCCAGTTACTAAAGGTTTTCTAATAGGTGCTTCGTAATGAGACATAATCCTTTATAATTGAATTGATTCTTTATTTAGTTAATTAGGCTTCTGTAGTATTTCTTACTTTGGTTTGATACATCACGTTAGGTTTTGTCCCAACATGTTCAAGCAAGTGATACATACGTTTATCCTCTTTAAGTTTAGCTACTTCACTATCCTTATCATTAATATCACCAAATACCATCGCACCTGATGAACAAGCTGCAGAACAAGCCGTTTGGAATTCTCCATCTTTGATTGCTCTTCCATCTCGTTTTGCATCCAAAATAGTCTTTTGTGTCATTTGGATACACATAGAACATTTTTCCATAACCCCCCTAGAACGCACTACAACATCTGGGTTAAGCACCATTCTACCTAAATCATTGTTCATGTTGTAATCGAACTCATCATTGTTGCTATACAAGAACCAGTTAAATCTACGCACTTTGTACGGACAGTTATTTCCACAATATCTTGTTCCCACACAACGATTATACGCCATATGATTTTGCCCTTGCCTACCATGTGATGTAGCCGCTACCGGACATACAGTTTCACAAGGGGCATGATTACAATGCTGGCACATTACCGGCTGGAATACCACCTGAGGATTATCAGATGCACTTTCCATCTCATTAAATTCAGACAACGAACTTCCTAAACCAGCAATATTATCCTTTTTCTCATTATCTCCTTCAAAACTTTCTTCAGAAGAATAATAACGATCGATACGCAACCAGTGCATATCACGAGATCTGCGTATCTCTGACTTACCAACAACAGGAACATTATTCTCTGAATGACAAGCGATCACACAAGCTCCACACCCTGTACAAGCATTTAGATCAATCGATAGATTGAAGTGATGCCCAACCGAACGATCAAACTCATCCCAAAGATCAACTTCTGGCGAAGTAACTTCATACTCAATATGATTCTTACTTACCTCTGGAATTGCATTCCAATGGTGCTTATCTTTTGTGTTGAATATTTCAAGCGTCGTTTCTTTTACAATATCTCCACGACCCATTAATGTATTATGCAATTGCACACAAGCAAACTCATGCACACCTTGTGCAGCAGAAACAGAAACGTTTTGAACTGCATTAAGGTTTTGATATAAAGAATAGGCATTTACACCTACTATCATTTCTTCTTTAAACCCTTTTGATTTACCATATCCTAATGCTAAACCAACAGAGCCTTTTGCCTGACCTGGTTGAATAATAACCGGAACAACAACTTCTTTACCAGCCACTGTTACTTTGGCATAACTACCATTCAGAGCACCGTTAGCCACATTTTCATTAGTCAATCCTAACGTTGCTGCATCAGCTCGAGAAACCGTTAAATAGTTATCCCAAGATGCCCTGGTAATAGGATCTGGCATTTCTTGCAACCAAGGGTTATTAGCTTGTTGCCCATCACCCAATGATGTTTTTGTATATAACGTAAGCTCTAAACCACTAGATTTTGCAACTGATAATCTTCTTGCCGATGCACCAACATTTGGTCCGGCAGGAGTTACAACAGGAGCTGCTTCAAGGTTCGCCGAATCTCCCTCAGGAGTTTCAAGAGCTTCTACTAATTCTTGTTTTGGAAGTACTGGCTTTACCAATACTCCATCATGCAATGCCTGATTCCAGGAAGTACCTCCTAAAATACCAGTCCATGCACTTTTTATATAATCATGATATGTTGCAGTATTTCCTGTCCATTTCAACAATGTTTCCTGAAATTGACGCGTATCAAATAACGGTTTAATTGTTGGCTGTATAAGACTATAACTCCCCTTTTTCAGCTCAACATCTCCCCATGATTCGAGGTAATGTGGAGTGGTTGCAGTATAACTACACAATTCTGCAGTTTCATCATTATGCATACTAAACGCCACAGAAACGCTTACTTTCTCAAGACCAGCTTTAAATTCATCTGCATTTGGAAGTGAATACATTGGATTCACACCAGCGATTAACAATCCTCCAACACGACCTGCATTCATGTCTTTCACCAGTTGAGCAACTGCTTTTGAATCTCCCTGACGAATTGTACGAGGAGAGCCTTCGTTAAAAGCCTTACTCTTGATTGCTTTATTAATAGCCAATACTACAAGCTGTGCATCAACATCCTGAAGTCCTGAAACTACAACTGCGTTGCGCCCTGCTTTCTGTATTTGCTTAGCTGCTTTCACTACTGTCGCGTCCAAATTGGCTCCCAAAGAACTTTTAGAACCAGAACCCGTAACATATGCATACAAAGCAGCTAGCACTTGTTTCTGCTGTGACGGTGTTACCGCAACTCTCGAATCAGCATTAGCACCAGTAAGTGACATATTAGATTCAAACTGAATATGCTTAGACATTTTCCCATTTTTAGGAACACGACCCTTTGCATAGCCACTATCATATCCTCCTCCTTGCCAATCTCCCAAAAAGTCTGCACCAACGCTTACGATGGTATTAACCTCAGAAAAATCATAATCAGCCAAAACACGCTCGCCATACATCATTTGATATGCATCCAAAGCTTCGCTTTGAGAAACCGCATCATATACAACGTGAGTAACATTTTGATATTTTGCTTTAAATTCGGCTATTAGTTTTGAAGTAGACGGACTTGCAAATGTTTGCGTAAGTAAAACAAGTTGCTTCCCTCCTAACGAATTAAGCTTCGCACCAACTTCTTTATCTAAATCTGCCCAGCTAATATCTTCGCCAGCTTTTTTAGGTCCCTGAAGACGAGAAATGTCATACAAAGACAATACCGAAGCATGCACTCTGGCATTAGCATCACCATTTGATATTGCCAGGTTATTATTTTCAACTTTGATTGGTCGACCCTCTCTAGTTTTGACCAAAACACTAGCAAAATCAAAACCATCTGCAATCGTAGTGGCATAGTAATTTGCAACACCAGGAACAATTCTATCTGGTTGCACTACATAAGGTATCGATTTTTTTACAGGGCCTTCACACGCTGCCAATGAAGCAGCGGCAGTACTAAAACCTACATATTTAAGGAAATCACGTCTAGAAGTTGAAGAACTCTCTAAAGATGATTTGTCTCCTAAAAACTCATCCGTCGGAATTTCCTGAACGAACTCATTTTGCTGCAGCGTCTCAACAATAGAGCTATTTTCGTTTAGCTCTTCAACACTTTTCCAGTATTTCTTGTTTGATGACATATATAATTGATATTAGCTTCTTACTATTTTCCGAATTTCGGATAAAATTTTATTAATAATGACATTTTCCACATTCTAAACCACCCATTTGAGCAGCTGTCAGTTGATCTACACCATATTTTTTCGAAAGTTCTTTATGAATCTTCTCGTAATATTTATTATCGGCAACCTTCACATTGGTTTCTCTATGACAGTTGATACACCATCCCATTGTAAGTGGAGCATCTTGGTACATAATTTCCATTTCTTCCACAGGACCATGACATGTCTGACACTCGACTCCTGCTACACTTACGTGCTGTGAATGGTTAAAGTATGCAAAGTCCGGCAAGTTATGAATACGAACCCATTTCACCGGTTCTGTCTCACCAGTATACGACTGGGAATCTTCATCCCAACCTACGGCTTTATAGAGCTTTTGAATTTCACCATCATAAAATTCTTTAGAATAATCCTCTGTAGCTGTTGTCTCTGCAACTTCACTAATAGACTTATGACAGTTCATACACACATTAAGCGATGGAATGCCTGAAGTCTTACTTACTCGTGCCGAAGAGTGACAATATTTACATTCTATTTGATTATCACCTGCATGTATCTTATGAGAATAATGAATTGGTTGTATTGGAGCATATCCTTGATCTATACCAACCTGCATGAAATACCCATATACAAAATATCCACTGGCAAGTAATAAGAAAACTGCAGTTACCAAGACCAAGAATTGGTTCTGAATAAACGCTTTCCAGATAGGAGTTCTAGCCTCAGGCTCGGGTAATTCTACATTATTCGCTTCTGCAAAACCTCTAAGTGTTTTATTTACCAAAAACAACACCACCATCAGCATTAAAAACACCAAGGCCAGTATTGCCAACACGACATTAATAGAAACTCCAGAACCACTTCCAGAAGCAGTAGCGGCACCTGCACCAGGTACTGAAGCTGGAGGGTCTGCTTTTGGCACCATTACATAGGCCAAAATATCATCTATATCTGCATTTGACAACTGCGGAAAAGCATTCATTGCTGTTTTGTTATACTCTTCATAAATAGCGATTGCCTGAGCATCGCCAGAAGCAACCATAGCAGCGCTATTTTTTATCCAAGAATACAACCATTCTCTTTCATATTTATCTGCCACTCCGAAAAGAGCAGGGCCTGTCATTTTCTTATAACGTTTATGACATGCTGCACAAAGAGACTTGAACAACTCTTCTCCCTTTGCCACATCTCCTCCAGATGAAGCTTCTGTTGCAACCACAGCATCAGCAGTGGCTTCCTCCTGTCCAAAAACAGGATTAAGAAAAGTAAATAAAAAAACAGTTCCTAGGACTAGGATTTTGGAGGCTGAATTTCGGTATTTCACCTGTTTCATATTATTAAGTAGAATTATCGTCTTAATTTTGGTATGGTTTTTTCATTACTATTATTAAAAAGACATAAAAAAACCGGCACTTTTAATTCGACGACAAAAGTACTATAATAAGTCGATTTTGGAAATGTTACAGAACCGTTAACTGCTAATTTATAATAATTCTAAATAATATTTTTCATCAATTTTGAGTTATTAAACTTTACCTTTGTATCAAATTAATTTGTAATGAGAATGTTAAACATAAAAACCTATATTTTCTTATTTAGTTTTTGCTTAATAGGAACTATCTCATTGATTGCACAAGACACTTCAAATCCTGCAATTAATGATCCTAATCAGAATATTTTTGTTCCTATAACTTACACTCCACAACCGGAAGCCTCTGTAACTATTAATCAGGATCCAAGAATCAAAATACTTCTTAATTTAAAATCCAAAATGGAAAAAGAAGGGGATTTTAGTGATCGTTATAAAATTCAGCTCTATTATGGAAATTTAAATCAAGCCAATGAGATCATGAATGCTTCTAAAGAAACTTTTCCCGAATGGGATTCTTCTATACGATGGGAAACCCCAAATTACAAAGTATGGCTTGGTAATTATCGCACCAGATTAGATGCCGATAGAGCTCTGAAGAAGGTACACGAAAAATTTCCAAATGCTTTTATTTTTAAGCCCGAATAAGAAAATACAATTTTAATAATAAAGAAAAACCTCTATGTTTTGGCATAGAGGTTTTTATTATGATATTATTTGTAAAAGTCTATAGCTTTTTCTTTACCGCCACTTCTTGATAAGCCTCGATGACATCATCAACTCTTATATCATTATAATTCTTGATTTGTATACCACAATCATACCCTTTACTAACTTCTTTTACGTCGTCTTTAAAACGTTTTAACGAAGCTAATTCTCCAGTATAAACCACCACTCCTTCTCTAATCAATCTAATTCCAGAGTTTCTGTATATCTTACCATTTTGAACCATACATCCTGCAATAGTACCCACTTTAGATATCTTAAATGTTTCTCTAATCTCTGCCGTACCGGTAATCTCTTCTTTCATCACCGGAGAAAGCATTCCTTCCATTGCATCTTTAAGATCATTGATAGCATCATAGATAATAGAATAGGTTCTGATATCTATTTCTTCTTTATCTGCAACTTGTCTTGCATTACCTGCTGGCCTCACATTAAACCCAATGATAATTGCATCTGAAGCCGACGCAAGAAGCACATCACTTTCAGTAATTGCACCAACGGCCTTATGTATAATATTTACATGAATTTCTTCGGTAGAAAGTTTCTGGAATGAATCCGTTAATGCTTCTACAGAACCATCCACATCACCTTTAAGAATAATATTTAACTCTTTGAAATCTCCAAGAGCAATTCGTCTTCCGATCTCATCAAGAGTAATATGTCTTTGTGTACGTACAGATTGTTCTCTATGTAGTTGAGCTCTCTTGGAAGCGATATCTTTGGCTTCTCGTTCATCCTCTAATACATTAAATTTATCTCCCGCCTGTGGTGCTCCATCAAGCCCAAGTATAGATACTGGTGTAGAAGGTCCTGCTTCTTTAACATTATTACCTCGCTCATCCTGCATTGCTTTTACCTTACCACTGTTTTTTCCAGCAAGCACGTAATCCCCTACACGTAACGTTCCTGTTTGCACTAAAATAGTAGAGACATATCCTCGTCCTTTATCCAAAAATGCTTCAACTACTGTACCCGAAGCCAATCGATCTGGATTCGCTTTAAGTTCAAGAATCTCAGCTTCAAGAAGAACTTTTTCTAGTAACTCTTTTACTCCTAGTCCAGTCTTGGCAGAAATATCATGTGATTGTATTTTACCTCCCCAATCTTCTACTAAAAGATTCATAGAAGCTAATTTCTCTTTTATTTTTTCAGGGTTTGCTTCAGGCCTATCAACCTTGTTGATGGCAAAAACAATAGGAACACCAGCGGCCTGAGCATGACTAATTGCTTCTTTAGTTTGCGGCATCACATCATCATCTGCAGCAATCACAATAATCGCCAAATCGGTAACCTGCGCACCACGTGCACGCATCGCTGTAAAAGCTTCGTGACCAGGTGTATCTAAAAATGCTATTTTCTGACCATTCTCAAGTTGAACTCCATATGCACCAATGTGCTGGGTGATACCACCACTTTCTCCTGCAATTACATTTTCTTGTCTAATGTAATCAAGTAACGAAGTTTTACCATGATCTACGTGTCCCATAACTGTAACAATGGGGGCTCTGGACGCTAAATCTTCAGGAGCATCAACAACTTCTTCAATAGACTCTTCTATATCTGCTGTTACAAAATTAACTTCGTAACCAAACTCATCGGCTACTATAGAAAGTGTTTCAGCATCCAAACGCTGATTCATCGTTACCATGATACCAAGAGACATACATGCAGAAATAACATCTGTAGTAGAAACATTCATCATAGTAGCAACCTCAGAAACTGTAACAAACTCTGTTACTTTAAGAACTTTACTTTCCTGTTCCTGCTGTGCAACATCATCTTCTGCTTTCTGACGATGTTGATCTCTTTTATCTCTACGATATTTCGCTGCTTTGGACTTGCTAGATTTACCCTGTAACTTTTCCAGAGTTTCTCTAACCTGCTTTTGCACTTCTTCTTCGCTAGGTTCTTCTTTTACTATTGGTGGTCTTTTTCCTTTAGCTGGGCCGCGACCTCTTCCTCCAGGTCCACGATTTCCACCAGACTGACCTCCTGGCCTTCCACCACCTTGTCCTTGTACACCACTCTCCTTACTAATTCTTCTACGACGTTTTTTAGGATCGGATCCGGCACCACTACTAGTCTTCTTATCAGGCTTATCTTCTTTCTTCTTTGCAGGTTTTTTAAACTTAGTTAAATCAATTTTTTGACCCGTAAAATTAGGGCCATCTAATTTTTTATATTGAGTTTTAACCGTTCCAGTTTCTGCAACCGATTCGTCATCTGTAGCTTTGGGATCATCCTTACTTGCTGAAGGTTTTTCAGTCTCTGAAGGTGTATCTTTTTTAATTTCCTTTGGAGGCGCCGCTTTGGTGATTTTAATTCCTTTTTTTGCGGGTCTATTAGAAACAACTTCTGGTTCTTTCTTTTTTGGCTCTTCCTTTTTTGATTCTTCCTTTTTTGATTCTTCCTTTTTCTGAGCAGCATCAATCTTTTGTTCGGGCTGTGATACACTCTCTTCTTTTTCCTTATCTAACTCAATTTTACCAACTTGTTTAGGTCCACTTAATTGAGCTTTGGCTTTTACGACTTCGCGAGCTTCGGCTAGTTTACGCTTTTCTTCTTGCTCATGCTCAATCTGCACTCGTAAAGCTTCTTTCTCTTTCCTCTTCTCTTCTCCAACCTCTTTTGAAGCTACCTTTTTACTTTTATCTGTCTGAAATTCATCACACAAGAGCTGATAAATCTCTTCAGAAATTTTTGTGGTAGGACGCGCATCAATATCATGACCTTTTGAATTCAAAAAGTCAACAGCCCGATCTAGCGAGATATTGAATTCACGTAGTACCTTATTTAATCTCATTGTTTTTGCTTCAGCCATAAATGCCTCTTATTTTATGCTCAAATATAATTTAATTGAGTTTATTAATCCTCAAATTCTGATTTTAATATTTTGATTACTTCACTCACCGTTTCTTCTTCAAGATCTGTTCGCTTTACCAAATCGGCTAAATCCTGCTCTAGAATACTCTTGGCAGTATCCAATCCAATTTTAGCAAACTCTTCTATAATCCATGAATCGATTTCGTCTGTAAATTCTGTAAGTTCTACATCTTCCTCTACACCCTCTCTAAACACATCTATCTCAAATCCAGTTAATTGACCTGCAAGTCTTATATTATGTCCTCCTCTACCAATAGCTTTTGAAACTTCTTCGGGTCTTAACATCACTTCTGCTCTATTATTCTCTTCATTAATTTTGATAGAAGTAACTTTTGCCGGACTAAGTGCTCTGGTAATATATAACTGTACATTATTAGTATAATTAATAACGTCAATATTTTCATTTCCTAATTCTCTTACAATACCATGTATACGAGAACCTTTCATCCCTACACAAGCTCCTACTGGATCTATTCTATCATCGTACGAATCTACAGCAACTTTAGCTTTTTCTCCAGGAATTCTAACTACTTTCTTAACAGTAATTAATCCATCAAAAACCTCAGGGATCTCGGATTCAAATAATTTTTCTAAGAACAGTGGAGACGTTCTTGACATAATAATCGATGGTTTATTACCCTTAAGCTCTACCGACTCGATTACCCCTCTCACATTTTCACCTTTACGGAAAAAGTCTGAAGGTATTTGCCTATCTTTTGGTAGGATAATTTCATTTCCTTCGTCATCAAGCATAATAATCGCTCTGTGACGTATGTGGTGAACCTCTGCTGTATAGATTTCTCCTTCTAATTCTTTAAACTGCTTGTATATATTTGTATTATCGTGTTCATGAATCTTAGAAATTAAATTCTGGCGAAGTGCTAAAATTGAACGCCTTCCTAAATCAATCAGCTTTACTTCTTCAGAAACATCTTCACCCACTTCAAAATCAGGTTCTATTTTTTGTGCTTCTGAAATTGATATTTCTTGATTACCATCCTCTACCTCTCCATCTGCCACTACTACACGATTTCTCCAAATTTCTAAATCCCCTTTATCAGGATTTATAATGATATCGAAATTATCATCACTACCAAATTTCTTCTTTAGAGCATTTCTAAATACATCTTCCAAGATCGACATTAGCGTCACTCGATCTATAAACTTGTCATCTTTAAATTCTGAAAATGATTCTATTAACGCGATATTCTCCATATCAATGTATAATTAAAATGTTATCATAACTTTTGCTTCAACAATATTTTCATAAGCTATTACAGCTTCTTTGGTAACGGTAATTTTACCTTTCCCAACAGGTTTAGGCTCTCTTGTTTTCCAAGTCAATGTAATCCCCTGATCGGTTACAGAAATTAATTCTCCTTCGATGGTTTCTTCGCTGGTTTTTACTTTTAGTTTTCTACCAGCGTTCTTCTTGTATTGGCGAATATGTTTTAAACCTTCAGAAACCCCTGCAGACATTACCTGAAGTGAAAAATCTTCTTCTTCTCTATCCAAATTATGCTCAATCGCTCTGCTTATAGCAATGCAGTCTTCTACCTTTACTCCATTGTCCCCATCAATAATAACTTCGATATTATTATCTGAACTAATCTTAAAATCAATTAGAAATAGAGAAGGATGTTCTACAAGCGCTTCTTCTAATAATTTTTGAGCCCTATCTTTTAATGACATAAATAGATAAAAAGAGGGGACTTTTTGTCCCCTCAATCTGGTTTTTTAATTTCAACGGTGCAAAGATAGTAATAATATCTTAGATTTAAAACATGATAAAGAATGAATTTATTTTGTAAATTTAAGATATACAAACCTGGGTAGTTTTCTTATTTTTATAGAGTTATATACATTAACTCTATTTATTTTCTATTTGATGATTGCTCTAAAACTCAACAATTAACAACTTATTTCAAAAAAATAATATTATGATCAAGAGTATCCTTGTGCCTACCGATTTTTCTAAGCAAGCCGAAAGCGCATTAAAAGTAGCCGCGCAAATTGCGAAAAAGAATGATGCTACCATTTATTTACTCCATATTTTAGAACTTCCAGTACACCTTACAGATCTCATGTCTTCTGGCACTCCCGCACCCGCACCCGAGGCTGTTTTTTTTATGAAGCAAACCCACAAAAAATTTGAAGAAGTTCTAGCTCAAGATTTCCTAAAAGGTATTGAAGTTGTAGAAACGGTAAGTTTTGAAGATGTAATGCATGGCATTATAGATTCTAGTACAAAAAATGATGTAGACATGATCATTATGGGATCTCACGGTTCTTCTGGTTTTGAAGAATTATTTATTGGCTCTAATGCCGAAAAAATTGTGCGCACCTCAAAAAAACCTGTGTTAGTGATCAAGGACTATTGCGAAATATTTGACGTTAATGATTTTGTTTATGCAACCAATTTTGACGATGAAGACAAACCATGTCTAATTGCCGCAAATGAATTTGCTAAATCTATAAACGCAAAACTTCATCTGGTTTGGGTAAATACAGCCAATGGGTTTAAAACCACTTATGAAACCGAAAACAAGATGAATGATATGATAGCCGATTTGGCCATTGATAATTATACTTTAAATATCTACAATGATATTACCGTAGAAAAAGGAATTTTAAACTTCGCAGATTCTGTTAAAGCGGGCATGATAGGAATTAGCACCCATGGAAGAAAAGGACTTTCACATTTTATAAATGGGAGTTTGGGTGAAGATGTTGTAAATCATGCAAAAAGGCCAGTACTTACTTTTAAAATTTGAAAACAAGATATAATTGAATAAAAAAAAGGAGGCTGTCTAAAAACATTTAGGCAGTCTTTTTTATTTTAGTTTATTTTCTATTTTGGAGTTTTTGCTTTGAGAAAA
>CANMDH010000042.1 GCA_947496555.1 uncultured Aquimarina sp. | reverse complement strand
CATCAACCATCAACCATCAACCATCAACCATCAACCATCAACCATCAACCATCAACCATCAACCATCAACCATCAACCATCAACTACTTAACAATTTCAATCTCAAAAAGTTTGTCCCAGTTTTTTCCGGTTACGAATAGTTGTTTAGTATCGGCTTTATAAGCAATACCATTTAAAACATCCAGGGCGGCATGCTGTGTTACTTTACTTCTAAGATCTCTTAAATCAATTACAGCTTCTATAGCTCCATTTTTTGGATTGATGATGCTAATACTGCTTTTTAGATTGGATTTATTTGTAGACCCTTGCCTTGGCCATGTGTTGGCATAGATTTTACCGTCGACCCATTCTAACTCATTAAATTTTGTTTTAACTCCTTTATTGGTAACTACCTGTATATATTCCTTTTCAGCTAGGGTATTTGGGTCCAGAATCCATATTTTTTCGGTACCATCACTTTTGTAAATTACATTTCCGTCGTTACATAATCCCCATCCTTCTTTGCTATTGTTATATGCAAAATTACCTGTTTTTTCTAACGTATTGAGGTCATAAATAAACCCTTCTTTTGATTGCCACGTAAGTTGAAGTATTTTATTATTTAAAATAGTGATTCCTTCGGCAAAGAACTGCTTCGGAACTTCTTTTTTGATAAGTATTTCTCCAGTTTTATAGTTTATTTTTCTCAAAGTAGATTCACCATTTTTTCCAGTACTTTCGTATAAAGTGTCACCAAAAAACTCTAACCCTTGGGTAAATGCCTTTTTATCATGTGGATATTCTGCAATAATTTTGTAGGAATATAGTTTTGGGGGAGTATCGTTAAGAAAAACTACTTTCTTGGTAATGGTGTCAATATTTCCATCATAAAACACCTGAGCTTTCAAAATTTGAGTCCCTAATTTTTCGTCATCCAGTTTTTCTTCATACATAAAGTCGGCATTAGCCTTTACTCTGTTGTTGCCAAGCAAATAGGCTACAGAGTCAATTTCTATGTTTTGAGAGTTTTTTATTGAAGCTTTAATAGTTTCACCAAGCTTAAATATTACCTGATTGTCATTTGTAATGATAGAGAAATATTTTTTTTTCTTACCCGTGTTACTACCACAAGAAAAAAGAATAAGACTTAATATAATGATGAAGAAGGAGTTACGAATATTCATTTTGGTAATTGAAATTTAGAGCAAGATATTTATTTTAATTGGGTTTGAAAAATGATTGTAATATTAACTAAAGGTTGTATCTTTGCAACGGCAAGTCCTACACAACCAGCTCCTGTTGAATCCTCCAGGGCGGGAACGCAGCAAAGGTAAATGGTCGTAGCGGTGTGATGTAGGTAGCTTGCCTTTTTTTGTACCTAATAATTACCAAATATATTTTTCATTTCTTCTTAATAATTCGAAGATCATTCCTCGAAATTCGTAAATCATAATTGTATATTTGCGACCATGAATGCAGATCATAATACTACTGTTGTTTTAATAACAGGAGGTTCTTCTGGTATAGGGAAATCCATTGGAACATTTCTTACTGAGAAGGGATATATTGTATACGGTACCAGTCGCAATCCTTCAAAGTTTAAGGATTTTAAAGCTTTTCGACTTTTACAATTGGATGTTGCAGATGTTGAAAGCATACAAACGGCAGTCAATATAATTGAAGAGGAACAGGGTCGATTAGATATATTGATTAATAATGCTGGCGCTGGTATTATGGGGGCTATTGAAGAAGTGCCTCATGATGAGATATTAAAAAACTTTACTACCAATTATTTTGGTCCTATAAATGTTACCAAATCGGTTTTACCATTAATGCGAAAACAAAATGGCGGTTTAATAATTAACATAACTTCTATTGCCGGTTACATGGGATTGCCTTTCCGAGGGATTTATAGTGCTTCTAAAGCGGCACTTGAGTTAACAACCGAAGCATGGCGTATGGAGTTGAAAAGTTTTAATATAAAAATGGCCAATGTTGCCCCAGGGGATTTTGCAACTAATATTGCAGCAGGACGATACCACGCTCCAATTCTTGAAGGTTCACCTTATGAAAAATCATATGGGGATGCTTTAAAGTTAATGAATGATCATGTAGATGCTGGTAGTGATCCCCAGGTCATGGCAAAAATGGTTTATAAGATCATTAAAACCAAAAACCCGAAAGTACATTATAAAGTAGGGGTATTTATGCAGAAGTTTTCTATTGTATTAAAGCGCCTTCTACCAGACAAAGTATATGAAAAACTATTAATGAATCATTATAAAATTAAATAAACACAACAACAATGAAATTTTTTATAGACACGGCAAATCTTGATCAAATTAAAGAAGCACAAGACCTAGGTGTATTAGATGGAGTGACTACAAATCCTTCTTTGATGGCTAAAGAAGGGATTACAGGTAAAGAAAATATTGTAAATCACTATAAAAAGATATGTGAAATAGTAACGGGAGATGTTAGCGCCGAGGTAATCGCCACAGATTATGAAGGAATTATCAAAGAAGGGGAGGAGCTTGCAAAACTTCATGACCAGATTATAGTAAAAGTACCTATGATCAAAGATGGTGTAAAAGCAATAAAATATTTTAGTGATAAGGGAATCAAGACCAATTGTACGTTGGTGTTTTCTGCTGGGCAAGCATTACTTGCAGCCAAGGCCGGAGCAACCTATGTTTCTCCTTTTATCGGAAGGCTGGATGATATTTCTACCGATGGGCTTAATTTAATTGCCGAGATAAGAATGATTTATGATAATTATGGATTTAGTACACAGATTTTGGCAGCTTCTGTTAGACATACAATGCATGTAATCGACTGTGCAAAAATAGGAGCAGATGTAATGACCGGTCCTCTTTCTTCGATAGAAGGATTGCTTAAACACCCGCTAACCGATATCGGACTTGCAAAATTCTTGGCAGATTATAAGAAAGGAAACTAAGAAAAACCATCAATAAAAATATAAAAGCTACTTTTTGACAATAGAGTAGCTTTTTTTGTTTTCTATGCTGGCCAATCTTGAATATTTCATAAGTTGTTTTTCCAATTTTGAAGAAAACAAATCGGCCATAGCATTTATGATCTTACCGTCCTGGTTAACAAGAATTACTTTGTTGCGATTATAAATTGCTAGTTCATCAGTAGAACATTTGGGATATTTAAACTCATATTCCTTACCCAAATTGTAATGATGTCTTTTTATTGTTTTTAACCAATTTTTTGTTTGTTCATCGTCTGTATTGATTGCTATAAAATCAATTTCAGGGTGCAGAGCATTTAAGTATGAAGCTTTTTTATGAGCTTTGATATAATGATCTTTACGATCCATCGACCAAAAATATAATGCTGTAATGGGTTTATTGAAAAGCGTAGAGAGTTTGACAATCTCTCCATTGGCTGCTATGATCTCTTGCTCTGGAAGTGTATTATTTGGTCGGAGCCTCGAGATTGCTCGATAGAGCTTTTTTAGTTCTCTTTGAGACTTTTGATTTGAACTTACAGACAAGTAGTGGTTTAACACTTTTTTTGAGCTATTATCGTTTTTACTTTCTAAAAGAAAATTAGTAGTAACTCTTCTTAATAAATTGTTTTTGATATATGGGTTTTGTACCAAACTATCCACCAGGTCTAATTTGTAAACAGTACTTCCGGTTTTTCCCTTATAATGAGAAAGCTCATTATTATAATCTATAAGGGATGAATTTGTGAAGTAATAATTAAGATATCGATTATATGAATATAGTCGCTTTAATTCTTCGTCATTGAAATTGACCTCGCTGCGATACTTAAAAAAGGATTTTGGAAGATCCTTTGCAGAATCTAATCCTCCAATCCCATAGCGATTATGGAAGTATAATTCGTGTCTGGTATAATAATCAAACATAATACTAGCATAGGTAGTCTTTTTTGCCAGATCGCTTAATGAACGCTTATTAGTGAGTTTTTCATAAGCATTCAACTTAGATCTAAGCAAGGAATCTTGCTTTCTTATAAAATAGGCTGGAGATAACTGAAGTTCACTTCTTCTTAATTTTTCTCTTTCGACCTCATTTTGAAGGTACATATCAATTAAGAAATTATTTTTTCTGGCACCATGTCCCGTAAACACCAGAGACTCATCAAACTCTAAAGTGTTTAGGCGTATTAATATACTATCACCTTTTTCTAAAAGAACAATTTGACTTTCAGGATTATGTCTAAAAAAATAAAGACCATCTTCAATACCATCTATCTTATGAAGAAATCTGTTGTTTTTGTCTAGTTGAATAGTATCATTTACTCCATTTCCTTTGTAAAGAATAACATAATTTGTGTTAGGATTTACAATTTCTCCTCCAAAATAGGTGTATTCTCTAGAGGTTTTTTGCATGTTGTCACAACTGCCGAAAAAAAAGCACAAAAAAGAAACCTGAATAATATGTGTTATTAAGGAGAATCGCATTTTGGGAACTGTAATTATAACTAAACTGTTTTGCCCAAATGTAAAAGGAAACGACTTTTACACTTGTTAATGATACGTTAATTCTTTAAATATTAGGATATTGTTAGATGTTTTACTAATGTTTAGATATTCAAAAGAGCAATATCTAGTTGCTAATAATCGCACCAAATTAATGATAGATTGTTTCTTGTTCTAAATGCAATTTTCTACTTTTGCGGCAAATTCAAATTTTACAACTTTTCTAATCATGTTATCAGTTTCTAATCTTTCAGTCCAATTTGGTAAACGAGTTCTTTTTGATGAAGTGAATACTTCATTTACACAAGGCAATTGCTATGGAATAATTGGTGCCAATGGCGCCGGAAAATCGACTTTTTTAAAGATACTTTCAGGAGTGCAAGAACCTACATCTGGACATGTTCATTTAGAACCCGGTAAGCGTATGTCTGTTCTCGAACAAAATCACTATGCTTATGACGAATATACGGTACTGGAAGCCGTGATCATGGGAAATAAACCTCTGTATACAATAAAAAAAGAGATTGATGCATTGTATGCCGATTATACCGATGAGAATGCCGAAAAGATTGGGGAGTTGCAAGTTCAGTTTGAAGAAATGAACGGATGGAACGCCGATAGTGATGCTGCAGCAATGCTTTCTAATCTGGGTATTAAAGAAGACTTGCATTATACCCAAATGTCTGATCTTGATACCAAGCAGCGTGTGCGCGTGTTAATTGCACAATGCTTGTTTGGTAATCCAGATGTTCTAATTATGGATGAGCCTACAAATGATTTGGACTATGAAACCATTTCGTGGCTAGAAGACTTTTTGTCAAATTATGAAAACACGGTAATTGTAGTTTCTCACGACCGTCACTTTCTGGATGCGGTGTGTACCCATATTTCTGATATTGATTTTGGAAAGATTAATAATTACAGTGGTAACTATACATTCTGGTACGAGTCTTCTCAATTGGCAGCAAGACAAAGAGCACAACAAAATAAAAAAGCAGAAGAGAAGAAAAAGGAGTTACAGGAGTTTATTGCCAGATTTAGTGCCAATGTTGCTAAATCTAAGCAGGCCACTTCTCGTAAGAAAATGATCGAAAAACTTAATATCGAAGATATTAAACCTTCGAGTCGTCGTTATCCTGCCATTATTTTTGAAAGGGATAGAGAAGCAGGAGATCAGATTTTGAATGTTGATGGCCTTGCCGCTAGTCTGGAAGGTGAAATATTGTTCAAAGATGTTGATATAAACCTTACCAAAGGAGATAAAGTAGTGGTATTCTCAAAAGATTCTAGAGCCACCACTGCTTTTTATCAAATATTAAATAACAAACAAAAAGAAGATGCAGGTAAGTTTGCCTGGGGTATCACAACAACACAATCCTATTTACCTGCAGATAATAGTGAATATTTTCAGAATGATTTAACGTTGGCTGACTGGCTACGCCAATGGGCCACTACCGAAGAAGAACGTGAAGAAGTCTTTATAAGAGGTTTCTTAGGAAAAATGATTTTTAGTGGAGAAGAAGCACTGAAGAAATCAAATGTATTATCAGGAGGTGAAAAGGTACGTTGTATGTTGTCAAAAATGATGATGACAAGAGCCAATGTATTGATGTTAGATGAGCCAACTAACCATTTGGATCTGGAGTCGATCACGGCATTTAATAACTCACTTAAGAAATTTAAAGGTACCGTATTGTTTACTACTCATGATCATGAGTTTGCGCAAACTGTGGCAAATCGTGTTATCGAACTTACACCAAGCGGAGTAATTGATAGATATACGACATTTGATGAGTATATGAGGGATGCAAAGATTAAAGAACTACGCGACAAGATGTATGTTGTAAATGTATAAATAACTAATAACAAAGATCCTGCACCCTACGCAGGATTTTTTTATTTCATTAACCCCTCAAACTTTAAAAACATATAATCTTTTATAGTAGATCCTAAGGTTCCTTTGCTATTTGAAAAAAATACATCATCGGTAATTAGCTGTAGAATAAAATATTGATCCAGTTTGATCATAAGATCAACAGAAATAGGTTTGAAAAGTTTGCTATCGATACCATAAACATAAAATTGCTTCATATCATCAAGAAGATCCTGTAAAAAGTCTTCTATAATTTTCCAGGCCGAAGGGTAGTGTTGTTGAAGTTGTTTTAGGTAAAAAGCAGAAATGTCTTTAGCCCCCTCGGTTAAAATTGTTGCCAAAGTCTCGTATTGATAATTTAATTGTAAGATTTCAGAGGTGATGGCGTTTTTATAACCATATAATCGATTAATCCTTACCTGGGTGATATATTCAAAAATCTCCTCTTTGGTAGTGAAGTATTCATAAATAGTCGATTTGCTTTTATTCATTAGAAGAGCCAGATCATCCATGGTCAGATCTCCCAGGTCGGTACGCTTTAATTTTGGAAGTATAGCCTGTGTCCACTGTTCTACCTTTTTATTTTTCTCCTTCCTGTTTTTGGCGATAGATTTTCTTCCCATTCTTGGTATTTTAGTATAATCGAACTATATTTGAAAAAATAGTTCGAAAAATTTAATTCCTTTTCCAAACTTAATCATTTAGTTTATGAAGAATCAAGCAGTATGGAAAAAATATTCAGGAAAGGTGGCTTGGCCTACTATATTTTTGTTTCTAGGTCTTCTTGTTGGATATGGTTTTTTATGGTTTTTCTATAAAAATGGTCTTTCTGGTGCTTGGACATCGTTAATAGGTGCATCTTTGGCTTACGGAATGTTTACCATTGGGCATGAGGCTTGCCATGGTAATATTTCTGGTGGTGTTCAATCTTTTATCGTATTAGAAAAGGCACTTGGTTGGTTGTCTTCTTCATTTTTACTATTTCCCTATTGCTCTTTTGCAGTGATTCATCTGCGACATCATGCACATACCAATGATCCCGTTAAAGATCCTGATAACTATGTCAATGGAAAAAATGCACTTTCAATCTTTTTAAGATGCTTTACACTTATAGCGCATTATTTTGGGTTAACATTTGGGAAAGATAGTAAAAAGGACCCTGCAATGCGTGCTGTTCGCAGTCAGTCTATTCTTTTTACCGTTTTATTACTTATAACCATTAGTACTTTAATTGTCATAGGTGAAGGAATGGCGCTTCTATATGTTTTTGTGCTATCTGCCCTGATTGCTGCTCCTATTTTAGCATTTTCTTTTGATTGGATTCCGCATTACCCGCATAATAACTTAGGGAAATATCATAACACGAGAGTTATTACAGTTCCGGGACTTGAATATGTTTCATTATATCAGAGCTATCATTTAATGCATCATTTGTATCCAAGAGTTCCGTTTTATAAATACAAAAGCTGTTTCCAGGATTATGAAAAAGAGCTTATAAAAGAAAGATCTCCTATCGAAGGGTTTAGAAATCAAGACTTAGGCCTTTTTAAGAAGGAGAATACCTATGCAGATTTGATTTCCGGAAAAACCTGGAATTACATACTCGAAGTAGAAAATATATTTCTAGAAACACATGATACCGTAAAAATCACTTTCAAAAATCTCAATAATATCCCATTTGCCTTTAAACCTGGCCAATACGTTGTAGTTTCTGATTATGTTGAGAACAAACTTCTTAGTCGATGTTATTCGATTTGTGAAGATCCATTGACTGGAAAATTAGCAGTAGCGGTAAAGAGAGTGAAACATGGAAAGTTTTCGAATCACTTAATTGATAATTTGAAAGCTGGATATAAATTAAGAATTTCCGGACCTTATGGAAGTTTTATATTACCAGATATAGTAAAGGCTCCGGTGTTGTTAATTGCAGGTGGAAGCGGTATTACCCCAATACTTTCAATGTTAAAAACTGTTTTGCGCACTTCTAACCAACAAGTTACCTTATTGTACGGATGTCGTAGTGCAAAAGATGTAATATTTGAAGATGAGATAAAAGAGCTTGAAAAAGTATATAAAAACCGCTTCGCTTTTTTACTTAGTTTTAAAATTCTGAATGCAGAAATGCAGTACCAATGTATTAAAGATATTTCTTATAATACGCAATGTTACATTTGTGGGCCTACCCCGATGATGAACGCTTCAAAAGTTGCACTTGGTAGTATTGGTATCTCCGAAAATCAAATTAAAACCGAAGAGTTTGTATATTCACAAAACGAACTTACTGGAGATGAATTTGAGGTCAAAATTTTGGGAGATATTAAAGCAACATTTCTTTCAGATACTTCTGAAACCCTTATTGAAGCATCATTAAGACATCAAAAAAAACTTCCGCATGCCTGTAGAATGGGGCAGTGTGGTACTTGTAAAATAAAATTGATCGAAGGTAATGTGACCTGGCAAAAAAGGGAAGGGATTTCACTTTTGCAACATGAAATTGACCAGGGATATATTTTACCATGTGTATGCAAACCAAAAACTAATGTAATATTAAAGTCATGACAGAAGAATATGATTATGTAATTGTTGGTAGTGGTTTTGGGGGATCTGTAAGTGCTTTAAGGCTTTCTGAAAAAGGATACAAAGTATTGGTCATCGAAAAAGGAAAATGGTACGCTTCTGAAGATTTTCCAAAATCAAACTGGAATCTTAAAAAATGGCTTTGGATGCCTTTTTTTAGATGGTTCGGGATTATGAAAATGTCATTTTTTAGGCATGTAGTTGTCATTTCCGGAACTGGAGTGGGAGGTGGATCTTTGGTATATGCAAATACATTACCGATTCCTAAAAAAGAATTCTTCACGTCAGGCAGTTGGAGACAACTTGCCGATTGGCAGACAGAATTGGCGCCATTCTATCAAACTGCTCTTAAAATGTTGGGAGCGCAAAAAAATCCCAAGTTTTTTGATGGAGATAAGGCCTTGGAAGAATTGGCTTCTGAATTAGATATCAAAGAAAGTTTTGAACCCACCGATGTGGCAGTCTTTTTTGGAAAACCTAATGAAACGGTTCCAGATCCATACTTTGATGGTAAAGGACCAGATCGAACAGGTTGTAATTATTGCGGTGGATGTATGACCGGATGTAGATTTGGAGCAAAAAACACCTTGGATAAGAATTACCTGTATTTGGCGCAACAATTAGGAGCTCAGATTTTGGCAGAGAAGGAGGTCTATGATGTAATTCCCTCTGGGGAAGGATATGAAGTTAAGTTCAAATCTTCGACCCGATTTTTTAAATCAAAAAAGTCTGTCAAAACAAAAGGTGTTATTTTCTCGGGAGGTGTTTTGGGTACAGTAAAATTGTTACTTAAACTTAAGAAAAAGTCATTGCCCAAACTTTCTGATAGATTAGGTTATGACATCAGGACCAACAACGAAAGTCTAATAAGTGTTACCAACCTGGATGGAAAAAAAGATATGTCCAAAGGAGTAGCTATTGGATCTATTCTAAATACTGATGAAAATAGTCATCTTGAAATAGTGAGGTATGTAAAAGGATCTGGTTTTTGGAGGTTATCACATTTACCCCTGACTCATGGGAAAAATACAATTGTGAGGGTTACCAAGATGTTCACCAGTTTCATTAAACACCCCGTTTCATACCTAAAGCTTTACACGACAAGAGATTGGAGTAAAAGCACGGCTGTTCTTCTATTTATGCAAACATTGGATAGTACCCTTAAATTTAAACGTAACCGTTTTGGTATTATGAACACCAAAATAGCTCAGGGAAAAAAGCCTTCTGCCTTTATACCCGAGTCGTTGAGTTTGGCAAAACAATATGCATCTATTGCCAAAGGAAAAGAAACTGTTTTTGGCTTAGAGCCTTTGGCTGGGATTCCATCAACAGCACATATTTTGGGAGGTGCAGTAATGGGAGCAAATGCCTCAGAAGGAGTAATCGATGAGAACAACAGAGTATATGGATATGATAATATATACGTTTGTGATGGCTCTATGATCTCTGCCAACCCTGGTGTAAATCCATCGTTATCGATTACAGCGATTTCTGAACGGGCGATGAGTAAAATTGCAGAAAAGAAAAACTAATTGGTCTATTTATTTGGTGGGTTCTGAAAATACCTAAGAATTAAATAAATTCCAAAAACGATGAAGACAACAATAAATATGGATCTAAAACCCCAATCAGATTCCTCTTGTATTCTGTTATACAGTCGTAGGCTCCCTAACAGCACGATAGAAATACCGATCATCAAATTCCAAGCCCTTCGAGGAGTATTATTATCTTGATCCGACATAGTTTTAAGATAGACTTTTTTCTATAATCGGAATAGCTTCTTCAACATCAATCTTCTTTACAAAAAGTTGAATATGATCAGGAATACCCCCACCAAAACCTGCTGCCATACCTGACTTCATATCGTCTCGGGTAATAGAGTTAATACCACGATCCTGAAGCATCGTTTGCAAAAATTGAACATTGATCAAACTGCCGGTATATACTCTTTCGTAGTCACTTTCAGGGAACATATTATCTTGTTTACGCATTAAAATATTTGCTATTCCAAATGGCAGTATTAAAGTTTTTACCAAGTGCAAAACCATAAAAAATGACTACAGCTGCCACTGATTTAAACATGAATAAAAATACCATGATAAAAGTAGATGTGTCATTGGTCTTGCTAAACAAACCGTTTGGAACCATAAAAGTAAGTAAAAGACTCACTAAAAAGGTAAGAAAGAGTAAATTTTCGAAACTTTTAAAAAACCACATCATGATTTTACGAAAAGGATGTAAGTCATTTCCCCATTTTTCGATCAGATAAAAATAATCATTCCCTATTGGAGCAAATAACAAAGGGTCATCTGCATTTTCTAATTTAAATAACTTTGAAGGCGCAATTATTTTAAATCCTTTAAGTTCGGTTTTGTGTTTTTTTTCAAGCCCTTTGATAGAAGAAATGGCTTTAGAAGGTAATTTTCCTTTAAAATATTTGGAATCCAAAAAACGTAAACGGTAGTCAATGCAGATCTTTTTTATCTGGTCAATATGATAGATTCTGTGCGTTTCTAGTTGATCAAAATCAAATGAGTTATCAACGACTTTAGATTTGGTATCCAGATTTTGAAGAATGCGCTCTTCATGTTTATGATCTTCTTTAAAAATTTGATGTATTTGAGCTTTCCAACTTGATGGATCAAACTCTTTTTCTCTTAACTTTTTAAGTTTGTGTTCGATGTTCGTTCTTGGAAATAACATTTTCTTTTTTCTTTAGCTCCACTAAATTAATGATTTAGCGCTAGCTTTAAAAATATTAGCTTCGCTAATGTTTTGATATAATCCAGTTTTAAAGATTGTTCAGGCGAATGCGAGTTTTGCAAAAGAAGTACCTTAAAAGAATTTTTAATTGAATATCCGTAATATATCATATACGATAATCGTCAACCTGAACTCGTTTCAGGTTCTCATTATAACTGATTGTTTATGAACGAAATGAGCTTCCGAAATAAACCCGCCTACCTGCGGTAATGCAGGCAGGTTCGGAATGACGCTAAGGAATTACATTATTACATATTACGGATAATCATAATTCTAAATTAAAGCTTATTGAATTCTACTCACCATAATCCCAGTGTTGTTTTTAAGTTTTTGAAGATAGGTGGCAAGAGGTACTTCAGAGATTAGAACTTCTCCTTTTGTTGATGCGTGTAACAAATGGATTCTTCCTGTTTTTAGTCGAATTGCAATTCCGGTGTGACTAATATCCAGTCCTTTAATAGAAGTTGTTATAGCAATGATATCGCCAGAATTTATGAGGCTTTCGTTATCCTTAATTTGATCTTTAGGCAAGTAACAGAAATGTGATTTGTTTATGTTTATCTCAGATTTTTTTATTTTGTTGAAGTTTTGATCATCTTTCAAAAAAGGATAGAGTTCGCGATGCGCACTCATAAAATTTATATTCTTCTTCAATTCTATACCTCCAATACCTCCTGTGATATCTTTTATAATCCCTTTTTGTTCGTTGTTAGAAATCCAATCTGAGAAATAATGCAATCTTGAAGCATAACCATCCAGAATTCCATCCTTATAACGGATTTTTTGAAGATAGTTGGTATAACTATCAAAGTCATCTTTATTGTTCTTTAGCAGTAAGCTAAATGCTATAACGTTTTCTACAAAAGTGGTACAATCTAACCCTTGAAGATTGATAACCAAAGATTCATTGGGGTCTATTTCAAGAGTTTTGGCTACATATGGAGTTGCCAGAAAAGATTTTCCGACAGATATGACGGTCTCTTCTAAACTAGTGTTCTGTGTGTAGTTGTTTTTGAGTTCTGTGATTTTAGATGTAAAAATCTCTTTATCTTTTGCAGAGCATACAATTTCCTGAGCTGTAATGCTATTCAGTATAAATAAGAAAATAAGAAGTGAAATAACATTATTCATCTGCAATTTATATGGTGTTGATTTACAAACACAAATATAACCTTTTAACCCGGATGATGCATTAGAACTTCGTTATGAAGCTCTAAAATGCAATAAAATATAATGTTTCATCAAATTTAGCATAGCACTGCTACGGTTAATTTGAGAAACATAACAAAGTGATCTATTTTGAAGCAGTTTGGAGCTGTAGTAGATTTTCTAATGCATCATGCGGGTTTAAAATATCGATTTATAAAAAAAGCAACCGAGAAAACTTCTTGGTTGCTTTTTCAAAACGGAATATTACTAAAACTAGATAATCGTAGATTGTCCTACGTGTATATTTTCAAAATTGATATTAGAATCTTCGGGATTTAGGATATAATCTGCGATGAAATCTCCTACTTTTTCTGTGGTAAGTGGATTTTCGGTGTTTAAATCCGGAGTTGTAAGGTTTAACTCTAATGCTTTTTCTACAGCATCTCTAATAGCAGTGGCTTCTCCTAATAGATCAAAATGTTCTAACAGCATAGCAGCAGATAAAATAGCAGCAATTGGGTTTGCAATCCCTTTTCCGGTTGCTTGAGGATAGGAGCCATGAATTGGCTCAAACATGCAGCATGTATCTCCTACAGAGGCAGAAGCCAACAATCCTATAGATCCTCCAATGACACTTGCTTCATCGGAAATGATGTCTCCAAACATATTTTCTGTAAGAATCACATCAAACTGACTAGGATTTAAAATCATTTGCATTGCTGCATTATCAACAAATAGGAAATCAAGAGCCACATCTTTGTATTGCTCAGCAATTTCGGTTACTACTTTTCTCCATAATCGAGAGGATTCAAGCACATTGGCTTTATCGACCAGCGTTAATTTTTTTCTTCTTTTTTGTGCCGCTTTAAAGGCAAGATGAGCGATGCGTTCAATTTCTTCTTTAGAATATTCACACAGATCAGATGCAACGGTGCCATCATCACTTAAGCTTTTCTTCCCAAAGTATATTCCTCCGGTAAGTTCTCTATATATAGAAATATCTGTACCTTCAATAATCTCTCGTTTAAGCGGGGATTTATCAATAAGGGTATTATAGGCTTTTACGGGGCGTATGTTTGCATAGAGACCAAGTTCTTTGCGTAATTTAAGCAATCCTTGCTCTGGACGTATCGGTGCACTTGGATTATTATCATATTTTGGATCTCCAATCGCTCCAAATAAAACAGCATCAGTATTTACACAAAGCTCTAAGGTTTCATCGGGTAGGGGATTTCCAGTTTTGTTTATTGCGATGGCTCCAACCATAGCTTCTTTAAAAATAAAAGTATGGTCAAAACTATGGGCAACAGCTTCTAATGCTTTTATTGCTTGTGCAGTCACTTCTGGACCAATTCCGTCTCCTGATAATACAGCGATATCTAGTTTCATAGTATTAATTTTTTTGTCACGCTGGGACCTGACAATTTTCTATTTGTTCAGGCTCTCGAATTTTCAAAAGCCTCTATTTCTGTTTTATTACTTATTAAAAAGTCAATATCATCATAACCATTAATAAGGCAAGTTTTTTTATACGGGTTGATTTCGAAATTTGAAGAAGCACCAGTAGCAAGAATGGTTATTTTTTCTTCTTCAAGATCTACTTCAAATTTTGTATTCGGATCTTTTTCAATTTCATTAAACAGTTCTTTTAAGAAATCTTCAGAAACCTGAATAGGTAATACACCATTATTAAGTGCATTTCCTTTAAAGATATCTGCAAAGAAACTAGAGACAACTACTTTAAAACCATAGTCGTGAATCGCCCAGGCAGCATGCTCCCGACTTGATCCACATCCAAAATTATCTCCGGCAACCAAAATACTACCACTGTACTTGGTATCATTCATAATAAAATCAGGATTCTCGCTACCATCTTTATTATAACGCCAATCTCTAAAAAGATTTTCACCAAAACCGTCTCGGTTAGTAGCTTTCAAAAAACGAGCGGGTATGATCTGATCGGTATCTACATTTTCTATAGATAATGGTATGGCAGCGGATGTTAGTTTTATAAACTTATCCATGATTAATTCAATTGTTTTGTGATGTCAATAATTTTTCCTTCTATTGCTGTGGCTGCAGCTACCAGTGGGCTGGCCAAAATGGTTCTGGATCCTTGTCCTTGTCGTCCTTCAAAGTTTCGGTTTGAAGTCGATACACAATATTCCCCTTCAGGGATTTTATCATCATTCATTGCGAGACATGCAGAACAACCTGGTTGGCGTAGTTTAAATCCGGCCTCTTCAAATACTTCTTTAAGACCCTCTTCAACAATTTGTTGTGCTACTTGTTGGGAGCCAGGAACAAACCATGCAGTTACGTTATCTGCTTTTTTCTTCCCTTTTACATAACTTGCTGCGACTCTAAAATCTTCAATGCGACTATTGGTACAACTTCCGATAAATACATAATTAATTTTCTGGTCAATTAGCGACTGTCCTTTTTCAAAGTTCATATAAGCTAATGATTTCTCGAAAGACGCATTATCTTTTGTTGGGATATTTTCTGAAATTTTGATCCCCATACCTGGATTGGTTCCATAGGTAACCATAGGTTCGATATCGGCTGCATCAAAATGATATTCTTTGTCGAATATGGCACCTTCATCGGTAGGTAACGTTTTCCAGTAGGTTACTTTTTCATCAAAAGCTGAATCTTTCGGAGCAAATTCTCTTCCTTTAATGTAATTAAAAGTAGTTTCATCTGGAGCGATCATACCACCACGTGCGCCCATTTCGATACTCATATTGCAAACAGTCATACGGCCTTCCATAGACATTTCTTCAAACACATTACCGGCATATTCGCAGAAATATCCTGTGCCGGCATTGGTGCCTAATTTTGCGATTATGTAGAGAATAACATCCTTAGGGAGTACTCCAGGTTTTAATTTTCCGTTTACATTTACTCTAAGGCTTTTAGGTTTTTGCAGCAACAAGCTTTGGCTTGCAAATACCTGTGCCACCTGGCTGGTCCCAATTCCGAAAGCAATGGTACCAAAAGCTCCATGAGTAGAGGTATGACTATCACCGCAAACCATGGTCATTCCTGGTTGGGTGATTCCCAATTCGGGAGCCATTACATGTACTATTCCATTGTATTGATGTCCTAAACCATAAAGCGTAATATTATTTTTTTTACAGTTTTTGGTTAGCTGTGCCAATTGATTTCTTGATAGTTCATCCTTTACAGGTAAATGCTGATCAATAGTTGGTGTATTGTGATCTGCGGTCGCTACAATTTGATCTGGCCTGAAAATAGGAATTCCACGTTGTTCTAGCTCGGCAAATGCCTGTGGGCTGGTAACTTCGTGGATTAGATGCTTGTCTATATATAATATTTGTGGACCATTTTGAATTTCTTTGACCACATGTGCATCCCAAACTTTATCGAATAAGGTTTTCTTCATTAATGTAATTTAAAGATACCTCCTAGGTTTCGATAAAACTTAGGAGGTACATTCATAATCCTATAGTATTGTTAAGCAACAACAGCAGCTGTTACATTTGTATTCTTCATAATTTGATGGATATCTTCATCAACAATTTCTTTCTTTTTATCTGCAAAGTTCAGAAATTCTTTATAGACATCGTCTAATTGAAGCTTGGTTAATTCGTATCCAACTTTCTTTGCTCGGTAAGCCAAAGCTGCTCTACCACTTCTTGCAGTAAGAACAATAGCAGATTCGGTAACACCAACTTCTACAGGATCGATAATCTCGTACGTTTCTCGATTTTTGATTACACCATCCTGATGTATCCCTGAGCTATGGGCAAAAGCATTGGCTCCTACAATAGCCTTATTTGGTTGTACCATCACCCCCATACTTTCTGATACCATACGACTGGTGTCATACAGTAATTTTGTATTGATACTAGTATTAAGGTCTAAATAAGGATGCTGATTCATAATCATAACCACTTCTTCCAGAGCAGTATTACCGGCACGCTCACCAATCCCATTGATAGTACATTCTATTTGTCTGGCACCGTTAATAGCACCTGCAATTGAATTAGCAGTCGCGAGACCTAAATCGTTATGACAGTGACAAGAGATAATAACATTATCGATTCCTTTTACATTTTCCTTCAGATATTTGATTTTAGCACCATATTCTTCGGGTAAGCAATATCCTGTGGTATCGGGAATGTTAAGAACGGTCGCCCCGGCTTTGATCATAGCTTCACAAACTCGTGCTAAAAACTCATTGTCGGTGCGACCAGCATCTTCAGCAAAAAATTCTACATCTTCTACAAAGGATTTAGCATATTTTACAGCAGCTACACCACGCTCTATTACTTTTTCCTGGGTAGAATTGAATTTATATTTTATATGAGATTCTGATGTACCAATCCCAGTATGTATTCTTGGTCTTTTTGCATATACCAATGCTTCTGCAGCTACTTTAATATCATTTTCTACGGCTCTGGTAAGCCCACAAACTGTTGCATTTTTTACAATTTTGGTAATTTCGGTTACGGAGTTAAAATCTCCTGGGCTAGAAACAGGAAATCCAGCTTCGATTACATCGACTCCCAATAGGTCAAGTCGCTCTGCAATAATTAATTTTTGTTCTGTATTAAGCTTGCAACCAGGGACCTGCTCGCCATCCCTTAAAGTAGTATCAAATATTTGGACTTTATTATCGCTCATGAGAAATCTATGAATTATTTGTTTGGTACTTTTAAGAAATAATCATGTTTTTTTAAATATTCTTACAAGATGTTTCTTAAATCTCTTACGAATTTATATTTTGGGAATTCAAAAGGGAAGTATTTGAATAGTGTTTTTACAATGGTAAACTATTTTAATAACAGTTTAACTCCTTTTTAATCAATTAATTACAATATATTTTCTTACAATGACTACTGATCAAAAAGATCCTTTGTTTGTTTTAGTAAAATCGCTTTCTAAATCTGAAAAGCGACAGTTTAAAGTATACGTTGGTAGATTAGGAGTAAATACCGATTCAAAATTTTTGGCACTCTTTAATCATTTAGATAAAAGTGATATCTTGGATGAAGAGCTTATTGTGAAAAAGGGAATTGTAAAAAAACAACAGTTATCTAATCTAAAAGCTCATTTATACAAACAAATTTTGATTAGTCTGCGCTTAAGCCCTTTGCATCAAAATATTCGCTCACAAATACGAGAGCAATTGGATTTTGCTTCGATTCTATATCACAAGGGACTGTATAAACAAAGCCTGAAGATGTTGGAAAAATCTAAAGCACTGGCGAAGGAAAATGAAGAACATAATATTGCCTATGAGATTGTAGAACTTGAAAAGATTATCGAGACGCAATATATAACGCGAAGTATTAATAGCCGTGCAGATGAATTGACTGTTGAAGCCAAGATGTTAAGTATGAAAAATGTACTTACCAGTAGGTTATCAAATTTGTCACTACAGCTTTATGGACTAATGTTAAAGAGTGGTTATGTACGAAGTGATAAAGAACATAATGTAATCACCAATTACTTTCATAGTAAACTCCCAAAGTACGAGTGGAGTATGATGGGATTCAGGGAAAAGTTATGGTTGTATAAAGCACATTTGTGGTATAGTTTTATTGTTCAGGATTTTTTGTCTTGCTACAAGTATTCAAAAAAATGGGTTGATTTGTTTTATGAACACCCCAAAATGATGACCCAGAATCCTGTTTTCTTTTTAAGAGGAAACCATTATTTGTTAGAATCACTATATCTGATAAAAGATAAAACACAACTCAAGACTACACTTGCAGAATTTGAAGAGTCAATTACCAGCGAAACTTTTCCCAAAGATGACAATATTGAAGTTTTGTCATTTCAGTTTATCTATAATAACAAACTAAATATTCATTTTCTAGAGGGGACCTTTGATGAAGGAGAATATTTGGTAGAGGAAATACTTCAGGGAGTAGAAAACTATAAAAATAGAATTGATGATCATCATATTATGGTACTTTATTATAAGATAGGCTGTTTGTATTTTGGTATGGCAGATCATAGAAAGTGTATCGAATATTTGACAAAAATCATTAATAACAAGTCTTTGAAAATGCGAGAGGATCTTATGTGTTTCTCTAGAGTATTAAGCCTTGTTGCCCATTATGAAGCCGGAATGGATTACCATCTTGAAACCCAATTAAAGGAAACGTATAGATTCTTGATAAAAATGGATGATTTGTACGAAGTACAGAAAGAAATGATCAAATTCTTAAAAAATCTTGGTGATATCTATCCTCATCAAATCAAAGATGAATTTAAGAAACTTCATAAAAGACTGAAACAGTATGAAGATCATCCATATGAAAAAAGAGCATTTTTGTATTTAGATATTTTATCATGGTTAGAAAGTAATATCGAAGGAAGACCTGTTGCTGATATTATTAAAGAAAAATCCGAAAAACTGGTTCGATAAAACCCGCTACATGCAAAAAAATCTACACCTACGTAATATTCTGGAATTAAATCTTGCAATGCTTTTAATCAGTACCTCTGGGGCTTTGGGAAGATA
Organism: uncultured Aquimarina sp.; assembly: GCA_947496555.1. Classification (GTDB taxonomy): domain Bacteria; phylum Bacteroidota; class Bacteroidia; order Flavobacteriales; family Flavobacteriaceae; genus Aquimarina. The sequence continues at coordinate 30,280 of CANMDH010000042.1, read as the reverse complement.
TATCGATATGCCAGTACCAGTTATTATTGGTTTTAGGGCTTTGATGGCAGGGTTGCTTTTATTTGTTTTTTGCAAATGGCAAGGAAATTCATTTAGGACCGGCAGCAAAGATCGCCCAACAATAATCTTGAGTGGCATTTTGATGGGGCTGCATTGGATTACCTATTTCTATTCTCTTAAACTATCCAATGTAGCTATTGGGATGCTTTCGATATTTACATATCCTGTAATTACTGCATTGTTAGAACCTTTATTGTTAAAAACAAAATTTCAGAAAGTACATATATTACTAGCGTTGTTGGTATTACTTGGGATTTATTTTCTGGTTCCGGATTTGGATTTTGAGAATTCGTACACCAAAGCGGTAATTCTTGGAGTTATTTCTGCACTGTGTTATGCATTGCGCAATATCATTATGAAAACCAAAGTTGGGGATTATAATGGTTCGGTATTGATGTGGTATCAGCTAGTAGTTGTTAGCATTTTTCTATTACCCTTTTTGTTTATAATGGATAGTTCTGGTATTAAAGACCAATGGTTGCCAACATTAACTTTAGCCTTATTGACCACAGCGATAGGGCATACGTTGTTTTTGGCCAGTTTTAAACGTTTTTCGATCACCACTGCAAGTATCATTAGTAGCGTGCAACCTGTTTATGGGATTATCATTGGTATGATTTTTTTAGGTGAAATACCTGTATTAACTACTATAATAGGTGGAACTTTGATTCTTACTTCTGTAGTGATAGAAAGTGTAAGGTCTTATAAGTAATTAGGTAGTTCATCGTAAACTTTGATAGTATTAATGAATACTTTGATTTTTAATATCTAGTACTAGGTCGTTTTAGAAATGTATTTTGGAGCGATCCATTTTTTATATATAAAATACTCTAATAAGGGAAAAATAAGAATAAGGAATAATAGTATTAATAATGATTTTACCATTGTATTATATTGAGAGGTAATACCGATAGAAAACCATTCACTTAATTTGTATAAAACTACTTTTTCTATATCCTGATATCCAACTTCTAATAATAAATCCATAACCGCATTAAACTCTTCATAAGGTAATTCTTCAGAAAAATCTACATGTCCTTTACCCGCAGAAGTTATAAGTGCATACATCGTTAATTTGTAAAGATCCTCACCATAATTGTTAACGATAAATTTTGCTAATTTATTTTTGGTTTTATTTAGAATAGAACTACCGGTATCATAATCTTTAAGGTGTTTTTCAAAAAATATGACATAATCCTGAGAATTTGATTTGACTTTCATGGCTAACATTTGTGCTGATAGAACAAATTTGTTTTTGGCATCTTCAGATTCAAAAATTTGCTGTACGGAACTATTATACACACCTTCAACAATCATTGTCTTTTCATTATCCATTATTTTATAAATACCTCTTATAAAACCCCATTGACCAAAAACATATAGAATTCCTACAATCAATAATGGAATGTATAATTTTACTGCCCAATTATAATATTTAGGAGCTCTTTTAAAAATATCCTTACGCCATAGCACAATACAATATATAATGGTTATTATAAAACCTAAAAACAGAAATACGATGATATTAAAAATGAGTGTACCAGAGTTAGGAAGAACAATATCTTTAAGAATACTCCAGATAAAACCCCAATCAATATTTTTAAATAATTCTGATGAATATGTTTTATAATCCATTTATTATTAATTAATGATGATGTGCATCAATTTATTGTATAATTCTTACAATTGTTTGAAACAATATATTAGTATAATAAATGAGTAAAATGTTACTACTGAAAAGTGTAATTCAGAACTTGTTTTCCATTAAATTAATCGAGGTATTCTTGTGAAATTTAGATACATTCATTCCAAATAGAATCTGATGGAGGAGGAGCGATGATCGTTAAAGGTTCTTTTTTAACAGGATGCATAAAAGTAAGTTTTCTTGCATGAAGGTGAATACTTCCGTCTTTATTACTTCGATCGGCACCATACTTTAGATCTCCCTTTATGGCACACCCAATATAGGATAGTTGAGATCTTATCTGATGATGTCTACCCGTTTGAAGGTCGATTTCTATAACACAATAGTTGTTAAGTTTTTTTATGATTTTATAATCTAAAATAGCTTTCTTACTATCTGTTACCTCATTTTTATGAGCATATGATTTGTTTTGCTTTGGATTGCGTTTTAACCAATGAATGAGTGTGTCTTTTTCTTTAGGAGGCATATTTTTTACAACAGCCCAATACGTTTTTTTAGCTTCTTTATTAGCAAATAGTTTATTGAGTCTCGGAAGTGCTTTGCTTGTTCTAGCAAAGACGATAATCCCACTTGTAGGACGATCTAAACGATGTACTACACCCAGGAAAACAGCACCTGGTTTATTATATTTTTCCGCAATATATTCTTTAACCACTTCACTTAATGGCTTGTCTCCGGTTTTATCACCCTGTACGATATCTCCTGCACGTTTGTTAACAGCAATAATGTGATTATCTTCGTAAAGCACTTGAAGATTGTTTTTATTGGAGAGGGTCTTTAGCATTTTGGATTTCTTTGGATCAGCTGGATTATTGGATTGTTGGATTGTTGGATTGTTGGATTGTTGGATTATTTCAATGTGGAATTAAATTTTGAAGTCATTTTGATAATAGACTCCAGGTCTTTTGAAAGTGAATCAAGTTCTTCCTTATCGATAAAGTTTAAATCGTAAGAAATTAATAATTGTGTTTCTATTTCATAAGCAGAACCTAAAGTGATTTGTAGAAATCTTGAAAAATCTTTATTTGATTTTCTTGAAGAACCTTCAGCTATGTTAGATGGAATTGAAACTGCAGCCCTACGCAATTGATTCGTCATCCCAAATTTTTCGGATTCAGGGAACCTAGATGTTATCGTATAGATTTTGGAACAAAATTTTCTGCTTTTTTTGCATATTTCTAAATCCCTAAATCGATGCATATAATTTATCTAATAAATCTAACAATCCAAATTATCTAACTTATCCAGATTTAATATTGCTCATTTTCATTAGGGAAATCAACAGCCTTGACATCAGACACATATTGCTTAAAAGCATTGGTCATTTCGGTATAAAGATCCAGGTATCGTCTTAAGAAACGAGGATTAAATTCGTGGGTCATCCCCAACATATCATGAGTAACCAATACTTGTCCGTCGACACCATTTCCTGCACCAATACCAATAATCGGAATGGTAAGACTTTGCGCCACTTCTTTGGCCAATTTGGCAGGAACTTTTTCTAAAACAATAGCAAAACATCCAATTCTTTCTAACATCAAGGCATCTTCCTTTAATTGTTCTGCTTCTTCCTCCTCTTTGGCGCGCACCGTATATGTTCCGAATTTATAGATAGACTGTGGAGTAAGTCCCAAGTGACCCATAACCGGAATCCCGGCATTTAAGGTACGCTTGATAGATTCTTTAACTTCTTTTCCACCTTCCATCTTAACAGCATGAGCACCAGATTCTTTCATAATTCTTATAGCAGATCTTAATGCTTCTTTTGGATCACTTTGATAACTTCCAAAAGGGATATCCACTACAATTAGAGCCCTATCTATAGCTCTTATGACCGAAGAAGCATGATAGATCATTTGATCCAAGGTAATTGGAAGTGTAGTTTCATGACCTGCCATTACATTGGATGCAGAATCCCCCACCAAAATTACATCTACACCAGCACCATCAACAATCTTGGCCATGGTATAATCATAAGCGGTTAACATAGAGATTTTTTCTCCATTAGACTTCATCTCCACAAGGGATTTTACCGTGACACGTTTGTAATCTTTCTTTGCTGTTGACATTTGGTGTTGTTTTTTAGGAGTGTAAAAGTAATCATTTAACAATATCGTAACAAGTCTATATTAGTATTGATTTTCTTTTATTTTTTGTAATCGATAACTAGCTATTTGTGACAACAATTAAAACCTTACATTTATAGCTTTAAAAAATGATGGTTATGTATAAGTTACAGATGTTTATTTTGATGCTCTTTTTATTTGGTCATACCAGTTATTCACAAAAAGATATGAACAAAGATGATGTAAATCGGTATAAGGAGGAAGTAAAAGCTACCATTTTAGAGTTTTTCGATGGATTTCATTCTGGCGATACTTCAAAAATGAAAAAGACGATGGATTATAATATAGTGATGCAAACCATTACTAAAACAAAAATAGGAGGCAAAAAGTCGGTTAAAACAGATGTAGGTAATTTCCTAACAGCGATAAAGACCAGACCGACTGGACAACGCTGGGATGAGCGATTATTGCTTTTCAAGATTGATGCTGATTCTGCGATAGCTAATGTATGGACTCCCTATGAATTCTATGTTAATGATCATTTTAGCCACTGCGGAGTGAATGTTTTTCAACTGTATAATGATGGAGAATCCTGGAAGATCATTGCCATTGCAGATACCCGAACAAGGGAAGGATGCAATAATAGTAATGAGTAATTTAGTGGTGAGCATGTGAGTTTATAAAAATCAATACTCAAATACGCTATTAGCAATCACTCAAACTCACTTTTACGGCCAACCCACCTTCACTGGTTTCTTTGTATTTGGTATTCATATCTTGTGCAGTTTCCCACATGGTTTCTATAACTTTATCAAGTGGTACTTTGGCATTGGCAGCATCGGTGTCTAATGCCATCTCACAAGCATTTATAGCTTTAATAGCACCCATTGCGTTTCTTTCTATGCAAGGCACTTGCACCAAACCTGCAATAGGATCACAAGTAAGTCCAAGATGATGTTCCATAGCAATTTCACTGGCCATAAGAACTTGTTCTGGAGTACCGCCCATGAGTTCGGTTAAAGCACCAGCGGCCATTGCCGAGGAAACTCCTATTTCGGCTTGACAGCCACCCATAGCTGCAGATATTGTAGCACCTTTTTTAAACAAACTGCCAATTTCTCCTGCTACCAACATAAATTGTTTAACATCATCAAAGTTGGCATCATGATTTTCGATCACCATATAATACATCATTACTGCGGGAATAACCCCGGCACTCCCGTTGGTAGGTGCGGTGACTACTCTGCCCAATGAGGCATTTACTTCATTTACAGCCAACGCAAAACAGGAAACCCATTTTAGGATCTGTCTAAATTTTACTTCAGTATCTCGTATCGCTTCAATCCATTCTGTTGGATTGCTGTAGGAAGTATTGCCAATCAGTTTTTTATGAGTGTCATAAGCTCTACGTCGTACATTAAGTCCTCCTGGCAAGGTGCCTTCAGTATGACAACCAGTATACATTGATTCGAGCATGACATTCCATATTTTTGAAATTCGCTCATCTATTTCTTGATCAGTGTGCAAGGATCTTTCATTTTCAAGCACAATCTCAGATACCTTTTTATTCTTGGTATGGCAATATTCTAATAGATCTGTTGCTTTTTGTATAGGCAATGGAAATTGTTGAAATGCCGAAAGCTTCTTTTCTTTCCTTTTTCGCTCTTCTTTTACAACAAAGCCGCCGCCGATAGAGTAGAATGAAGACGAGATTTCTTGACCATTTTTCAGGATAGCATGAAAAGTCATACCATTAGGATGAAACTCCTTGAATTCTCTATTAAAAATGATCTGAGTCTCAGGATCAAAAGATAGCTGCAGCTCGTTATTAAAAATAAGTTGTTTTGAACTCTTAATAGTATCAATAACTGTTGAAATTGAAGAAACATCAATAGTCTGTGGATCGTAACCACACAAACCTAATATGACAGCGATGTCGGTGGCATGTCCCTTTCCAGTAAGAGATAACGAACCAAAAAGATCTACTTTGACAGATACAACAGATTCAAAAATAGTATCTTTCTTTAATTCTGCTATCCATCTGCGTCCTGCGCGCCACGGACCCAATGTATGCGAACTAGAAGGGCCAACCCCTATCTTCAGCATATCAAAAATACTGATGCATTCCATAATTCGTAATTATTGAAATATTTTAGGTGGTAAATATAGTTTTTTGACAATAAAGAACCTTCTTTTTTTAAGAATAGTTAAGAACCTTGCTTTTTATCTTTCGAGGCGTAATATGCAGAAGTTAAAAAAAGTATAATGACATCCTGTCAGACAAAATGCAATGGCATAATCATTGACCTAAGTGAGTAAAATTATTACGAATAAAATTATAACAATTTATTATAAAGATGAGTAAAATAATAGGAATAGACTTAGGGACAACCAACTCTTGTGTTTCTGTAATGGAAGGTAATGAGCCTGTAGTAATCCCTAATGCTGAAGGCAAAAGAACGACTCCTTCTGTAATAGCTTTTGTAGAAGGAGGAGAAATTAAAGTAGGAGATCCTGCAAAAAGACAGGCGGTTACAAATCCAACTAAGACTATCTCTTCTATCAAGAGATTTATGGGTAATAAATACTCTGAATCTGCAAAAGAAGCAAAAAGAGCAGCTTATAAAGTTGTAAAAGGAGATAACGATACGCCACGTGTGGATATCGATGGACGATTATATACACCACAAGAATTATCTGCAATGACACTTCAGAAAATGAAGAAAACTGCAGAGGATTATCTCGGTCAAGATGTTTCCAGAGCGGTAATTACTGTACCTGCATATTTTAATGATGCACAACGTCAAGCTACCAAAGAAGCTGGAGAAATTGCTGGTTTAAAGGTAGAACGTATTATTAACGAACCTACAGCTGCTGCACTAGCTTATGGTCTTGATAAAAAAGGAACAGATCAGAAAATTGTTGTATTTGATTTTGGTGGTGGTACGCATGATGTATCTATCCTAGAATTGGGTGATGGTGTATTTGAGGTATTAGCTACCGATGGAGATACGCACCTTGGTGGTGATGATGTAGATCAAAAAATTATAGATTGGTTAGCTGAAGAATTTAAGGCAGATGAAAACATGGACCTTCGTGAAGATCCTATGGCTTTACAACGTCTTAAAGAAGCTGCGGAAAAAGCAAAAATTGAATTATCTTCTTCTGCACAAACAGAAATCAATTTACCATATGTAACTGCGACTGCTAGTGGACCTAAACACTTAGTAAGAACATTAAGCAAATCAAAATTTGATCAGTTGATTGATGATTTGGTAAAACGTACTGTTGAACCATGTCGTACAGCACTTAAAGCTGCTGGGTTATCAACTAGTGATATTGATGAAATTATATTAGTAGGTGGATCTACTCGTATTCCTGTAGTACAGGAAGCTGTAGAAAAATTCTTCGGAAAATCACCTAGTAAAGGTGTAAACCCAGATGAAGTTGTTGCTGTTGGAGCTGCAATCCAGGGTGGAGTATTAACAGGTGATGTAAAAGATGTATTATTATTAGATGTTACACCACTTTCTCTTGGTATCGAGACCATGGGTAATGTAATGACCAAACTTATCGATGCAAATACGACGATCCCAACTAAGAAATCACAAGTATTCTCTACGGCGGCAGATAATCAGCCATCAGTTGAGATCCATGTGTTACAAGGAGAGCGCCCTATGGCAGCCGATAATAAAACGATTGGTCGTTTCCACTTAGATGGAATTCCACCTGCACAAAGAGGAACACCTCAGATCGAAGTTACTTTTGATATCGATGCCAATGGTATTATCAAAGTTTCTGCCACAGATAAAGCGACTAACAAGTCTCAGGATATTCGTATCGAAGCTTCTTCAGGATTAACAGAAGAAGAAATTGAGAAAATGAAGCAAGAGGCCGAAGCAAATGCTGAAGCAGATAAAGCAGCAAAAGAAACTGCAGATAAACTTAATGAAGCTGACGGAATGATCTTTCAGACTGAAAAGCAGCTAACAGAATTTGGAGATAAATTATCTGATGATAAGAAAAAACCAATCGAAGATGCTTTAGAGGAATTGAAGAAAGCGTATGAGTCTAAAGACCTGGCGGTTATCCAACCAGCTCTTGATAAAATCAACGAAGCATGGAAAGTAGCTAGCGAAGAGATGTACAAAGCACAAGCCGAAGCACAACAGAATGGAGAACCTGGACCTGATGCAGGAGCAGGAGCAGATCAATCTGGCGGTGGTTCTGAAGGAAGTGATGTAGAAGACGTAGACTTTGAAGAAGTGAAGTAAATTAAATTTACGAAGTACGATTTTAGAAGTACGCCGTAAAACTTTATAATAAACGCAGATAGCACTATGTTATCTGCGTTTTTTTTATGTTATTTAATACGTTTTAAAGCCTCTTTTTTAGACAAGGTTTTTAGATCTGTTTTTGAAACAAATTTTACAACAGCTTCGGGATTTATTTTTGAATATTCTCGTAACGCCCATCCGATTGCTTTTTGAATAAAGAACTCCTCTGAAGATTTATGTTGATCACAAAGTTTGAATAATAACTGAGTATCTGTCTTCTCTTTGTATCCTAATTGAAATAGAATCGCACTTCGATTAAGCCACATATCTTTTGAAGAAGAGAATTTGGTAACCACAACTGTAGTTTGATCCGGAAATTGAAGTAAATAGTTTCCCAAAATATGCTTTGCGATAAAGTCTACAGTATCCCACCATGAATTGGTAGTGATCAATTTTTCGATAAAGTAAATATCATCAACCTCGTAATTTTTCTTAAGAAAGCGATCTGTAAGCTCTATAGCACAATAGTGAAGTTCTCGATGAAGGTCTTGATATAAAGTGTTTACTATTTCAATAATAGTGTCTCGTGATAATTCACTTTTGAATTTGTTGATTGTTTCTTTTAAAATAGTCTTTCTTACGGGTGCTTTTATGCCATAAAAAGAAAAAAGATCTTTCATATATGCTTCCATTGCCCGCGCTTGTTCTGCATCGGCATTATCTTGTAGTTTGGATTTTAAAGCTGGAACAAATTTCATATCAGAATTTGTAAATGGTAAAGACTAGTTGTTTTTAATCAAAATATACTTCGTTATCTTCATTAATTACTTTTTTGTATAATTGTTTGATTTGAGATTCTAATATTCTGTCTTCAGAGAGCATAGGTAAATTCTTAATGTTAAAATAACGAGCTTCTTCTATATCAAAACTTGTATTGATATTACCATCTAATACTTCACATAAAAATACTAATTTATAAACATAAAAAGGTTGTGGAGGATGAGGATGACATTTTTTATCATAAACCGCAAGCAACCTAGAAACTTTAGAGTCTAATCCTGTTTCTTCTTTAATTTCTTTACGTATTACTTCTGAAGGAGAGAATCCAATATCTCCCCAGCCCCCTGGTAAAGACCATTTTTGATCCAGGGTTTCCTTAACCAATAATATTTCTTTTGTTTCATTCAAGATAAAACCTCTTACATCTATTTTGGCAGTTGGATAATCTTTACTCGGCATGAAAAAATTATCTAATACATTCAAAGGTTTTTCTGAAACTATACTCAATAATTCTAGACTTATAGAAAGTAATTCTTCATATCTTTCTTTGTCATATTCATTTTGAGCATATACAAGTCCTACATCAGATATTGACTTTATTCTTTTAATGATTTCAAGGGGGGTTGGTTTAAGCATTGTGAATGTGATTTTTCATAGGCATAAAAAACGGTAACATTAAAATCCAACAGCTGTATCATCCCCTCGTCTATCGGCACCACCTTCAAGAGTTCCATCGGGTAATATCAAGATACCATCAACTTTTCCGATAATTATAGATTCTTTTTCATCAATATTATATCCTTTGGCTCTTAAGTCATCCAAAAGTTTAGGATCAAACGAATTAGGTTCAAAAACAACTTCATCGGGTAACCATTGATGATGGAAACGAGGCGCATTTACGGCATCTTGCATAGTCATTCCAAATTCTTTTACATTAAGTATGGTTTGCAATACCGAAGTAATTATTTTAGAACCTCCGGGGGTGCCAACAGACATCCATAGTTTCCCATCTTTTTCTACAAGAGTAGGAGTCATAGAACTTAGCATTCGCTTTTCGGGAGCAATCGCATTGGCTTTGGCACCGATCAATCCAAACATATTGGGAATACCAGGTTTTGCACTAAAATCGTCCATTTCATTATTCAAAAAGAAACCTAATTCGGGTACGTATAACTTGGACCCAAATGCTCCGTTTAAAGTGGTAGTCACGGCAATTGCATTTCCGAATTGATCCACGATAGAGTAGTGGGTGGTTTCTTCGCTTTCATATCCCGTGATGCTCCCACAATTAATATCAGATGAAAGTGTTGCTTTTTTAAAGCTAAAATCTTCCATTCTAGAGATTAAATATGGATCGCTGATAAGGGTGTCGATAGGAATGTCAACAAAATCGGGATCACCAAGATAGTATGCGCGATCTGCATAGGCTCTCCGTTCTGCCTCGGTAATGACTTGTATTGCCTTAAGCTGATTATGGCCATATTGTGATACATCAAAGGGTTCTATCATTTTCATGATTTGTGCAAGACAAACTCCTCCACTTGATGGTGGAGACATAGAAGTAATTGTAAGATCTTTATATCCAAACTGTATGGGATTACGCCATTTTGACTCATATTTTTCTAAATCTTCCAAAGTAATAATGCCTCCTTGTGATTGTATGAAATCAACTAGTCTTTGTGCTGTTTCTCCTCTATAAAACTCTGCGGCTCCATTTTGTTTAATTCGTTCTAAGGTAGCTGCCAATTCAGGATTCTTTAAGGTGTCATTGGCTTTATATCCTTTTAGAATGGGGATCGTATCTTCATTTACTTCAAAGAGCAGCTCTTCATATTTTTTGAAACGTCTTTCTTGTTTTTCAGTGATTACAAATCCATTTTTAGCGAGTTCAACAACAGGGGTAAGAATATCTTCTATAGGGAGCGTCCCAAGTTTCTTGTGAATCTCAAAAACCCCATCAACAGATCCAGGGACACCGACTGCCAATGCTCCTAGCTGACTTTTTTCTGGGATAAAATCCCCATTCTCGTCTAGGTACATGTCTTTGGTAGCTGCAAGTGGCCCCTTTTCTCTAAAATCTATGGAACCGGTTTCTCCATTGGCTTTTCTGTAGACCATAAAACCACCACCGCCTAAATTTCCAGCAACTGGGTAGCTTACCGCTAGTGCCAAATGGGTCGCTACCATAGCATCAAAGGCATTACCACCTTTTTTCATGATATCTGAACCAATTTTTGAAGCCTCTTCTCTAGCAGAAACTACCATGGCCTTTTGTGTGATTACACCCCGAACAGGTTCATAAGGCTTGACGGTGTTCTCTGTACTGGTTTTACAGGAAACAAAAAGTAATGCAAAAAGATAGAGATATACTAAGTATTTCATAATTTATAATTTTCTCATTTCATTTTTGGTAAATAGTGCTAATTCTTCAAAAAAAGAACGAAATTCTTTTTCAAAATCAGAATAATATTCTTCGAGCTCAATAACTGCAAAATTCATTTTGGATCTGTTCTTTGTTCTTCGGTTCATACCAGATAATACAGAACCAATTCCCGCAACCGAGGCATAGCTTAAGAGCCAGTTATCTCGTATCATATACGGAAGAAAATGTTGAATTCGTGTGGGTAGGATTTCATAATATTCCTGCAACAGCTCATAAAAGTCCAACGTATAATCTGCTAGAGGGGTAATCGAATACTCGTTCCAATTGGCGGCCAAAAAATGATCATATAGAATATCCACAATCACCGAGCTATAGCGACCATACTTTGGAGACAATCTTCTAATGCTTTGTTTTACCGTGTCATGAGAATCGGTATAGGAATCGATTTTGCGATGCAACTTTATCCCTTGCGCAATACGTTCTGGATATTCTAAGAATTTTTTACCTTTTACAGAATCGGCGATAAAATTGCCTATTTTAAGTTCCGGATCTTCATCGGAAAGATAGATATGCGCTAAGAAATTCATTGATGAAATTTACAATTTTTTGAGAAGTAAGTATTGTTTTTTTGTAAACTTTTATAGTAAAGTTGTAGTAGTGTGTTATAGCTTGTACATTTGCGAACAAATTTTGAACAATCAATCAATAACAATATGACATTAATAAAATCAATTTCTGGAATTAGAGGAACCATTGGGGGATCTGTGGGAGATAATCTCACCCCGGTTGATGCTGTAAAATTTGCTTCGGCGTATGGAAGCTGGTTAAAAAAAGAAACCAATAAAAAGCATCCTATTGTAGTAGTTGGGCGGGATGCTCGTATTTCTGGATCTATGATACAACAGTTGGTAATGAATAGCCTTGTTGGATTAGGAATACATGTAGTTGATCTGGGACTTTCAACAACACCAACGGTTGAAGTGGCTGTACCTATTGAAAAAGCGGATGGCGGAATTATTTTAACGGCAAGTCATAATCCTAAACAATGGAATGCTCTAAAACTTCTTAACTATAAAGGGGAATTTCTAAATGCTGAAAATGGAAAAAGGATTCTGGAGATTGCTGAGAATGATAGTTATACTTTTGCCGAAGTTGATGATCTGGGGAGTATTACTGTAAATGATACATATATAGATAAGCATATTGAGGAAGTATTAAACCTGTCACTTGTAGATGTAGAAATTGTAAAAAATGCTGGTTTTAAAGTAGTAGTCGATGCGGTTAATTCTACGGGAGGAATTGCAATCCCCAAGCTACTCAAAAAGATGGGAGTTGAGGTAATAGAATTATATTGCGAACCAAATGGTCATTTTCCACATAATCCAGAGCCGCTGAAGGAACATTTGACAGACTTATCTGAATTGGTGGTTAAAGAAAAAGCAGATTTTGGACTAACGGTAGACCCTGATGTAGATCGCTTGGCTTTTATGAGTGAAGATGGAGAAATGTTTGGCGAAGAATATACCTTGGTAGCCTGTGCAGATTTTGTCTTGGGAAAAACTCCAGGAAATACAGTTTCTAATCTTTCTTCAAGTAGAGCGTTAAGAGATGTAACTCAAAAACATAATGGTACTTATGAGGCTAGTGCTGTAGGAGAAGTAAATGTGGTTGAGAAGATGAAAGCCAATAAAGCGGTAATTGGTGGCGAAGGTAATGGTGGTATTATTTATCCAGAATTACATTACGGACGAGATTCATTAGTTGGAGTGGCACTTTTTTTAACACATTTGGCAGAGAAAAAATGTAGTGTAAGCGAATTGCGTAATAGTTATCCATCTTATTTTATGAGTAAGAATAAAATTCAATTAACTCCAGGTCTTGATGTGGATGCTATTTTGGATGGTTTTCATAAAAAACATATTTCTGAAGAGGTTTCTACAGTTGATGGAGTAAAAGTGGATTTTGCAGATTGTTGGGTGCATTTAAGAAAAAGCAATACAGAACCCATTATTCGTATTTATACCGAGGCTTTGAGCCAGGAAAAAGCGGATCGATTAGCAGAAGATACGATTAGTACATTAAAAGAAATTGCAGGAATTTAAAATCGAAAAAAGCTGAATTGTATGTTTTGAAGGTAAAAGGATTTAGCCTAATTTTTCAATCAATAATTGCACCTTCTGGTTTTACAGCGTTTCGATGTTTCCAGCGTTTATGTGTCCAGAGATAATATTGAGGTTCTTCTCGTATTTGCTCTTCGAGTAATTGGAGGTATTTCTTTATAGAATAGAATTTTTCTTCTTCTTTACTATTTTCAGAAATAGGAATAAATTTTACCTCATAATGCCCTCGTTTTACTTTTTTTACTTGCAGGTATAATACAATAACATCAAGACGTTGTGCCAGGAATTCTCCTCCCAAAAATATAGGTACTTTGATTCCCATAAAATCTGTCCAATATTTTGCATTACTAATTTTTGGAGATTGATCAGAGATCATACCATATGCACACACAGTATTTTCTTGTTTATCTTTAATAATCTGCCTGGCTACCTTATGGCTCGCGATAAGCCTAGAATTAAACCGTCCACGTATTCGGTGTGCTAAACTGTCAAAATGTTTGTTTTTGATCTGTTTGTAAATACCAACACAAGGGTTTAGAGAGACTAAATCGATGGCATTTGACCACTCAAAGCTTCCATAATGTCCCATAAGAGCAATAATACTTTTGTTCTTTTTTTCAAATTCATGAAACTCTTCAAGATTTATAACTTTATAGCGTTTTATTAATTCTTCACGAGAAATGGATAATGATTTCGTCATTTCCAAAAACATATCACACATATGTTTATAGAATGCTTTACGTATACTTTTTATTTCTTCCTTAGATTTTTCTGGGAAAACCAATGTCAAGTTTTCTGTAACGGTTTTTCTTCTATAGCGTATAATATAGTATGTTACAATATAGGTGCAAGTAGAGAACGTATAAAACAATTTCCAAGGTAGTTTTGATATTCCTAAGATTATGGGGTAGGTAATACTATAAATTAATAAATGCATGAGTGCGATTAGTTAGAAACTAACAAAGGTAAACTTATTTATTAGTATCCGGCAAGTACAATTTTCTAATCTATCGTAGCACCTTCTGGAGCATCTGAAAGTGAATTACGATGTTTCCATCGTTTGTGGGACCATAGATAATATTCTGGCTTGTTTTGAATTTGTTTTTCTAATAATCTTAAATAGGTTTTTACGATAGAAAATTCTTCGCTATTCTTTGGGTCTTCTTCTATCGTAACAAAAGTGGCTTCATAATATCCTCTTTTAATTTTTTCAACTTGTAAGTAATAGGCACTCAAGCCCAATCGCCTGGCTAATAAATCGGCCCCAGTAAATGTCGGGACTTTTATACCCAAAAAATCTGTCCAATAAAAACCATTATAGAGTTTTGGCGTTTGATCAGAGACCATACCATACATATAAGGTCCAGGAGCTTTGGATTGATCTTCTGTAATAACTCTCTTTGCATCTTTACTGGTCACTACCCGAGAACCAAACCTTGCTCTTATTCTGTGTACTAGTCTATCAAAATACTTATTCCTAATTTTTTTGTAAATACCTACCGCTTGAAAACTGGTTTGGATATCCACCACATTAGACCATTCATAACTGGCATAATGAGCCATAAAAACCATAATATTTTCTCCTTTTGCTTCTAATTCTTGTATTTTATCAAGGTTGGTAATTTTGAAACGTTTTTTCATCTCATCATTAGAGATAGAGATGGATTTTATCATTTCCAGAAACATATCACACATATGTTTGTAGAAATCTTTTCGGATTTTTTTGATTTCGTTATAAGGTTTTTCAGGAAAAACAAGTTGTAAATTTTTGGTGACTGTTTTTCTTCGATATCCAAAGATATAATAGATCAGAAAAAAGATAGAAGTAGAGAATGCATAAAACAACCGCCACGGAAGTTTTGAAATAAACCAAAGCATGGGATATACCAAGCAGTAAACAATTAATTGCATATAATAGGAAGGATTTGGAACGCGAAAATACAGG
The DNA here is from genome assembly GCA_947496555.1 of uncultured Aquimarina sp. Taxonomy (GTDB): domain Bacteria; phylum Bacteroidota; class Bacteroidia; order Flavobacteriales; family Flavobacteriaceae; genus Aquimarina. Next base: position 14,944 of record CANMDH010000042.1, on the reverse strand, counting down.
TATTTTGTTAAATTCCTTCTATAAAGTGTTAAAAAAAACCAAATGAATTGAAATAGTCAATACTTAACCAGATCGTTCTTTTAGTCAATAATCGCTGCTTTCGGAGTTTTTGCATTGCGGTGTTTCCAGCGTTTGTGAGTCCAGAGATATAATTCTGGTTTGTTGTGAATTTGCTCTTCGAGCTTTTTAATATAAGTCTTTGTTATAAAATGGTCTTCGCAGTTTTTTGCATTTTCAGTTATGGTAACAAATTTTGCTTGATAATGACCTCGTTTCACCTTTTCAACCTTTAAATATGTAACAGCCATGTCTAATCGTTTAGAAATGACTTCTCCACCAGTGATTACGGGCACTTTGATCCCCATAAAATTGGTCCAATAATGTGCATTTTTCAATTTTGGAGATTGATCAGATAGCATTCCGTAGGCACATAGGTTATTGTTAACCTTGTCCCTAGTTATTTCTTTTATGACATCATGACTTTCGATAAGTCTATTATTAAATTTACCTCGTATGCGGTGAGCTAATTGATCAAAATATCGATTTCTAATTCTTTTATAGACAGCCACAATAGGAAAATCCAATTCAAATTGGGCCGCAATAGCCCATTCATAACTCGCATAATGCCCCATCAAGACGATGATGCTTTTGTTTTTTGATTGTAAGCTTTTAAATGTCTCCGGTTCTATGATCTTAAATCTTTTTGTCATCTCTTCTTTAGAAATAGACAAACTCTTGATCATTTCCAGAAACATATCACACATATGCTTATAAAAACCTTTTCTGATTTTTTTGATCTCTTTTTGTGATTTATCAGGAAAAACTAGAGTAAGATTTTCTGTAACAATTTTTTTTCGGTATCCAATAATATAATAGGTGAAGATATACACACAAGAAGAGAACATATAAAACAACCGCCATGGCAATTTCGAGATTACCCATAAAATAGGATATATGAGACAATAGGCCAGAAGTTGCATGAAGAATTAAATTAAGCCAACAAAGATAAAATTATTCGATTTTTTAAATCATAAAAGAATGCTAATACAGGATTTTAAATCAAAGAGAATTTTATAAGGTTTAAAAGGATGGGATATTTATATTTGAATAAAATTATGAATATATGGGAAACCTTGATCTTGTTATAATAATAATTATTGGCGCAAATATATTGATATCATTAAAAGGATTTAATGATTTTTCTTTTTTTGAAAAATATAAGTTTAATATAGGAGGAATAAGAAGAGGAGAGCATGTAAGAATGTTGACATCGGGGTTTTTGCATGTGGATTTTACACATATGTTCTTTAACATGTTTACTTTGTATTTTTTTGCACCCGTAGTACTAAGTTTTGTGGGAAATGTTAAGTTTTTGGTAATATATTTTGGGAGTTTACTAATGGGAAATTTGTTCTCACTTTTTTTTCATAAAGACGAATATCACTATAGTGCAGTAGGAGCAAGTGGAGCAGTATCAGGAATTATATATGCAGGAATCTTGTTTAGACCTGATATGAGTTTGTATTTGATGTTTATACCCATTCCGATTCCGGCTTATGTTTTTGGAATAGCTTATTTGTTATATTCAATTTTTGGAATGAAGAATAGCATTGGTAATATTGGTCATGATGCTCATTTTGGAGGAGCAGTAGGTGGTTATATTATAACTCTGATTTTAGCTCCCTGGTTATTTCAGGAAAACTTATTAATGATCGGTTTATTAGCCATACCCATTGTAATTCTTTTTGTTTTACAGAAATTAGGAAAACTATAAAAATACAAAACGACCCGAAAGGGCCGTTTTAAAACTGTATACTTTTTTCTACAGAGATTCTCCAAGTAATTCTGAAATCTTCTTTTCCAATGCTGGTCCACGCAGGTTCTTGGCGATTACATTTCCTTTTTCATCCAAAATAAAGGTAGCAGGAATTGAACGAACTCCATACAGTCTCGCAATAGGATCTTGCCAGAACTGTAAGTTTGATACATGGTTCCAGTTTAGTTCGTCATCGGCAATTGCTTTAACCCATGCCTCTTGCTTTTTATCCAGAGAAACACCAATAATGTTTAGACCTTTGTTGTGATATTTATTGTAAACTCTTACTACGTTAGGGTTTTCCATTCTGCAAGGCTTACACCAAGAAGCCCAAAAGTCAATAATGGTAACTTTACCCATCGATTCTTTTAATGAAATTGTTTTACCATCTGGAGTCGGGCCAGAAAAATCTTCAGCTTCGCTGCCAACATCAATTCGTTTTCGAGATGCCACAGCAATGGCATTATTAATACGAGCGTTTAGATCTTTTCCTATTCTTGAAGTTTTCAACTCATCACTTAAGATGTCATATTTTTCTTTTGCATCTTTAGGAGTAAGGATCTTCATATTCATTAAGTCTCCTAATGCAATTAAACCAACAAGAGAGTTAACATTTTTTTCGGCAATACTCATTCTATATTCCTTCTCTTTTTCAGTGAGTTCCTGTTGTTCAATTGCAATTTTGGCAATCTTCTCTGTTTCCTTTAATTTTGACGCAATTTGATACTGTGTATTCAGTTTTATTTTTTGATCGGCGTACGATCTAATTATTTTTACATAATCAAAAAATAGCTTATTTTCTGGTCCACCTTCTATAATAGAAGATCGGAGACTGTCTTTATACAAAGTAATTTTAATCGGATTGTTTTCTGCAAGATATAGGACGTTTCCTCTTACATTTTTAAACGTTAGATAATTAAAATCATTACTTTCTGGTGGAGGTAGTTTAATCTCAAACTTTTCTTGTTTAATAACCGCGGTATCAATTACTACTGGTCTATTGGATTGGCTAATAGCATTGATATAAACTTCGGTGCCATCTTCAAATCCAGCGGCATCGCCTATTACAGAGTATCCATTTTCCTCTTTTTTGCAAGATGTGATCAATATAATGATAGCTAGAAGGGCAATTCTTTTCATAGTACTTACTTTTTGATAGGGGTAAAAATAAAGAATCCTACATATAAACTCCAAAAATTAACTTTTTGATATGGTATTTGTTAATAGAATACTATTAAGATCTAAAAAAAGAATAAAAATTGCTGATTGGTGTAACAAAGTTATATAGTTTGAAGTCTTATCTAGTGTGACCTATGGTCACAAAACATATATTATTACTTAGAATTGTCGATTTAGGTCCAATTATTGCATAGCTATTCGTCATTATAAATGATAATTGGTAAAAATTATAATTTTAATTAATTGTTAATGTTTGTTTAACCAATTTTGATTATACTATTTTTGTTAAATATTTTGTAAATAGGGAGATATGAGGGTGTTAGAGCAGGATTTTCCGCTAGACATATGGATAAGCTTTTCAAAATTTTTTGAACAGTATAGAAGTTTTCTCAAAAGTGACAATGAGCTTCTAAGGGATCGTGCTATGCGTGTTTTAAAAATTCTTGAAGAATATCCAGAGCTTGAAGAAGGTATCAAAACTGAAGAACGTGTTCAAGAATTACTGCCTCAAATCCATTTGGTCTTAGAAGATTCTTTTGCTCAGATCCTGCAATCGAACGAAATTAAAATAGCGACCATACCTTTTAATAATACGGTATTACAATCTTCGAGACGTTATCAAAATATCATTGAAGCTGCTGGTAAAAATTTTGAGCCTCAAATCAAGAACCTGGATGAGGATCATTATTTTATTATGGGATGCAGTATTATTCTTAATAATTATTATGGATATAAAATAGATTTTAGAAGACCCTTCTTTTATGATATTCCAGATGCTAATGGAGTAATGAGAAATTACCGAATTATGTATAATGGAGACTTTATTGAGATAATTAAGACAGATAAGGCAAAGGATATAACCAATGAAGATGTAGCCGAGCTATTGGATAATTTTGATAATGTTGAGATTTGGAAACAAAAATTCCCTCGTAATAGTTGGATTTTTAAAGGTATAGTCCTGGCAAATATGTTTGATGTTACTACCGATGTTTCTCTATCAGATTTTAAAACCAGTCTTATAAGATATGATAAGACTCAAGGTGATTTTGTAGGTAGTTTTCAGGAGATTTTTAGGGCAATATTCAATCTAAGAGAGATCGAGGTTGGTTTTTCTAATTATAATCCAGAAGAAGAGGTGTTAGAAAGGGTGCCTTTCAAAAATATCGATAGTTACATTTTGTATAACAAATATGCAGATAGGTGTACTACAGCCCTTTGTGGAGGTACATATCATTATTTGTTTGAAGAATCGACTTATTTTGCAATATCGGATGTAAAAAAATATCAGAAGTCAACTCCTGATGTAATGATGTACAAGAATCTGGTTGCACAAAATATTAATAGTGCCATTCTTGCTCCTATAAAGAGTGAAGGAAAAATGCTTGGTATTCTTGAAATTGTTTCGCCAAATATACACGAATTAAATAGCATAAATGCTAATAAATTGCAGGATGTGATGCCTTATCTAGTGGATTCTGTATTGCGTTCTAAGGCGAAGTCTGAAAATGAATTAGAGCTTATAATCCAGCAAGAGTGTACTTCCATTCATCCAAGTGTGCATTGGAAATTTAGACATGAGGCAAAACAGTTTATGAGAGCGATGGTAGAGGAGACGCCTATTTCTTTTAAAGAAGTGGTGTTTGAAAATGTCTACCCGTTGTATGGGCAGATTGATATAAAAGGATCTTCGGACGCTCGAAATCTGGCCATTCAGAGAGATCTTGTGTTGCAACTTAATGGAATTTCTAAAGTAATTAATAAGGTGTTAGAGTCTGATGCCTTGCCAATTTATGAGCAACTCAAATATAGAACTACTCGCTATATTGATTCTATTACCGAACAATTGCAGGTAGATAGTGAGCAAAAAATCATCAATTTCATAAAAAAAGATATAACCCCTTTATTTAAACATTTAAAAAGGAAAAATAAGGAGCTTGATCAGGAAATTGAAGAATATAATGGGTTACTCGACAAAAATTTAAAAACAGTTTATAAGCATCGTAAAGCCTATGATGATTCTGTAATGATTATCAATAAAAAATTGGCTGCATTATTAGATCAAAAACAAGATGAGGCTCAAGGCATGTATCCTCATTATTTTGAGCGTTTTAAGTCTGATGGTGTAGAGCATAATATGTATATAGGTGAATCTATTACAAAACATAATAGTTTTAATAGGGTATACCTTTATAATTTGAGACTGTGGCAACTGCAAGTAATGTGCGAAATGGAAAATGCATATTACCAAATGAAGAAAGATTTACCTGTTGCATTAGATGTAGCTTCTATGGTATTGGTGTTTAATACTTCTCTTTCGGTACGATTCAGAATGGACGAAAAACGTTTCGATGTTGATGGAACGTATAACGCCAGATACGAAGTAGTTAAAAAGCGAGTTGATAAATCAAAAATTAAAGGTACCGATCAACGTATTACCGAAAAAGGTAAATTAGTAATTGTATACTCTCAAAGCTCTGACGAAAGAGAGTATATCAAATACATTAATTTCTTACAGTCTAAAAATTATCTGGAAGAAGAAATAGAAGTTGTAGAAGTTGAAAATCTTCAAGGAGTAACTGGATTAAAAGCATTACGAGTGAATATTCTGTACCATAAAAATGAAGAAGACAAGGAATATTACACGTATGAAGATTTGATGAAAGAACTTAATTTATAGGCATAGAAACTTAAAAATCCCGCCAAACAGGCGGGATTTTTTATATTAAAGAAGGTCGTTTTCTATTGTAATGTATTAAAGGCTATTATAAATGAGATTACAGAGGATACAATTCCTATTATAAAAACTGTATAGGTAATCCTAAGAATTTTGTATTTTTTGTGCAATACTCTACCCAAAAAATAAAGGTCTTTGATCATGGTGTCATAGATATATTCTTTATCCATCATAAGCTCGGTCATGGCCCATTTATATTCATCCAATGGCATTTTATGAAAATTTCCAAAGAATAATAAATTCACCTTTTTTTCCTCAATCTCTTTACGAGTAAACTCTCCACTGGTCACATTGGGTCGGGTAGCCAATACCGATAATATAATTGAAGCAATGCTAAAAATTAAAAAAATTAGTGTTGGGTATATAAGATATTGATTAGAGGGATTATCCAGTTTTGGAATAAGATTAGATAAGGCAAGCGAAATGATGATAGCATTTACCGAAAGCAGGATGTTGGCCTTGGTATCGGCGATGTCACTAAGTTTTAAGTGATTTCTAAGCGTAACTCTAAACAAAGTTTGAATCCCTTTTTCTGGGCTTTCCTCTCTTAATAGTTTTTTTAATTTCTCTTTTTCTTTCTTCTTTTCTTTTTTAAGTTTTGCTTGCTCTTCCATCATTTTAGAAAGGTTTTCTTCTTTTTTTGGTTGCCAGTGGGTTAAGGCATAATCAGTATAATAATGATGTTTGTTTTTAAACAAGTCTATATTGGCCTTTAGCCATTCTGAAGAGCTTAAATCGTTTACATTATTAAGTTTAAATTCTTTTCGAAGTAATTCGCTAGTTTCTCCATAATAATCCTTGGCAAAATGAGACGCATCAGCATCTCGAATGATTTCTTCCATAAGATTTGAGGGAGTATGTTCCATTTTAGTTGCCATAATCTGTAGACAAACTTTCTCTATGATTTCTTCAGAAACCCCAATTTGAGATAAAAAATCTTTCGCGATCTCTACACTATGTTCTTCGTGATTTTCTGGGCTTCTAGAGTATCCCGTATCATGCAAAAGAGCAGTGAGCAATAAAACTTCTTTATCTTCATTAGATATATTAGTATTATCAACAATTTCTTTCGTACTTTTAAATACTCTTTTGGTATGATCGTAATTATGATAGATACATGAGTTCGGAAGCTCTTTTTCAAAAAGATCCGAAACAAATTGATCTGTTTTTGCAATTAATGAAGACATATTTATGTTTTTTCGATAACCAAAATAACTAAAAAAAGATTGTACTTAGCAACAATGAATAAATATAATAAGATTCTATTTATTTGCACAGTGTTATTATTTACTTCGTGTGCAACGTATTCTCCTCAATATAAAGTCGAAAATTTTACGCAAACATTACCAAATCAAGAAATTGAGAAAACTTTTTTTCTGGTTGGTGATGCCGGTTATGCTAAACTTAATAAAACTACCAAAGGATTGTCTGTTTTATCTAAAGTAATAGACACAGTAAACTCCAAGGATGATTATCTTCTTTTTCTTGGGGATAATATTTATCAAAAAGGAATGCCGGAAATGGATTCTCCCGAACGAACTTTGGCCGAGCATCGAATAAATGCACAAGTTGATGCTGCGAAAGATTTTGATGGTAATGTGATTTTTATTCCTGGAAATCACGATTGGTACAATGATGGATTAGAAGGGTTAAAAAGACAGGAGAAATATGTCAAAAAGAAATTAGATAAGAAAGATGTTTTCTTGCCGTCAAGTGGATGCCCCATAGAAAGTGTAGAGATAAATGATAAAGTGCATTTGTTAATACTAGATACACAATGGTACTTGGTAAACTGGGATAAGCACCCTACCATTAATGATGAATGTGAAATTAAAACTCGCGAAAAATTCTTTATTGAGTTAGAGGGAGAACTAAAGAAACATAGCAAAAAAACGATTCTTATTGCTATGCACCACCCTATGTTTTCTAATGGACCGCACGGTGGTAAATTTAGTTTTGATAAGCATATTTTTCCTTCAAAAAAGAAAATACCGTTGCCGGTTTTGGGATCTTTGGCAACGTTGATTCGTGCGCAGGGGGGTGTTACGGCCCAAGACCTTTCGAATTTATATTATAATAGACTCATAAGAAGACTTTCTACAATGACAAAATCTATGGACAAAGTAGTTTTTGTATCAGGGCACGAACATTCTTTACAATATATAGATAGCGATGGTTTAAAACAGATTGTTTCGGGTTCTGGAGCAAAGGTTTCTTCTGCTTCTTTGGGTAAAGACGGCTTATTCTCGTACCCGGGACAAGGTTTTGCTATTCTGGATATTTATAAAAATGGAGCTTCCAATGTACGTTTTTACGGAAATAAAGATGGAGAACCCAATTTGGTGTATCAAACACAAGTTCATGCAAAAGAAGAAGATTTTGATCACAGTAGTCTTTCCAATTCTTTTGAGCGAGAAACTTCAGCCTCAATCTATGAAAAAGATGAAGTTGAAAAATCTGGTTTCTATAGATCCATGTGGGGTGATCATTATCGTCGTGTTTATGGAAAAGATATCAAAGTTCCGATTGCCACTTTGGACACACTCATGGGCGGATTTACTATAGAAAGACAAGGAGGAGGTCAGGTAACCCGATCCTTACGGCTTATGGATAAAGATGGTAAACGCTATAGCTTAAGAGCTATGCGCAAAAGTGTTACCCAATTTCTTCAAAAAGGAGCATTTAAATATACCTACCTTGACGATGGATTTGATGATACCTACACCGAAGATCTACTTTCTGATTTTTATACATCCAGCTACCCATATGCATTTCTAACCGTAGGACCCTTGGCTGATGCTATTGGAGTGTATCATGCAAATCCGAAACTATATTATGTGCCCAAACATAATGCGTTAGGGAAGTACAATGAAAATTTTGGTGATGAGATTTATTTTCTTGAAGAACGACCTGGAAAAGAATATGGAGATGAGGTTTCCTTCGGAAAACCGGATGATATCGAAAGCACCGATGATCTTTTAGGGAAACTGCGAAAAGATGAAAAATATCGGGTAGACGAGGCTCACTATATAAGAACCCGACTTTTTGATATGATTCTGGGAGATTGGGATCGCCATTCTGATCAATGGAGATGGGCTCGTTTTGATTCTGAAGAAGGAAAAATTTATAGACCAATTCCAAGAGATCGCGATCAAGTTTTTTCCAATTATGATGGCTTGGTACTGGGAATTGTAAAATTTGTTTCTCCCTTATCGCGCAAATTTCAAGTGTATGATGAAGAACTTAAAAACGTAAGATGGATCAATCAATCCGGAATGCCATTAGATCGTGCTTTGATTCAGAATTCGGGAAGAGAGATATGGTTAGATCAGGCGCGATATATCAAAGAAAATCTTACAAACGCAGCTATTGATAAGGCATTTACAAATCTACCGATAGAACTTCAGGATGAAGCTGTAGAGAAAATAAAAAAAGACCTTAAAGTCAGAAGAGATAATATAGAAAATATTGCAGATCGATACCAAGAGTATCTTTCAAAACATATTGTTATCACAGGAACCGACAAAGATGATTTCTTCGAAGTGATTAGAGAGGATAATAAAACCACAATACGGGTTTCAAGAATAAAAAAAGGGACCGTTAAAGAATCATATGTTGAAAGGACTTTTGATCCAAAAAATACCAAAGAGATCTGGATTTATGGATTAGATGATGATGATCAATTTGAGGTAAAAGGAAAAGGAAAAAATCCGATTAAGATTAGAATTGTTGGAGGACAAAATAATGATGTATATACCATCGAAGATGGAAGGAAATTAAAAATCTATGATCATCGCTCTAAGCCAAATACCATTAATAAAAAAGGAGGGGCAAAATTTAGATATACCAACATCTATAATTATAACATCTATGATTATAAAAAGTTTAAAGAAAAGACTAATGTTGTTGCTCCCTTTATTGGGTTTAATCCCGACGATGGACTTAATATAAATCTTACAGATACCTATACGGTGAGGAGTTTTAAAAATAACCCTTACCATAGCAAGCATAGATTTAGAGCAGCGTACTATTTTCAGACAGAAGGGTATGATCTTTCTTATTCTGGGGAGTTTATAAATGCATTAGGGAATTGGAATATTTTGGCCACGGGCTTGTATACCAGTGAAAATTTTGCTCAAAATTTCTTTGGATTTGGAAATAGTACCATCAATAACGACGATGAATTAGGCTTTGATTATAATAGGGTAAAAATCGGAACGTGGTCTGCTGGCTTAGGGATTTCTAGAAGAGGGTTTTACGGGTCTGAATTTTCTATCAAAGCAAATTATGAAGGTATAGAAGTGCAAGACACTCCAGGTAGAATTATAACCTCTGGGTTTAATTTTATCACCAATGATCCAGATTTCTTCGAACGTAAGTATTTTGCGAATCTAGATGTCAAATACAAATTCGAGAATTATGATAACGCGGTAAATCCAACTCGAGGGATGCTCTTTAGTCTTCAAACAGGAGCAAGGATGAATCTAGACGATACTGATAGGGTTTATGGGTATATAATTCCTAAGCTTGGTTTTTATAATGCAATTACCAAAAATAGAAAACTAGTACTTAAAACCGATGTTATAGCTCAGATAAATATAGGTGATGATTTTGAGTTTTATCAAGGAGCTACATTAGGTGGATTTAATGGATTGCGAGGTTATCGTGAAGAGCGTTTTACGGGTGAAAGTGCATTGGCGTTTAGCGGAGATTTACGATATAGTTTTAATAAATTTAAAACTGGTCTATTGCCTTTGCAAATTGGTGTGTTTGGTGGTTATGATATTGGTCGAGTCTGGCTGGATGGTGAGGATTCAGATACTTGGCATGATTCTATTGGTGGTGGATTGTGGATTAATGCAGTAGACACAATTGGTGGTCAATTGGGATTGTTTAATAGCGATGATGGATTAAGGGTTACCTTCGGTTTTGGATTGAGTTTTTAAAGATTTTTGAGGTAATTTAAACTCATAAAGAGATGCCTTTTTATGTCTGGTTTTCTCATCTGCAATAAAAAGTGTAGAGTCATTTTTGAAACATATACTTTCCTTTTGCGAAGTATGGTTCAGTTTAATTTTTGTTATTTCTGCGCTAAATAGGTTATTTTCTTTAAAATTACTAAGTAAAAATATCTTGTTATTTGTAAGCAAGGCGATTTTGTTTTGAGACTTGTTGATAGCTGCGCCGGTTATCAAACAATCCGAGGGGTCTTTGCATGTTTCAAATTTTCCGATAAGTTTGGCGGTGTAATTTCCTGGAATCGCTAGTAGTTTATATACTTTGGTGGTTTTTACAGATTCTTTTCCTCTATTTTTGGTAAACAAATATAAATTTCCGTTTAGATGAATAAATGCTTCAATGTCAAAATTGAGATTTTTCTTTTTTGGAGGAAATTTCTTTTGATCTTCAAGGACAAATTTAATTTTAGATACAGAGACTTTTCCGGACAATACCCCAGAAACTTTATAAACCTTTAAATCTTTTCGGTCGTTGCCGTTATTACCAAAATCCCCAATATAAATAGTATCTTCATAATCATAAGCCAGGTCTTCCCAATCTTTATTTTTTGCATCTGGGATTTTAATTTCTGAAATTATTTCTCCTTTTTGATTTATACAAAACAATACAGGAGCATTGCCAGAATCGTTAATGGCATATAGATTATTGTCTGACAGCATGGTAATTCCGGAAACTTCATGAACGGCATGAGGTAGTTTGGATATCTTAAAAAGATCTGAAGGTTCATTCTTTTGACAACTAACGGATATAGTCATCAAAAGAATGAAATATGATAATTTTGATATGTTAATTCCTCTGATTCCAGGCATTGAGCATCCAGCTTGTTTTTTCTAATTCACCAATATAGGTTCCGATAATGTCAAGAGTTCCATCATCTCTTGTGTCCTCAGCAGTTTCAATTACCGTTTTTAGTTGTTTTAAAAGAACATCATGATCTCCAAGAATTGTTGATACCATTTCTCGATCCACTAGATTGGTTTCAGATTCTTTGATACTAGAAGTGTTCAAATAAGAACTAAAATTGCTTATTGGTTTTCCTCTTAAAGTTAATATTCTCTCTGCAATTTCGTCTATTTTCAATTTGGCATCTTCATAAAGCTCTTCAAATTTTACATGTAACTCAAAAAAATGAGGTCCTGTAATATTCCAATGAAAGTTTCTTAGCTTTTGATAGTGCATATGATAGTCTGCCAACAATACGTTCAATGCGTCTATAGTTCTTTTGCTTGAATTCATCATAGATTTTGTTTATTAATTTTACAATTTCAATACAAAATTACTATAGTTTAGCTTTACTCGTTGAAATTACAATAGTTAGTTATAATATGAGCATTATCATAATCGATTTGTGATTTCCTTAAGAATTAAGGCATAATAGTTATTATTATGAGGCACATAATTCTTAGATTGTCCTGGATGTTCAATGATATCTTTTACTATATCAATGTTAAAAAGGGAAACATCGGCAACTTCTTCTTTCTGAAGTATTAGAGATTCAATAGGTGTGTTTAATTTTGAAAGATATATGTGATGGAACTCATTATCAAAAATATCTGGTTTTGGTTTCTTTTCGGCTAAGTATACTCCAATAAATTCTAAATCATCTGCAGAAACTTTAATGCCTATCTCTTCTTCAATTTCCCGAATTGCAGCATTTATAGGGGATTCTCTGGCGCCAATATGTCCTGCCACAGAGACGTCCCATAGTCCTGGGAATGTATCCTTGTTTGCTGCTCTTTTCTGAAATAAAACCTTTCCATCACAGGTGTAAAACCAGATATGTACACTAGAATGATACAAACCTAGTTTATGTGCTTCGGATTTAAGTTTTATTTCTCCTGTAGGTTTTCCGTTTTTATCAAGGATGTCTATAAGTTCGTCTGCCATCTCCTAAAAATATAAAACCCCACTCATTTTGAGCGGGATTTACATAAGTATATGATTTTGATGCTATTTCCCAAAATAACTAAAGGTTTCTCCTTCTTTGATATTTAGCAAACTTTCATAAATTAACTTGATTACATTTTCTACATCCTCTCTATGTACCATTTCTACTGTAGTGTGCATATAGCGCAGTGGCAAGGAGATTAGCGCAGAAGCAACACCACCGTTGCTATAGGCAAAAGCATCGGTATCGGTTCCAGTCATTCTGCTGGATGCCATACGCTGAAAGGGTATTTTTTTATCTTCTGCAGTTGCAATTAGTAATTCACGCAATCGGTTTTGCACGGCAGGAGCATAAGAAATCACTGGGCCGTCACCAATTTTGGTTTCTCCTTGTGTTTTCTTTTCGATCATTGGGGTAGTAGTGTCATGACAAACATCAGTCACTATAGCAACATCAGGGTTGATGGTGTGCGTTATCATCTCTGCTCCTCGTAATCCAATTTCTTCCTGTACAGAGTTGGTAATGTAAAGTCCAAACGGAAGCTTCTTTTTATTTTCTTTAAGTAAACGTGCAACTTCAGCAATCATAAAGCCACCCATTCGATTATCCAAAGCACGACATACAAATTTATTTTTATTCAAAACAAAAAATTCATCTGGATAAGTAATTACGCAACCAACGTGAACTCCTAATTTTAAAACTTCTTCTTTGCTAGAGCATCCTACATCAATGCATATATTATCTAATTTTGGCGGTTCTTCTTTTCCCGATTTTCTAGTATGTATTGCCGGCCAGCCAAAAACGCCTTGTACGATTCCTTTTTTGGTATGAATATTTACACGTTTGGAGGTTGCAATTTGATGATCACTACCTCCATTTCTAATCACATAAATTAGTCCGTTATCTGTAATATAATTAACATACCAGGATATCTCATCAGCATGTCCTTCGATTACTACTTTATATTTTGCTTTTGGATTGATAACTCCTACAGCGGTTCCATAGGTGTCAGTAATAAAATCATCTACATAAGGTTTTAGATAATTCATCCATATTTTTTGACCTTCCCATTCATACCCAGTCGGGGCAGGATTATTTAAATATGTGGAGAGAAAATTTATTGACTTTTTGTTTAAGATGCTTTTTTTAGCCATAGTTTTTAATAGTGTAATATTGTTTTTTTACGAAATTAACAATATTCACATAGATTTCACGCTTTAGAATCTGTTAATTATTAATTTTGAAGTAAATTTAGAAGACCTACAATCTGTTATGTTTAAATATTTGCCATACATATTTTTTATTTTGTTTAGCTGGGTGCTCAATGCACAAAAAGGAAAGCAAAAACCTTTTGACACCTCAAAAGTCGATACTACGGGCTATGTACAATACTATATAGTAGAGGGGGATACCATTCCGCATGAAGCTATTGATCTTGACGAAGTCGTTATTTTGGGCAGACTTAAGTTTAATGACAAATTGGCTAGAAGAAAGTATCTTATTTTAAGGCGTAAAACCAGAAAGGTGTATCCATATGCAAAATTAGCTTCAGAAAGATTAAGTACTTTAAATGAAAGATTAGAATCAATTAATTCCAAAAGAGGAAAGAAGAAATATACAAAGAGGCTTCAAAAATATATGGAGGAAGAATTTACAGCAGAACTCAAAAAACTCACACGAACTGAGGGTCAAATTTTAGTAAAACTAATTCACCGCCAAACGGGTAAAACTATGTTTAGTTTGGTTAAAGAATATCGTAGTGGATGGAGAGCGTTTTGGTATAATAATACAGCCAAAATATTTAATATTTCTTTAAAAAAAGAGTACGACCCTATTAATGTAGAAGAAGATTATTGGATTGAAGATATTTTACAACGTAGTTTTCAATCTAATATCCTCGAGGAGCAGAGAACGGCTTTGAATTTTAGCTTCTACGATTTAAGAAATAAATGGAACGACACAATTAAAACTACAACTACGGTCAAGAACTAGTGCTTTGTTCTTTTTCCTGAATAAAATTGTTGAAAATTTTTATTCTCATTTTGATTAAATTTATTATCTTCGTTTTCTATCTTTTTTAAAATCAAGCATTTCCAGATCTGGAAAAAAATAGATTAAAAAAGTCATTGTTATTTATTGAAAAGATTTTATGTTTGCACCCGCTTACAGGTATTTGTAGGAGAGCAGGATGGGATTTATTTTGCGATGTTCATATATGTTTTTTGTGTTGCGGGGAACTTTTTTAAAAAAAGCTTAAAAAAGTTTTGGTGGTTATAAAAGGGGTTGTATATTTGCACCCGCTTTGAGA
>CANMDH010000041.1 GCA_947496555.1 uncultured Aquimarina sp. | reverse complement strand
GTGTGCGTTTCATATCTAAAAATACAAACAACACAAATCGTATCAAAAAAAAAAGCTGCCTTTTTAGACAGCCTCTTCCTTTTGCCGTGATTAAAACTAAGATCAAAAGTTTTCCCCTTATTCTGTTCTAAAATTCCAAACCCGGCCAATGGCTACTCCCTGGTTGTTGTCCTTGGCCACAACCCTCCAGTAATATGTTTTATTAGCTTCTATTTGAACGTCTAATGTCATTACGTTCAGATTTTCTGCCAATAATTGAGGAGGGTTAGACTCTCCAAAGTATATATCAAATAGCAATGGGTTTCCATCACTATCTGTAGCATTCCAATCTAATGTTGCATTTGTACCTGTAATAGTTGTTCCTATAATCGGAGCAACCGCAATAGGAGAGTGAGGAATAGTATTTACTCCAGCTTCTGGCTCCGTAAAGAAAGTGTAAATGCGAGAATATGTGCTCTCATACCCTTTTTCATCGATTGCTTTTACTCTCCAGAAATAGGTGGTACCTTTTTCAAGATTGAAGGTAGTATTAGTTTGAGAGGTATTTGCCCAGAATAAAATGTTATTGAATCTATTATCTGAAGCAATTTCAATAGTGTAGGTGATTGAATTTTTGAGATCGGATACAGATTTCACCCATTCAAATTCTAAATTAAAGTTTGTACAAATCAAGTTATTAGTAGGATGGATTAAACCAGGAACCGATGGGTTTAGTTCTATATTGAATGGATAATCTATTTCTATGCTTTCAAATTCTTCATCGCTACAAGAAAATAGTATAAATACACTAAGTAGAATGATATATATATGTTTCATGATATTTTATTTATAATTTAATGTTATTACTTTTTTATTAATTGAGTGTAGTCGAATTTTTAATCGGTTTTGTTATGTTTTGGACTACACTCAATACTAATTCAAGATTTATTTTCTAATGACTTTAAATGTTTTGGATGTTTCCTTAATTCTTACAAAGTATACTCCAACAGGAAGTTCCTCTGTAGACAATGTGATATGACTCCCTTGGGTGTCATACGTGCCAGAAGATACTATTGCTCCCATTGCATTATGAATAGTGATTGTGAGTTCATTCATTGCAATTTTTGATAATGTAAGCGTTACATTCGATCTCGTTGGATTGGGAGATAGGGTGATATCGTTGGATAGTCCACCTTCAATTTTAGTAGAAAGTTTTCCTTCGCAAGCCAAGTTGGAAGCCACTTCTACCACGTCTCCAATTTTGGCGGTTACGACAAAACTCTTTGCGTTATACTCTCCAATCATTTCATTATTAATATTTACAATAAATGGGGGAGTACCGGTTTCAATATCTATTTGCACTTGTTTGTTGAAGTTATTTTCATTGGTAATTAATGTTTTACCGGTAATCAATAAACCTTCTTCGATTACTAGTTCGAAACATAGTTCGCAATTTGGTACTCCTTCAATACTAATACAAACTGTGTAGCTACCCGGAGCCAGATCGGTAACCTGTAGATTGGATGCGAAAGGATATTCCTGGCTTTCGATCTTAGCAATATAATCCAAGGTTTCTACCGTATTGATAGTTATAATACCATTATTTTTACCTGGACAAGTTTCACTTGAAGCCAGTATTTCAAAATTATTTTCAGTTAAACTATCAAGAGGGCATGAGTTTACAATTACCATTCTTGTTACTTGAGCTGCACTGTTACCAGAAACATCGGTTGCGTTATAAGTAATGGTATAGGTTCCTTCTTCATTTGTGAAACCTGAAGTATCTATTACCACTTTTGACCCATCATCGGTTGTGGCTCCTAGCTCTACGTAACCTTCTATTTGGTCGATTATTTGTGGGTTATCACCCAGTAGAGTTATAACTGGGGCAGTTGTATCTACTACCTCTATAATCCTAGTTACTTTTAATGCCTCATTTCCTGATGTATCAGTGGCATTATAATTAATAGTATAGGTTCCGACTGCATCTACAAATGAACTATCATCTATAACTACGGTAGATCCATCATCAGTGGTGGCTCCTAATTCAGTATATCCTTCTCCCAATTCTATGGTTTGTGGGTTATCTCCTAATAGCGTAATTATAGGAGCAGTGGTATCTACCACCGTTATCGATCTGGTAACTAGCGTAGCAATATTACCCGAAGTATCGGTGGCGTCATAGGTAATCGTATAACTACCTACGGCATCTATAAAAGTACTTGCATCAATAGAAATCGCTGTTCCATCATCTGTAGCTGCTCCTAATTCAGTATATCCTTCGCCCAATTCGATTACTTGAGGATTATCACCTGTCAAAGTAATTATTGGAGCTGTTGTATCTACCACATTTACAGTTCTGGTCACTAGCCCTTCATTACAAGAATCATCTGTCGCAGTATAACGAATAGTATATATACCCAAGGCATCTACAAAATCTGAAATATCAATTACTACAGTAGACCCGTCATCTGTAGTAGCGCCTAGTTCTATATAACCAGTGCCTTGTTCTATAGTTTGTGGATCTGTACCTGTTAATGTTATTACAGGAGCTGTAGTATAGGTTGTTTCAACTCTTACATTGGTTGTTTTACTACTGCTATTACCATTTACATCGGTTATGGTAAGAGTCACTACATTATCTCCTTTGTTACTACAATCAAAAGTATTAGGAGAAACTTCTACAGTATCAATACCGCAATTGTCAAATATATCGTTGGTGGGAACAAAAGCAACATAATCGTTGGTTGTTGTCCAAACGCTAGCATTACGCCCAGGAACCACAACGGCAGCAGTACCATCGATATTTTCTAACCCTTGTGTTTTATCATTACCAGCATCAAACGTACTAGTTCCATGTATTTCGATGCGATTTGTACCTTCAAATAGTTTTATTTGTGTGGTCGTCGCATCGGGAGTAGTATCATAGTAGTGTACCGCATCAAAATCAATAATCGCAATTCGATTGGGTGATGTCCCCATGGTGGTATAGCGTATGGTTCCGCCTTCTGTAGGATTAATATCTGTCCAGTCATAAGCAATTAGATTGTTTGGTTCATTGGTATCGGGTAAAGTCTGTCCGCTGCAACATCCATCGTCTCCTTCATCAGAAAATGTGATAAATCCATTTGAGGAGATATAGAATTCTGTGTATAAGTTCTCGTAGAAACCAAACTCAAACCCTATAGGTAATGCTGCAGACACTTCGTCATCACTAAGCGTTACTTCGGTTCCTGTAGCACTAATATCCACACGATCAAATGTGCCAGAAGTATCTAGTGTATAATCACGAGCAATAGGATCTGCTCCTATAATGTCTGAAGCTACTACTGTGGCAGTTTCATTTGCATTTAAAGTAATCGTATGTTCTTGTGTATTAAATAATGGTGCTCTGGTATCAACAACAGTTACATCATAACTACATGATACGGTAGCTCCGGTATTATCAAGGGTGTCATAGGTAAACGTTGTTGTACTTCCAACAGCTAATTGCGTTCCACTTACGGGACCTGCGGTGATATTGCTAGCACATGGATAATTGTATGTAGCTCCACATGTGTCAGCATCACTTTCTAAGGTAAAATCAGATGGACACGAAGGTATGGTAATCGTAACCGTTGTTGTACATGTTACCCTATTTCCACCATTATCAGAAACAGTTACTGTTACTGTATTATCTCCTATATCTGCACAGGTAAATGTACTTTTGTCCAGACTGATATTAGTAGTACAATTATCTGTAGCACTCAAAACAATGTCATTTTCGGTGATGATGGCGTTACCCGTAGCATCTAATTCTAAAGTAAAAGGCGCAACACATTGTACAACAGGGTCAATGTTATCGTTAATGAACACAACTGGATTACTAATACTTACATTGCCATTAACATCGGTTGCTGTAAGTATTAGTGAAATAGGTCTCCCAACATTGCTACAGTCAAAATCTGTTCGGTTTAGCGTTAAACTTTGTAACCCGCAATCATCGGTTGCACTTGCATTAAGATCTGCTAATGTGATTGAGGCGTTACTTGTGGCATCCAGATCAATGTTTACAAATGTATCATTAGTAATAACAGGAGCAGATTCGGTTATAATAACCGTTACATCGATAATAGTACTATTATTTTGATCATCGGTAGCTGTTAATTGAATAATATTACTTCCAATATCGGTACAATCAAAGTCAGTTTGACTTAAACTCAGGGTTACATTTACACAATTATCGGTAATGTTAAGTCCAAAGTCTTGTGGAGCAACAGTAACATTACCTGTTTGATCTAAATTTGCTGTAATTGTTGTTGTAGCTGCTGGCGAAAGATCACCACGCACCCATACACGGTGTATAGTACTTTGTGTATTATTAGCAAAATCATCTACTTCCCAACGAGAACCTCCTCCACGAATTCCCCAATGATAAGCCCCTGCAGTCCAAAACGGGAAATTGGTTAGTGCGAGATCCCCTTGATCTGCCCATTCATGATAAGCTTGAGCCGGAATATTAGCAGAATGGTTTGATAATACAGAATGATTTGATACTTCATTAATTCGATCAAAAGAACCTGTTCCTGTTTTTACACAATTTAATACTCCTTGAAAGCTTGTCTTAAAGTTGATTACACGATTATGTCCCGTGGTTACTCCATAAAATCGCATTTCTTCAAAGTCAATGGCTGCAGCTAGTGCATTACCCATATGACCCCAATTAGTGGTTCCGGCTTCATTATCGCCTAGGGTAGAAGATCCTAATAAAGGTAAATCGGTGTTTCGTACTGTTAGGTTAGAATTATCACCAGCTATATGTACATAATTCAAAATCATTAACCAGCCACCACCATCGGTATCGTTGTCTAATACTCCTTGGAAAGTGCTGCCGTTAAAATTAAAGTAGTATGTACCGCTAGGAACACCACCTACTGTGGTTTGTAATAAATTTCGAAAAGGGCTAGCAAGGGTTCCATCTCCTGCAGTTTCAATTACTGGGGGAGTGGTATCCTGTCCAGGCCCACATTGTGCTTGTGTGTTATAAGCAAAACAGAAAGATGCTAATAACAATAGTAGTAGTTTTTTCATAAATAAGGGGTTTATAAAAATTAATTGTTTAATTGTTGTTCTTTATCTAATACAGTCGAGTTTTGGGATACCCTATTTTTATTTTTAAATTTTTTTAGAGCTTCCAAAATTGACTAGAATCGGATTTGTAATTCATTCTTCGTTAGAGGAAAGAATGATAGTATAGTTTTTAGAAAAGTTGTAGGTTAAATATGGAGTGTTCATATATGATAAAGTTTTGGGGGTAACGGTTCAAAATTAAAGACAGATGTATGTATATCCATTAAAACCTACCCCTACAAATACCCCTACAAAAATTTAGAGATCAATGAAAAACAGCTATTTACAATGACAGTAAGAAAATAACGCCCCTTGAAACGTTCTAGCTTTACGTTTTTTTAATAGCTTTGAATATTGATTAATTTCTTTTTCCCATGCCCGACAAAAAGCAATCTGTTTGTGAAGAAAAGAATTTTGATACCCTGTTCAATACACATTTTGAATCGGCCAGAAATTACTTATACTACAAGTGTGGAGATATACAACAAGCAGAGGATATTGTGCAAGATGCTTTTGTGAAATTATGGAAACAATGTGCCGATATTATTTACGAAACGGCAAAATCCCTCATTTTTAAGATATGTAATAATGCATTACTTAATGAATTCGCGCATAAGAAAGTGGTATTGCGTTATGAATCTGCACCTCGAGATGATAAAAACAACGAAAGTCCGGATTTTATAATGGAAACCGAAGAATTTAGAATCAAGCTAGAACAAGCAATCTCGAAGTTGTCTAACAAAGAACGTGAAGTGTTTTTATTAAGCAGAATCGATAAAAAAACATATAAAGAGATAGCCGAGATTACTAATATTACTGTAAAAGCGGTAGAAAGACGTATGAGTAACGCTTTTATGAACCTTAGAAAACTGTTAGGTGAAGATTTTAAAGTTTAAAAATAGGGTAATTTATTGTTTAGCTGTATTATAGATATAGAGGCGAAAATGATAAGGGATTAAAAAGAATATGAATATGTATTACCGAAAGTAAAAAATACTTTCTAACTGTTATGGAAAAGTACGAATCAGATAAAACATTTTTAGCACGTTGGGCAACCGGGGAGTTGAGCGAGGAAGAATTATCTGAGTTTAAAAATTCGGAAGCATACAAAGGGTTTAATCGTATCAATAGGGTGGCCCAAAATTTTAAACCGCCTCCTATAGATAAAAGACAAGCTCTAATCAAAACCAAAGAACAAATCACTTTTGGCTCTAAAAGAAAAACAACCAATACAACTTGGCTCGCTATTGCAGCTTCTGTAATCATAATACTAGGAGTATTTGGATTGTTTACTTCTACCAAGAGTTATACAACGGCCTATGGAGAACAATTAGCTATTACTTTACCAGATGGGTCTAAAATAAAACTGAATGCCGATTCAGAAATAAAACATAAACGTTTCTTTTGGACTAATAATCGTGATGTAAACTTGAAAGGAGAAGCGTATTTTGAGGTTGAAAAAGGAGGTGATTTTGTAGTAAAAACTTCGCAAGGTGAAATATCTGTTTTAGGCACCAAATTCAATATTAAAACGAGAGGCGAAGCTTTTGAAGTAAATTGTTTTGAAGGAGCCGTACGATTTGATAAACTTAATTCAGAGGAATATCATATTTTAAAAGAAAATGATAAAATTAGTCTTACTAGTGGGGAGGTTACCAATGAAAAAACTGAAGAAGAGCAACCAAACTGGATGAATGGCATAAGTGTTTTTAAAGAAAGACCTTTACAAGAAGTTTTAGACGAAATTCATATTCAATATAATGTCATCTTTCAGAATGAAGACATAATTGATTTATCCAGATTATTTACAGGAAGTTTCTTACATAACGACCTTGAAAAAGCATTAAAATCTACATTAACCCCTATGGGGATTTCGTATACGCTTTCCGAGGATAAAACTATCGTATATTTGCAATAAACCAGCTTACTTATATATTCATGAACCAACGTCTAATGCTTACTGTGGCACTTTTTGTGTCTACATTATGTTATACACAAGAGAAATTTGAGATTTCATATAACGATACCCCTCTCAAAGAAGTACTAAGTGATATCGAATCAAAAACAGAAATTCTTTTTTCTTACGCTCAAGAAGTTATTGCTTCTAAAACTATTACAATATCCAGACAAGAGATAGGTATTGATGATTTGTTACCTCTTTTGTCTAAGCAAACAAATCTTATTTTTGAAAAGGTATCTCCTCAACAAGTCATTATTACAATAAAAAAAGTAATCTGCGGTTATGTTTTGGATACCGATACGCAAACCGTATTACCTTTTGTAACTGTCTTAATTAATGCTGATTTGAATACGATAACAGATGATAATGGATATTTTAGCATTGAAGATAATAGCTTAGCAACCGAAAATGTAAAAATAAATTTTGTTGGCTATGATGATCGGGAGATAGTAATTAAGGTTGGTGATCCATGTCAAACAATAAAATTAGATCCATTATCTTCTGCTTTGGATGAGGTTGTAGTTTTAGGATATGTTACTTCTGGAATTGATAGAAATAAAGATGGATCAATTTCGTTGGATTCTGATAAATTAGGAATTTTACCAGGGTTAGTTACTCCAGATATTGCACAAAGCATCCAGTTAATTCCGGGTATTTCGACCTTGGATGAATCTGCAACGGGGATTCAAATTCGAGGAGGATCACCTGATCAAAATCTGATATTGTACGATGATATCAAATTATATAATACAGGGTATTTTTATGGTATGTTTTCCTTGTTTAATCCATTTGCAACAAAAAAAGCAACTGTTTTTAGATCTGGTACCAGTGCTACTTATGGCGATCGTATTTCTGGGATTATTGATATTTCTAGTGGAGATCTTATTCCAAAAAAGACAGAGGGAGGATTTGAAATTGATGGTTTATCTGTAAATGGTTACATAAAAACTCCTTTGTCTGAAAAAGTAGCAATATATGCCTTTGCAAGAAGGTCTTATTCTAATATCTTGGAAACTCCTACCTATAATAGTTATGAAGATAAAATTTTTACAAACTTTGGAGTTGCCAGAGATATTA
This sequence comes from uncultured Aquimarina sp., assembly GCA_947496555.1. Taxonomy (GTDB): domain Bacteria; phylum Bacteroidota; class Bacteroidia; order Flavobacteriales; family Flavobacteriaceae; genus Aquimarina. The sequence continues at coordinate 41,567 of CANMDH010000041.1, read as the reverse complement.
ATGGAAATGTATTAGAATTAGAAACAGATGATGACTTCGACCCCGAAACGAGTAATAATGATTTTTATTTTACTGATGTTAATACCAAAGTTGTTGTAAAACCTAATAATAAAAACAGTATTTCTGTTAGCGGTTTATATACAAGAAATCGATTGGATTTTGATTTTACAGGAGGAGAAGAGCTTGTGGTAGATTCACTCATTACTCAAAACAAAGGTGTGAGCATTAACTGGAATTATAAATCAAGTAATAAATATCAACAAAATCTTACTGCTTATTTTGCTGAATACAATTCTTTTTATGAAAACGATGAAATAAAAGATGAAACTGGTGATGGTATCCCTGAACTGGCGGAAATTAATATTCGTAAAAATGATATTACCGATCTAGGACTAAAATTTGTCTCGACTTCTTCAATAAAAGAAACACAAAAACTTAGACTGGGATATGAACTTTCTTATACCGATTTAGATGTAATTATAAGTAAAGAAAACCCTGTTGACGCCGAATTTGAAAGCTCGGGACAAGATGATGATAACCTGCAAAATGCCCTATTCGGTGAATACACTGTTAATTTTAAAAACAAAGGATTTATTAATGTAGGGATTCGATTTGTACATTATACTTCGTTAGATGAATTTTTACTTGAACCACGTGTGAATTTGGAATACCCATTGGGTGATCGTTTTAGGATTAAAACGGCTGTAGAGAGAAGAAATCAACCTATTTCTCAATTGGTAGAATTTAATCATACTGAACTGCGTTTAGAAAATGAATTATGGCGCTTATCCGACGATGAACAATTTCCTTTATTAAGCAGTAACCAAATATCAGGTGGTTTACTATATCATTATAAAAATTTTAATATAGATGTTGATGCGTATTATAAAGAATTAGAAGGATTGACTACGTTTACGAGTGGATTTAGTAATCCTCTTGAAAATTTAGAAGAAGGTGAAAGCACTATAAAAGGTTTAGATGTTTTATTGAAATACAGATGGGAGAACTACAAAATATGGGCTGGTTATACCTATAACGATATCACGTTTCAATTTCCTAATTTACAAGACACTCCTTTTAAGTTTCCGGGAAATAATGACATCACTCATTCCTTCAGAATTTCGAACACGTTGCAGCTAGAAAAATGGCAATTCTCTCTGGGATGGCAATTTAGGAGTGGAAAGCCAATTACTCCCGTAAATAGTTATGAAATTCAAATTGATGCGGATGGCGAAAATGCAGGTGTAGTGAATTTTGGAGCAGTTAATAGTGACAGATTACCTGATTTTCATAGGTTGGATGCTTCTATATTGTATGATTTTAACATTAAATCTGGAAATAAGAAACTAAAAGCACAGCTGGGATTGTCATTCTTGAACATTTACGATAGAGTTAAACCTTTGAATTTAATATACAAAGCAGAACGAAAGCCTCTGGATGACGGCGGAATTGCTGTGCCTGGTACAGATGGATCAACACCAGAAGAACTAGAGGTCATACTGGAGCAAGTAATTCAACGATTTTCTCTTGGCTTTACACCAAATGCTGTATTTAGAATCTATTTTTAGTCTTCTAAGAATTCAAGAATCGGTGCTCCTTTAGGAGCATTGATTTTTTTACGTAGGCGATATCGATTCATCATCACACTATCTTCTGAGATAGCCAACATATTGGCAATCTGTTTGGTGTCTAATCCAAGTTTCTCCATGGCAACCAAACGCTCTTCTGATTTAGAAAGTTCATACCCTTTGTTTTTAATAATATTATAAAAAAGAGGGTAAACAGTAGTGAATCTTTCTTTAAAATTATACCAGTCATCCTGAGTTAAAATCCTTGAAGTGGCCAGGTCCTGAAGTTTATGAATAGATACTTTTTCTCCTACGTCTTTTTTTAGCTCCTCTAACTCTTTGGTCAATGCTTCTTGTGCATTACTTTTTGTAATTAATTGTTTGGTGAAATCTGCTAATTCTCGTTTGTTTTTTTCTAATTCCTCCTTCGCTAGAAGAACTCTGTTCTTATAGATTCTTCTAATCAAGTACCCTATTACTATTGCTGCTAATATTGTAGTGATTAGTAGCGTCAAATATAACTGCTTCTTAGAACTTTCTGCTTCTGTGATCAATTCGAGTTCTCCTTTTTCTTTAGCAAACTGAAGGCTATCTATTACTTTTTGTCTTTCATAAACAAAAGCAGTTTCAAGTTTTGCTAATTTTTTTGCTTCTTCAACATCATTACGTTTTTTTAATAGTTTATGATATTCTAAGTATGCCTTATAGCTCCTTTTATAGTCTCCTAAAGCTTCATAGCCTCTACTCAAAGCTAGGTATCTAAAAGGTAGTACTGCGTCACTTTTAAGTTCTAAGCATATATCTATAGCACGCTTTAAATGCATTATACCTTTTTGAGGTTGACCTACTTTAGTGTAGTGAATTCCTAGCGCATATAAACCAGATTCTAACCCTATTTTATTATTGTTTTTCTTGTGTAGCGCTATGGCCTTCTGCAAATACGGTAAATTACCTTCATAGTCATTAAAACGTCGTAGTATAGCCGCATAATTAGCATACATAGCAGCTTTTTGATAATCTGTCCCTATAGAATCAACCAGACGAATAGATTTATTATAATATTTCATAGCATTAACTGTATCACTTGCTACTCCATAAGCAGAACCGAATGAGCTATAGATCTCTAACAACTGCTTTGTTTGTTTGTGTTTTATAGCAACCTGTTCTGCTTTTTCAAGTTGCTTGATACCATCTTCCATAGAATTTAAAACAGAAATCCAAGCTTTGGCCTTTTGATGGTAGGATGTAGCTAATAAAGAGTCTAGCCCATGTGCCAGCTTTATATCAATACTTTTTTGAGCCAATATTGCAGCTTCATCAAAATTATTTTCTCTACGTTCGTAATAACTAAGAAAGTGATACGCATCAGCTTTTCTTTTATTAAAATAATTGTTTTCTGACTTTCGCGGGACCACTAAACTATCAATATAGTGGACGATTTGATAAAGGTATTTTTTAGCTTCATGAGGTCGGCGATCCGAATTTTCTTTGGCAAGCCCATACAATTTCTCGACCATTATACTATCTTGAGTATCCAAATCTTCAGTTTTCTGTTGTCCATGCAAAAAAGAGGACATAGAAAAAAAAGTGATAACGAGTAGAGAAAATTTCATAATAGCAAAAGTGTTAGAATAGTCGCGTATTTATTGTTATTTGAAAACCTTTTCGCATAAACAGACTTCTGATCTATTGTAAATTTATATTCTTTTTACTTAAAATAGGCCATTAGATCATCATTTCTGTTTTATCTATTAAAAAGCGTCACCGAGTTTAATTAATACAGCGCAAAAAGATTTTACCCCATTTTTTAATTTTTCTTACATTTTTTGAAATTCGATGCAAAATAAAAAGTTGAGAGAGTATATTGAAATCGGTATTCAAGATTGTATCTTTGCAAAAAATAGGCTCATAAATTGAGAATTTTAAAATTATAAGTGTGGAATACGCAGAAAACATATTAGAAACCATCGGGAATACGCCTTTGGTTAAGATGAATGCCTTGGTAAAAGATGTAGATGCTTTGGTATTGGCAAAATATGAAACCTTTAATCCAGGGAATTCGGTTAAGGACCGTATGGCTTTAAAAATGATTGAAGATGCCGAAGCCGATGGTCGTTTAAAACCAGGAGGAACTATTATTGAAGGTACCTCTGGAAATACCGGAATGGGATTGGCATTGGTGGCGATAATTAAAGGATACAAGCTAATCTGTGTAATGGCAGACAAACAGTCTAAGGAAAAAATGGATATTCTTCGCGCGGTAGGGGCAAAAGTAATGGTTTGTCCTACCAATGTTGAGCCAGATGATCCAAGATCATATTATTCTGTATCAAAACGTCTTGCCGAAGAAACACCAAATTCATGGTACGTAAATCAATACGATAATCCATCTAATGCTGTGGCGCATTATGAAACCACAGGGCCTGAGATTTGGGAACAAACCGATGGAAAAGTAACTCATTTTATTGTGGGTGTAGGTACTGGAGGAACAATATCCGGAGTTGGAAAATATCTTAAAGAGAAAAACCCAAACATTAAAGTTTGGGGAATAGATACCTACGGTTCTGTTTTTAAAAAATATCATGAGACTGGTATTTTTGATGAAAACGAGATCTATTCTTACATTACCGAAGGTATAGGTGAGGATATTCTGCCTAAAAATGTTGATTTTTCTGTAATTGATGGCTTTACCAAAGTAACCGATAAAGATGCTGCCATCTATACGCAAAGACTGGCCAAAGAAGAAGGTATGTTTTTGGGAAATAGTGCAGGAGCGGCAATAAAAGGGTTGTTGCAGTTAAAAAAACACTTTACCAAAGACGATGTAGTGGTTATCCTATATCATGATCATGGAAGCAGATATGTGGGTAAGATGTTTAATGATGATTGGATGCGTGAGAGAGGTTTTCTGGAAGAAGAGGCGTCAATGGCTGTAGATCTGGTAAAAGATCATGCAGACAAACCATTGGTTACTGTAAAAACAGAAGAATTAGTTTCACATGCCATAGAGCGAATGCGTAAATTCCAAATATCACAAATTCCTGTAGTTGATAGTGATGGATTTGTTGGATCGGTGGATGAAAGCGCTCTTTTCAAAGCCTTTATGGAGGATAAAAACATGGATAGTACGCCTATCAAAGATGTGATGAAAGATCCATTTCCAGTGGTAAGTGCAAAAGCTTCTCTAGATGATATTTCTAAGCTTATTAAAAATGGAAATCCAGCGGTTTTGGTTGATCTCGGAAATGGAAAACACCACATTATTACCAAATATGATGTGATAAGTCATATAAAATAAATTAGTATATTTATAATATAATTGCCTATCCCCTCTATTAGTTCTATCAAACTAGTAAAGGGGTTATTTTATAATTTGATACATGTTAACGCAACTTTATCCAAGTGTACTTATCTATTATTAATAGAAGAACATGTAAAATGACGGGCTGGTATGTATAAATATTCGTTTGACTTTTCGGATATAGATAATCTACGGAATTATTTTAGATCTCAATTAGATCCAAATAGTTCTTCAGACCGAATTTACTTTCCACCAGAGATAGGAGAAGGGTACTTGTCTTATTATAAAATATCTCCCGAGGTTTTTCTTTTGGTTAATAACTATAAAGCAAACGCAGATATTGAGTACATAAGAAAACCAATTGGTGAAAAAGACATCATTCTGCATTTTAGAAAATATTCTCTAAATCATCAGCTAGAAAAAGATCAAATAATAAGTACGTATTCCGATGGATATACACCCGGAAATATGAGGTGTATGCACGCGCAACAAGGAGAACAGGTTTTTATTCCTAAAGGCGCCATGGTAAAATCTACAATGATTGTTCTTAAGAGTTCGTATACCAAAGCTTACTTTATGAAAAGTAGTGATATGGCCGAAAAAGTAGATAGTTATATCCGTTACTCACATCAACATATTAATAAATTTTATCTTTCATATAAACAGTCTAATCTTTTTGATCAGATTGTAGATCCCAATAGCAATAAGGTAGAAAACTATTTATATTATATTGCAAGAGGGATACGTTTATTAGAAACGTTTTGGAAAGATGTATTGAAATGGGAGACAGAGAGTAACCCTTTTAAGATAAATAGTTCTCAGGTTGGTAATATCTATAAGGTAAGTAATTATCTTAAAGAGAATCTTCATGAACCCTTTGTTGGAGTTGATCAGTTATCCGCAATGGCACATATGAGTCGCACAAATTTCTTTAATATGTTTAAGGAAATACATGATCAGACTCCTCTGGAATTTTTTAATAATAAAAAACTTGAAAGCTCATATAATATGATATTTAGTGATGGCTTAACTATTAAAGAAGTCATGGACACACTTAATTACTCTAACTCTTCGAAGTTTAAAAAAGCTTTTTTTAATAAGTTTGATATTTATCCAGATACGAATTTGTAAAAATAAAGATGGTCGCCAAAAAATGACAACCATCTATAACCTAACACAAACTCAACTTAGTTTAGGGTTTTGTAATCTTTATGTCTTTGTTGAATATAATTTTCCCGTTATTCATAGACAAAGTAAAGAAATCAAATTGTTGTAAGGTTTTCCATTAATACATAAAATCTTACCAATAGTACATTTCTACTAGTAATTAACTTGATTTTAAGAAAAATTAATTCGTTGATAATCAATTTTATGAGGGTATGAGTGTCATTTTTTTGAATATATTACCTTTTAACCTTCTTTTTACTAGGGGTTGAATACAATATGTACTTCTCTTAATTAAATATCTTGATTATCAAGAATAGTAAGAAATGTTTGAGGTTCTGGTCGTATACGGTAATTGTCGGTTAGATCTACAAAGATTATTTCACCTTCTTTATTAGTGATAATAACTGTTGGTAATACAGTATCGCTATCATATCCAAGGGTTTGAAATCCCATTGGAATCCCATTTTTTGCATATATATTTAATTGTTTAGCAACCTTATTGCCTTGATCAACCAAAAAATTAAAATTTACATTAAATTTTTTTGCAAGAGACTTGGTGTACTTATGGGGTTGTGGACTTATTAGTACCATATTCACCTTTCTTTTTTCAAGCTCTTTATATTGCGAGGCTATCTCTTTGATCTGTGCCATACACAATGGGCACCAATTTCCGCGATAAAAAAGAAATATTGAGGGATTACCGATAAAAGTGGAAGAGTTGATGGTGTTTCTTTCTGTATTTTGTAGTTCAAAATTGGGTAATTTACAACCAACTCTTATAAGTTCATTAGAGGTCCTATCCTTAAAAATAGAATACCATTTTATATAAAGTACCCATCCCAAAAACAATCCAATACTGGGCAATGAACCATTTATATCTTTTTCGATAATCCCTCCAGAAATTACACTTATTAAAAAACCAATTACCACAGGAATCATATAGGCTTTTAAATTTGCATCGGTGCGTGCAACAGGTTTAATAAAAATTATAATAAAAAGTAACGCAATGGCAGATGCAATTATCAATCTTCCTATATATCGATACGATATTCCATGATTTATTAAATGTACGACACTGTCGATTGTAAAATAGAGCGCAACTAGGGGGAAAACAGATATAAATATGGACTTTACAATGTTATTCATTTATGTATTGGTTTGTTTTTTTAGTCAGTATTATAAGTATTGGCTTACAAGTTTAGAATAATTTTTATTATTTTCATCCACTATTTCAGATATGCTACAACATTTGTCTTGATCCTACCCAAAATGTGAATAGCAAATTCTATGGATTTCCCAAGCAATTGGAAAATAGTAAGAATATAAAGCTACACATACACAAATGAATGAAGATTTTCTCCACTATCTGTGGAAACACAAAAAGTTTGAATTATCAAAGCTTAAAACGACCCATCAACAAGAAATTGTTCTTAATAGCGTAGGCTTGCATAATACCTATAGTGGGGGACCAGATTTTTTTAATGCTTTGATCAGTATAGATGGTCAAAAATGGGCGGGAAATGTAGAAATACATTATAAATCGAGTGATTGGTACGCCCATAATCATGAAAAGGACAGAGCTTACGACAATGTAATTTTACATGTGGTCTGGGAGGATGATATTTCGGTTTTTAGAAAAGATAATACACAGTTGCCAACGTTACAATTAAAAGAGTATGTATCCAAAAAATTACTGGCTCGTTATCAAATCGTTTTCAAACGTGATAACCCAAAGTGGATAGCCTGTGAGAAACAGTTTCAAAAAGTATCAGATTTTGTGATGTCTAATTGGCAAGAACGGTTATTTTTAGAACGATTAGAGCAAAAATCGGAGTTGATTTTGAGCTTATTAAAAAATACATCAAATGATTGGGAAGCAATACTTTTTCAGTTGTTAGCCAAAAACTTTGGACTTAAAGTTAATGGAGAAGCATTTTTGAGCCTTGCAAATTCATTAGATTTTTCTATAATCCGAAAATGTAGCAAAAACCTAGATCAACTAGAAGCATTATTATTTGGTCAAGCAAATCTTCTATATAATCATAACGAAATTGGTTATGTACGAAAGCTTCAAGAAGAATATGAGTTTTTAAAGAACAAATTTCAATTAAATTCCATTGGGGTGTTGCCTTTTCATTTTTTTAGATTAAGACCCTCAAATTTTCCCACGGTTAGATTGGCTCAATTGGCCAGTTTATATTATAAAAATCAAAATTTTTTTAGCGATATCATTCAGACAAATACTATTGAAGAAGTATATGAACTATTTAAGGTTGCTACTAGTGATTTTTGGGAAAATCATTATACTTTTGATAAGCAATCAACACGAAGAAAGAAAAATATATCAAAATCATTTATTGATTTAATTTTGATCAATACCATCATTCCCATTAAATTTATCTACGCAAAAAATCAAGGTAAGAATTCAGATGAAAGCATTTTTGAACTAATATCTAATATTCCTAAAGAGAAGAACAGTATTATTGAATCTTTTACAGTATTAAAAGCACCTATTGATAATGCTATGCATACCCAGGCAATGATACAACTCAAGAATAATTATTGTGACCAAAAAGCCTGTTTACGATGTGCTATTGGTAATTATTTACTGAATCAAGATCAAAGTTTAGGATAATATAATTACTTTGCATTATGCTTTATAATTTAAGACATTTTTTAGAACGGAATGGATTTTATGTATCTTCTAGATTAGCTGATAGGTTGGGTATGCGAGCAAAAAATGTTAGGCTTTTCTTTATCTATTTAACCTTTGCAACAGCTGGCTTGGGGTTTGTATTATACCTCAATATGGCTTTTTGGTTAAAATTAAAGGATTTGGTATACACTAAACGAACCTCTGTATTTGACTTATGATAAAAATTTATAATTGGGGTAGGCCAAAAGTATATATTGCACTAATTCTATTAATTGTTGTAATCACAATTGGTGTACTAGGGTTTCGTTATTTCTCTAATTATTCATGGGTTGATGCACTATATATGACGGTTATTACTATGACCACAGTTGGTTTTGAAGAAGTTCAACCCCTGAATGATAATGGTAAGTTATTTACAGTATTTCTTATCTCAACCAGCGTTGCTATTTTTGCCTATTCGGTATCGGTTATAACAGAATATATTGTAAGTAAAAATGATCCAAAGAGAGTACAACTTAGAAAAACACAAAAAATGATACATCAACTTGAAAATCATATCATCATTATTGGGTACGGACGTAATGGTAAACAAGCGGCAGTTAAGTTGTTGGCATATAATAAGCCATTTATTATCATCGAAAAGGATGAAGCAGTAATAGAGCGGTATCAGGATGATAAACTCCTTTTTCTTAAAGGAAATGCAACTGAAGACTCTATCTTGATAGAAGCCGGACTTAAAAAAGCATTTTGTCTAATTTGTACGCTACCCGAAGATGCAGACAACTTGTTTATTGTATTATCTGCAAGACAAATTAATAAGAACCTTAAGATCATTAGTAGAGCTTCGCTAGATACTTCGTATAAGAAAATAAGATTAGCAGGTGCAGATAATGTAATTATGCCGGATCGTATTGGGGGTGATCACATGGCTTCATTAGTTGTAGTGCCCGATTTAATTGAGTTTTTGGATAATCTTTCTATCGTAGGAAAAAAATCAATAAATATAGAGGAGATCTCCTTTGAAGATATGTTTGATGATCAACAGGAAAGAACTATTCTTAATATAGATATGAGATCAAGAACTGGTTGCACAATCATAGGGTATAAATCGCCAGAAGGAGAATATATCGTAAACCCAGAAGCTAATACACTTCTAAAACCTGGTTCCAAAGTGGTGGTTCTTGGTCGCCCAGAACAAATTAATCTATTAAATAAAGAGTTCAATATTTAATAATTGCAAAACATTTAACTCCTTAAAAATTGTACACAATCGTTTTTTTTAGCATCTTGCTGACTTCTTAAACACAAAAATTAAATTAACTCACAGAATTATGAAGAGAATTCTTCTTTCAATTTTAGCACTTACACTCCCCATAACAACATTCGCGCAAGAAACAATAGAAAAAGGCCTCGATCAAAAAATAGACGAAGGTTTTAAACCCGTTTCTGATTTTTTCTCTAATGTGATTTTCTTTACTATTGGAGGAACGCCTTTTGTTTTGATACTCTTAGTTCTAAGTGCCTTGTTTTTTACAATTTATTTTGGATTCCCAAATGTCAGATATTTTGCAAGAGCAATAAATGTAGTAAGAGGAAAATATGATGATGTAGAAGGGCATGGAATTGAAGGGAAACCTGAAGTTAGCATCGTTGAAGGAGATATTCGAGATACTATTAGAGACGAATCTCAAGAAGGAGAAGTTTCTCACTTTCAGGCATTGGCAACAGCTGTTTCTGGTACAGTAGGTAATGGTAATATTGCTGGTGTAGCCCTGGCCATCGCACTTGGTGGCCCTGGTGCAACTTTCTGGATGATTATTTGTGGATTTTTAGGAATGTCAACCAAGTTTGTTGAATGTACCCTTGGAGTACAGTATCGCGATGTAGGAGAAGACGGAACTGTATACGGTGGACCAATGTATTATCTAAGTAAAGGACTTAAAGAAAAAGGGTTCGTTTGGCTAGGCAAAATTGCAGCGGTATTTTTTGCAATCTTCTGTATAGGTGGCTCTTTTGGAGGTGGAAATGCTGCACAATCAAATCAGGCAACAGTAGTCTTAAAAGAATTATTAGGTTTAGAAAGTACTGCAGCTGGATTTTGGATAGGTATAATTCTTGCTATTTTAGTGGGAATCATTATTATAGGGGGAATTAAGCGAATAGCTTCTGTTACAGAAAAAGTAGTGCCGTTCATGGCTTTACTTTATATAATTGCTTGTTTGTATATCATTTTGAGTAATTTTTCTTTTATCGATGATGCTATCGGAATGATTGTAACTGAAGCATTCAATCCTAAAGCCATAGGAGTGGGTGGAGTTATAGGAGTATTGTTAGTAGGTTTTAAAAGAGCAGCATTTTCTAATGAAGCAGGAGCAGGATCGGCATCGATCGCTCACTCTGCGGTAAAAACCAAATATTCAGCATCAGAAGGTCTGGTAGCATTACTAGAACCTTTTATCGATACTGTGGTGATCTGTACAATGACCGCTCTAGTAATCATTATTTTTAATTCAGATGGAGCGTTTGTTTATGGAGGAGACGGAAGTGGAGCCGTTATAATTGATGGAGCATCCTATGAAGGTGCAGGGATAACTCAAAAAGCATTTGCAAAATATATTCCTTTCTCTAATGTGTTCCTTACCATAGCCGTTGTTCTTTTTGCGGTTTCTACTATGATTTCATGGTCGTATTATGGATTACAATCCTGGAAGTTTTTATTTGGAAGAGGAAAGAAAGCTGATTTAGTTTACAAATTATTGTTCTTAACATTTGTTGTTATTGGTGCTGCGGCAAGTATGAAATCTATTTGGGATTTCTCAGACGCGATGATTTTTGCTATGGTATTTCCAAATATGATTGGTTTATACTTCTTGTTCCCGATAGTTAAAAAACAGCTGAAGAGATATTTTGATGCTATCAAAGCAGCTCAAAAATAGAATATATTCATTTTTATGAAAAACATCAAATCCCATTTCGAGATACATACACGTTTCCGAAATGGGATTTTTCTTTTGGCAATACTTTTATTCGGCAGCATTTTGCTTTACTGCTTTTATCCAAGACCGCAAGCCAAAAAAGGAAGTTTTGTCGAACTTACCAAGTTTCAGAATCAAGTAGATTCCTTAAAACAGATTGCTTATAAAGAAAAAGAAGCATTTAAACTAAAACCTTTTAATCCTAATTTTATTTCTGATCATAAAGGATATCAACTGGGACTATCACCCAAAGAAATGGATCGACTCGTTGATTATAGAAAAGAAGGGAAGTGGATAAATTCTGTATCAGATTTTAAAAGAGTTACAAAAATTTCGGATTCACTTCTTAAGATAATTGCTCCTTTATTCAAATTTCCCGATTGGGTAAATAGGAAAAAAAGAAAGGATGGATTAGCCAAAAAGTATCCAGCAAAAACTTATGTAGAAAAAGGAGATTTAAACCTTGCTACTACAAAGCAAATCCAAGAAAAAGTAAATGTGCCCGATTTTATCGCTCAGAGAATTGTAAAGTATAGGAATAAAGTTGGAGGTTTTATAAGTGATATACAGCTTAAAGATGTTTCAGGACTTTATGAGAATCAAAGGAAAAATATACTTTCATTTTTTACAGTCAAAACACCTAAAAAAATAATAAAACTGAATCTAAATACGGCATCGGTTAATGAATTAATTGAAGTGCCTTATTTTGATTTTGAAGAAGCGCTGGAAATAAGAGATTATATTAAGAATAACGGAAGTATTTCTGACTTTAATGAATTAGGAAAAATCAAAGGTTTTTCTTTAGATAAAATAGACAGAATAGCTTTATATTTGACATTAAATTAAGAATCGGAAAAAAATTGCTGTGAATTTTGACGAATTCTGAAAATGATAATAGAGGTTTTATGTATCCATAAATACTCTATGTTAATTCGTTATTATACACAGTAATATGTTAACTAATAAAGTTGGAGTTATCATATGAACAGTATGTATTTTACAGAAGAGCACGAATTATTTAGACAAAGTCTTAAAGATTTTCTCAAAAAAGAAGTTACTCCCCATATTGAGGAATGGGAAAAAACAGGAATAATTGACCGTTTTATTTGGGAAAAATTCGGAGAGATGGGGTATTTTGGTATCTCTTACCCCGAAAAGTATGGAGGTCTGGATTTGGATATTTTTTATATGGTGATTCTTTTAGAAGAATTGCAGAAAATTAATTCGGGCGGTTTTGCAGCAGCAATATGGGCACATGTTTATTTAGCAATGACTCATTTAAATAAAGAAGGAGATCATAGAATCAAAGAAGAATATTTAACCCCTAGTATTTCTGGTGAAAAAATAGGATGTCTGGCTATTACCGAACCTTTTGGAGGCTCTGATGTGGCAGGTATGCGATCTACAGCTGTTAAGAATGGTGATCATTATGTGATTAATGGATCCAAAACATTTATTACAAATGGGGTTTATAGTGACTACCTTGTAGTTGCCGCTAAAACAAATCCTGAGTTGGGAAACAAAGGAATAAGCATTTTTGTAATTGATCGAGACACACCCGGAGTTTCTGCCACAAAGCTCGAAAAACTTGGATGGAGAGCTTCTGATACGGGAGAGATTGCCTTCGATAATGTAAAGATTCCTTTAGAGAATTTAATGGGAGAAGAAAATAAAGGGTTCTCATATATTATGCAGCATTTTGCATTAGAAAGATTGATTATGGGAGTGAATGCTCATGCGAGAGCAGAGTATGGTCTCGAATACGCTATTAAATATATGTCCGAAAGAGAAGCCTTTGGAAAAACTATTGATAAATTTCAGGCTTTAAGACATTCTGTAGCTGATATGGCAAGTGAAATTGAAATGTGTAAAGAATTTAATTATTCCATTGCAAAAAGACTTAATGTAGGGGAGTATGTGGTGAAAGAGGCGAGTATGTCTAAGCTACTTTCAACGAAAATGGCAGATGAGGTTATCTATCAATGTCTACAACTTCTTGGTGGATACGGTTATATGGAAGAATATCCATTGGCTAGATTGTTTAGAGATAGTAGATTAGGGCCAATCGGTGGAGGAACCTCAGAAATTCTAAGAGAGATTATTGCTAAAATAGTTATAGATAAAAAGGAATACAAACCCGCAACATAAAATTCAACAAAACCAAAATATTTTATAAAGAAAAGCGCTAGATTATTGTTTTTTTAGCACTTTTTTTGTGATTTTACTATATCCTGCATAAAAATACTTGTAATTTACGGTTAATTTTAAATCTTTATTAACACGAAAACGTTTTCGTGAGACTTCAAACGTTTTCGGTCTTCTCTAAATTATTAATTTGAAAGGAAATTAACACAAACACTAAGTAAATTATGAAATTCAGCAAGTTTTTTTATGGATTTTTTGCTATAACGTTTTTCTTCATTAGTTGTAGTAAAGATGAAGTTCTGGATTCTGTGGAAACAGAGTCCGCGAATCTTCAGGAGACCGTCACTTCCAAGGCTTTAAAACCTATTGGTTCTGGAGTAATGATGCAAGCTTTTTATTGGGATGTTCCAGCAGGCGGTACCTGGTGGAATGTTGTAAAGGGTAAGGTAGATGATTGGAGTAATGCCGGGATGGATGCAATTTGGTTGCCGCCGGTAAGTAAGGCTCAAAATGGTGCTTTTTCGATGGGGTATGACCCATTTGATTATTATGATTTTGGAGAATATAACCAAATGGGAAGCGTAGAAACCCGATTTGGATCCAGATCAGAATTAGAAAGTCTTATTAGCACCGCACATAATAATAGTCTTAGTGTGATTGCTGATATAGTAATTAATCACAATAGTGGTGGTGATCTAGAGTGGAATGAATTTGCAGGAAAGAACACGTATACAGACTATAATCCATTGTCTGGTTTATTTAATAGAACGAAATACGATTTTCATCCTAACGATCAATATTATTCTGATAGTGGTATTTTTGGTGGATTCCCTGATTTGAGTCATAGCAAAGCATATGTACAAGATTGGTTATGGGGAAGATCAAATTCTGTGGCAAAGTACTATAAGAACACTATGGGCTTCGATGGATGGAGATTCGACTATGTGAAAGGATTCGAACCTTGGGTTGTTAGAGAATGGAAAAACAATGTTGGAGGATTTTCGGTTGGAGAATATTGGGATGGAAATGTAAATACCCTGGACTGGTGGACAACCGAAGCTCAAATGTCGGCTTTTGATTTTGCTTGTTACTATAAAATGAGGGATGCGTTCATGGGCAATAACCTTAATGCACTAAGTGGAGATATGCTTTGGAAAAGAAATGCTTCTCGAGCAGTAACCTTTGTTGCTAATCATGATACAGACGAAATTATCAACAATAAAATATTAGCATACGCCTATATTTTAACACATGAAGGATATCCTGCCCTTTTCTATAGAGATTATGAAGATTGGTTAGATAAGAATAAATTAAACAACCTTATTTGGATACACAACAACCTTGCTAGTGGCAGTACTTCTAACCTTTGGACCGATAATGACGAATATATAGCCAAAAGAAATGGTGGAGGAGGTAAGAATGGTTTGATAGTGTATATCAACAATTCTAATTCTTGGAAAGAAAGATGGGTAGAAACCAATTGGTCCAATAGAAGAATTAAGGATTATACCGGAAGTTCCAGTTGGGAGCCAGTTACCCAGGGCGGTAGATGGGTTAAGATTCAAGCACCACCAAAAGGATATAGTGTCTGGTCTTTGAAATAGAACAGAAGTAAAATACTCTAATAAATTATAAACGGTTTTTTGTCTATCTTCTGCCCCTTTAGGATGGATAAAAGACCGTTTTCTTTGTGTCTTTGAGTAAAAAAAAGAGAATTAATTAACTTCCTTCAAAAAAAACTTTGTAAATAATAGTTTTATACTATCTTTGCAGCCTAATTTTTAAAGAAAGGAGGTGCAACTATGTTAATTATACCAGTTAAAGACGGAGAAAATATAGATAGAGCGTTAAAACGTTTTAAAAGAAAATTTGATCGAACAGGAACGATGCGTCAGCTTCGTAAACGTCAGGCGTTTTCAAAACCTTCTGTTGAAAGAAGAGCGCAAGTTCAAAAAGCGCAATATATTCAGCACTTAAGAGATCAGGAAGAGATTTAAAAAGTTAAAACGTAGTCTGTATTTTTCCTAAAGGAAAGACTTCGTTTTTCAGTATAAATTTAACCGTTAAGAACCTAAAAGTTTTACTACTTTTGTTTTCTAACGGTTTTTTTTATGCTTGTTACTCAGTTTTTAGATTATCTGCTTCTAGAAAAGAAATATTCCATACATACCGTTACGGCATATAAGTCGGATCTATTCTCTTTTATATCGTTTTATGAAGAAAGGTACGAGTCCTTAAATATATCAGAAGCGAATTATCCACAAATTCGTTCATGGATAGTTGTACTGGTTGATCAGGGGATGTCTAATAGAACCATAAATAGAAAGGTTTCCTCACTTAAAACGTTCTACAAATTTTTACTTAAAATAGGAGAGATTCAAAATAATCCATTAGCAAAGCACCAGGCATTAAAAGCCCCAAAAAAATTACAAATACCTTTTTCAGTAGATGAAATAGAAGATGTTCTTCGTATTTTGAAAGAAGAACGAGATTTTGAAAGTTTAAGAAATAGATTAATTGTAGAACTTTTTTATGGCACAGGTATACGCCGAATAGAGTTGGTGAATTTAAAAATAGCCGATATTGATATTGCTGGTAAACAAATAAAAGTATTAGGGAAAAGAAATAAAGAAAGGTATCTGCCATTGCTTTCTTCGATATGTGACACAATAAAGCTGTATTCGGAATTTAGAAAAGATATACTAGTAGATCACAATGAGCCTTATTTGTTGTTAACCAAAAAAGGAGTTAAAATATATGAAACACTTGTGTATCGAATCATAAATAGTTATTTTAGTAAGGCTTCTTCAAAGGTGAAAAAGAGTCCGCATATTTTGAGACACTCATTTGCGACTCATTTGCTTAACGAAGGAGCAAACTTAAATGCTGTAAAAGAATTGCTTGGTCATTCCAGTTTGGCTGCAACACAGGTTTACACACATCATAGTGTTGCGCAACTAACTAAAGTTTATAATCAATCCCACCCAAGGAATAAAAAGTAAGTAATAAGTTCTCTCACTTATTTATCTTTTAGGCTTAAAATATTTGTTAAACCAATTAAACTAACACCTATGAAAGTGAACTTGCAATCCGTAAATTTTAATGTAGATCAAAAGTTGGTGGATTTTACTCAAGCAAAATTGGATAAATTAGAAACTTATTTTAATCGTATTATTCATGCAGACGTATTCTTAAAAGTAATGAATACAAGTGGTAAAGAAAACAAAATCACAGAAATTTTATTAAGTGTCCCGGGGGATGAATTTATGATCAAAAAAATCAACAAAACATTTGAAGAAGGTGTGGATGAGTGTGTTAGTTCTTTGGAAAGACAATTGAAAAAACGGAAAGAAAAATTAAATGCACATGTTTGACTATTTTTTTGAAAAATAGTTTTGTGTAAAAAATAAATTATTATACATTTGCAGTCCGTTAGAAATAGCGGACTTTTTTATGTTCTAAAACATAGTGAAAAGCCGATATAGCTCAGCTGGCTAGAGCAGCTGATTTGTAATCAGCAGGTCGTGGGTTCGAGTCCCTCTATCGGCTCTTGAAATTTTGAGATTGACATCAGGAATTGAGAGATTTTGCATTGTAAAAAATATCTTGAGAAAAGGACGAGAAGTTTATCCTGAGCATGGTCGAAGGGAGTCCCTCTATCGGCTCTTGAAATTTTGAAATTAGTATCAGGATTTAAGTGGTTTTGTGTTGTCAAAACTTCTTGAAAAAGGGACGAGAAGTTTATCCTGAGTATAGCCGAAGAAAGTCCCTCTATCGGCTCTAAAAAAGAGGTTTTTTTTAATAAAAAACGATACTTTTTTAATAGAGTTTTGAATTGTAAAATAAATGACTATTTTTGCGCACTCAAAACATATAAAGTTCATTTAAAAATATTGAATTTTGATTGGGGAGATACTCAAGCGGCCAACGAGGACAGACTGTAAATCTGTTGGTTTTTACCTTCGCAGGTTCGAATCCTGCTCTCCCCACATAATTTTAAAACTAAGGAAGTGTTAAAAGCTTGCTTTTGTAAACTTTTGTGTTTTAAAATTGATGTTCGGGCTCACCCGGACAGGATCACTGAGCGAAGCGAAGTAATCCAAAAGATAAATACCATAATTCAAAATTCGTAATTCTGAATTAAAAAGCGGGAGTAGCTCAGTTGGTAGAGCGTCAGCCTTCCAAGCTGAATGTCGCCGGTTCGAACCCGGTCTCCCGCTCAAAGTAAGTTCTTTGATGTGTAAGAAATATTCTTTGGAATATGTTTCTTGGTTTATTGAAGAATACAGGGTGAGAAGCCTGTATCGAGCAGAGTCGAGGTGAACCTGGTCTCCCGCTCAAAAAAGCTAATCTTGATGCGATTTAGCATTGGATTTTTAAAATAAAGTAAAGAGGTGAATCGGTTTTCTTTTAATAATGAATTAAAGAACTCTGATTTTTCTTGCTACTTTTTAAAGCCGGTGTAGCTCAGGGGTAGAGCGTTTCCTTGGTAAGGAAGAGGTCACGAGTTCAAATCTCGTCATTGGCTCTTAGTGCAAAAGCATAAATTGAACACTAATATATAACTAAGATTAAATAAATTAATTATGGCAAAGGAAACTTTTGATCGTTCCAAACCGCACTTAAATATTGGTACTATTGGACACGTTGATCACGGTAAAACAACTTTGACTGCTGCGATTACTAAGGTATTAGCAGAAGCTGGTCTTTCTGAAGCGAGAGATTTCGATACTATCGACAACGCTCCGGAAGAAAAAGAAAGAGGTATTACAATTAATACATCTCACGTAGAGTACCAAACAGAAAATCGTCACTACGCTCACGTTGACTGTCCAGGTCACGCGGATTACGTAAAGAACATGGTTACTGGTGCTGCTCAAATGGACGGTGCGATCTTGGTAGTTGCTGCTACAGATGGTCCTATGCCACAAACTCGTGAGCACATACTATTAGGTCGTCAGGTAGGTATTCCTAGAATCGTTGTATTCCTTAATAAAGTGGATATGGTTGATGATGAGGAGTTATTAGAGCTTGTTGAAATGGAAGTAAGAGATCTTCTTTCTTTCTATGAGTATGATGGAGATAACGGTCCTGTAATTGCTGGATCTGCTCTTGGAGCACTTAACGGTGAGCAAAAATGGGTAGATACAGTTATGGAACTTATGGCAGCTGTTGATACTTGGATCGAATTGCCAAAGCGTGATGTTGAGAAAGATTTCTTAATGCCTATCGAAGATGTATTCTCTATTACTGGTCGTGGTACTGTTGCAACTGGTCGTATCGAAACTGGTGTTGCAAATACTGGGGATTCTGTAGAGATCATCGGTATGGGAGCAGAGAAACTCACTTCTACTATTACTGGAGTAGAGATGTTCCGTAAAATATTAGATAGAGGTGAGGCTGGAGATAACGTAGGTATCCTTTTAAGAGGTATTGAAAAAACTCAGATCTCTCGTGGTATGGTAATTACTAAGCCAGGGTCTGTAACTCCACATGCTAAATTTAAAGCTGAGGTATATATCCTTAAGAAAGAAGAAGGTGGGCGTCACACTCCATTCCATAATAACTACCGTCCTCAGTTCTACGTTCGTACAACTGACGTAACAGGAAATATTGCGCTTCCTGATGGAGTTGAAATGGTAATGCCTGGAGATAACTTAACTATTAATGTTGAGTTGATTCAACCAATTGCTATGAATGTTGGTCTTCGTTTTGCTATCCGTGAAGGTGGTAGAACAGTAGGTGCTGGTCAGGTAACTGAAATTTTAGACTAATACAATTATATATATAAGTAAGGTATTCGCCTAGGCGAATACCTTGACTTATGTATACGGGTTTAGCTCAGTTGGTAGAGCACTGGTCTCCAAAACCAGGTGTCGGGAGTTCGAGCCTCTCAACCCGTGCTGTTAAAATGATGTTTGTCTTTTTTGGATAAAAGCATTTTGCGGAAAAAAAGTTAACGAGGCGAGAAGCCTGTCCTGAGCTTAGTCGAAGGGAGCCTCTCAACCCGTGCTGTTGCAATTAGTATTTTTTTGAAGTGGTAATTGTAGTGAATAAGAAATTTTATAGCGAATAAATTTTGAATGTTTATTTGTTTAAATAATAACAAGATGGCTGGATTTATAAATTACATAACGGAATCATATAACGAATTAAAGAACCATGTAACATGGACTCCTTGGGCAGAAGCTCAAAGACTTACTTTGGTTGTAATTGTTTTTTCAGTTATTTTTTCTTTGGCTATCTGGGGAGTAGATACTGTATTTAGTAATTTGATAGAGTATTATTTTACTTTAGTTAAATCTTAAATATTGTGAAAATGGCCGAGGTGGATAATACAAAGAAATGGTACGTTGTAAGGGCTGTTAGTGGTCAGGAAAACAAGGTTAAGGACTATATAGAGCGTGAAATTGCTCATATGGGCCTTCAGGATTATGTTGCGCAGATTTTAGTACCAACAGAGAAGGTTGTGCAAATCCGTAACGGAAAGAAAATAAATAAAGAACGTGTATATTTTCCTGGTTATGTGATGATAGAGGCTAACCTTTCGGGAGAGATACCGCATATTATAAAGTCTATTAATGGTGTAATCGGTTTTCTTGGAGAAGTAAAGGGTGGAGACCCGGTGCCTTTAAGAAAAGCTGAAATTAATAGAATGTTAGGTAAGGTTGATGAATTGGCAGTCAAAACTGATAACGTTGCAATACCTTACACGGTTGGAGAAACTGTAAAAGTTATCGATGGTCCTTTTAATGGATTTAATGGTACCGTTGAGAAAGTAAATGAAGAAAAGCGTAAGCTAGAAGTAATGGTGAAGATCTTTGGAAGAAAAACACCTTTAGAGCTGAGCTATATGCAAGTTGAAAAAATATAATAATTGTTACATTATATATCCAGAATTGTTCTTTTGCTTCCACTTATAGAACAATTCTAATTTAAAATTAGAAAAATGGCTAAAGAGTTAAGTAAGGTTGTAAAGTTACAAGTACGTGGAGGAGCGGCAAACCCATCTCCACCAGTTGGACCTGCTTTAGGTGCTGCCGGAGTGAATATCATGGAATTCTGTAAGCAATTCAATGGTAGAACACAGGATAAAGCTGGAAAAGTATTGCCAGTGGTAATCAATGTGTATAAAGACAAATCTTTTGATTTTGTTATTAAAACTCCACCCGCAGCTGTTCAAATACTGGAAGCAGCAAAACAGAAAAAAGGTTCTGGAGAGCCTAATCGTAAAAAAGTAGCTAGTGTTACTTGGGATCAAGTTCGTGCGATAGCAGAAGATAAAATGCAAGATTTAAATGCATTTACTGTAGAATCTGCTATGAAAATGATTGCCGGAACTGCTCGTTCAATGGGTGTAACTGTAAAAGGACAAGCTCCTTTTTAATCCAAAAAAGTTTACAAAATGGCAAAAGTAACTAAAAAGCAAAAAGAAGCAAACGCTAAAGTTGATAGCAATAAAGCATATTCAGTAGAAGAAGCTTCTGCTTTGGTAAAGGAAATAACAAACGTAAATTTTGATGCGTCTGTAGATCTTGCTGTTCGTTTGAACGTAGATCCGCGTAAAGCAAATCAAATGGTGCGTGGTGTGGTAACATTACCTCACGGAACAGGGAAAGATGTTAAGGTATTAGCATTGGTAACCCCAGATAAAGAAGCTGAAGCTAAAGAAGCAGGTGCTGATTTTGTTGGTCTAGATGAATACCTTGATAAAATCAAAGGTGGATGGACAGATGTCGACGTAATCATCACAATGCCTAGCGTTATGGGTAAATTAGGACCATTAGGTAGAGTATTAGGACCTCGTGGATTAATGCCTAATCCAAAAACAGGAACTGTAACCATGGATGTTTCAAAGGCTGTTTCTGATGTAAAGGCTGGTAAGATTGATTTCAAAGTTGATAAAACTGGTATTGTTCACGCGGCAATAGGAAAATCTTCTTTCGATGCTGAGAAAATAGCGGGAAATGCTAAAGAATTATTAACAACATTGGTAAAGTTAAAACCACAGGCTTCAAAAGGTGTATATATTAAATCAATATATATGTCTTCTACAATGAGTCCTGGAGTTGAAATAGATACTAAAAACTTTGCTGGGTAATTAAGATAAACGATTATGACAAGAGAAGAAAAATCACTGGTAATTGAAGACTTAACTGCTCAGTTGGCTGAAAACGCTATTATATATTTAGCTGACATTTCAGGATTAGATGCAGGAACAACTTCAAATTTACGTAGAGCTTGTTTTAAAGCTAATGTATCATTAAAAGTAATTAAGAATACACTTCTTGCGAAAGCAATGGAGAATTCTGATAAGGATTTCGGAGATTTGCCGAATGTATTAAAAGGTAATACTTCGTTAATGTTTTCTGAAGCTGGAAATGCACCCGCAAAGGTTATCAAAGAATTTCGTAAGAAATCAGAGAAACCTGTATTAAAAGGAGCTTTTATCGAAGAAGCAATATTTATCGGTGACGATAGTCTTGAGACGTTAGTTAATATTAAGTCTAAAGAAGAAGTTATCGGAGATATTATTGGCTTATTACAGTCGCCTGCTAAGAATGTTATTTCAGCATTAAAATCAGGAGGAGGTACAATTGCTGGTATCCTTAAAACATTATCCGAAAAAGAAGGATAATTAATAGTAGTGTACGCACTTTTTAACAAATTATATTTCAATTAAAAATTTTTATTAAAACGATAGAAAATGGCAGATTTAAAAGATTTCGCAGAACAATTAGTTAACTTAACAGTAAAAGAAGTTAATGAGTTAGCTGATATATTAAAAGAAGAATATGGTATTGAGCCCGCTGCTGCTGCAGTAGCTGTTACTGGTGGTGGTACCAGTGGTGGTGGAGAAGCTGCTGAAGAAAAATCAGAATTCGATGTAATCCTTACCGCTGCAGGAGGTTCTAAATTAGCAGTTGTAAAACTTGTTAAAGAATTAACTGGTCTTGGTCTTAAAGATGCTAAAGGATTAGTTGATGAAGCTCCTAAAGCAATCAAAGAAGGAGTAGCTAAGGATGAAGCAGAAGCTCTTAAAGCACAGTTAGAAGAGGCAGGAGCAGAGGTTGAGCTTAAGTAAGCTTACCAAAGATTGAACACATAGGTTTAGACCCAGAGATCATTCTCTGAGGTCTAAACCATTTTGCGTATATAAGTATTAGGTGTTAAAAATACGCGACCCTTTTTAAAATTTTAATTTAATTCCGTCCATTGATGTTAGCAACGCAAACAGAAAGATTGAATTTCTCTTCCGTAAAGAACAGACCCGATTATCCTGATTTTCTGGATATTCAGATCAAGTCCTTTCAGGATTTCTTTCAATTAGAAACAAAATCTGAAGAAAGAGGAAACGAAGGTTTATATAATACCTTCATGGAAAACTTCCCGATTACAGATACTCGTAATCAATTTGTACTAGAATTTATAGATTACTTCGTTGATCCTCCAAGATATGATCTTCAGGAATGTATAGAAAGAGGTCTTACTTATAGTGTGCCTTTAAAAGCACGTCTTAAATTATTCTGTACAGACCCAGAACACGAAGATTTTGAAACAATTGTTCAGGACGTGTATTTAGGAACAATCCCATATATGACGCCAAGTGGTACATTTTGTATCAATGGAGCAGAACGTGTTGTGGTATCTCAATTACACCGTTCTCCTGGAGTATTCTTTGGACAATCATTCCATGCAAATGGAACTAAATTATATTCTGCCAGAGTAATTCCTTTTAAAGGATCTTGGATAGAATTTGCTACCGATATCAATAGCGTTATGTACGCATATATCGATAGAAAGAAAAAATTACCGGTAACAACACTTTTCCGTGCAATTGGTTTTGAGCGTGATAAAGATATTTTAGAAATATTTGATCTTGCAGAAGAAATAAAAGTTTCTAAATCGGGATTAAAGAAAGTACTAGGACGTAAATTGGCTGCGCGTGTTTTAAATACATGGCACGAAGATTTCGTTGATGAAGATACAGGAGAAGTTGTATCTATCGAGCGTAATGAAATTGTTTTGGATCGTGATACGATTCTTGACAAAGATCACCTTGAAGAGATTATTGAATCTGGAGCTAAGACTATCTTGCTTCATAAAGAAGATAATCAAAAAGGAGATTACGCAATTATTCATAATACCTTACAAAAAGATCCTACCAATTCTGAAAAAGAAGCGGTAGAACACATATACCGCCAATTACGTAATGCAGAGCCGCCAGATGAAGAAACTGCAAGGGGTATTATTGATAAATTATTCTTCTCTGATCAACGTTACAATCTTGGTGAAGTTGGTCGTTATAGAATGAACAAAAAATTAGGTCTTGATATTGCTATGGATAAGCAAGTGCTTACCAAAGAAGATATCATAACCATTATAAAATATCTAATAGAACTTATTAACTCCAAGGCAGAGATTGATGATATTGATCACCTTTCTAATCGTCGTGTGAGAACAGTAGGTGAGCAATTATCGCAACAGTTTGGTGTTGGTTTAGCACGTATGGCTCGTACCATTCGTGAACGTATGAATGTTAGAGATAATGAGGTCTTTACACCAATTGATTTGATCAATGCAAAGACATTATCTTCTGTAATTAATTCATTTTTTGGTACCAATCAGCTGTCTCAGTTTATGGATCAAACAAATCCATTAGCAGAGATTACTCATAAGCGTAGACTTTCGGCTCTAGGGCCTGGTGGTTTATCTCGTGAGCGTGCCGGTTTCGAGGTACGTGATGTACACTATACGCATTATGGTCGTTTGTGTCCTATTGAGACTCCTGAAGGACCAAATATTGGTTTAATATCTTCATTGGCTGTTTTTGCTAAGGTAAACTCTATGGGATTCTTAGAAACTCCTTATCGTAAAGTAACAGATGGTAAAGTAGATGTTGCAGAATTTAGATATCTAAGTGCAGAGGAAGAGGAGGAGAAGTTAATTGCTCAGGCTAATATCCCGATGACAGATGAAGGAAATATTACTGTAGATAAGGTAATTGCACGTATGGAAGGTGACTTCCCTGTAATAGACCCTAATAATGTAAATTATGCTGATGTAGCACCTAATCAGATTGCTTCTATTTCAGCTTCTTTGATTCCTTTCTTAGAGCATGATGATGCGAACCGAGCTTTGATGGGATCCAATATGATGCGTCAGGCAGTTCCATTATTAAGAGTAGATGCGCCTATTGTTGGTACCGGATTAGAACGTCAGGTGGCTTCAGATTCGAGAGTTTTGATTAATGCAGAGGGTGCTGGAATTGTAGAATATGTAGATGCACAAAAAATTACCATTAAGTATGATAGAACAGATGAAGAGAGAATGGTAAGTTTTGATGGTGATTCAAAAACATATGATTTAATAAAATTCCGTAAGACAAATCAAGGTACTAGTATCAACCTTAAACCAATTGTAAGAGTTGGTGATAAGGTAACCAAAGGCCAGGTTTTATGTCAGGGATATGCTACCGAAAATGGAGAGCTTGCCTTAGGTAGAAATATGAAAGTAGCCTTTATGCCTTGGAAAGGGTATAACTTTGAGGATGCGATCGTAATTTCTGAAAAAGTAGTACGAGATGATATCTTTACGTCTATTCATATAGATGAGTATTCTCTTGAAGTAAGAGATACAAAATTAGGAAATGAAGAATTAACTAATGATATTCCTAATGTGTCTGAAGAGGCTACAAAAGATTTGGATGAAAACGGAATGATCCGTGTTGGTGCAGAAATAAAACCTGGAGATATTCTTATTGGTAAGATTACTCCAAAAGGTGAAAGTGATCCAACCCCCGAAGAAAAATTATTGAGAGCTATCTTTGGTGATAAAGCAGGTGATGTTAAAGATGCGTCTTTAAAAGCTTCTCCGTCATTACATGGTGTAGTAATTGATAAGAAATTATTTGCTCGCGCCATCAAAGATAAGAGAAAGCGTTCTCAGGATAAAGAAGATATCGAAATCCTTGAAAGATCGTATGATACTAAGTTCGAGCTTTTAAAAGCTGAATTAGTAGATAAATTATTCGCTATCGTTGGGGGTAAAACTTCTCAAGGAGTGATGAACGACCTAGGCGAAGAAGTGCTTCCAAAAGGTAAAAAGTATACTCAGAAAATGCTTAACAGTGTTGATGATTATGCTCACCTTACCAAAGGGACTTGGACTACCGATGATGATCTTAATAGAATGGTAGCGGATCTTATCCATAATTATAAGATTAAGGAAAATGATTTACAAGGTAATCTTCGAAGAGAGAAATTTACCATTTCTGTTGGAGACGAATTACCTTCTGGAATTATAAAACTTGCAAAGGTTTACATTGCTAAGAAACGTAAACTTAAAGTTGGAGATAAAATGGCAGGTCGTCACGGTAACAAAGGTATCGTTGCTCGAATCGTAAGAGAAGAAGATATGCCATTCTTAGAAGATGGAACACCAGTTGATATCGTATTGAATCCACTAGGGGTACCTTCTCGTATGAATATTGGTCAGATTTATGAAACTGTATTAGGATGGGCAGGACAAAAATTAGGTAGAAAATTTGCTACGCCAATTTTTGATGGCGCTTCTCTTGAACAAATTAATGGATTTACAGATGAAGCGGGAATCCCAAGATTTGGACACACATATTTATATGATGGTGGAACAGGAGATCGTTTTGATCAGGCAGCTACTGTAGGTGTGATTTACATGCTTAAACTAGGTCACATGGTAGATGATAAGATGCACGCACGTTCTATCGGTCCATACTCGTTGATTACTCAGCAACCACTTGGTGGTAAAGCACAGTTTGGAGGTCAGCGTTTCGGAGAGATGGAGGTATGGGCACTAGAAGCTTATGGAGCATCAAGTACCCTACGTGAGATATTGACTGTAAAATCTGATGATGTTATAGGAAGAGCCAAAACATACGAAAGTATCGTTAAAGGTGAACCTATGCCAGAACCTGGATTACCAGAATCTTTTAACGTATTAATGCACGAATTAAAAGGTCTTGGTCTGGATATCAGATTAGAAGAGTAATATATGTAAAATCGTACCCTGAGCAAAACCAAAGGGTACGATTAAACCATAAATTATTCAAATTTAAATTACAATAATTCTTTAGCAACCATATATTATGGCAAGAAATAATGATAAGAATACAGTAAAGAGATTTAATAAGATCTCTATTGGTTTAGCCTCTCCAGAATCAATTTTGGCAGTTTCTAACGGAGAAGTGCTTAAGCCTGAAACTATCAATTATCGTACCCACAAACCTGAGCGCGATGGTTTGTTCTGTGAGCGTATTTTTGGACCTGTAAAGGACTTCGAATGTGCTTGTGGTAAATATAAAAGAATTCGATACAAAGGTATTGTTTGTGATCGATGTGGTGTAGAAGTAACCGAAAAGAAAGTACGTAGAGATCGTGTAGGTCACATTAACCTTGTTGTTCCTGTAGCGCATATCTGGTACTTCCGTTCTTTACCAAATAAAATAGGATATTTATTAGGACTTCCTTCTAAGAAATTAGACATGATCATTTACTATGAACGTTACGTAGTAATTCAACCTGGTATTGCCAAAAATGAAGAAGGTGAACCAGTACAAAAAATGGATTTCCTTACCGAAGAGGAGTACCTTAATATCTTGGATAGCCTTCCACAAGAGAATTTATATTTGGATGATAATGATCCAAATAAATTCATCGCTAAGATGGGAGCAGAGTGTTTGATCGAAATCTTACGAAGAATCGATCTTGACGCACTTTCTTATGAGTTAAGACATAAAGCAAATAACGAAACATCTAAACAACGTAAAACAGAAGCTCTTAAAAGACTTCAGGTTGTAGAGTCGTTCCGTGATGCAAACAAAAATAGAGAGAATCGTCCAGAATGGATGATCCTTAAAGTAGTACCTGTAATTCCGCCAGAATTACGTCCGTTAGTGCCACTTGATGGAGGTCGTTTTGCGACATCAGATTTGAATGACCTATATCGTCGTGTAATTATACGTAACAACCGTTTGAAGCGTTTGATGGAGATCAAAGCTCCTGAAGTAATTCTTCGTAACGAAAAGCGTATGCTTCAAGAATCTGTAGATTCGTTATTTGATAATACGCGTAAAGCTTCGGCTGTTAAAACAGATTCTAACAGACCGTTAAAATCTTTATCAGATTCATTAAAAGGTAAGCAAGGACGTTTCCGTCAAAACTTACTTGGTAAACGTGTGGATTATTCTGCTCGTTCGGTTATTGTAGTAGGACCAGAATTGAAATTGTTCGAATGTGGTCTTCCAAAAAATATGGCTGCAGAGCTATATAAGCCATTTGTGATCAGAAAGTTGATTGAGCGAGGAATTGTAAAAACGGTAAAATCTGCCAAAAAGATTATAGATAGAAAAGAGCCCGTAGTTTGGGATATCTTAGAAAATGTTCTTAAAGGACATCCGGTATTACTAAACCGTGCTCCTACACTTCACCGTCTTGGTATTCAGGCATTCCAGCCTAAGCTTATAGAAGGTAAAGCGATACAGTTACATCCATTGGTTTGTACTGCATTTAATGCCGATTTTGATGGTGACCAGATGGCAGTGCATTTACCTTTAGGACCAGAAGCAATTTTGGAAGCGCAGTTATTGATGTTAGCATCGCATAACATTCTAAACCCGGCAAACGGTTCTCCAGTTACTGTACCTTCTCAGGATATGGTTCTTGGTCTTTATTATATGACCAAATCTCGTATGTCTGAAGGAGATCTAAAAATTAAAGGTGAAGGCTTAACATTCTATTCTCCAGAAGAAGTAATTATTGCTTATAATGAGAAGAGATTAGATATTAATGCGAATATCAAAGTTCGTACTAAGGATCTTAATGACGAAGGAGAGTTAGTTAATCAAATCATTGAAACTACTACTGGTAGAGTTATATTTAACGAAAAAGTACCAGAAGCGGCAGGTTATGTAAATGAAGTATTGACTAAGAAATCTTTACGAGATATTATTGGTAAAATCCTTAAGGTTACTAGTGTTCCTGAAACCGCTGCTTTCCTGGATGAGATTAAAACACTAGGGTATAACTTTGCATTTCAAGGTGGATTATCATTTAGTTTGGGTGATATTATTATACCTAAAGAAAAGCATACTATGATAGCAACCGCTAATAAGAAAGTGGATGAAATTGTAGGAAGCTATAATATGGGTCTTATTACTAATAACGAGCGTTATAATCAGGTGATCGATATCTGGACCTCCACAAATGCAGCCTTGACAGAATTGTCGATGAAGCGTATTAGAGAAGATCAACAAGGGTTTAACTCGGTATACATGATGCTTGATTCTGGTGCAAGGGGTTCTAAAGAGCAGATTCGCCAGTTAACAGGTATGCGTGGACTGATGGCAAAACCTAAAAAATCAAACTCTGCAGGAGGTGAAATTATTGAGAATCCAATTCTTTCTAACTTTAAAGAAGGTCTGTCAATTCTAGAATACTTTATTTCTACGCACGGTGCTCGTAAAGGTCTTGCCGATACTGCATTGAAAACAGCCGATGCCGGATATCTAACACGTCGTTTGGTTGATGTTGCTCAGGATGTAATTGTTAATATCGAAGACTGTGGTACACTTAGAGGGGTAGAAGTAACTGCCTTAAAGAAAAATGATGAAGTTATCGAAGGTCTTTCTGATAGAATTGTTGGTAGAACATCTCTTGTAGATGTAATTAATCCTCTTACCCAAGAATTGTTAGTTGAAGCAGGGGTAGAGATTGATGAAAATACTGCCAAAATTATAGAGAATTCACCGGTAGAATCTGTTGAAGTACGCTCGGCACTTACTTGTGAAGCTAAGAAAGGTATTTGTGTGAAATGTTATGGTCGTAACCTGGCTACAGGAAAAACTGTACAACGAGGTGAGGCTGTAGGTGTTGTTGCTGCTCAATCAATTGGGGAGCCTGGTACACAGCTTACTTTGCGTACATTCCATGTGGGGGGTATTGCAAGTAACATTTCTGAAGAAAACCAGTTGAAATCTAAATTTGCTGGTAAAGCTGAAATAGAAGAACTTAAAACAGTTAAAGGTCAAGATCCTGATGGAAATGAAATTGATGTTGTGATTTCTCGTACTTCAGAAATTAAAGTTATTGATCCTAAGACGAATATAGTATTAAGTACAAACTTGATTCCTTACGGTTCTCAGTTATTCATTAATGATGGGGATAAACTTAAGGCAGAGCAGGTTATTTGTCAGTGGGATCCTTATAACGGAGTTATTATTTCTGAATTTGCTGGTAAAGTAAAATATGAAAATATTGAGCAAGGAATTACCTATCAAGTCGAAACAGATGAGCAGACTGGATTCAAAGAAAAAGTGATTTCTGAATCTCGAGATAAGAAAAAGATTCCTACACTTCTTATATATGGAAAAGGAGACGAAGTATTACGCTCATATAACCTTCCGGTAGGTGCTCACCTGATGGTAGATGATAATGAAAAAATCAAAGTAGGAAAGATCTTAGTTAAGATTCCTCGTAAATCTGCTAAAGCAGGTGATATTACTGGTGGTCTGCCAAGAGTAACAGAATTATTCGAGGCGCGTAATCCATCAAACCCAGCTGTAGTAAGTGAAATAGATGGGGTAGTATCGTTTGGTAAAATCAAACGTGGTAATCGTGAGATCATAGTAGAGTCCAGAATCGGAGAGATTAAGAAATACTTGGTTAAGCTTTCTAATCAGATCCTTGTACAAGAAAATGATTATGTACGAGCTGGAATGCCTTTATCCGACGGTTCGGTTACTCCAGAGGATATCCTTAAGATAAAAGGACCTTCTGCTGTACAACAATATCTTGTTAATGAGGTACAGGAAGTATACCGATTACAAGGTGTGAAGATTAATGATAAACATTTTGAAGTTGTTGTGCGTCAAATGATGCGTAAAGTAAGAATTCAAGATCCAGGAGATACAATTTTCTTAGAAAATCAACTAGTTCATAAATCAGACTTTATTGAAGAGAATGATGCGATTTTCGGAATGAAAGTGGTTGAGGAAGCTGGTGACAGTGAGAATCTTAAACCTGGACAAATCATTTCTCCTCGTGATTTGAGAGATGAAAATTCTGTATTACGTAGGGATGATAAAAACTTAGTCACTGCTAGAGATGCATCTCCAGCGACAGCGACTCCAATACTTCAGGGTATCACAAGAGCATCGCTTCAGACGAAGTCATTTATCTCAGCTGCTTCCTTCCAGGAAACTACAAAAGTATTAAACGAAGCTGCCGTAAGCGGTAAAGTTGATACACTCGAAGGTCTTAAAGAAAATGTGATTGTTGGACATAGAATTCCGGCAGGTACAGGTATGAGAGACTATGAGAGTATTATTGTAGGCTCTAAAGAAGAGTTTGAAGATAGGATGGAGCAAAGACAAGAAGTAAATTATAATTAATTATAATATAGCCTGCCTTTTTAGGCAGGCTTTTCTTTTTATAGAAGATACTAATTCAAAAAAAGTAAAATGGCAGATAATAAGAATCAAAAACAAAGTCAGATAAATATTGAGTTAGACGAATCAATTGCAGATGGTATTTATAGCAATCTGGCCATTATAAATCATTCGGTTTCAGAATTTGTAGTCGATTTTGTTAATATTATGCCAGGTAGACCCAAGAGCAAGGTAAAAAGTAGAATTATTCTAACGCCGCAACATGCCAAAAGGTTACTTAAAGCACTTAATGATAATGTAAGTAGGTTTGAAGCTGCACACGGAGAGATAAAGGATTATGAACAGCCACCTATCCCAATGAATTTTGGTCCTACTGGAGAGGCTTGATAGGTAAGCAGAAAATAATGGAATTAAAAAAACCGATTAGGATAGAATACCTAGTCGGTTTTTAATTTTTGAAAGAGTTCTCTTTTTAGAACTCCGACGTAAAGTGAAATTCAATAGATGGATATTTTTGTTGTGTCATCTGTAAACTGAATGATGAATCAGCCAAAAAGACCAATTGCCCTTGCTTATCTTTGGCTAGGAATTTACTTTTTACTCGTTTAAAATCCTTAAACTCTTCATTGTTTTCGTCTTCAGGTTCTACCCAACATGCTTTATGAACATTTAGATTTTCATAGGTACACTTAGCACCATATTCATGCTCTAGTCGGTATTGAATAACCTCATATTGAAGGGCTCCTACAGTACCGATTACCTTTCTCCCATTTAATTCCAAGGTAAATAACTGGGCAACTCCTTCATCCATTAACTGATCAATTCCTTTAGCCAATTGTTTGGATTTCATTGGATCTGCATTGTTGATATACCTAAAATGCTCTGGAGAGAAACTTGGGATTCCTTTATAATGAAGTACTTCTCCTTTGGTTAACGTATCACCGATTTTGAAGTTTCCGGTATCATGCAATCCTACAATATCTCCTGGATATGAAATATCTACAATTTGCTTTTTTTCAGCAAAAAAAGCATTGGGGCTCGAAAACTTAAGTTTTTTGTTATGTCTTGTATGTAGGTAAGGCACATTTCTTTCAAAAGTACCTGAAACAATTTTTATAAAGGCAAGTCGATCTCTATGTTTTGGATCCATATTGGCATGAATCTTAAAAACAAATCCAGTAAAGTCCTTTTCTTCTGGTTTAACAAGACGAATATCACTTTCTTTAGGTCTTGGGGGCGGGGCGATAGTGATGAAACAATCTAGCAATTCTCTAACGCCAAAATTGTTTAAAGCCGAACCAAAAAAGACGGGCTGTAGTTGACCCGTTTGATAAGCTTTTTGATCAAATTTTGGATAAATACCTTCAACCAATTCAAGCTCTTCGCGCAAGGTGTCGGCATAATCATCACCGATAGTTGTATTAAGTTCTTTAGAGGATAAATCTGAAATTTTAATAGTTTCTTCTATGTTTTTTCGACTGTCTCCACTAAACAGATTGATATTTTTCTCCCAAATATTATAAATTCCCTTAAAATCATATCCCATTCCGATGGGAAAACTCAAGGGAGTAACTTTCAAACCTAGTTTTTGTTCAACTTCGTCAAGTAGTTCAAAGGCATCTTTCCCTTCTCGGTCAAGTTTATTGATAAAAACAATCATAGGAATATTTCTCATCCTACATACCGATACTAGTTTTTCGGTCTGTTCCTCAACACCTTTTGCAACATCAATTACTACAATTACGCTGTCAACAGCAGTTAACGTTCTAAACGTATCTTCAGCAAAATCTTTGTGACCAGGTGTATCCAGTATATTGACCTTGATATCTTTATATTCGAACGCTAAAACCGAGGTAGCTACAGAGATTCCTCTTTGACGTTCAATCTCCATAAAATCACTGGTGGCTCCCTTTTTAATTTTGTTGGATTTCACGGCACCAGCTTCCTGAATAGCGCCCCCAAAAAGTAATAGTTTTTCGGTTAATGTTGTTTTTCCGGCATCTGGGTGAGAAATGATCCCAAAGGTTCTTCTTCTTCCTATTTCGTCTGTAAATTTCATACAATGTCTCTAATAAGGATGCAAATATAGTACTTAAATAGACAATAAAAGGTATGATTATATAGTGTAGAAGATATAGGTAATTACTTTTGGATAGTAGTAGTCAAACGTATTTCGTCGTTCTAAAATGGAGTTACAACGACTTTTTTTACGGAAAACCATAAGGTAAATGTTAATTTTTTTAAATTTATTGTACATTTATGTGTTGATAATGAAGGGATTGGTTTCTGATTATTTCTTTTTTGGGATTAATTAGATTCAAGAAATGCATAGAGGGTGTGTATAAACGTAAGCTTTAATGTAGTAAAATGAAGCTATTCCTTTTTGCTGAAGAAAATAAATTATTAAGTCAAACTGTGTTTTTTATCGTTAAAAATTGCGATTAATCGATAAAAAAAGACAATTATTTTTCTTTTTATGTTAATAAAAAGAAAAAATTTACTACATTCGTGAATATATTTTTATGGTTTTACTGTAATATAATTATGTGTATTACTTGTTTAGGTGCATTTATATGTTTTATAAATGATTTACAGAAAACTAGCCCCCTTTGGGTTTTCGGTAATAGAATTGTAAACACATCGTCATATGATAAAAATTACCCCAACATTCAAACATAATGTTAATATACTAGTGTTTGGATTTTCTCTACTGGTTTTAATACCTACTATTTCAGTTGCTCAAGATAGCGATAATGATGGAGTTAATAACACTATAGATCTTGACGATGATAACGATGGTATCCTGGATACCGATGAAAATTGTGGTACAAATTATTCCGGACCAACGTTTAGCGGAGAGTTATTAGGAACAAATTCGACACCAGATATTCAAAATCAAGGTGTTGGTGATTCATT
Organism: uncultured Aquimarina sp.; assembly: GCA_947496555.1. GTDB lineage: Bacteria > Bacteroidota > Bacteroidia > Flavobacteriales > Flavobacteriaceae > Aquimarina. Next base: position 7,414 of record CANMDH010000041.1, on the reverse strand, counting down.
TACATATACCCTAATAGATGCTAGCAATAGCAATATTTATAGTTTAAGAGGAACGATCACCGCTACAACGGTACCCAATGTACGTTGGACATTTAATGGCGATGATCCGCGAGTTCAGAATAGAGATATTGGTTCTACAACCATCCTTTGGGAAGTTTTTGATTTTGGAACAACCAATCCTACTGCTGCTGATTTTGATATGCTTATTGCCGATTTGGATGGTGTAAGAAATGAGACAGTGACTGTGGATCAAAGTGAGATTATTGGGTATGGATTAACGGCAAGTACGAATATTAATCTTAGTTTTTCGGGAAGCCAACTCATTTTTACGGGGACCACCGAAAACGATACAAATGATGATGCGGTATTGTTAAAATTCAATGATGTATCTTCATTTACATTAACATACTCGAATACAGCTCATTCGGGAGGTGGAAGTATAACAGCTGGTTATTCACATGACTTAAATAATCCAGGGATTGCTTCATTTGCAATTTGTTTTTCGGATTCTGATGGAGATGGAATCCCAAATCAACTGGATACCGATAGTGATAATGATGGATGTGCTGATGCAATTGAAGGAGCAGGAAGTTTTACAGATGCTGATTTAACAGTTGATAATAATCTTGCAAATACTCCCTCTGGAGTAGATGCGAGTGGTATTCCTACAGTAACTGGGAGTTCTCAAGCTACTGCTTTTGCAGTTACATCTGCGATTACCTCAGGGATAATTATAAATGAGGCTTCAAATGGAGATGGCGGAGCAAAAGAATGGGTAGAGCTTTTGGTTATAGGAGACCCTAATAACCCTACAGCGCCAGTTGATCTTACCGGCTGGATCATTGATGATAATAATGGAGATTTTGAAGGAAGTGTAGGAGGTGTAGGAATAGCAAGTGGTTATATAATATTAGGAAGCGCTTTTAATAGTGTACCCCCTGGATCTTTGATTGTTATTTATAATTCTAGTGATCCAGATACTACGTTACCTGCTGATGATCTTACCGATACTAACGGAGATGGTGTTTATATAATACCGAGTGATGATAGTTCATTAAGTGGTTGTGCTTCAACAAGACCAACTTCTAGTGACCCAACATATTTACCTTGTACAACTTCTACACCTGCTAGTTGGACAAGTATTGGGTTTAGAAATGGAGGAGATGTAATGCAGGTTAGAAAACCAGATGGAAGCTTTTTTTATGGTTTTTCTTATGGTGATGTGACAGCTCCATTCCCTAATTTTCCCAGTGGCAATCCTTCTTTTAATGCTGGATCAGGAGGAGCAGGAAGTACTTTTGCTTTTCAATGTGGGGATTGGGAAAGTAGTGGAAACTTTGTTAGGTCTGGTATTACAGGTAGAACACCAGGAGCCGCAAATTCTGCGAGTAACCAAATCTTTATTGACAATATGAAGAATGGCGTTATAAATTTTTGTAACCCTAGTGATCCAACAAATTGTATTGCTTCATTACTTATCGTCGCAACAGATGATGATTTTACGAACAATCCTATTATTAATAATGCTGTTGGAAATACCTCTACTGTATATGTAAATGACACAATTGATGGGACAACCGTTACATCTTCTGACGTTACTCCAGGTATTGCTAATGATGGTGGACTCTCAGGAGTAAGTATAGATTCTAATGGAATAATTACCGTACCTGCAAATACAATTGTGGGAACATATACGGTGACCTATCAAATCTGTGAAACCGCAGACCTGTCAAATTGTGATACGGCCGATGTTACTATAGTTGTTGAAATTCCGGTTTCCGACGTTTCCTGTTCATTAACCCCTAACACGAATCATTACAACATATCTGGAACATTACTGAATACTTATAATGCGGCAGATCCACTTTCTGATCAGCTTTTTAATAATGACATCGAAGGTGGTTTCTCAGCAGCTTATTATTATGATAGGGCGTCGGGAGTTGTAACAGTCATTGATGGGAGTACAGGGGGTGTATTAGGTACTTTCAACGCAATTTCAGGAGGAACAAGTTTTGTTACAGAGGATGGTTTTGCAGTTGTTTATGACGGAACCGATGGAAGTGTAGGTGTTTATGATTTATCAGGAAATACAGCTCCTTATGGAACACTTTTCGATACGTTTACTGCTCCAGTAGGGTCTTTGGCGGGAATTGAAAACAATAGTGGTAGTCCAAGAATTACCTTGTATGATGAAGCTACCGGCCTTTTATCATTATATGAAACAAATGGAACGGCAGAAACTTTAATTGATTCTACAACCAGAGCTGCAGGTTTTGATCAGTTATCTTCTGAGGGAAATTCAACTGTTTTGTACAATTCTGTAACCGGTGCTACCGAGTTATGGGATATGAATGAACCCACGTTGGTTCAAATAGGTGTTTCTTTTACGGGACCTATTAATCGTAGTATGGCTTCAGATTCAGGAACAGTGGTATATTATAACCCCTTTCTGGGGACGGCGCAGGTTTATGATTCTGGTGGTAATATTATAAATACATTATCTCTTGCAGTAGGAGCAAAAAATATCTTTTTGGAAGATGCCAGAATCTTCTTAAACTGTAATAGACAATACTATACTAATTTCTTAAATGCGGTTGATGATGATTTTAGTGCAACCATATTAGGTGGAACGGCTGGAGGTAGTACATCAAGTGTTTTGGATAATGATACATTAAATGGCGTTACAGTCAACCCAAGTGATATTACATTAACACCCGGTACAGCACCGAGTCCTTCAACCGGGAGTATTACGATGAATGCAGATGGAACTATCACAGTAGCACCTGGAACAACCCCCGGTACTTATAACTATACGTATACAATATGCGAAAATACATTTACGTCTAATTGTGATACCGCTACGGCTACGGTTGTAGTACGTGAAATATCTGATTTATCAATTACTATGGTTGCAAGCGATCTAGCTCCCATTATGGGATTTGCTATGGATTTTACAATCGAAGTTACAAACAATGGCCCAGATGATGCAACCGGAATAAGTGTGTTGGATCAATTGCCTAATGGTTACCAGTTCGTATCGGCCACTCCTTCACAAGGGACTTATGATGACACAACGGGCGTGTGGAGTGTTGGTGATATTACAAATTCTAATACAGCAACATTGGTTATATCCGCTGCTCCTTTGCCGAGTGGTAATTATCAGAATATAGCCGAAATAACTGCTTCTGATCAGTATGACCCTGACTCAGTTCCCGGTTCTGGAGGAACGAATGGTATTGCTGTTGATGATGGATTAGACGGAGATGTAAATCCGGTAGATGATGATGAAGCGTCTTCTACTCCTGTTCCCGTAAGAGGAACCGGTGGTGTTTTGCCGGATCTTACCTGTAATGATACTAGTGATATTCTTGATTGGGATACCATTACCTGGACTAGAAATGCAACTACACAAACCATTACCAGTATAAATGGAGCTTCTTTTACCTTTTCGTTCTCTGGTGATATTGCCAGTATGGAAAGCTTTGAGCATGATTTAGATAATGGTTTTACTGGCGGATTAACGCCAGCACAGTTTTCATTAAGGTATTTTGCAAACTTTTTAAATACCAGTCAGACCTTTACTAATACTATTGATATTGGTACACCCGGAGTTGGAGTTTCGGATCTTTCTTTTAGAGTGTTTGATGTAGATACTAGATCGGGATTTGGGCATTCAGATAAAATTACTGTTATTGGGTATTTGGGTGGTACTCCTGTACAACCCGTACTGGTAGCAGAAGGAAATGCGGTTAGTGTCAATGGGAATACAGCAGTTGGAATTTTAGGAAATGGCAGTTCCAGTGCCGGGGGTAATCTATTAGTAGCATTTGATGGTCCGATTGATCAAATTGAAATTATAAATGGTTCTGGAGATATAACAGGTCCGGATAATCCTCAAAGTTCAGGATACTCTATTCACGATATTTCATTTTGTACATTTTCGATTGTGGCCAATGATGATAATTTCAGTGCTACAACAATAAATGGATCGCCAGGAGGAACAACTGCAAGCGTATATGGTAATGATACACTTAATGGAGCTGCTTTTGCGAATACTGAAGTAACCGGTAGTATTGATAATGATGGCGGACTTACAGGAGTGAGTATTAATGCTAATGGAACGCTTACTATCCCTGCCGGAACACCAGCTGGTAGCTATACTGTGACGTATGAGATATGTGAAAGTGCTAATTCAGGTAATTGTGATTTGGCTACAGTAGATATCACAGTTAGCATACCAACCGTAATAACAAATCGAAGGATAACCCATAGAGCAAAGAAGAATTAGACATAGAAATGTATATATTTGTTGTACCCTAAATCAAATACTAATGAATAAAAAATTACAAATAATATTTACACTATTGTTATTTGGCCTACTCTGTTTGGATAGTAATGCCCAACAGGATGCCCAATACACACAATATATGTATAATACAATTAGTGTAAATCCAGCATATGCCGGTAGTCGAGGTGTGCTGAGCGTTATGGGACTTCATCGAAGTCAATGGGTGGGCCTTGATGGTGCTCCTCGTACACAAACACTTACCGTAAATACTCCCATAGGTGATAGCGAACGTTTAGGACTTGGATTATCTATTGTGAATGATGAGATTGGACCAACTGATGAAACCTATTTTGATATCGACTTTTCGTATACAATACCTACATCAGATTATGGGAAGTTAAGCTTTGGATTAAAAGCAGGGGGTCATCTTTTAAATGTAGATTTTCAGCGTTTAACACAGTTCAACAGTAATGATAATCTCTTCGAAAATAATGTCGATAATAAATTTAGTCCTAATGTAGGAATTGGAGTGTATTATCATGCAGAGCGTTTTTATATAGGATTGAGCGCACCAAACTTACTAGAAACGGATCATTTTGATGAGAGTACAACCGATAGCAGTAGTACAGCTATAAGTTTTTTGGCTGAAGAGCGGATTAATTACTACCTTATTGCGGGTCATGTTTTTGATTTGAGTAGCGAGGTAAAGCTTAAGCCAGCAGTTTTAACTAAACTAGTGTTTGGAGCACCCTTACAAGTAGATCTCTCAGCAAATTTTTTGTTGTATGATCGCCTAACTGTAGGCGCCGCTTATCGTTGGGATGCAGCATTTAGTGCTTTGGCAGGTTTTCAAGTATCTGATGCTATGATGATCGCCTTTGCATACGATAGAGAAACAACAGAATTGGGCCAGACTCAATTTAATGATGGAAGTTATGAAGTGATGTTACGTTTTGAACTTTTCAAGAAATACAACAGGATGTTAACACCACGTTTCTTTTAATTATAGTTTATTCATTACAGTAAAATATGGGGAAATCTTTACTTAAGTTCTTATTGGTTTTTTTGGTTCTCTTAATGGGAGATAGCCTTTTTTCTCAAGAAAAAAAACTACAAAAAGCTAAGAGTCAGTACGATAATTATCAGTATGTTGATGCTCAAGAAACATATCTGAAAGTAGCCGAAAAAGGATACAAAAGTGCCGAACTTTTCAGCAATTTAGGAGACAGTTATTACTTCAATAGTCAATTTGAAGAAGCTTTAAAATGGTATGAAGAATTAATAAATTCTTATCCGGATAAAATCAAGCCGGAGTATTATTTTAGATATGCACAAACATTAAAAACTGTAAACCGTTTTGAAGATTCTGATACGTATATGAGAAAGTTTACAGAACTTAGTAAAGACGATAAAAGAGCTCAGTTGTTTGACAGCATCCCTAATTATTTAGAGCGTATAGAGTATCAGTCGGGCCGATACGAGATAGAAAATGCTTCTATCAATACAATGTTTGCAGATTTTGGTGTGACATTTTATGAAAATAATATTGTTTTTAGTTCGTCAAGAGATACCTTAATATTTAATAATAACCTTCATCAATGGAACAATGAAGCCTTTTTAGACCTCTTTATCACGGCATACGATTCTGTAACCAAAAGTTTTGCTAAAACAAAAAAGTTTGATAGAAAATTAAATTCCAGATTTCATGAATCCACAGCTGTTTTTTCTAAAGATGGAAATACGATGTATTTCACCAGAAATAACTTTGAACAAGGAAACTTTGGAAAAGATCAAAAAGGAACCAATCGATTGAAAGTATTTCGTTCAAACAAAAATGATCAAGGTAGTTGGGATACTCCTCAAAGTGTACCATTTAATAGTGATGAATACTCAGTAGCACATCCGGCTCTAAGTACAGATGGAAAAACACTATACTTTTCTTCAGATATGCCTGGAGGTAAAGGAGCATCAGATTTATACCAAGTGGCAATTAAGGGCGACGGCAGTTTTGGAATTCCTCTTAATTTAGGAGATCGGATTAATACCGAAGGTAAAGAAACTTTCCCTTTTGTAAGTGAGAATAATGATCTATATTTTTCTTCAGATGGACACATAGGTTTGGGTGGGTTGGATGTTTTTGTAACAAAGTTAGAACCTACTAACAAAGAAGAGGAATTAGCAATTAATATTGGTAAACCGATTAATGGTCCTAAGGATGATTTTGCGTTCATAATAAATGATACTTCAAAAAGAGGGTATTTTTCTTCGAATCGCGATGGGGGGAAAGGAAAAGATGATATCTATAGCTTGGTACAATTGGAGGATATAAAGACCTTTTGTGAAATTACTATCACCGGAGTTGTTAAGGATAATGAAACCGAGGAGATTATTTCAGGAGCGAAAGTTACAATTTTTGATGAAGAAAATAATGTTATTGAAGTCATTGAAGTGGGTGAGGATGGAGTTTATGAAACCAAAAACAGAATTGAATGTAGCTCACGATATTTTATTCGTATCGAAAAACTGGATTATTCAACTGCCGAAATGTTTATAACCACTCCAGATGAAACTCAAACCGTAGATCTTTCGAATTATAGAGAGTTAAAACTAGTTAGAGAAGTTAAAATGGTAACTGTTGGAGACGACCTCGGAAAAGCATTGTCACTTAAACCAATTTATTTTGATTTTGACGGATATTCGATTAGAGAGGATGCAAAAATTGAACTTGCCAAAGTAATTGAGGTGCTGAATGAACATCCAAATATAAAAATAGAAATAAGATCTCATACCGACAGCAGAGCTTCTGCAGAATATAATAAGAAATTAAGTAGCAGAAGAGCTGCAAAAACGTTAAATTATATTGCTGTGGTTGGAGGTATTGACAGAAATCGTTTGTCAAGTAAGGGAATGGGAGAAGAAGAACTTGTAAATAATTGTGTCTATGGGGTAGAGTGCACTGAAGAACAGCATCAACTAAACAGGCGAAGCGAATTTATTATAGTTAAATAAATACCATTGCTCCATATAAAATTATATATAAATCATTTAGAAAGAGGCTGTCTAAAAAGGCAGCTTTTTTTTTTGATACGATTTGTGTTGTTTGTATTTTTAGATATGAAACGCACA
>CANMDH010000040.1 GCA_947496555.1 uncultured Aquimarina sp. | reverse complement strand
AGAATAAAACTCCATTAACCCTCGCGTACTCCTCCGAAAAAATTGTCCCCTCGAACTGGACTATTGCATACAACAATAATATTAACCCAATTGGGTTTATTTTAATTTTACACCAATAAAATTACAACATAATTCTTTATTCCCGGGTAAGTTTACTCACTGTAAAAAACCTAAAAATACTGCCCAATTCCAAATACGAAACCGTTGGTAGCATCTTCGGTAACGCCGTAGCCGTAGTCGATTCTAAAAATGGCATTAAAGATCTTCTTATGCATAAAGCGTAGCCCCACACCAGGATAGAGCCTAAAGTTTTGCGAATCGCCAAAATCACCCAGGTCTCCCCCGGGGTTACGCCAGCTACCACCGTCTACAAACACATTGCTTTGCAGTACAAACCAGTTTTTCTCATACAGCGTATGGCGATATTCTGTATTAAGTACAATCACCCCGGTACCACGATCAATCACATTTCCTACTCCACGAATATTCAGGTTATTGTCTACAGCAAAGGGAGCAAAAGGTGATTCATCATTGTTTGCTAATCCAAATCGAAGCCTCGAGGCCCAATTGCCTTTTTTACCAATCCGTTTGTAGTACAAAAAGTCATTCCACCAGATAAAAAAGTCTGGCAATACGTCTTCGGTACTTACCACATATTGAGCATTTAGGATACTTCGAAATCCAGAGACATACTGGTAGTCAAAATTAAGGTTGTTGTACTCATATATAAATTTGTACAACAGCTTATTTACATCAAAATCCTGAGGGACCTCAGGGTCGGTTGCGCCTTCTTTATATTCATAATCTTCGTTAAAGTAATTGATCCCCAATTCGATCCGGTTTTGCAGGTTAAACTGATACAATCCCAAAATCTCGTACGAGGTGTTATTATATTTATAATCTGCCGTACCATTCTCCAAAAACACAGGTTCTTCGGTAGTGATGTTGCTATAATTAAAAGCCAACCCTGTTTTTTTACCAAACAAAAACGGCGCTCGTATGTTCGCCATATACGAGGGATAAATATCATTTTGATAGATCCCTCCAATCGTGATGTTTCGCCCAAGCAAATTAAACTCGTACAACCCCAGGCGAAAGGCAAATTCATCATCGTTGGTGGTATATACATTGGCAGATGGTATGATGGTAAAGTTTTCTTCAACTCCGTAGACCACCTGGTAACCGCCATCTTTTTCGTGCACCTGGTAATACGCATGGGCGATCGATGGTAGTCTTTTAAGTCGTTTAATATCTTTTTCGATCAGCAGTGAGTCTAGCACTTCGCCTGTATTAATACTGGTAAGCTTGATCAAAGCCGAAGTTTTGGTCTTCTTATTTCCTTGCACCACAATGTCGGTGATCACATTTTCTTGTGCCAGGACGACGCTGGTTATAAGTAAGATGAAAAGAGTAAAGGTTGTTTTCACAGCTTCTAAATTTCAGTTGATTGTTTACTAATAAATTAATTAGGCTCTAGTTTTAAATAGCGTTGATTTTACTGTACAATTATCCCATCCTAAATCCTTCCCTGAAGGAAGGACTTTTAGCACCCTTCCTTTTGGGAAGGGTCGGGGATGCGATTCCCATATCGAAAACCCTCACCTTAATCCTCTTCATCTGGGAGAGGAAACTTTAAATTTCTTAATGTACATCTCATCAATGTGTCGAGTAAAACTCTTTTATAATTTTTTCTGAAGGTTTATTTTGTATTGTAAACCGATTATTAGTTTTTCCACCTACCTCATTGTGATTGTGGAACCATTTCCATAGGAAGCCTCCTGCAAACCAGGATTCGTTCCAAAACTCCTGGTACAGTGCCGTAAGGGCATTATTTTGAGCTTCAAAATTAAAATTACCCGCTACTCTATTAGAATCCCAGGGTTCTTTACCGGTATAGTGAACGCTTCGGTAGCCATATTCGGTAAACAACACGGGTTTATCAACGGTATCTTTTAATTTCATAATGTTAGTTTTATGCTTTTGCCAGCCGGTTCTTAGCTCCTCGATACTTGGGGTGTGACTTTGCGCCACCGGAAAATAGGCATCGATCCCAATGTAATCAAGTTCCTTCCAAAAAGGTACCCTGGCAATCTGATCCCAGTTTTCGGCATACGTTAGTTTTCCTTTATACACAGATCTGATTTCTTTGATGAGCTCGCTCCAATACGCGGGCCTTGTTTGCACAAACGTATGCAGCTCGGTACCTATACATAGGATAGGAACGTTCATCTCTTTGGCCAATTGCGCGTATAGCATTATAAACTCTTTGTATGATTTTTCTAATTCCTTCCATTGTTCTTCAGAATTCATTTTTATGTTTCCGGTAAACTCGCCGCGCCATACCCATATCTGGGGTTTCAGCATTACCTTAATTCCTTTTTCGTTAAGCAATTCGATGGTTCTTTTGGCACCGTCTAGCCGTTCTCCCCACCATTGTCTTTCGATATTAAAAACGACTGTTGGCGTTTCTAGATTTCTTAAAAATCCAAAGGGCATTACCGCCGCCCAATTGGCATTTACCTGCACCACAGGTTCGATAGCTTTGGGACTAATTTCCTTGGGAGAACCTACAAAACTTACTCCGTTAATTTTGGGTTGTTGGCCAGAACAGCTTGAAAAAATTACAATAAGCAGCAGTAGAAAAACCTTCTTCATGTTGTTTTTTTACCGCTGAAAATACAATTTTAATTAAAATACGGCTCTTAATCCTATATTAAATGTCTCTCCCAGCCCCGTGTTGCTACCATCTACAAAGTTGGTATACAGTGCCTCTACATTAAGCTCTTTGGTTAACTGATATTTAGCACCGCCACCAAGTGCCGTAAAACTTTGATCAAAATCATTGCCCAGATCGATCAACTCTGAATGCTGTGCCAATGCCAACACCGTAAACTTTGAGCTCGGGAAGTAACTAAAAAATACACCAGGTGTTAATCTAAGACTGTTATTTGCAAAACTGTCTTCCTCTTCACCAAAATTGAGCTCAGAATTAACCTCAGCAAACAATTGAAACTTGTTACCCGTAAAGGTATGATCATAAAAGAATCTGTTTTGCCAGATAAATCCGTTTTGATCCAGGAAAACACCATCTTCTGTTTCATTATCTACCAATGGGATAAAGAATGAACTCTGGATCGAGAAGTTGTTTACATTTTTAAGCGGTACAAACTTTACCGATGGTGCAAAAGAGGTAAACCCAGATCTGGCTGTGCCACTTTCTCCATCAAACTGAAACACTTCGAGTGCATCTCGATCTGCCACCACATTGGATCTAAACTCTAGAATCACCCCAAGATTCCAGCGTTTGTTCGTTCCTACTCCTGTATATGCCTCGAGTGTAGATGTAAAAAAAGTTTGTCTGGGTTCGTCCCCTTCGCTAAATGTACTTTCGGTTTGTGTATATAAATTATTAAACCATTTGATATCGTATTGCCCCTTACCAATTAATTTTGAAGGCGTTAATGTTTGAATTACCGATCCTTGATCATCTTCTTGATCTTGTGCAAATCCAATGGTGAATACAAAAAGACTAAGTGCAGTTAATAAAATTTGTTGCGTTTTCATTTTCTAAGATTTTTGTTTGCCATACGTATTCTGTTAAAGCGTTCATTCTTGCATGAACTCTTTACTATTGCATACATATTGCGAGTATTAATTACTATTGAAAAATTATTTGGTTTGATTTAAGCTCCAGTCATACGGATAATAGGATACTTTGCCCCCAGAAGGAATTTTTTCTTTTCTGAATGTATTGACAAAGTCAATCTCTGATCCGTTACGCGTAAAATCTTCTTTGTACCACTCAAAGATTTGAGATAGTTGTACTTTCTTCCCTTTTACTCTAATGAAATTAGGATTATTTAATGCTTTAACCGTTTGGCGTTGCAATTGTTTTTCTAGTATTGAAGGTTTATATGCTTCGGCAATAATAGGAGGACATCCTAATCCTGCACACACCAATGCAAAGTGAAACCGTGCTTCGTTTGGAAATTTTTTACGTAATATTTTATTTTCCAAATCATTAAGGGTTGTTACTTTTCCTCCCAAATTATAGGTGGTTTTATCAAAGAAACCTTTAATGCTCTTGGGTGATTTTACAGGGTATTTATTTACAATACCTTTAATGACCGCCAGGTTATATGCATTGACATAAAATGCCTGATATGTTTTGGGTTGGCTTGTAGATACATTAATAGTAGAAGCCATATTTAATAGTTCATCTAAGACTACGGGGTCCTTTTTAATGGCATTGTATTTTACTCTTCCATTAACCACATAGGACTTAAAAAACGCGTCGGCTTTGGTAAAAAAATCAGCCGTACTTTGCGAAAATCCCAATTGCGCTATGAGCAGTATTAAAATGATTGTTATCTTTTTCATTGTTCTATTTTTTTAAATTAAATACCCGTATTTATCATGATATGTTCGTCATGCTGAATTTATTTCAGCATCTCATTAATAATAGTCAGATCTTACCATATGAGATCCTGAAATAAATTCGGGATGACGTAGTAAAGTTCTATATGATTCATAACAGATAATCCAATTTTTTTATCAGTCTATAGTAAAAACTGAATTCTAAAATGTTAAAATTTAGCGCTGCAACGAGCATTAAGTCGAACGGTAAATCAGCAACTTACAAACTATTTCACTTTTTATTTATCTCAGGTTTTTGGTGACAAACACGTTCGTAAAGTGATTCAATTCCTTACAGAAGTTATTGGTTTTTAGACTCATTCTAAATTAAACCAATGACTTAAGTTCTTATATTTATGATCGACTTACTTATCCAAGCGATCGCTCTTTTATAAATATTGACAACCAACACTCATCTTATATGGAACATATTGTAATTATCGGAAATGGAATTTCAGGAGTATCTGCTGCAAGGCATATCCGTAAAATGTCGGATAAGAGAATTACCATAATTTCTGCCGAAACTGAATATTTCTTTTCCCGAACTGCACTTATGTATGTGTACATGGGACATATGAAATTTGAACATACGCAGCCCTATGAAAACTGGTTTTGGGAGAAAAACAGCATCGAACTTAAAAGTGGCTTTGTTTCCAAAGTAAATCATCAAGCAAACGAATTGGTTTTTTCAGACGGAGAGACCATGAAGTATGACAAACTTATTATTGCTGTAGGCTCTAAACCCAATAAATTTGGATGGCCAGGCCAAGATCTTGATGGCGTGATGGGGATGTATCACAAACAAGACCTCGAAAATCTCGAAAAACATGCTCCCAATAACAAAGTCTGTAAACATGCCGTTGTTGTTGGCGGAGGATTAATTGGTATAGAATTGGTAGAAATGCTTCATTCTCGAGGAATCCCGGTTACTTTTTTGGTACGAGAAGAAAGTTTCTGGAACGTTGTACTTCCACCTGGAGAAAGTGGAATGATCAATAGACATATCAAGAATCATCATATTGATCTGCGGCTAGGAGTAAACTTAAAAGAAATCATTTCTGATGAGAACGGCAAAGCCAAGGGTATTGTAGTACAAGAAACAGGAGAAGTAATCGATTGTGATGTAGTAGGACTTACTCCTGGAGTATCGCCAAACGTGGATTTCTTAAAAGACTCTGGGATCGAATTAGGCCGTGGAGTAAAAGTAAATCGGTTTCTAGAGACCAATATCCCAAATATATATGCAATAGGTGATTGTGCAGAACAGCATGAAGCTATCGGCCTGCGTCGCCCAATAGAAGCCGTTTGGTATACAGGTCGTATGATGGGTGAAACGGTAGCACAAACCATCTGTGGAAACAGAATTGAATATAAACCAGGACATTGGTTTAACAGTGCAAAATTTATGGATATCGAATATCAAACCTATGGTTGGGTATTTGGTCAACCCAAAGAATATGAGCAACAATTTCATTGGATACATGAAGATGATACTAAATGCATCACCGTATCGTATCGCAAAGACACCAAAGAATTTTTGGGAATCAATACTTTCGGAATACGAATGCGTCACGAAATATTTGACCGTTGGCTAAATGAAAAAAGGGATGTAGACTATGTGATGCAACATTTACCGGAAGCCAATTTTGATCCGGAATTGTACAAAAAACATGAGTCTGAAATCCTTTCGGCTTATCAAAAATCACAACTACAAACAGTATAAAAAATAAGACTTTATAGGTTTTGAAAACCTCTTAGATCATTTAAAAAAATACAAAAAAATGAGTAATAAATTAAATCATAGCATGTCCCTTGCCAATCCCGAAGCCAAAGGGATTTCTACAACGCAAAAAATTGCATTAGCAATTGGTTTTATAGGATTTTTTGTACTGGCCTTGGCACTATTTAATACTGGTTTACCCAATCAAGGAGTATTCCTAACGATATCTTTAGGATTAATTACCGTAGGAACCATCCTATTTGCCAATAATGCCTATCTCACAAAACTAGAAGGAATAAAAAACGATGGAGTTTGGTTTAAATCCATCTCATCAAGAGGTGCGATCGGGTGGCTTACCGGAGTTGGTTTAACTGCTTTTTATATTGTATTATATTTTAAAGCAGAATTGCTTGGGTTAGGCACCAATGGTGAAGCCAATACAGGATTAGTCGCTTTGTTTGACCCACTTAGTAGGATATTAAGTGGCAATCCAGCTAGTCAATGGTTTGTATATGGCACCTTATATACCATCGCTATCATTGCTTTTGGATATAAGTTTATCTTGAAATATAGACACAACAAATATCAGCAAATCCGTACCGTGTCTGTTATGTTTTTTCAATTGGGATTTGCATTTCTTATCCCAGAATTTATGGCCAGATTAAATTCTGAAACTTTCAAACTACCGTACTACGATCTTAAAAACATTTGGCCTCTTAATTATTATAATTTCGAGCAATATAGAATCAATGAATTTATTGATGCGGGTAATGTTGGATTGGCATTATTAATCTTTGGAGTTGCTTCTATATTTATCATCACTCCTATTCTTACATACAAATATGGGAAAAGATGGTATTGCTCTTGGGTGTGTGGTTGTGGCGGACTTGCTGAAACTGCCGGAGACGCTTTCAGACAATTATCAAGTAAAAAAGTAAGCGCATGGAAACTAGAAAGATGGTTAATCCATACGGTATTGGTATTTGCGGTGGTTATGACTACTGCGGTAGTCTACACCTATCTGGGATACGATCCAAACAAATATTGGCTTACCAAAAATGTATTTTTAATGAGTGTAGCAGGATTTCTTACCTTCATTTTTGCCGGTGTAATGATTTTCAAAAGAAAAGAACTTGGTAAAGATGCCCAATATGGAGCTATAGGATATTTTGCAGTGATAATGCTATTAATAGGTATTCATGTATTTGGTGACGCCAGTAAAATCTTTTTTGTAAAGGCAGAAACCCTTAGATCTTCATATGGATTTTTGATTGGATCTATCTTCTCTGGCGTGATTGGTACCGGTTTTTACCCTATTCTTGGTAATCGTGCTTGGTGTAGATTTGGCTGTCCAATGGCCGCGATTTTAGGTTTCCAGCAACGATTATTCTCAAAATTTAGAATTACCACCAATGGCGGACAGTGTATCTCTTGCGGAAACTGTTCTACTTATTGCGAAATGGGAATCGACGTTCGTGCATATGCCCAAAAAGGAGAAAACATCGTACGATCAAGCTGTGTAGGTTGTGGTATCTGTTCTGCAGTTTGCCCAAGAGGGGTGCTTAAATTAGAAAATGACAAATTAGAGGGTAGAATTAGTTCGAACGAGATTCTACTTGGCAATGATGTTGACTTAATGGATTATGTGAATAAGAAATAATAAAAATTTAGAATATAAAAAAATCGATAGGCACCCTATTCTTCATCATAAAGAATAGGGTGCTTTTTTATTTAGTACCTTTAATAAACTTTGTTAGTATCACGAATCAATTTCGTCTAAGACAGCATATAAAGTGATCATTATGATTCAGAAAATATTTATTATTGCACTAATACTCTTTTTTTCAGTAAATCTCTCTTTTTCTCAGAAAAAGTATCATTATGATCATTATACTAATGGAGCTGTGAAGAGTCAGGGCTGGAAATCAGGAGAAACTAAAGTGGATTTCTGGTATTTTTATCATGAAAATGGTAAGGTTTCAAAAGAGGGGCATTTCGAAAACAATAAAAAGAAGGGCTATTGGTACTTCTACTCAAACCAGGGTAAACTACTTAAAGAAGGGCATTTTATAGATGATAAAGCCGAAAATTGGTGGATTATTTACGATATTGCGGCCAAAATAACCCGTAAGTATCAATATAAAAATAATAAAAAAGAAGGATACAGCTTGTTGTATAGAAACAATAAACTTTTTAAAGCCGAAAGATATAATAATGATGTAAAAACCGGCGAATGGACTGATGTCTTTAGTTTTAAAAGAGATAATCCTAATGCTTCTCTATAAATGCCTCCTATTATAAAAGTTATCATACCTGCTTTTAACGAAGAAGATTCTATTGCCCATGTGATTAATGAAATACCAGATATGGTATCAGAAGTGATCGTTGTGAGTAATAATTCTACAGACACTACTGAAACTGTGGCAAAAAATGCAGGTGCAACCGTGCTACAGCAACCCAGAAAGGGATATGGATATGCTTGTTTAAAAGGTATGGATTATGTTGCTTCTTGCGATCCTAAACCCAATATCATAGTATTTCTTGATGGAGATTATAGCGATTACCCCGCCGAGCTTGCCAACATTGTGGCCCCAATTTTGGATCAAGATATCGATATGGTAATTGGATCAAGGGTGAAAGAATTAAGAGAATCTGGGTCGATGACATCCCCACAAATCTTTGGAAATTGGCTGGCTACCAGCCTGATGAAACTTTTTTTTGGTGCTAAATTTACAGATCTTGGACCCTTTAGAGCAATCAAATACGACAAACTGTTATCCTTGGGAATGGTCGATAAAACCTATGGTTGGACGGTCGAAATGCAGCTAAAAGTGTTAAAGAAACGTTATAGCTATACCGAGGTTCCTGTGCATTACAAAAAGAGAATTGGTGTCTCAAAAGTTTCAGGAACCATAAAAGGTGCTATATTTGCAGGCGTTAAGATTTTAAGTTGGATTTTTAAATATAGCTTTTCATAATGGATATTGCTATCATCATAACCTACACATTGGCCCTACTGATTATATTTTTGTATAGTCTGGCCCAACTGAATCTGCTTGTTAATTATCTGAAAGCCCGAAAGCAACCCGACAATTCACCTACTTTTGATTTTTCAAAACAAGAAGAGATTCCCCACGTTACCGTACAATTACCAGTATTCAATGAATTGTATGTAATGGATCGTTTATTGGATAACATCGCAGAACTTGAATACCCAAAAGATAAGCTCGAGATACAAGTACTCGATGATTCTACCGACGAATCGGTGATTACTACAGCAGCTCAGATAGAAAAACTTCAAAAAACCGGATTGGATATCCAGCATATCTGTCGCGAGGATCGGTCTGGTTTTAAAGCAGGAGCTTTAAAAGAAGGATTAACAATTGCCAAAGGAGAGTATATTGCAATTTTTGATGCAGATTTTCTTCCGGGTAAAAAGTGGTTACTTCAAACCATTCCTTATTTCAAAGACGAAAACATAGGTGTGGTACAAACCCGATGGGGCCACATTAATAGAGATTATTCGATGTTAACCAAAATTCAGGCATTTGCCCTGGATTTCCATTTTACTATGGAACAGGTAGGTCGTAACTATAAAGATCACTTCATTAATTTTAACGGCACTGCTGGTGTTTGGAGAAAAACTTGTATCGAAGATGCAGGAAACTGGCAAGGAGATACCTTGACCGAAGATCTTGACCTAAGCTACCGCGCACAACTCAAAAAATGGAAATTTAAGTACCTTGAAGAGGTAGAAACTCCTGCAGAATTACCAGTAGTGATTAGTGCCGCACGTTCTCAACAATTTAGATGGAACAAAGGTGCTGCCGAAAATTTTCAAAAACTATATTGGAAGTTACTCAGAGACAAATCGGTTCCTTTTAAAACCAAATTTCATAGTTTCTTTCACCTGTTAAACAGCAGTATGTTTTTATTGGTATTATTGGTTGCCGTTTTAAGCGTACCTGTAATGTATATCAAAAATAGTAACCCAATGTTTAGCTGGTATTTTAATGTGATTGCGTTCTTTGCATTAAGTACTGTGATATTTTTCTTTTGCTATTGGCATACTTTCAAAAAAATACACGGCAAAGGATTCTGGAACTTTATGGAATATATTAAAATGTTCTTTACCTTTTTCTCTATTGCGATGGGGTTCTCGGTTCATAATTCTATGGCCGTTTTGGAAGGTCATTTTGGAAAGAAAAGCGAATTTGTTCGTACACCAAAATTCAACGTTAGTACCCTCAAGGATTCTTGGAAGGGCAACAAATATGTTAGTAAAAACATATCGGGAAATACCATTATTGAAGCCCTATTAATGGGATACTTTGGTTTTGCCTTGTATAGTGCTTTTGAACTTCAGGATTTTGGGTTGTTCTTGTTTCATATCATGCTTTTCTTAGGATTTGGTTTCGTATTCTTTAAATCGATTACCTCCAAACTGTAATGTTGGTAGAACAATGGAAATATCATAGATTTTCCATACTCTTTATTTTTATTGGTATTCTTTTTTATTGGAGTTTTGCATATCAGCTAGAACGTACCAATTTTACTAAGATGATCACCCTTTGGGGGGCATTGTTTCTTATATCCTACAAACTAATTCAATTAACCCCAAATAACTGGAAACTTCTTGCCGTTGGTGGATTATTATTTAGAATTACGTTTTTGTTTGCTATCCCCAATTTATCGCAGGATTTTTATCGTTTTATCTGGGATGGCCGAATGTTGCTAGAAGGATTTAACCCATACTTATCTTTACCCGAGGTATGGATTGCACAGGGTAATGCTCCTATCGCCCAAGCCCAAGAATTATATACTGGTATGGGAGAATTAAATGGTAGTCATTATACCAACTACCCTCCTATGAGTCAGTTGTGTTATTTTATTGCAGCTTTATTTGCCAGTAAGAGCATTCTGGGTTCTGCAATGGTATTTAGAATCCTGATTATCTTGGCAGATGTGGGTACTTTTTTCTTCGGAAAAAAGTTGCTAAAGACTCTCAATCTGCCCGAAAAACAGATCTTTTGGTACATCCTGAATCCTTTTATCATTATAGAACTTACTGGAAACCTTCATTTTGAAGCCGTAATGGTCTTTTTTATTGTATGGTCATTGTATTTACTGCATAAAGGATACTGGTATTGGGCAGCAGTGGTTCTAGCACTGTCGGTTTCAGTAAAGTTGATCCCACTATTGTTTTTACCGCTGTTCTTTCAAAAGTTTGTAATAGGCAAAAGAAAAGGCTTCGATAGGCGTAGCCTCACATCAGGATTACCAAAACTGGTAGGTTTCTATACTGTTATAATATTTACTGTTTTTCTAACTTTTGCTCCTTTTTTATCAGGCGAGTTCTTTCTTAATTTCAAAAGAACCATTACACTTTGGTTTCAGAATTTTGAATTTAATGCTAGTATTTTCTTTATCATTCGCTGGATAGGATATCAAATCGTTGGATGGAATGTTATTGAAACGGCGGGTAAAATTTTGCCCTTGGTTACAATCATCATCCTTTTGGCATTGACTTTCTTTAGAAAAAACAGAACTACACAGCAATTAATAACCGCTATGGTTCTTGGTATCTGTACGTATTATTTTATGTCAACTACTGTGCACCCATGGTATATTGCTGTGCCTCTATCGCTTTGTATATTTACTAATTATAAATTCCCAATTGTTTGGTCTTTTGTTGTGATTTTTAGCTATACGGCATATCTACATCCAGATTTTAAAGAAAACCTCTGGATGGTGGGGCTAGAGTATATTAGCGTTTTTACGGTTTTGGGTTGGGAGATGTATAAAAATTTGAAAGAAAAAATATTTCTAAACAATTACTAGGAATCCAAAGCTTCTTCATTTTCAGATTCTTCTTCATAAGGATTAAAAGCATTAAAAACTCTAATATCAAATTTAGAAACCATTATGATTTCATTTCTTGGAATAACTACTCCCATTCTCTTATCAATCAGCCCTTCTTCATCTTTATTTATAAATTCTTCTAATACAGACAGATAATCTGTTGTTATAAAAAACTGTTGATCTTCTTTATCCCTATACCCACTAAAATAAGGAATAATTGTAATATGAGCATTCCCAATGGGTCTAGATATTTTATTTACATATCCAACATAAACTTTATTAGTATCTGTAGTAACCATTAAGAGTTTATCCTCATCATGTTTTGATTTTAAAGAATTCCAAAATAATTTTTCAAAATCATCTCCCCATCTTTCTATTATTCGAGAAAGCAAATACTTATTAGGAATAATATTTAAAAGTTTAGCAAGAGGATAAGAAACAGCAAAAATTAATAATGCTTGATTTAATCCCTCATAGTTTATTGGATTTAGCTCTCCTAAATATTTTCTAAACGCTAGAAATTTACTCAGCAAAATATAATCAATAGTTAAACCAATTAAGGAAAGAAAAAAACCAATAATTAAAGAATTAAATATTAATCTTTGGCGCTCAATTCTTTGATGATAATACTTTGTATAGTTAAAAGTATTGAGGAACCAATAACCTCCAACAAGAGGTAATAACAGTAAATCAAGTTTAGGCATTTTTTATATGACCGATTACAAGTATAGTCTATTTATTAGTTTTCTTTTGGTAGGAATCTATAACCGGTCTAAGTTTAGCTATCAAACCTAATGATTCTTTTTTATCATTAAATATATTTTTACTAGACATAAAGAAATCTCCATGAGGAGTTACCTCTATTTTATCATAGTCTGATTCTGCTTTAACTTTGCTCATAATAGGTTTGTTAAATTTAAATATAATTATTTAACTTTAATTAAACAAATTTCATTCCAAAATTAGGACAAACTTAATCACAACATCTTCAAATTAATTACTTCTTGCTCGGTAAGTTTGCGCCAATGTCCTCTTGGCAAGTCCTTTTTTGTTAATCCTCCAAAAATCACACGGTCTAACTTAATCACATCATAATTAAGATGCTCAAAAAGCTTATGGATGATATTATTTTTTGAAGATTGTAGTTGTACGCCCACTTCATTTTTGGATGCGCCTTCAATATATGAGATATCATCTGCCTGAATGAACCCTTCATCAAGTTTAATCCCATTTTTGATCTTATCAATATCTTCAAATTTCAAGTTTCGATCCAATTCTACATGAAAAATCTTACGAACCCCACTCTTATGGTGTGTTAACTTTTTCTCGAGATCAACATCATTTGTAAATAACAATAATCCCGTAGTATTACGTTCTAATCGCCCTACTGGTTTTAACCTTACTTTAGAAGCATTTGCCACCAATTGCATTACGGTTTTTGTTTTTTCTGGGCTAGTTGTAGTTACAAACCCTTTGGGTTTGTTAAGAAGAATATATTCCTTTTTTTCGGGTGTTATAAGTCTGCCGTCAAACTTTACCTCATCGGTTAATTTTACTTTATAGCCCATTTCGGTAACTGGTTTTCCATTTACCCAAACACTCCCTGTTTGAATATAAAGGTCAGCTTCACGACGGGAACAAATGCCAGAGTTTGCTACAAATTTATTGAGTCGTATTTCATTAGAATCAGAAATCTTTCTTGGTCCACTCTCTGTCTTTTTTACTGGAGCATTACCTCTACCTGCCGATTTAAACCTAGGCTTACCGCCTTGTTTCCCAGTGCTTTTTCCTCTTTGAGAATTACCTCCGCGACTCATATCTTAAATTTTGTGCAAAGATAACTTATTACAGCATAGGTTTAACAATTATTATTCATCAAACTTAACGGTGCTTTGCCGCCTGCGGTTTACATGTAATTGAGTTACATCGGGTCTAGAATAATGCCCTACCGGATCAAAATTTTGACGTTCTTGCAACACACGATTAAAGTCTAATGTTTCGATCAAAAGACCTTCCTTATGCAATACAGGTTCAAGAATCCATTCTCCATCAGGGCCTGCTATACAAGAACCTCCATTACCTAAAATTTCAGGAGATTTCTTTAATATTTCATCAAGATGTGGTGTAGTGGTTGGAAAATCTTCTTTTCTCATCAAACTCGATACCGAAATCACATAAGAACGGGACTCTCTGGCAATAAAACGAGTAATATCTTTGGTGTTATAATCACTACCAGGCCAAACTGCAATGTGCAGATTCTCGCCCTGCCCATACAGGGCTGCTCTAGGCAAAGGCATCCAATTCTCCCAACAGTTTAATCCGCCCACTGTAAATGCTTTTAGAGGATGCACTAGCAATCCATTTCCATCTCCCGGTGCCCAAGTAAGTCGTTCTTCATAGGTAGGTTGTAACTTTCGGTGTACTGATTTAATTTCTCCAGATTTATTAATATACACTAACGATGCATACAAACTATGCCCTCCTCGATCTTGTGGTCTTTCAATAATTCCTAGATACACTGCTATCTTATGTTTGGCAGCAAGCTTACATACACTATCCAGATCACCATTTCCGATAACAATAGCATTTTGAGCATAATGGGCGTGTAGTTCTTTTTGAATTTTATTGTCAAATTGAGCCCCATCGGTTAACGAGATCCAAAAAGGATAGCCCGGTAACAATGCTTCTCCAAAAACAATAAGTTCGGCTTTTTGAGTTGCAGCCTCGGCAATTGAGTTTTTAATTTTGCCTAAGGTACCTTCTTTATCCAACCAAACTGGTGAAATCTGTGCAAGAGCAACAGTGAGTAATTGATCTTTCATGTATGAACTATTAATAATGAAATTCTTTGAGGGTTTAATATAAACTTTAAGAGTTTAATGGCCCAAATCATTTCTGCTTTCCTAAAAGGTAAACATATAAAAAGTATGCATTACTCAAAGTTTAATTAACGTTAAAAAGCTTTCATTTTGCATCAATCATAATTATAGTCACACAATCAAAGAATTGAAATTAAAAATCTTGTAATCAATTACATAAAATTACGACTTAGTTATTACAAGGTGATAGAAAGAAGATAATTGATATTAATAGAATATATAATGTTGCATTAATCATTAAAAACTATACGGTAATAAGTCTATTAGAGTTAGCCCTCATAAAGACTTACAAAGCAACAATAATACAAGTTGTTATTGTTGCTTTTCTTTTTACCACAGAATCCTATCCAAAATCATATTCACATCAATAAGTACGATACTCAACGTACCAGCAACAATAATTAACTTAATGATGTTATGAAGCCAAACATAGTGCGTCTTTCCTTTTGAGATCCATAATGCTCCTAAAAACAAGAAAAGAAGAATCAAACATCCATAAAAATAGAGATCCATAAGCCCAATTTCATACCTGGTAAGAAGTAGATAAATAGGAAGTCCAGAAGTCAAAATCAAAGCACTAATTATTCTTTTTGAAATTAACTCTCCATATACAACGGGTATCGTCTTATAATTTTGAGCCATGTCTCCGCTTAAATTCCCAAGATCCTTTACCATCTCACGTATCATCAGCATTAAAAACAAAAAGGTAGCATGCACAAAAATGACCTCATCAAAATTTTTATAATAGATAAATACTGCGAAAAAAGGAGTAATGGCTAGTACGGATGCAACCATATTACCAATTATTGAATACTTCTTTAATTTATGTGAATAAAACCAGATACCGAATATATAAAGAGAAAAAAAGAGAACAGCTCTAAAAGAAACATAACTTGCCAGTACTACTGATAGAAAGTTTAAAACGAAGTACCCTGTGAGTTTGGTTTGTTGACTTACCAAACGGTCTAGCATGGTTTTTTGTGGTCTATTAATTAGATCTTTTTCCCGATCGTAGAAGTTATTAATAATATACCCCGCAGCAATTACTCCCGCCGAAGCCAAAACAATAACAAATAAATTTGGATCAAGAATAACATTTCTTAATCTAATATGCGGTGCTAGAATAAATATAGAAGTGAGGTATTGAGCAAGGACAATAATAAGGATATTATAACCCCTTACCACAGAAAATAAACTCAGTAATTTAAGAAGAATGAGTTTGTTTTTTCTAGTAAGCATGACGATGCTTATTAAAAATTGTAAACTACCTCTAATTTATGATCCTTAAGTGAAGCTTGTGCTTTATCAAAATCTTGTGTAAATCCTAAAATATAACCTCCACCACCAGAACCACATAACTTAAGATAGTAATCATTGGTTTCGATCCCTTTCTTCCATAAACCATGGAATTGCTTGGGTATCATGGGTTTAAAATTATCAAAAACCACATGAGAAAGCTCTTTTATATTTGAAAATAAAGATTTAACATCTCCTTTAAGGAAATCATCAACACAAGCATCTGTATATTTTACAAATTGATTTTTAAGCATATTTCTGAAACCTTCTTGCTTCATGTTTTCCATAAAAATGCCTACCATAGGCGCTGTTTCTCCTACAATACCACTGTCTAGTAAAAAAACAGCCCCTTTTTTATTTTCGACACTTTGTGAGGGAATCCCTGCAGGCTCAATATTATCCTTCGAATTAATTAGAATCGGAAGGCTTAAATAACTATTTAACGGATCCAAACCAGAGCTACTACCATGAAAAAAGGATTCCATCAATCCAAAAATTTCTTTAAGCTTTAATAATTTATCTCGGGTAAGATTTTCTAGCACAGTAATCTTCTCATAAGCATATTTATCATATACTGCAGCTACCAGAGCACCACTACTTCCTACACCATATCCTTGTGGGATACTACTATCAAAATACATTCCTGACTCTATATCCCCATGAAGCTTTTTAAAATCGAATTTTACTACACCTTTATCCTGAATACCCTCAAGATATTTTGCAAATTCCTTAAGGTTATTATTTGATTTTATGGCTTCTTGATCAGGAGTTTCAGTTACCTTTAGGGCACCTTTGAAAAAGTTATAGGGTATTGAAAGTCCTTTTGAGTCTTTAATAATACCATATTCTCCAAACAGAAGTATCTTAGAGTAAAATAACGGTCCTTTCACATGTTTAAATTTTTGTAATTAATTACAACAAATAATTCATAAAATTGAGAACGTGTGCAACCACTTCGTTCTCACATTAAAAATTTTAAAAAATTCCGTTTATAAAGTAATTTTTAAAATATCTTAATGCTCGTTTCATTATTTTTTTGATGTAGTTATATCTTATTCGTATTCCACTTAAGGATAAAGTTACAATAATTTTGCACCCAATCCTATTTTGTCGCAAATATACTGCCCATTCTGGCAATATGCAACTAACTCGTTGGTAATGAATTCTAAAACCTGATCTTTTTCAGAATTTGGAAAAAGTAAATGTACATTGGCACCTGCATCCAAGGTAAAACATAATTTGGATCCCGTTTTTTTACGATACTCCCAAACTTTATTAATTACCGATAGCGTATTAGGTTTCATTAAAATGAAATAAGGCAGCGATGTCATCATCATAGCATGTAAAGTTAATGCCTCGCTTTCTACAACTTCAATAAATGCATCCAAATTTCCTGAGATTAATATTTCTTTAAGCTTGGTGATATTTTCTGAAGCCTGCTCAAAACGTCTTGCTGCAAATGGGTGACCATGCATCAGATCATGGCCTACGGTACTACTTACTTGCTTTTCTCCTTTATCGATTAACAGAATAGTATCTTGATACCTATCGAAATTTTTATGGATGTTATTCGGAAATTTGACCGCAAACGCATCACTACTACCTTTGATCCCATCATGTTCACCCCATACTGTTATTGGTCCCTCGAGGCTTCGACAGGCACTTCCAGAACCTAACCTAGCCAGAAATGAAGCCTTTTTTAAAAATTCTTCTTCTGAAATAGTAGGATTGATTTTTTTTTCTAATTGCATTAAACAAAATGCTAAGGCACTCATGCCACTAGCCGAGGAAGCAATACCACTACTATGTGGAAACGTATTACTGGTCTCAATACTAAATGAATATTGTTTTAAGAAAGGAAGGTATACTTCAATTCTTTTAAAAAAGTTTTGAATTTTTGGTTTAAAATCCAGCTTTGGTTTCCCTTCAAAAAGCAGCTCAAAATCAAAATCTTCTGAAACTTTATCTTTCTTTTTATATGATAAACTGGTGGTTGTTTTACACGTATCCAGCGTAAAGCTAATTGATACATTTTCAGGAAGTTGAACAGGGCGTTTTCCCCAATATTTTACTAAAGCTATATTGCTTGGCGACGTACAATTTATCATTCCTGCATCAGGTAATTCGGAAACGGAAGGCAAAACAAACTCAGGATAATCCATCATAGTATAACAAAATTTTAGACAAATATAGCTTGTATAAGATATTTGGGCGCATTGGTAGTAAAAATAAATTGCTATTTTAGTACTGCACTAATCTATTTTAATGAAAAAGAGGCTAATTCGTATCGGTATTGCGATTCTTGTATGTTTGCTCATAGGGTTTTTAAGTAGTATCGCTACTCAAACCTCTATTGATACTTGGTACGCAACCTTAAAGAAACCTTCTTTTACACCCCCTAGTTGGATCTTTGCACCCGTTTGGACAGTACTGTATATTCTGATGGGTATAGCTGCTGGAATTGTATGGAGCAAAGGTTTTTATCATAAATGGGTAAAAGTTGCGTTATATCATTTTGGGTTTCAATTGTTACTCAATGCCGCATGGTCTATTTTTTTCTTTGGATTGCAAAATCCATTGCTTGCATTACTGGATATAGTTGCCCTATTTATCCTATTACTTTTTACGATTAAGTGGTTCACTGTTGTAAATAGTATTGCTGCTTACCTACTTATCCCTTATGTTGTTTGGGTTGCATTTGCAACTGCATTGAATTTTGGCATATGGCAACTAAATTAAGTTAAAGAATAAGGAATTTCATTTTTTTATGAGTAAAAAAGCAATAGTCTTACAGACTACTCTAGAATTAATAACCAAACAAGGTATTGGTGCTACATCTCTTTCTCAAATTATTAAAGAATCTGGCGTAGCCAATGGCACTGTATATCATCATTTTAAAAATAAAGAAGAAATTATTACAGAATTATATTTGATGCTTACCCAGGATTTTGGTACCGTAGTAATGCGTAATATCCCTGAGGATGATATTAAAAAACAATTTACCGTCATGTGGCTCAATTTGTTTTATTATTTTGTAAACAATCCGTTGGCTTTTATCTTTTCTGAGCAAATCGCTCGTTCACCAGAAATTCCACAATCATTAAAGGATAAGGCAAGAGAATATTATCAAGAAATTGAAGAATATTTTAAAAATGGGGTCAAGGAAAAAGTCTTTAAATCATACAATACTCTTGTGATGGAAGAATTGTTCTTTGGAAATGTAGTATCCCTGGTAAAAATCCATGAAAACGAACAGATAAAACTTCAGGAAAAGCACATCAACCAAGCTATCGAAATTTCCTGGAGAGGTTTTTTGAAGGATAAAACGATTATTTAGATTAAACCCGGATTATGCAATAGAACTTCGTAATGAGGGTTGAAAATGCAATAAAACCTGACATTTTCCAATTTTTAGCATAGCATCGCTATGGTGAAACTTGAAAATGTAGCAAAGCAGCAGGTTTTGAAGCAGTTTCAGGCTATAATAGATTTTCTATTGCATAATCCGGGTTAAAAAAATGCCACAAAAAAGATCCCGCTCTACGGCGGGATATATTCAACTTGACTTGCTATTTTGAAAACCCGCTCAAATGGATTTTCAAAGCAGAGTTTCATTTAATTAAACACAATATTTACACAAGAGTCTTTGTACAGATTTTTTAGCACAAACTCTATTGCTTTTCTTGCATTATCAGCTTTTCCTATTTCTCCTCCTTTATATTTGAGTTTACCGGTATCACGACTCCAATAAAACTCATTATTATCAGATTTGATAATTCGCTTATTATCTTTGGTGGTAACCTGAAAAGCATCAAACTCCTGACTATATTCTAATCCAGAAGGAAAATATACTTCGGTAACAAACTTTGTGCTTCCTTTTCCGTATACATAGCATACGCATTCCCCGATATCTTTGGCTTCAGAAACTCGAATCATATTATTTTGCACAATTTTCCAACCCCCGTTTGACCGAATTGCAACTACATCCATCAACATAGTTCCTTTTTCTGCTATTTTTTTGTCTATATAAGATTCAAAATTAATAACTGCCGAAATAGTTCCTGCACGTTCTTTTTGTGTTTGAAAAACGACTTTATCCAAAATAAGCTTAAACCTGTAATTATCATCATTAACGATATCATTTAACTGAGAAGCGATATCTTTTTTGTCATAATTTTTTCTTACCAGGGCTCCCGATAAGTTCACATAAACCGTATTTCCATTATATTTTTCATCAAACAGCTCCAGTACATCTTCTTTTTGTGTTCCTTGCGTTAATGCATTCATCTTATTGATATAATCCATCAATAATTGTTTTATAGGCTCATTGCCATTAAATGCATCGGTCTGTTGCAAACCACCAAATGTAAAGACAAGAATAAGGAGTAACGTAATTTTTTTCATAGTTAACGAAGTATTGGTTAAACCCCATTAAGATACTAAATTTTATGTTAAAGAACGAATATTATTATCAATAATTTTTTACGATAAATTACTTAATTCCAGTAATTTAATTACTGTTTTTAGGTTTCGTGTAGTCGCACTACATTTAAGTTTTTTTTCAAAGAAATTATTGTGCAATTTTGTTCTTCCATACCCATGAGCTGCAAAGAAATACACCACTTTTTGGGTGATTACAAATTCTTCATTGCCATAAGAAGTCGATGTTAGCTCTTTTACTGCTGAAATATCAGGAACATTAGACAGCAAGGTAAAATACATCTTTTTTTCTTCTATTTCTTCATTTGCCAAACGTTCTAAAAAAGGATTTTCCTGATAAATAGAAGTTAGTATTTCATGAGTAAGAACCAATACCGGAACCTCATATCCAAATGTTTTTAGAATCCCCTGTTTAATGGTATCACCAATCAGTACCGGATCATCTTTTCCACTTTTAAAAACAACATTACCACTTTGGATATAGGTAGTTACCGATTCGAAGCCTAAACTCTCGAACATAACTTTTAGGTCAGCCATTTTGATCTTTTTCTGCCCGCTAACATTAATTCCTCTAAGTAATGCGATGTATATTTTCATTGGTTATTTATTATTGGTTATTGCCTGTGCTGCAATAAAACCTCCCGTCCAGGCATTCTGAAAATTAAATCCCCCGGTTATAGCATCAATATTTAGCACCTCTCCCGCAAAATACAAATTCTTATGTTTTTTACTTTCAAAGGTTTTGAAGTTAATTTCTTTTAAATGTACTCCACCAGCGGTTACAAACTCTTCTTTAAAAGTACTTTTCCCTTTAATTCGAAAAACACCTTGTGTAAGCTCTTCTGATAATTTATGAAGTTGAAATTTATTTATATCTGCCCAACGTGTATCTTTTTTGATACCAGAAGCCATCACTAGACTTTGCCACAATCTTTTTGGTAATTCGAACTGGGTATAGGTAAACACTTGTTGTTTTGAATTATTATTTTTTAACTCTTTTAATTCTTCAAGTATTTCCTGTTGTGAATACTGCTGAAGCCAGTTTATTATAATTTCAAAATCATATTGCAATGCATTCAGTTCTATCGCACCCCATGCCGAAAGTTTCAAAATTGCAGGGCCACTCATTCCCCAGTGAGTAATCAACAATGGACCTTCGCTAGCTAATTTAGAGTTTTTGACCTTTACAGTTGCGTTTGTAACAACCCCTGGCAGGTCTTTGATTCTTGAGTCTTTACTATTAAAAGTAAATAATGAAGGTACCGGATCAATTGTATGATGCCCAAGATTTTGAAGCAATTTCCAGATTTTTGGATTGCTACCTGTCGTAACCATAAGTTTTTTTGTGACAAAATCCCCTTGATTTGTATTTACTTTCCAACTACCTTTTTCGATTTTGAAATCTTTAACCGAATGATTGATAAGTACCTTGATCCCCAATCTTTTTGTTTCAGAAAGAAAGCAATCGATGATGGTTTTCGAAGAATCTGACACCGGGAAAACCCTTCCGTCCTCTTCAATCTTTAACTCAACACCTCGCTCGCCAAACCACTCCATCGTATCTCCCGTCATAAAAGTATGAAACGGACCTTTAAGCTCTTTTTCTCCGCGAGGATAATTTTTACTCAACTCATTAGGAATAAACTCTGCATGTGTCACATTACAACGCCCGCCGCCAGATACACGTACTTTTGAAAGCACTTCTTTTCCCCTTTCTAAAATGGCAATTTTTAGGTTAGGATTATTTTCGGCTACATTGATTGCTGTAAAAAACCCGGCAGCACCTCCGCCAATGATTATTAAATCATATTGCACAGTACTATATTTACATTAAAATTAATCATTTTAACTACTATTCTTTTCATTTTCTTTGCTTACCCAAAGAAAATGAATCTTATACTGTTGAAAAAAGATTTTCAACCTAAAATAGTTTGTCATGCAAAATTCGGAAAATCTGTAATGATAGCATCAACATTCCACTTTTTTGACTGCCTAATTAGCTTTTCGGTATTTACGGTCCAAACATATACCTTGTATCCCTGTTCTTGAG
The DNA here is from genome assembly GCA_947496555.1 of uncultured Aquimarina sp. Taxonomy (GTDB): domain Bacteria; phylum Bacteroidota; class Bacteroidia; order Flavobacteriales; family Flavobacteriaceae; genus Aquimarina. The sequence continues at coordinate 28,319 of CANMDH010000040.1, read as the reverse complement.
CTAAAGCTACTTCATCTTCTGTTAATGTAATAACTGGTGGGTGTATTGAAAATGCTTCAAGCTCTTTGGCTACGGGTAGCCCGGCAGTGATATTTTCTTCAGTTAACACTCCAATTTTAACCTTTGAAGATTTTTCTTTTATCTCAAATAACTGTGGATGATCAAAACTCGAGATTATAAAATGATCATACTTCCAATGTGTCTTTTGGATATATTCTTCAACCAATTTGAGCGTTGGTAACGCTGTTCCCTTGCCTTTTAGTTCGATGTTAAGTATGCATCGGGCATCTATAAGGTGCAATACCTCTTCTAAGGTAGGAATCTTAAATCCTTCTTCAGTACTCAACTTTTTTAATTCTTGCAACGTATAATCACCTACATTTCCAGTTCCATTGGTTGTTCTATCCAGGGTTTCATCATGGATCACCACCAATTCGCCCGATTTGCAGCAATGCACATCGATCTCGATTCCGTCGATAGGATGTATCAAAGCCTCGGCAATAGATTCGATTGTGTTTTCTGCCATGAGACCCGCAGCACCACGATGTCCAAATGTCTTCATAGGTTAAAGAATTTAATGCAAAATTACGCAAATATGCCACGAGAGCCCATTAGATTGTTTCTAAAGTAGTATTTATGGTGAGGTACTATATTGTATTTAGCTAACCCTTCTTAGAATGATTTTGTCATTATATCCCTTCGACAGGCCCGTGCTGAGCTAGCTGAAGTACTTGGGGTAACAAAATCAAAAAACTTCAAAAAAAATCGAAAAAAAAATTCTCAGTTTCAAAAAATGAAACTCGTATGCAGTATTCTTGCATTGTAAATGTAAATTTTCATTTGCAATTAATACATAGCCAATAGGAAAAACAAAAAGATTCAATATTCGATAGAGACTAGGGGTAGGCGATATCGATATTGAATCCTAAGGTGGTAATGATGCCCCTTAATTTTTCGGCGATTTGCTGATTTTTTGTAATTCCCTTGATTCTCCCGTACTTCGGTATGGGAGAATTTTTTATTTATTCACTTTAACTGTCACACCGAGCGGAGTCGAGGTGTAAATAGAATCAAAAATCTCTCGACTTCGCTCGAGATGACAGAATTTTAATTTTTCTCTACTTAAATGCAGAAAATCCGGTAATATCCATACCCGTAATTAATAAGTGAATGTCATGGGTACCCTCATACGTGATAACACTCTCTAGATTCATCATATGACGCATGATGCTATACTCTCCTGTGATACCCATACCACCAAGAATTTGTCGGGCTTCTCTGGCAATTTTTATGGCCATGTTTACATTATTGCGTTTTGCCATAGAAATCTGTGCACTAGTTGCCTTGCCCTCATTACGCAATACCCCTAATCGCCATGCCAATAATTGTGCTTTGGTGATTTCGGTTATCATTTCGGCCAATTTCTTTTGCTGTAATTGTGTAGCTCCTATCGGCTTATCAAACTGTATACGTTCTTTGGCATATCGCAAAGCTGTATCATAACAATCCATTGCTGCACCAATAGCACCCCAGGCAATACCATATCTCGCAGAATCCAAACATCCAAGCGGTGCTCCGAGTCCACTTTTATTGGGCAGTAAATTTTCTTTGGGTACTTTTACATTATCAAAGATAAGCTCTCCTGTTGCCGATGCTCTTAACGACCATTTATTATGAGTCTCTGGAGTAGTAAACCCTTCCATACCACGCTCTACAACCAATCCATGAATTCTTCCTTCTTCATTTTTTGCCCACACCACTGCAATATCGGCAAACGGTGCATTTGAGATCCAAAGTTTTGCTCCGTTTAATAGATAATGATCTCCTTTGTCTTTAAAATTAGTAGTCATTCCGCCAGGATTAGAACCATGATCGGGTTCTGTGAGGCCAAAACAACCCATAAATTCTCCTGATGCTAATTTGGGAAGGTACTTTTTACGTTGTTCTTCATTACCATATTTCCAGATAGGATACATCACTAATGATGATTGTACCGAAGAAGTAGATCGTACACCAGAATCTCCTCTTTCTATCTCTTGCATGATCAGTCCGTAACTTATTTGATCCAACCCTGCACCACCATATTCCTCTGGAATATACGGGCCAAATGCTCCAATTTCTGCCAAACCTTTGATAATTTGGTTTGGAAACTCAGCTCGTTGTGCATATTCTTCTATAATGGGCGACACTTCACGTTTTACCCAGCTACGGGCGGCATCGCGAACCAATTTATGTTCATCAGAAAGTAATTCATCAATATTATAGTAATCGGGAGCTTCAAAAAGATCTGGTTTCATATTTTATTTTAAAGAGTTTTCAAAATTATACTGCTTAAGCACTTAACAAATGTAATTAATGAAAAAAGAGCAGCCAATTTTTTTGACATTTTTAAAAATATCGATCTTTTACATCATAAATCAAAATACGTTTAAAGAGAAATTAAGACCTATCCTTATTTAACTTTTTGTTCAAATTCGTGGACAAATTCCGCAGTTCAACACTTTTTTCCACACAAATAAGAATTCTTTAACAAAAATACCCCTACCCAAGATTTACATTATAACAATTTGAAAATCAGTATAATATATTAAAAAATAACATTATTTCCTGCTCTGGCACAATTCTTCTACTTACTGAGACGTAACAAAATGTAAATCTTAAAAAAGAAACACAAAATGAAAAATTTATTTGTATTGCCAGTAGTAGCTTTTGGATTATTATTCGGAACTCAAGGAATCAACGCTCAAGAAACCGCTTCAAATGATAACACAGAGGTTATTGCTCCTGTTCAGGAAAAATACATTGACTTAGCTGTAGAAAACTTACCTCAGAAAGTTATTGATGCTGTCGCCAAAGATTTTGCCGGAGCTACTATCGAAAAAGCTGCTGCAAAAGAAGATGCTTCAGAATTTAAATTAGTATTGAAACAAGGTGAAAAGGAAATGGAAGTATTTTGCGACGCAGATGGTAATTGGATCACAAAATAATTTGTATTTGCCAACCAAATAAAAGTTTTAATCTATTCTATATAGATTAAGCTTCGTAGAGTGATTGAATTTTGAAAAGGAGTGTTTTTTATAAACGCTCCTTTTTTACATTTTGAGATAAAAATCTTTGGTAAGATCAATATAGGCGTTGGTATATTGATGACGCTCATTTTCTATAACAAGTTCATCTATCTCATACTGTGTTTGATGAAACCCAAATAACATCATACTTCTTTTTACTTCTGAAGTTGTATTTCCTTTTACCCTTGTGACTTTTTGAGGAAACAACTTTACTTGTTTTCCTATTTCTATAACTTTTTCTTCTTCTTTGAAAGGTAAAATTATTGCCAATTTTCCATGATCAGATAACAATCTTGAGGCTCCAATAAATAAATGCTCAAACGGAAGCGCATCCTGAAATCTTGCCAAGTCTCTTTGTGTGTCTGAAGTTTTATAATCCCCGGCATAAAAAGGAGGATTACTAATTAACAAATCGTACTGATCTTCTATTTCTTCAAAAAACTCCTGAAAAGAAGCATGATAACAAAACAGTCGATCGCCCCAGGGTGAGGCTTCAAAATTATCGACAGCCTGTTCGTAGGCTTCAGCGTCTATTTCGAGAGCATCGATAATTTCGGCATTGGATCTTTGGGCGGCCATCAAAGCAATCACGCCAGTACCTGTTCCAATATCCAAAATCGAATTCACAGAAACATCAATTGGTGACCAAGCTCCCAACAAAACTCCATCGGTACCGATTTTCATGGCACATCGATCCTGGCTTATAGTAAATTGTTTGAACCTGAATGGTTTCATAACCTAAATTCCAAATAATAAAATTCCAAAACCCAAATCAGAGAATCTTATGATTTTAATAGTATTGATGACAATATTTTCCTTAATTCTTTTAATCTCTTGAATAAGAGGGCTTATTTCGCTTTTTAGATTCGGATTTAAATCTTTATCTCCTAATTTTTCATTTGCTTCAATATAATTCGCTCCAACAGATCCTGAAGACCTAACCAGTTGTTTTCCATCTTCAATATTGGATATTGTTTTAGGAAGGTTTTTAATTAAAAGTCTACAATCTCTAGCAAACAGATACGTTCTTTCTTCAAGGTCATACACTTTTTCTCTACCCATAAAATTTTTTGGAATTTGGTTGTTGGGATTTGTAATTTATTCAAAGATAAAGATCAATCAATCCTTCTGGTGTATTTACGATAACTTCTTTGGTTTCCCGATCAATTTTATCAATAAACTCATCATTCATCGGAATTAAAATTTCGGTACCATCGCGATCTATTTGAAAAAGTGCCTGAGCTGTTGAATCATTGATTGATTTAATAATTCCAACTTCGCCAAATGTTTTGTCTACAATCTTGAATCCAACAACTTCGTGAAAATAAAATTGATTTCCTTCGAGTTTTGGTAATAAGGAGAGCGGAAGATATATTTCTGCCTTCATAAGGTCATCTGCATCTTCTTCAGAATCTATATCTTCGAACTTTACACGAAGTAAATCACTTTTGTGAAGTTTACTTTTTTCAATAAAAAATGGAACCAGATTGTTGTTATAATCAACAAATACTGATTCCATTTTTACATAACTTTCGGGTTCATCGGTATCCAATTTAATCAATACCTCGCCCCTAAAACTAAATTTACTTACGATTTTACCTAGATAGAAGCATTCTTCTTTCTTCATCGTTAATAATGCAACTATTCTTGTTCGTTGCTAGCTTCTTCAGTTACTTCTTCTGTTGCAGCTTCTACTTCAGGAGCTTCAGTTGCCTCTGCTTCTTCGGTAGTTTCTGCTTCAGCGGCAGCTTCTTCAGCTTTTGCAGCGGCTTCTACCTCTGCAGCTTCTGCTTCACGCTTAGCATTCACTTCTTTTTCTGCTGCTAGAGCTTTTGCTTTGGCCGCAGCCTCTGCTTTGGCCAATTCATCTTTTTTGGCATCAACCGCTCCTTCTTTTTCAGATATCCAAGCCTGGAACTTTTCTTCGGCTTGTTCTTCTGTTAACGCTCCTTTTTTAACTCCACCTGCCAGGTGATTTTTAAGTAAAGCGCCTTTGTAAGATAAGATAGCTCTTGCGGTATCGGTAGGCTGTGCACCATTTTGTAACCATTTTACAGCTCCATCAACATTAAGGTCAATACTCGCTGGGTTTACATTAGGATTGTACGTACCTAATTTTTCAAGAAATCTACCATCTCTTTTTGATCGACCATCTGCGGCTACGATCCAGTAAAAAGGTTTTCCTTTTTTACCGTGTCTCTGTAATCTAATTTTAACAGGCATATAAATTAATTTTTGGGTACTCGACCCGGATTATAATTAAGGGCGCAAAGTTAATTATTTTTAATGAATTGAAATCAATAATTTTAAAGTTTATTCTTTGAATAAGAATCTATTATATTTTGACTATATATTATTAATGAACTTTCTTACATAATTTTAAAGAGAAAATTCTTATAAAAATAGGTTAAAGGTATATAAAAACTTATATTTTGTGTATTTCATCGATAAAATATGCTTTTTTTCGATAAAAAAATTGCTTTATCCGATTTTTCATTATATGTTTGTAGCGTAAACATTTTAAATACGGTTAAACCGTAAGTCAAATTGTAAAGCCCCAAGCCTATGATCAGAATAACTACCCCACTAATGGCAGTTTTCTGCCTAATTTTCACTTCTTGTACTACCGATATCGAAATCAATAACCCTGCACTTCAGGCTCAAGTTGATGGAGAAATCTTCAGATCGTCATCCAAAAAAGCTATGATCCATGATGATGGAACTTTAGTTATTATGGGAAGTGAAGGAGATAAATCTATAAGTTTTACTATTGCCACCTCAAAAATGGGAACCTATAAAATGGGACAGACCCTAAATGAGGTAAGCTTCAAAAAAGATCAAACCAAATTTTTTGCTCAGAATCAAGAAACTCAAGGAGAAGTTATTATCACAGAAATTTACAACAATGAGATTTCTGGAAAATTTTACTTCAAAGATCTAAAAGATAACAATGGAAACAGTACTAGCTTTGATAATGGATGGTTCTACCGATTACCTATCGAAGCAGCAGTAATTGAAGATATTGTTACCCAAGAAATAAATCCTTGTTTGCTTAATGCATCACTTACTGCAATGGTCGATGGTTATGAAATGATTACCGATGATCATTCTGCAAGACCCTTTGGTGTAGGTAACGTTTCAATAATGATTAAAGCAACCAATATAGAAAATGAAATTGAAATTGTTTTTCCATCAAATGCTTCCCCAGGAACGTATTCTTTAAGCGGATCTGGAGATTACAGTGCTACGTTTACTAAAAGGAAAGATAAGTCTTCGGCATTAGGAGGAACACTTATCATAACAGAACACAATCTAGATAGCCAGTGTATTAGCGGAAGTTTTGAATTTGAAACCAGAAGTGGTGTTCAAGTATCTGAAGGAGTATTTGATTTTGGTTATTAAAATCACAACTCAACTTAATCATAAAAAGCGTTCATTACTCGTAAATGGGCGCTTTTTTTATGATCATTCTATTAAAAAAACGCTTTTAAAATACCCGTTAATAATTCTGGATAACTTTTCGAGAAAGAAACCTATGATTTTCTGTATTTTTGAGAGTTAATTGCAAGGAAGTGGTTTAAACTTTTTTGATTCTAGTGAAAAATAGTTATTTTTTGATCAATTGAAGCGTTTTTTGCACTTCATAGCAGCGCTACGAAGTAAAAAAAAGACGAAAATTGAGTGAAAAAGGACATTTTTATAGCGAATTGAAAAAAGTTTAAACCACTTCAATACTCAACTTTCTCGAATATATCTTTTATGTATTTAGTTTTTGATACTGAAACCACCGGATTACCAAAACGATGGGATGCACCGATTAGTGATACAGACAACTGGCCAAGATGTATACAAATTGCCTGGCAATTGCATGATGCTATGGGAAATTGCATCGAGCATCAAGATTATCTGGTAAAACCAGATGGATTTAATATCCCATATGATGCAGAAAAGATACACGGTATCTCTACAGAACTTGCCGAACAGGATGGGATTACTCTTGAAGAGGTATTAGAAAAGTTCAAAATCGCATTATCAAAAACAAAATTTATCGTTGGTCAAAATGTTGGTTTTGACGTTAATATCATGGGAGCCGAATTCTACCGCTTAGGAGTAGATAATGACCTACAGGAACTTCTCGTTTTGGACACCTGTACCGAAACAACGGCCGAGCTTTGTAAAATCCCGGGAGGTCGCGGAGGAAAATATAAACTCCCTACCCTTACCGAGCTACATGAGCACTTATTTGGCATTGCTTTTAGTGAAGCGCACAACGCAACTGCCGATGTTGAAGCTACTACTCGTTGTTTTCTAGAATTAATACGTAAGCAGGTTTTTACTATTGAAGAACTTGATGTACAGCCTGATTATTTCGAGAATTTTAAAGAAGCAAATCCAGCGCCAATTCAGCTAATTGGATTAAAACATATCAACCTCAAAAAGGCTTCGCAAAAAATACAGGAAGCTCTTGCAAAAAAAGGCACGTCTACTCTATCTCAACAAGAAATTGACGAGAATATTGCTGCTTTAGACGAAGTAAACTTTGCGCATCTTCATAATCATACTCAATTTTCTGTATTACAGTCAACAACCAGCATTCCTGATTTGATAAATGTGGCTGCACAACATAAAATGAATGCAGTAGCTATGACAGATCATGCGAATATGATGGGAGCTTTTCATTTTGTACAAGCTGTTTCGAATCATAATAAAAGCGTAAAAGCAGCAAATGCCGAAGCTATAGAAAATGGTCAACAACCAGAAGGTATTGAAATGAAGCCTATTGTTGGTTGCGAGTTTTTTGTATGTGAAAATCACAAAGATAAATCCCGAAAAGATAACGGATATCAAATAGTGTTACTTGCCAAAAACAAAAATGGGTATCACAACCTGGCCAAAATGTCTTCGATAGCCTTTGTAGATGGATTTTATTATGTGCCAAGAATTGACAAAGAAGTTATTAAACAATACAAGGAAGATATTATTATACTTACCGGGAATTTATACGGAGAAGTACCCAGTAAGGTCCTAAATATTGGTGAAAAACAGGCCGAAGATGCTCTGCAATGGTGGTATCAAGAATTTGGCGATGACCTATACATCGAGATTATGCGCCATAATCAAGAAGATGAGAACAGAGTGAATCAAGTATTGATACAATTCGCTAAAAAATATAACATAAAGACTGTAGCAAGCAACAACACCTACTATTGTGAAAAGGAAGATGCTAACGCTCATGATATTTTACTATGTGTAAAAGATGGAGAAAAACAGGCTACACCTATAGGACGTGGTCGAGGATATCGATACGGCTTACCAAATCAAGAATACTATTTTAAATCACAAAAAGAGATGAAAAGTCTCTTCAAAGATTTACCTGACGCGATCATAAATATACAAGATGTTGTTGATAAAATAGAGCCTTTTGAGCTTGCAAGAGATGTACTATTACCAGCTTTTGATATACCAGAAGAATTTCAATCTGAAGAAGATAACATCGACAGAGGAAAACGAGGAGAAAATGCATATCTAAGACATATCACCTATGAGGGCGCCAAGATCAGGTATGGAGAAATCACTCCAGAGATTGATGAGCGACTAGATTTTGAACTTAAAGTAATTGAAAAAACAGGGTATCCGGGATATTTCCTGATTGTTGAAGATTTTATTCGCGCTGCTCGAGAAATGGAAGTATCGGTCGGCCCGGGACGGGGATCGGCGGCCGGGTCTGCTGTGGCGTATTGCCTTTGGATCACAAACCTTGATCCTATTAAGTACGATCTACTTTTTGAGCGTTTCTTAAATCCTGATCGTGTGAGCATGCCCGATATTGATATCGATTTTGATGACGAAGGTCGTGGCCGCGTAATGGATTATGTGATCGAAAAATATGGAGCCAACCAAGTAGCACAAATTATTACCTACGGTACCATGGCAGCAAAATCATCGATACGCGATACTGCCAGAGTACTGGATCTCCCACTTGGTGATGCAGATCGTATCGCTAAACTCATCCCGAACATGTCTAAATTAGGGAAGATCTTTGGAGTAGATGAAGCTACACTAAAGAAAAAATTTAGAAGTGATGAATTAGAAAAAGTTAACGAACTTCTTAACATTGCTGAAGGTTCTGATCTAGAAGCCGAAACCTTAAATCAAGCACGAGTACTCGAAGGTTCTGTGCGTAATACGGGTATCCACGCCTGTGGGGTAATTATCACACCAGATGATATTACCAAATTTGTACCGGTAGCTTTGGCAAAAGACTCAGACATGTACTGTACACAGTTTGATAACTCTGTAGTAGAAAATGCCGGCCTGCTGAAGATGGATTTTCTGGGTCTTAAAACACTTACCCTAATTAAGGATACTGTAAAAATTGTAAAAGCTAAGCATGGTATCGAATTAGATCCCGAGAATTTTCCGCTTGACGACGAAGAGACATACGCACTTTTCCAACGAGGTGAAACTGTAGGTGTGTTTCAATATGAATCTCCCGGGATGCAGAAGTACATGAAAGAACTTAAACCTACGGTTTTTGCAGATCTTATAGCTATGAATGCCCTGTATCGACCTGGGCCATTAGAATATATCCCAAGCTTTATTAATAGAAAACACGGTACCGAAGAAATCATATACGATTTAGAAGCCTGTGAAGAGTACTTAAAAGAAACTTATGGAATCACCGTATACCAGGAGCAGGTGATGTTGCTGTCACAAAAACTGGCAAATTTCACCAAAGGTGAAGCCGATGTTTTACGTAAAGCCATGGGTAAAAAGCAAAAGGCGGTTCTCGATAAAATGAAACCAAAATTTATCGAACAGGCCGCTGCCAATGGTCATCCTGAAGATAAATTAGAAAAAATCTGGAAAGACTGGGAAGCTTTTGCGGCCTACGCCTTCAATAAATCACATTCAACCTGTTATGCCTGGATCGCCTACCAAACTGCTTATTTAAAAGCACATTATCCAGCAGAATATATGGCCGCAGTACTTTCAAATAACATGAATGACATTAAGCAGGTCACCTTCTTTATGGAAGAGTGTAAACGTATGAAACTTGAAGTACTTGGCCCTGATGTAAATGAATCCTATCGTAAATTTTCTGTAAACAAAAACGGAGCTGTACGATTTGGAATGGGTGCCATTAAAGGGGTTGGTACCGGAGCAGTAGCTACTATTGTTGAAAATCGAAAAGAAGAGGGCCCTTACAGGTCTATTTTTGACCTGGCAAAACGAATCGATTTGCGCGCTGCTAATAAAAAAGCATTTGAAAGTCTTGCCTTAGCCGGTGGTTTCGATTCATTCACAGATACACATCGTGGGCAATATTTTCATAGCGAAGGAGATGGTATCACATTCCTCGAAAAAGCAATGCGATACGGATCGAAGTACCAGGAAAGTGAAAATTCTTCGCAAGTAAGTTTGTTTGGCGAATCAAGTGAAGTTCAAATACCAGAACCTATAGTACCTCCATGCGAAGAATGGGGAACTATGGAAAAACTAGCCCGGGAAAAAGAAGTGGTAGGAATTTATTTATCTGGACATCCTTTGGATGACTTTAAATATGAAATGAAATATTTCTGTAATGCTACACTACTTAATTTTGCCGATTTAGAAAGCAATGTAAATCGAGAGCTTTCTTTTGGAGGTGTGATTACTGGAGTAGAACACAGAACTTCAAAAAATGGTAAAGGATGGGCCACTTTTACTATAGAAGATTATAACACGGCACACGAATTCAGGATTTTTGGTGAAGAATATCTCAAACATCGCCCATTTTTGGTAAAAAGTACCTTTGTTTATACCAAGACCTTTGTAAAAGAAGGATGGGTAAATCGTGATACTGGAAAAAAAGGAGATCCACGAATACAGTTTAACAGTTTTCAATTGCTTCATGATGTAATGGAAACTTATGCCAGAAAACTTACGATTCAACTGGACATCAATGAGTTATCGGACGCTAGAATTCATGATCTGAAAGCGCTTTTAGGAACTCATTCAGGAAACCACACCTTAAATTTTGTGATCTATGAAATGGCCGAACAACTAAAGTTACATATGCCAAGTAGAAAACAAAAGGTGAATATTTCTCAAGAATTATTAACTGCTTTAGAAAATGATTCTGTGTATTATAAGTTGAATTAAAAAATCTAATCGTAAGTTTTTACTCAAAAGGTATTAATAAATTACCCTATCTTGTAATAGATTTAGTCACAAACATCTATGCAAAAAAGGGCTTTTTACCTAATCTCAATAGCTGTAATCATTATATTTGGTTTACTTTATATTCTTCTTTCAAAAGAAAATAAAGAAAGTACTGATGAATATGTAGCAATTACTCCTATTGCAACACATCATAATGGCATGGAATTTATTGACTCTAAGGTTTGCATAGAGTGCCATAAACAGATTGTTGAGGATCATTACCAAACTGCACATTTTAATTCCTTCCAAATTGCCAATAAAAATACAATCAAAGGAAGCTTTGAAGAAGACAAAAACAGATTAGTACTCAATGAGAAGGAATCATTAAAAATGGTTGCAAAAGACACCGCTTTTTACCAGGAAGCTAGGATCGGCAAAAAAGACCAACTTTTTTATACTGCAAAGATGGATATCGTTATAGGGTCAGGAACTAAAGGACAATCCTATCTCATGCGGCATCAGGATCAACTATTTCAATTGCAAGCTTCCTACTTTACTCCTACCGATAGTTGGATCAACAGTCCCGGTGCGCCAAAAAAGATTGCTCCGGCTAGACCTGTTATTGAACGTTGTCTCGAATGCCACACAACCTATGCGCAAAATCTATCAGGAAATAAAAAAGGAAATCGTTTCCACGAGACTAATATTGTTTATGGCATAGATTGCCAACGTTGTCATGGCCAAGTATCTGAACATGTAAAATATCATCGATTAAACCAAAATGAAAAAATTGGACAACATATTATCAAATACAGTAATCTTACAAGACAACAACGTTTGGATGCCTGTGCTTTATGCCATTCTGGGTTACGAAAAGAAGTGACTAACGATGCTTTTGGATTTAATGTTGGTGATGCATTGAAAAACTTTTCTATGCCTGATTATAACGAAACTAGCCTTAATGATTTGGACGTTCACGGAAACCAATATGGTTTACTAACAACCAGTAAATGCTTTCAAAAAAGTGAGATAATGGATTGTACTTCTTGTCACGACCCTCACAAAAAAGAACGTGGAAATCTAACCATGTTCAATCAAAAATGCATGTCCTGCCATACCGCCATGAATAATCCTTTGGTTTGTGGTGAAAATCCAACAAAAATCAAGGAAATGGGTAATAATTGTGTACAATGTCATATGCCATTAGTTGATAGCAAAACCATGAAGATACAGGTCTCTAACAAAGATGAAATAGCGGTAAAAATTAGAACTCATTTGATAGGCATCTATAACAAACAAAAGCCAGAGTAGTTTAATCAAAAAAGCTACTCGCCCAATTTTCTGCCTCTTTTAATTCTTTAAAAAAAGTAAATGCTTCGTTCCACAATGGTTGTTCCTGCAATGCTCTTTTTATTTCTTCGGGATTATCAGAAACAATTGCAAAACCAATCATATTCTTTAAAATTTTCCCTTTGTAAACATTTAGATCAATATCATGGGGAAATTTTCTATGGGTAATGAACACAAATTTACCTCCTCCATAATATTCTTCAAGAAGCGTTGTAATCTCTTCTGCTGTTTGCATTGTAATCGCAGAACCCTCATGCATGATCAAAATAGCATGAGTTTCTTTAAAAATCAGATTGCAGTATGTTAGCTGGGTTTCCTTGATCATATTACATTAACTCCTACAAATATAATGTTAATTTATTTTAGAATTACTTCGTGCCTTATTAGTACAATTAAAAATTAATATTGCTTTCATAACTACCTAAATTAAACTATATTTCACCAAATTAATTTGGTTATTGACCCTAGTATCAAAAAATCAAATGACTGTATAGTCAAAACAAATATTTTGCTTGTAAGCTTTAGGGAAATTATTGACTAATTTTGTGAATATTAAAGTAAATAAGAATTTTTTTAAATAATAAATTACTATGGCACTAGAAATAACAGATGCTACCTTTGATGAAGTAGTACTTAAAAGCGACAAACCTGTATTAGTTGACTTTTGGGCAGCTTGGTGTGGTCCTTGTAGAATGGTAGGCCCTATCATCGAACAAATAAGTGAAGAATACGATGGAAAAGCTGTCGTAGGTAAAGTAGATGTGGATGCAAATCAAGAATTTGCCGCTAAATATGGAGTTAGAAATATCCCAACCGTTTTGGTGTTCCAAAATGGTGAAGTAGTAGGTCGCCAGGTTGGTGTATCTCCTAAAAATGTATATTCTGAGGCGTTAGATTCTCTTTTATAAGAATCTGAAGATAAAACAGTAAAAGGTTTGACAATTGTCAAACCTTTTTTATTTTCACAAAAATCTGTAGAAAATGGATATTCAAAATGAAATAAATAAAACCGGCGGATTTACCAATCTGGAGCTTCTAGCCAAACAGGTAGTCGAAGGTTTTATTTCGGGTATGCATAAAAGTCCTTTTCATGGGTTCTCTGCAGAATTTGCTGAGCATAAAGTGTATAATACAGGAGAAAGCACCAAACATATAGATTGGAAGCTTTTTGCCAAAACCGATAAACTGTTTACAAAACGATATGAAGAAGAAACCAATTTAAGGTGTCACATTATTATAGATAGTTCTTCTTCTATGCACTATCCGCAAGTAAAAGAACATCATCTGGGATCTTTAAATAAAATTAGTTTTTCGGTACTGGCAACAGCATGTTTGATGAATATTCTCAAAAAACAGCGAGATGCCATCGGTCTTAGTATTTATAGTGATGAATATGACTACTACGCTCCTGAGAAAGGGAGCGAAAGACATCACCAAATGTTACTGAATCAATTAAACCAAACGATTACCCATACATCAAAAAATAAAAATACCGAAACCTTTAAGTTTTTGCACTTGATCGCCGAAAAAATACATCGTAGATCACTTATATTTTTATTTACAGATATGTTTCAAGCTACTTCGAGTCCCGAAAAATTATTCGAGGCACTTAGACATCTTAAATACAATAAGCATGAAGTAATCCTTTTTCACACCTTTGATAGTGAGAAAGAACTGAAATTTGACTTTAGCAATCGCCCTACCCGGTTTGTAGATGTTGAAACTGGTGAACATATTAATCTGTATGCAGAAAATATTAAAGAAAATTATGAAAAGGCTGTTGCTACTTATTTTTATGATTTAAAAATGAAATGTGCACAATATGGAATCAAATACGTTGAGGCGGATACAACTAAGGATTTTGATAAAATATTAACCACCTACCTGGTTGAAAGACAAAAATTTGTGTAAACGACAATCATTAAATCGAAAAAAAATAAAAAAAACATTTGTGGGTAATAAAATGAGGTGTATATTTGCATCCGCAATAAGGCACTGGTCTGGTAGTTCAGTTGGTTAGAATACCTGCCTGTCACGCAGGGGGTCGCGGGTTCGAGTCCCGTCCAGACCGCAAAATTGCAAAAGCTTCAACCAACATTGAAGCTTTTTTTGGCAATTAAAAATGTTGTGTTGTTCCCGAGAAATCGGGATGGTTTAGTAGTAAACCGATGAGAAGCTTTTCCATGTTAATTTTGGAGAGGCTTTTTTTAATTTAGGCAGAATTTCCTATAATATGGAAACGACGTATACTGTATATATAATTCAAAGTCTAAAAGACCATTCTTTTTATATTGGATATTCTGCAAATATCGAGGAAAGAATACTAAAGCATAATGCAGGAAATAGTAGATATACCTCTAAAAAAATTCCTTGGAAATTAGTGTATACTGAAGAGTTTACATCAAAAAGTGATGCGTTAAAGAGAGAGCGGTTTCTTAAAAAACAAAAAAATAGAAATTTCTATCTGAAATTAATTCAAAATAAAAAATGAAGTCGCGGGTTTCCCGAGTACTCGGGATCCAGACCGCAAAATTGCAAAAACTTCAACCAACATTGAAGCTTTTTTTGGCAATTAAAAATGTTGTGTTGTTCCCGAGAAATCGGGATGGTTTAGTCCCGAGTACTCGGGATGAGAAGCTTTTCCATGTTAATTTTGGAGAGGCTTTTTTTAATTCCGGACAGACCATCCTTTTTATAATTAAAACAACTCACTCCAATGATTCCAGACTTCTTGGATAAACAGAACCAAGAAAGCTACCGATACAATAAACTTGATAAAAGTACCCGCCAGAAATCCTATAAAAGATCCAAAAGCAGCTTTTAATGCTTTTGAAGTTTCTGTGCTATCTCTTATAAATTCTCCTATAAATGCTCCAGCAAACGGACCAATAATAATCCCAAAAGGGCCTAAAAAAAGTATTCCGATAATCAATCCCAAAGAACTACCTACCATACCATATCTGGTACCCCCAAATTTTTTTGTGCCTAGCGCCGGAACAATATAATCTAGCACCCATACCAAAATCGAAATACCAAGGGTAATCCCTAAAAAAGTCCAATTTTGAGGAACAGCATCTGTAAAATGAAGTATTAATAAACCGATCCATGCTGTAAACGGACCCGGTAAAATCGGAAGAAAACTCCCTATAATTCCCAACAAACAAAATAAAAGACCAATTATTGTTAGTGCTATATCCATGCTTTTTTGTTTATATGACGATAGTAGTTGTGATTTGTTACGCAAATAAGCAATAACCTGAACACCCTATTTCTATTAATTTAAATACTTTATTAATGACTTGTAAACTTTTTGATTCGGGCTAGCGCTTTTTTTAACTAAAAAATTAGTTAAAACTAAATAATTAGTTATATTTGCCTCATAGAACTAAATAATTAGTTTAAAATTTAATCGTTTTTATGAAGCAACTTACCAAAGCAGAAGAAGAAGTAATGCAGCTACTATGGAAACTTGAAGAAGCCAATGTTGCTTCGATCATAGAAGAAATGCCGGATCCTAAACCAGCCTATAATACGATATCAACCATTATTAGAATTTTGGAAAATAAAGAATTTGTTTCCCATCGTAAAGCAGGAAAGGGATATATCTACTTTCCCTTAATTCAAAAAGAAGACTACAGCAGCCAGTCTCTTAATAAACTAATGAATAACTACTTCAATGGATCTTTTAGAAATATGGTGTCTTTCTTTGTAAAAAAGAATGATATGGACATCAAAGATCTCGAACAAATCCTAAAAGAACTAGATAAAGAAAAGTAATACTCATGCTCCATTATATTTTACAGACCTTGATTTTTCAAGTGCTTTTTTTGGCTCTATATGATGCTTTTCACAAGAAAGACACTTTTTTTAACTCGAATCGATTATATCTACTGATTGCTCCTGTTTTCTCTTTGATATTGCCTTTTATCAAAATTGATGCATTTAGGAGCAAAACCTCTCAAATCTACGTAACACAGCTAGAAAGAGTAATCACAATATCTTCAGAAAACCTAACAGTTATTGGTACCACAGGACCAGAACAAAACCCCATTAATTGGTGGTTAGTTCTTTACTACACGGGTATAGGAATAAGCCTATTGTTACTTTTTCTTAAGCTATACAAACTAAAGATTTTAACAAGCTTCTCTTTTGTCACTAACCTACATGATAAAAAAGTAGTAACACTTCCTAATAGTAAACAAGCATTTTCATTTTGGAACACTATTTATCTGGGGGATCAATTGCAGGATCAAGAAAAAGAGCAGGTTTTAATTCATGAAATTGTTCATGTTCAACAAAAACACTCCTTGGATCAAATATGGTTTGAAATCCTTAAAGTATTTTTTTGGTGGAATCCAATGATGTACATCTACCAATCAAGAATTACCATATTGCACGAGTATATAGCAGACGAAGCTGTAACAACTGCGGTGGGTAAAAGAAACTATATTCAACAGTTACTAAACTCTGCCTTTCAAACCCAAGAAATCACATTTGTCAATCAATTTTTTAATCAATCATTAATCAAAAAACGAATCGTTATGTTGCAAAAATCCAAATCTAAATCAATTGCAAAATTTAAATACTTGCTTTTGATACCTGCTATAGCAGGTATTCTTACCTACACTTCTTGTGGGAAAAAAACTAACCAACAAACGAATAGCACCGTAGAATCCTCTGAAAAAAATACGGTTTCCAAAAATACCGATCCAACAGTACCTTTGAGCAATGAGCCTGTATGTCCAAACAAAAATTCTCTTTACGATAAGGAGCTCGATAATTACCTACAAATCAGATCAGGTAAAAATGCTGAAGTTATCGTTGATATGGTTTCTACCGAGACTTCCAAGAAGATAAGAACTATGTATTTGACAAGAAATCAAACCCAATTCATTAGAAACATACCCGAGGGCAAGTATCAACTTCAACTTGCTTATGGAGATGATTATACCGAAAAAACGGTAGACGGTAAGTGTATTGCCTATTTCAAAAATCAAAAAGCAACTGAAACAGGTGACCAAATTCTTGATTTCAACGTTGTAGTAACAGATAAAGGAAAAAATGTTCCGTCCTACAATCTGGAGGTTGATCTTACAGCTTCAGAATCATCTTCAAATAATAATGCTGAAGATCTAAGAGATAAGAAGGCTACAACCAATAACAAAGACCTAATTGCACAGACAATCCAAAATAAAAAGGATATATATGTTCATACTCGTACGGCAGAGCCAAAATGTCCGAACAAAAATGCCAAATACGATAATAAGCTTGACAATTATTTGAGGTTAACCGGCGGTAAAAAAGCTGAAGTAATTGTTGAAGTCGTATCACTTGAAAGTTCAAAAACTATTAGAATCGTACATATAAAAAAAGAACAAGTATATATGGTTAGAAATATTCCCGAAGGAAAATACAAACTGCATATAGCCTATGGAGATAATTATGCTGAAAAGACAGTAAATGGAGAATGCAAAGGGTACTTCAAAAATGAAAAGGCTAAAGAAATTGATAAAAACACGTTGGACTTTACTACAATCACAACAGATCGAGGCTTAAATGTTCCTTCATATAATATGACAGTAGAACTAACTGATGAGGATAAAAACTTTTAAAATAAATGGAAAATAAATGGGTAGTTAGGCTATTTTTAATAATAGCACTTGGGGTAGTTGTCAAAGCCGAAGCACAGTCTTCGGCTTTGGCCGTTGCAGATAGTTTATATAATCTTGGTGATTATTCTAACGCTATCAAAAAATATGAGCACATTATACCAGCAGATCAATATACACTGCTTCAAATAGCACGATCTCATAAAGCAAAAGGCACCTATAACAATGCACTAATATATTATGACAAAGCAATTGCAGAATATCCTGCCTTTGCATCAACACAGCTAGAATATGCAAAATTATTAACGACTACTCGCAAGTTTAACAAGGCAGATAGTGTATATTCGATACTCGTTTCAAAACAGCCCGAAAATCCGAATTTTCAATATCGATTAGGTTTGGTAAAGAAAAACCTGCAAGACTCTACTGCGATTATTTATTTTAAACGGGCCTTTAAATTGGACAGTACTCACCAAAAAAGTTGTTCTGAAATTGCAAAATATTATCTAAAAAAAAGAAAGTATAATGATGTAGAAGATATCGCAAATATGGGACTACGGTCTTATGAAGAAAATGCAGAGCTCATTAATATTTTGGGTCAAAACTATTTATTAAGGGAATACTATTCTGAAGCGATACCATATTTTGAGAAGCTACTGCGGCTTAATCATAAAAATGAATATATATATGCGTCTCTTGGATTATGCTATACTAAAAATTATGATTTCGAAAAAGCCGTTATTCACTACAAAAAAGCTCTTGAATATAACGATGAAATATATATAAGACATATCCGCTTGGCAGAAAACTATGTTAAGTTAGAAAAATACGACAAAGCCATAGAAAATTATAAAGCTGCAAAAGCGTTAAGAGAATTTCCTGTTGAAGAAGACTTGTTAAATATTGCAATGACCTATAGGCACCAGGAACAATGGGAAAATGCTATCAAATATGCAAAAATGGCTCTGAAAGAAAACCCAAATTATATTAGAGCCCAATATCAACTAGCAACTTTTGCAGATGCATATTATAAAGATCCCCAAATCAAACTCGATTATTATAATCTATTTAAAAAGAAATTTGAGATCACAAGGATTCAAAAGGTTTTCTTAATATGTTAGTTAATAAAAGAATAGGGCAACTAGAACAAGAAATTGCCAAAAGCACTAAAGACAATTAACCTTTCATTCTCTTAAAAATTTTATGTAGTTTGCCACTATCAATCTATTATTGGTAATGGGTAAAAAACATTGGCATATTTACATAGTAATCTTCACACTTCTTTCTTGTGACAACTTTGTTCTTAAAAAAGAAAACAAAGAAGAAATCATTAAAGAACGATTAGACAAGCTTAATTGGAACGAAGTAGAGCAGCCTCCACTATTCGAGGTTTGTAAAAAAAAATCTGAAGAAGAGTTAGAACAATGTTTTCAAAATACAATTAGCGAGCATTTGTATCAGCATTTGTTAAAGCAAGAAATAACGATAAAAAAATCTGTTAATGATACCATTTGGATTCCGTTGTTAATTACCAAAAACAGTGAGATTGTTATTGAAGATTTTGAGTTGCCCGATATCATTGCATTAGAGATCCCTAATCTAAAAGATATTCTAGAAGAAGGTATTAGTACACTTCCAAAAGTAGAAGCAGCACATACCCGTAGCACTCCGGTAACAGCTCGTTACAAACTCCCATTAGTAATTCATATTGATTAAATGCTTTGCTACGCCCTTAATTATGTAGCTTTGTAGCATACAAACATATTTTCCTGTCTTGAGTAACGAAAAAATTATATTAGGTATTGATCCCGGAACCACCATTATGGGATTTGGACTTATTAAGGTTCAGAACAAAAAAATGTCTTTTTTGCAGTTAAACGAACTTCAACTAAGCAAATATGATGATCATTACCTGAAACTGAAACTCATTTTTGAACGAACCGTAGAATTGATCGATACCTATCACCCAGATGAGATTGCTATCGAAGCTCCTTTTTTTGGTAAAAATGTGCAATCTATGCTTAAGTTAGGAAGAGCCCAGGGAGTTGCTATGGCGGCAGGCTTAAGTAGAGAAGTTCCTATTACGGAATATTCGCCAAAAAAAATCAAAATGGCCATTACGGGTAATGGTAATGCGAGTAAAGAACAGGTGGCTAAAATGCTTCAAAGCCTTCTGCAACTTAAAACATTACCCAAAAATCTGGATTCTACAGATGGGTTGGCAGCAGCAGTATGCCATTTTTATAATATGGGCAGAGCGGATATTGGTGGTAAAAGTTACAACGGATGGGCCGCTTTTGTAAAACAAAATGAGAAACGAGTGAAGAAATAATTACGATTTACGAATTTTGAGTTCGGATTTTTTAAAATCGTAACTCTAAAATCCAAAATTATTAGCGGAATTTATATCCATATCCCCTTTTGCAAGCAAGCCTGTCATTATTGCGATTTTCATTTTTCTACTTCGATGAAGAAAAAAGATGAGATGCTTGTTGCACTATGTCATGAAATCAAACTAAGACATTCTGAAATTGACGATAAGCCTATTGAAACTATCTATTTTGGAGGTGGTACCCCAACGGTTTTGTCTGTAGATGAATTGGAATCCATTATTGAGGTAATTTATACAAATTATGAGGTAATTGAAAATCCCGAGATTACAGTAGAAGCCAATCCCGATGATCTTTCTGAAGAAAAAATAAGCGCGCTGGCAAAAAGTAAAGTAAATCGCTTGAGTATTGGCATTCAATCTTTTTTTGAAGAAGATCTATTGCTCATGAATCGCGCTCATAATGCCAAAGAAGCTGTGGACTGCTTATCCCTTGCAACTAGTGAGTTTGAAAACATCTCTATTGATCTAATCTATGGTATCCCCAACATGTCTGCCGATCGTTGGAAGGAAAATATTCAGAAAGCGCTGGATTTTGATATCCCACATATTTCTTGCTATGCCTTAACGGTAGAACCCAATACCGCCCTACCAAAATTGATTGAAAAAGGAGAAATCCCTCCGGTACAGGATGATCTGGCACAGCAGCATTTTGAGATCCTGGTTGAAATGCTCGATGGTCATGGCTTTGTGCATTATGAATTATCCAATTTTGGAAAACCAGGATATTTCAGTAAAAACAATACTGCATATTGGCAAGGAAAATCGTATTTGGGTATAGGGCCCTCGGCACATTCTTATAATGCAAAACAACGAAGTTGGAATATCAAGAACAACACAAAATATATAAAATCATTACAACAAAACGAACTCCCCAGAGAAGTAGAAGACTTAACCCCTACCGACCGATATAATGAGTATGTCATGACTGGATTACGCACCATTTGGGGAATTTCATTGCATAAAATTGAAAAAGAATTCGGACTCACCTACAAAGAGTATCTTTTACAGCAAACCCAAAAACATATTAAACAACATCTGTTATTTTTGGACCAAGACACACTATTGGTTACCAAAAAAGGAAAGTTTTTGAGTGATGGTATTGCAAGTGATCTTTTCTTAGTAAATTTAGGGTAACAATCAAATCCTGGGGCAATGCAAGAAAAGTATGATATTATTGGGGTAAATTATAATAGTACGCGCAAGACAGATCCTTATCTTTTTGAAAGATTGCACAAACTACTTTCTCCTTCTACAGAAGGCATTTATCTTGATATTGGATGTGGCACCGGTAATTACACTTCGGCATTTGCTAAAAAAGGGTATCAATTTATCGGCATTGATCCTTCAGAAGAAATGCTTACCAAAGCCAAAAATCAAAATAGCAATAGTACCTGGAAAATTGGAAAAGCCGAAAATATTGATCTTCCTTCAGAAAGTGTAGACGGTATTACTGCGAGTTTAACTCTACATCATTGGCAGGATCTCGATCAAGGGTTTTCAGAATTAAACAGAGTTCTAAAACCCAATGGAAAAATAATCATATTTACCGCCACTCCAGAACAAATGAAAGGATATTGGCTTAATCACTATTTCCCCAAAATGTTGGTAGATTCTATGATCCAAATGCCTACTTATGATCATATTGAAACCAGTTTAAAATCCAATAATCTAGCAATTGAAAGTACCGAAAAATATTTTATTCAACCCGATTTGCAGGATCTCTTCCTATATTCGGGAAAACACAACCCAAAATTATATTTCGATCCTTCGGTTAGACACGGGATTTCTTCATTTTCGTCTTTATCGAATGCTGAAGAGGTGCAAAAAGGATTAGAAAGGTTAGAAAAAGATATACTTTCGAGAGAAATTAATAACGTGATCAAAAAATACGAAAACACCAAAGGTGATTATCTATTTATGATCATCAAAAAAGCTTGACCTCACATTATATGATTACAACCATACAGTACCATAATCAAAACTACAAAGTCGACCTATCAAAACCTCTAGACATATCAATCCCTTTAAGAGCATCAAAAGAAAATGTAAATGCCTGGTATATTGATGCCCCAACAATAGAACCGGTAAAACAAGATAATTGGGTCGGTAGCGTGTCTAAAGGTGCTTCGACCAATTTTAACAACATTATTTTTAATCCGCATGGTCATGGTACCCATACCGAGTGTGTTGGTCATATTACCACAGAGTTTCATAGCATTAATAAGGCTCTGAAGAATTTCTTTTTTTTGGCACAAGTAATTACCATTACACCAGAGCAGCAAGGAGAAGATCTGGTAATCGACACCCATCAGATCAAAAATGCAATTTCTTCAGAAAAAATTGAAGCATTGATCATAAGAACGCTTCCCAATACCAAAGACAAACGCGACAAACAATATTCGAATACCAACTGGCCTTATCTAACCGAAGAAGCGGCTATTTACATTCGTAAGTTGGGGATTAATCATTTGCTTATAGATCTTCCATCGGTCGATAAAGAAAAAGATGATGGTCAATTATTAGCTCATAAAGCTTTTTGGAACTATCCCAAAGCAACACGGCATAAAGCCACCATTACCGAATTGATTTATGTAGAAGATGAGATCAAAGATGGAAGCTACCTGCTTAACCTTCAAATCGCACCGTTTGAAAATGATGCTTCGCCAAGTAAACCGATTTTATATAAAATTATTGAGTAACATTATGTATATCTTTACGCCATGGAGTTATTATTTGTAGGACTTTTGGGAGGTGCCATTCTGGCCTATTTCATTTTTGCACGATTTACTGCTGCAAAAAGAAAGTCTGCCATCAAAACACAGTCGACCGTATTGATGGAAAAGATAAAAACCGTTTGTAAAGTGGTTACGGTCGAAGGAGATTTTGCCGAGATTTATCATTATGAAAGCGTAAAAGAAAAATTCTTTAACCTGCTTACAGGCACCAAAAAAGCACTAATTCTTATAGATGCCAAGGCATATGTAGGTTTTGATATGTCTAAAGTAAAACTAGAAAGTGATACCAAAAACAAACGTATTATCCTTACTCATTTTCCGCAGCCAAAGCTCTTAACTATAGAAACCGATTTTAAGTACTACGACAAAAAAGAAGGCTGGCTGAATCCCTTTACCTCTACCGATCTTACCGAACTAAATAAAGAAGCTAAACAGTTTATTAAAGATAAAATTCCGCAAAGCGGATTGATGGAATCTGCCAAAAGAGAAGCATTAACTGCCATCTCATTAATGGAAACCCTTGCAGCATCTATCGGATGGACTGTAGATTATGCCGCATTAGAGCTCGATAACAATAATGACAACAAAAAAGTGTTAGAAGAATAATGAACATCCAAATATCAACCGATAAGAAAAAACTGGATATCGATTTTATACATCAATTTTTAACCCGGTCCTATTGGGCCAAAGGTAGGACCAAAGAAGAAGTACAAACGAGTATTGATCATTGTCTTTGTTTTGGGGTTTATTTGGATAGCGATCAAATAGGCTTTGCCAGGATGCTAACCGATTATGTAGTTTTTGGGTATCTGATGGATGTTTTTATTATTGAAGAACACCAAGGAAAAGGGTATTCAAAACAATTGATGAAAGCTATCACAAAACATCCAGATTTGCAGCAGGTAAAAAGATGGATGCTAGCCACTTATGATGCTCATGGGCTATATACGCAGTTTGGGTTTAAAGAAATTGAACATCCCTCTAGATGGATGTCAAAATTAATACCATAATACAATGAATATTGAAGCTTTTAGAGATTATTGTTTGGTAAAAAAAGGCGTGACCGAAGAATTTCCTTTTGATGAAACCACTCTTGTTTTTAAGGTTATGGGAAAAATGTTTGCACTTACAGGCCTTGATAATATCCCTTTTAGTGTAAACCTGAAATGTGACCCAGACAGAGCTTTAGAACTACGTGAGTATCACCCCGAAATTGCCCCGGGATATCATATGAGCAAAAAACATTGGAATACTGTTAACTTTTCCGGTGGTTTGTCTACTAATATGTTATGCGAATTAATAGATCACTCGTATGATTTGGTCGTGAGTGGGCTTACTAAAAAACTAAAACAGGAGTTAGAGGGACTTTGATAAAAAAATAAGAAGAATACAATATTTAAAATTTATTAATGAACGCCTGTCATATTGAGCGAAGTCGAAATACATTTTGAATCCTCTAAATAGAATTATCTCTCGACTGCGCTCGAGATGACAGAAATTGTAGCAATTAGCCTTTTATTGTCAATAAACAATATGAACAACCCAATAAAATTTTACAGAGAACAAATCTCTGCACATAACATATCACTTAAAAAAGTAAAGAAGCAATTAGCAGTCTCTAGTACCATACGTTTGCTGGTTTTTATGGCTATAGTGGCAGGTATCTATTTTGGATACCCAAATACACAAATTATTATTGGAAGCATTGTTATAGGAATTGCCACTTTTATTTTTCTGGTTAACCGGCATACAGATCTTACGTACTCTAAAAACAAATTAGAAAAACTAATCGCCATTAATCAATTGGAACTAGACGCATTTGACGGTAATATAAGTAAACTGTCCCCTGGAGCAGAATATATTGACCCCTCTCACCCGTTTAGTCATGATATTGATTTGTTTGGTAAGCAATCTTTCTTTCAGTATGCAAACAGAACAGCTACTCAAGCCGGGAAAGATCAATTGGCAGGAATACTCACGGCCAATTTGACTAATGATATCGAGAAAAAACAAGAAGCTATTAAAAACACTGCAAAACTTGCCAAATGGCGTCAGGATTTTGGAGCTACGGCATTGTTGGTTGATGTTAATCTTCCGATAGTGGTCATTAAAAATTGGCTTCAAAACTTCACCCCTTTTCTACCCAAAATTATGAGGATTCTACCGATGCTTGTTTCGGGTATATCTGCAATACTATTGATATTATTGTTTTTGAATATGATAAGTTTCAATATGTTTCTCTTTTGGTTTTTTACTGGACTTGCCATAACGGGTACGCAATTAAAAAAAATCAATGCGCTGTATAACGATGCTAGTAAAGTAAAAGACACCTTTGAGCAATATTACAAGCTCGTGGATAAAATTGAGAATACAACATTTGATTCGGTATTACTTCAAGAAAAACAACAATTGGTGATTAGTGAAAAGGAAAAGGCATCAGAAACATTAAAACAATTTGCTCGCATACTTAGTGCTTTTGATCAGCGCAACAATATGATGTTTGGTGTACTAGCCAACGGACTGATGCTTTGGGATATTTTACAAAGCTACCGCATTGAGCAATGGATCGCTAAAAACCATACCAAAGTATCTCAATGGTTCAAGGTTATTGCTTTTTTTGACGCATATAATTCTTTAGGAAACTTTGCCTTTAACCACCCTGATTATGTGTATCCCAAAATCACTTCAAACAACATCATTTTAAAGGCAGAGGAGCTAGGCCACCCCATGTTGCGTACCGAAAAAAGAGTCGACAATGATATAACCATAGATAACCAGCAATTTTTGATCATTACCGGTGCCAATATGGCTGGTAAAAGTACATTTTTACGTACTGTAGCCTTACAAATCATGATGTCCAACATAGGATTGCCAGTATGTGCAAAATCCTGTGAATACCACCCGATCAAATTGATTTCGAGTATGCGTACCTCGGATTCATTAAGTGATGATGCCTCCTATTTCTTTTCAGAACTCACACAACTCAAAAAAATAGTTGATGCCCTAGAAAAGGACGAATATTTTATCATTTTGGATGAAATTTTAAAAGGTACCAATAGCAAAGATAAAGCAGCAGGATCGCGCAAATTTGTAGAAAAACTAGTAGGTGCCCAAGCCACAGGGATTATCGCAACCCATGACTTAAGTTTATGTGAAATCGCAACCGACCTACCCCAGGTAAAAAACCGCTTTTTTGACGCCCAGATTATAAACGATGAGCTGTACTTTGATTACAAATTTAAAGATGGTGTTTGCCAAAACATGAATGCTTCTTTTTTGTTGAAGAAAATGGGAATTGTAGCGTCTTAACATTTTATGCTACTTCATATATTCCTGCCAGGTAACCAATACGTATTTTTTCTTGTTTCCTTCTTTCAATTCTAAAAACCCGTATTCATAACAAAACAGATACGCTTGTCCTTTTTTGTTTTTCCAGTAATGCGTAAAATACTTTGGATTAAAGCCTTCATTGACTACTTTTTCGGCAGACACTTTTGCTAGTCCAGCTTTGTTATAATTCTTGAGGATCTTTCGATTGGTTTTAAGCTGTTTATCTATGGTCTTAAATAAGGTATCCTCTTTTTCTTTGTTTTTTTGATAATGAAATGCCGATCTGCAATACGGAGAGCAGAATTTTTTATCGGTCCTTCCTTCAATTTCTTCATTACAATGCAAACAATGTATGGTCATTATCTGTAGAATTAAACGTTTATTATACGTATAAATCTACACTTATTTTTGTTTAAAACCTCTTTACCCATGATATTTGAAGGATGAGTTCTTCGCAAAAACACATTACCTTAAAGCATTTGCTAATCAAAAAGAAGAAAATGATTGGGTTACAATTTCACCAGGATAAGGTGATACAAGCTTTGGCAAAAGAACTACCCAATCTTCAATGGAGTGAAGAATTTGGAATGGTTTATATTAGAAACACCAAACAAAATCTTGATTTAATTTTTGAAAAATTCAGAGGAGTAGCTTGGATCAATTGTAGTTTCTTTTTTAAGGATAAGATTATCAATCCGTCTAATGAAGAAGTAAACATTAGTTGGTTTAGGAAACGAAAGACAGAGCCCGGTTACAGAGTTTGCCCAGAGAGTTATCTGCAAAAACTGGAGCTAAAAAGATACTCGAATAACACCATACGAACTTATGTTTCTGCCTTTGAGGCTTTTATCAATCATTATAAAGACTTAGAATTATTAGATATTAATGAACATGATATAAGACTTTATTTGCAAAACCTGATTCAACAAGGAAAGTCAAATTCGTATATGAACCAAGCCGTAAACAGTATTAAATTCTATTATGAAATTGTTTTGGGAATGCCCAATCGATTTTATACCATAGAGCGTCCCAGAAAACAAAAAAAATTACCCCAGGTATTATCAAAAAAAGAAGTTTTATCCCTTATTAATAATACCAACAACACAAAACATAAATGTATTGCAGGTCTTTTATATTCGGCGGGGTTACGAAGAAGTGAATTATTAAACTTAAAGCTTACCGATATTGATAGTCAACGTATGTTAATAAGGGTTGAGGCTGCCAAAGGCAATAAGGATCGGTATACTTTATTGTCAAAAAAATTATTAGAAGATTTAAGGCTTTATTACAAAGAATGGAAGCCCACAGCGTATTTGTTTGAAGGATCAAAAGGAGGACAATATAGTACTACTAGTGTAGAAAATATTATTAAAAAAGCAGCAGTAAAAGCAGGTATTAAGAAAAAAGTTACTCCACATATGATGCGACATTCTTTTGCTACTCATCTTTTGGAAAATGGGACAGATTTACGTTACATACAAGTATTACTTGGACATAGCTCTAGTAAAACCACTGAAATATACACCCAGGTAGCAACGAGTAATTTGCAATTGATCAAAAATCCTCTAGATTTGTAAGCACATAATATAAATAAACCCAATTGGGTTTATACAATTGTTGTATGCAATAGTCCAGTTCGAGGGGACAATTTTTTCGGAGGAGTACGCGAGGGTTAATGGAGTTTTATTCT
>CANMDH010000039.1 GCA_947496555.1 uncultured Aquimarina sp. | reverse complement strand
GGAACTAATTTAATCCTTACCGATTCAGATGGTAGCAGTGTAGTGATCGCCTTATCAGATATTGATACCAATACTACCAATGCTTCTTTAACCGAAGATGGAACCAACTTAATCCTTACGGATTCAGATGGTAGCAGTGTAGTGATCGCCTTATCTGATATTGATACCAATACTACTAATGCTTCTTTAACCGAAGATGGAACCAACTTGATCTTAACGGATTCAGATGGTAGCAGTGTAGTGATTGCCTTATCAGATATTGATACCAATACCACCAACGCTTCTTTAACCGAAGATGGAACCAATTTGATCCTTACCGATTCTGATGGTAGCAGTGTAGTGATCGCTTTATCTGATATTGATACCAATACCACCAATGCTTCTTTAACCGAAGATGGAACTAATTTAATCCTTACCGATTCAGATGGTAGCAGTGTAGTGATCGCTTTATCAGATATCGATACCAATACTACTAATGCCAGTCTGACCGAAGATGGAACCAACTTAATCCTTACCGATTCAGATGGTAGCAGTGTAGTGATTGCCTTATCAGATATCGATACCAATACTACTAATGCTTCTTTAACTGAAGATGGAACCAACTTAATCTTAACGGATTCAGATGGTAGCAGTGTAGTGATTGCCTTATCAGATATTGATACCAATACCACCAACGCTTCTTTAACCGAAGATGGAACCAATTTGATCCTTACCGATTCTGATGGTAGCAGTGTAGTGATCGCTTTATCTGATATTGATACCAATACCACCAATGCTTCTTTAACCGAAGATGGAACTAATTTAATCCTTACCGATTCAGATGGTAGCAGTGTAGTGATCGCTTTATCAGATATCGATACCAATACTACTAATGCCAGTCTGACCGAAGATGGAACCAACTTGATCCTTACGGATTCTGATGGTAGCAGTGTGGTGATTGCTTTATCAGATATTGATACCAATACTACCAACGCTTCTTTAACCGAAGATGGAACTAATTTAATCCTTACCGATTCAGATGGTAGCAGTGTAGTGATTGCCTTATCAGATATCGATACCAATACTACTAATGCTTCTTTAACCGAAGATGGAACCAACTTGATCTTAACGGATTCAGATGGTAGCAGTGTAGTGATCGCTTTATCAGATATTGATACCAATACTACTAATGCTTCTTTAACCGAAGATGGAACCAACTTAATCCTTACAGATTCAGATGGTAGCAGTGTGGTGATCGCTTTATCAGATATTGATACCAATACTACTAATGCTTCTTTAACCGAAGATGGAACCAACTTAATCCTTACAGATTCAGATGGTAGCAGTGTGGTGATCGCTTTATCAGATATTGATACCAATACTACTAATGCTTCTTTAACTGAAGATGGAACCAACTTAATCCTTACCGATTCAGATGGTAGCAGTGTAGTGATCGCCTTATCAGATATTGATACCAATACTACTAATGCTTCTTTAACCGAAGATGGAACCAACTTGATCTTAACGGATTCAGATGGTAGCAGTGTAGTGATTGCCTTATCAGATATTGATACCAATACTACCAATGCTTCTTTAACCGAAGATGGAACTAATTTAATCCTTACCGATTCAGATGGTAGCAGTGTAGTGATTGCTTTATCAGATATCGATACCAATACTACCAATACTTCTTTAACCGAAGATGGAACCAATTTGATCCTTACCGATTCAGATGGTAGCAGTGTGGTGATTGCTTTATCAGATATCGATACCAATACCACTAATGCCAGTCTGACTGAAGATGGAACCAACTTGATCCTTACGGATTCAGATGGTAGCAGTGTAGTGATCGCTTTATCTGATATTGACTCTGAATTAACTCAAGTAGTTACATCAGGAAATACTATTGCTACACATACTAGTGCATCAGGAACTGCAACCAATATTTTGGAAACTGTAACCTCAGTAACACAAGCTGCTAATAATACTGATACAGAAGTTACAGCCACTACAGCAAGAACCATTGCTACATATACCGATGAAGCAGGTAACGATACAACTATAAATGAAACGGTAACCTCTCTATCACAAAACGATGCAAGTGTAACAGGAGAAATTACATATACCGATGAAAATGGAAACACCACCGGTACAGCTCAAGTTGTAGCCGCAGAAGCAGATAACCAAATTACGGTTGGAGCAAATGGTGGAGCTTATTTGCCAGCAGCAACAGCGATGCCTACTATTTATGCTGCAGGAAAAATAGAAGGTGATGGTACTATACTATCTAGTTATGGTATTGCTACTAATACAGATATCCCTCTCCCGCCAGTTGTAACCAGAAGGCTGGATACAGGAGATTACGAGATTGTATTTGACACCCCACTTCCTATGGGTCAAACCAATTATATCATTCAATTGACGATATTAGATTGTGATGGTAACTGTCCAGATCCTTCAACTGGACCAAACTATGATGACCCAGGAATCACCTATTACGATCAAACGGAAGATGGATTTAGAGTAAACATCGGAGATAGTGACAATGGAGCCAACTCCAAAGTGGATATTGATCTTGAGTTCATGTTTACCGTGATCACATTACCATAATCAAAAATTCAACATACATGGCTACAATTTAACCAATAAAATTGCAGTCATGCATGAAACCCCTATAGAAAATAAACTTAACAATAGCCTATTTAAAAATTAACACATAGTCAAATGAAAAATAAATTACCCCTTTTAACTTTTTTTCTTGTCCTATCATTAGGATTAAATGCACAAGATGTAAATCTTACTGCTATGGGTTTGCCAAGAGTGAATGATGTAAACACTATCACAGGAGAAGCAGCAGCCAATATTGGAAATGTTGTTTATAATACTGCAGATGATCTAGTGTATCGATATAATGGTGTCGATTGGGTTGTTCTTGAAAATGCAAGTGAAGTGCCTATGGTAGTAAATGTAGATGTAAATAACGACCCTACTATACCCGCGGGAACAGCTTCTCCTACCCCAGCATTAGAAACAAACGTAGAAGATGTTATACAAGCCATCGCTCCAATAACCTCTAAAGCCGGTCGGGTTTTCTTCCCTCCCTCTATCGAAATTGATGCTTCGACTTTAGGTGTTGGCAATCTTGATTTACATGATTTATATGAAAAGCAATATACGCTAAATCCAGACCCTATAGGACCGTTAACACCTAGAACTGCTTCCAGTGCTGGTGCTCCTGGAGTAATACCAACCTATACTGCTACTGAGTTATATTATTATGTTACTTATGCAGATCCCACAATATTTGATAATATCACTATTGATGAATTTGGTATGATGTCCTACGAAATAGTTGGCATCCCAACCGATGATAACACCATAATTAATGTAGTATTTGTAGTGAAGTAATGAAGTAAACCCTTCAATGAAAATAATATCTAACATAAAAATTCGATTTCTTTTGGCGTTGCTCATGCTTATTCCATCTTTTATGGTTTTAGGACAAGCAGGACAAGATACTTTTGCAGACAACTTCAATGGTGGAGCCAATTATGCAAATAGTACTGGTAGTCAAGCGTGGGCCACTGATTGGATAGAAAGTGGGGATGATGGAACAGCAGGAGGAGGAAATATTTTTGTGAGTGGTTTTAATGACCTCGAATTTGGCGATATAGATGCTGCAAGTATTACAAGGGCTCTTGATCTATCTGCCTATGCAGAAGTGGAACTGTCATTGTTTTACGTTTTTGTTTCTTCCGATGGTGAAGATGAAGAGATTGATGTACAATTATGGAATGATACCACTTCTAGCTGGGAAACTGTCCTCACGACAGGCGGTGGATTTGGCACATTAACGCATACACTTACAGCAGATCAGATTTCAGCAAACTCTCAGATACGATTTATCTCTTCGGGTGGAGATACCAATTGGGATCCCAGTGATGTAATTGCAATAGATAACGTCCTATTTACTGCCAGCCAATATCCTATCAATACCCCACTAGTTTTATTCGAAAAATTTAGTGGATACTATGATTATACAGCAACAGGTGGGGTTTATAGAACAAGTGAAACAAACCAATGCACGATAAATACACCGCCCCCAGTACAGTTAACGGGTACAATTCCGGCCACAGCTACCATAGAACAGGCTTATCTGTTTTGGGCACATTCGGGTTTAACCCCAGACACACAGGTAACTTTTGAGGGACAAACCATTAATGCGCAAATTACGAATCAGGGATATCTTAATTTTAATGGTGATAATAATTTCTATGGAATGATTGGTGATGTGACCTCGTTGATTCAAGGAATAACAAATATTAATACCAATAATTTTGATTTTAGTGGCCTTACTATTGACAATACAAATACCAATAATAATTTTTGTTCGAATAATACGGTATTAGGAGGATGGAGTTTAATGATTTTCTATACCGATCCTTCGTTACCTGCGGCTAGAATTAATTTATACAATGGTTTTGCAGGACAACGTAGTACCACGTCAAACTTTAGCCTGGATAGCTTTTTTGCGATTAATCCTACCGGGGCGAAAACAACTCTTTTAAGTTGGGAAGGAGATATTGGATTAGCTAACAGTGAATCTCTTACATTGACTGCTCAACCTTCTGGTACCGTTACCACGCTGTCCGGAGATCGTGGTAATACAGGTACGAACCCCTTTAATTCGTCTCGATATAATGAAATTACTGGAGAAGATGTAGCCACATTTGGTTTGGATCTTGATACGTATGATTTATCTAATGGAGAAATTGCTGCAGGTGATACAGAGATTACAACCAATGTTGGAGTTGGACTTGATTTTGTAATTATGAATGCTGTAGTACTTAAAGTGCCAAGTAATCTAATTGTAGGTACCGTTTATGAAGATGTAAACTATCCTGGCGGGACGGGTCGAAACGTAACAGCTTCGTCTGGTATTCCAGTAGCCAATGCAAGGGTAGAATTGTATGATGGCAGTGATAATTTTGTTGAAAGTACTACTACCGATGCTTCTGGTGAATATGTTTTTGGAGGAATGGTTAATGGAACATACAAAGTACGTGTGGTAAATAATACGGTAACATCATCCAGAGGTGGTGGATCAGCATGTGCTACATGTTTCCCCGTTCAAACTTTCAGAAGAAATTATACGGCAAGTACACTTAGCGATGTCACTAATGAAGTTGGTGGTGCAAATCCTTCAGGAGAAGACCCTGGAGCGGTTACCACAGTCGGAGCCTCATTGCCAGCCGGATCACAAACCGTATCAACGGTCACAATTACAGATGAAGGAGCTGTTGACCTGGATTTTGGTTTTAACTTTAATACCATTGTTAATACCAACCAAAATGGACAAGGATCCTTAGAACAATTTATTGTGAATTCAAACAACCTAGATGAGACCGGTCTAGATATTGCAGTTCATCCTAATGATGGTTCTCTAGATCCGGCGGCTGGAGAAGATACTTCTATATTTATGATTCCAGCATCTAGTCTTACCGGAACTTTACCTAATCAATATTTTGATATTGCCATAACTGGTGGTAACACCTTATCCCCTATCACATCAGACAATACATTTATTGACGGAAGAACGCAAACAGCATTTACCACAGATACCAATACTGGAACTGTTGGATCTGGCGGAACTACTGTAGGTACCTCTGCAAATGTGCTTCCAAATTATAACTTACCTGAAATTCAGGTACATCAAGATGATGGAAATGTATTTATTGTACAAGCTAATAATATAGTAATTCGAAATATTTCTGTGTACAGTGATGCATTGGCTGGAATTTCAATACAATCTGGTTCTGCAACAATTACCGAAAATTTAATAGGAGTTGATGCTACCGGTACTGCCGTTAGCGGGCAAAATATTCTAGACGGTGTAATTATTACCGGTGGTACCGCAACGGTAGAAGCAAATTATATTTCTGCTAACGAGAGAACCGGTGTTAGAATAAGTGGAGGAACCTCTACCATCTTACAAGACAATCATATCACCGATAACGGAGTAAGTAGTGGTGGTAGTGCCAACTGTGATGGTAACATAAGGATCACAGGTGGGTCTGGCATACAAATCCGTCGTAATTTGGTTCAAAATGCGGCTTCTGTAGGGATCGATAGTGAAACTGGTAGTGATGGCGTTATTATTTCTGAGAATACAATTGTTAATAATGGAATTAGCACAAATACCTGCCAAGATATCGGAATACGGGTGCGTGGCAGTAATTTCCAAATACTAAATAATATTATCAATAATAATATCCAGGATGGAATTGTAATCGAAGAAAATGCTTCATCTGGAAACCTTATCTCACAGAACTCCATTTATGCCAATGGTCAATTAGGTATTGACCTAAGTTTTGATAATGGTGGAGACGGCGTTAACCTTAATGATAACGGTGACAGTGATGTTGGACCTAACGCGTATGTTAATTTCCCTATCTTTGAATCTGCGTCTATTTCTGGTAATCAATTAAAAATTGTCGGATGGGCAAGACCAGGGGCAATATTAGAATTATTTTTATCCGATATTGGCACAGGTTCTGCCACCGTTGGAGACAATCAAATCACTGGACCCCTTGGAGCAGTTACCCAAGATTATGGTGAAGGAGAAACCTATCTTACTACAGTTATAGAAGGAAGTGTTGATGATAACGATTCGACCACCAATTCACTTTATAATGATGTTGATAATAATACAGATACGACCAATAGATTTAGTTTTACAATTACCTTAGGAACTGCTATTCCCGTGGGGAGTATAATAACTGCTACAGCAACAGATCCTATTACCAATGCTACTTCAGAATTTGGAGGTGCATATACCATTGGAGCGGCTACGGTAATTACAAATCGAAGAATAACCTACAGAGCAAAACAGAATTAAGATGAAAAGAGGATATTACATAGGAACACTTTTAGCACTAACACTTTTTCTGTCTAAAGTTAATGGTCAAGAAGCCTTTCATAATTTCGGTGACCTACAAATACATACCGATGGAGAGGTTGGTTTTCATATAGACCTGATTAATGATGGAGCTTTTGATCAAAATGAAGGTTTTGCCGGTTTTTATAGCCCAGATGATAGACTCACTATTTCTGGTAGTAACCGACCCATTTTTTATAATATGGAAATTGATGTTTTTGATGACCTTTACCTCGAGGTGGCTACCGGAGTTCGTAATTTTCAACAATTTACTTCAGGAAGAGTACAGACCCCAAGAAATAGAGGCGGTATTACCACATCTTTGGATTATCTGAATGATGCTCCGTATTCTGGAGAAAATGATGACCGCTTTGTAGATGGATATGCTTCTTTGACTGGAGCTTTGGATTTTACTTTTCCCGTTGGTGATGATTTTAGACTAAGACCTATGCGCATTGAAGATGGTGCTTCTGATAATACGGCACGAGGTGCTTATTTCTTTGAAGACCCAAATTTTCCTAATTTCTTCTCTGATCGTTTTGATACTGAAAGCAGAGCTCCTACGCTATTTGCAGTAAGTATGTTCGAGTTTTGGGATCTTGATGGAGATACCGAGACACGTGTAACACTTACCTGGGATGATAATAGTAACATTCCAACTTTGGTAGATGATCTTGAAGATTTAAGAGTCGTAGGATGGGATGAGACCATAGGAGAATGGGTGAACCTTGGAAGCACTGGTACTACCGGAGATCTAAGTAATGGCGAGATTACCTCAGACCCTTTTATACCAAATAATTATATTGTACTTACTTTTGGTAGTTCTGAACTAATTTTAGACGGAGACCTGGAAGTATTTACAGCCGTTTCTCCAAACGGTGATGGATTTAATGACACCTTCATTATTCAGGGTATCGCAGCATTTCCTAATAACGAACTCTCTATCTTCAACAGATGGGGTGTAGAAGTTTATAATAAAAAGGGATATGATAATTCTTGGGGCGGAATTTCTGAAGGAAGAGCAACTATTGCCAAGGGCGAAGAACTTCCTGTGGGTACCTACTACTATGTACTTAAAATTGATGGCCAAAAAGATCGCGCAGGTTATCTCTATATTAATAGATAAAATATATTTATTCAAATACAAACCTTACCAAAACCCTTAGCACATATATGTTTAGGGTTTTATCCTTACTTTCCTCTATTGTAAAATCATTCCTTTTACGGTTTTCCTCAAAGCACGCACTAATATAATTCCTATCTTTGGGTATAGGTTGATACTTGATCGTCAAAATGGTAGTCAACAGAAATTTTACTTAATAATTACCCCTTTTATTATTAAAACAAGGCATACCAGTGTTTAAAAGTCATGGTATTGTATTGTTATGCTTTAGAGTTACTAGCTAAACTATAAAAAAGCTATGAACCCTAAAGGCAGTAATGTTTTTTTGTCAAAGTCGTTTCATTAATGCGTCCTGTGAACCATTATAAGTAACTATTCGTTTTGACAATTAACACGTAACAAAACTGTCATGTTCATGTTTAAAAAGTAATGTATGGAACACACGTCAAACAAAATATATCTATACGTAATCCTTTTACTGTTTCCCTTGTTGAAGATATTTTCTCAACAGGCAACAGTAACCATTGAAGTAAACTGGCCAAATTGGTCTTCAGAAAATAGGGTTACATTTTTTGATCCGTCTAATATGCCAGTTACCGAAATCGCAGGTTTTAACCCTATTTGTAACCCTGCCACCTGCTATGATGGTACGTCAAATAACTTCTATAGTGTTACAAGAACATTTAATAATGTGCCGTATGGGAATAATTATTCGATTTTATTGGAGGAATCATGGGGAGATGGCTGGAATGGTGCTGCATTTGTAACTGTAAGAGTAAATGGTATTCAAATAGTATCAGAAACAGGAGCCGATTTAACAGGAACTCCAAACCCCAATCCCGTTACTAAAACTGTATTCTTTGAGGTAGCCAACTTAGACAATGATGGTGATAATATTCCAGACACTGCAGATGTCGACGATGATAATGATGGTATTCCGGATTGTTTTGAAAATGGAACTGAGAACGCTTCAATATCCGATCTTTTTTCCATAAATGGGGATGCTGTACAAATTGGGCCGCTTGAAGCGCAATTAACTCCTAGTTCTAATAACCAGGCAGGTGCCATTACAATTACAGATAGAGTCGACTTCAACGATAGTTTTACACTTTCTTTTGAAGCAAACCTCGGTAATCGAGATAACAATGGTGCAGATGGTATTGCTATTATCTTTCATGATGATCCGGCAGGTGCTGCAGCGGTGGGCGCTCCAGGGAACGGAATCGGTGCTAGAGGAATTTTAAACGGTATAGTTTTAGAAATTGACACATGGGATAACAACAATAATGGTGATATTAATAATGACCACACTATGATTTGGGAATCTGATAATCAAGCCAATGCGTTAACGCCCACAATAGATTTTGGTAACATCGAAGATGGGCTATGGCATCCGGTAACCATAACCTGGGATGCTACCACCAATACTATTCAATATACCCTAGATGGTATTATAGCAGGAACTCTTACCAGCGATCTTGTAACTAACTTTTTTGGTGGAAACAATCTTGTGTTTTTTGGATTCTCTGCATCTACAGGAGGATCTAGAAATGATCAACGTATACGATTTACAGACCTCTGTGATGTCCCTCTTTTTGTAGATGCTGATGGTGATGGTATTCCTAATAATTTAGATTTAGATAGTGATAATGATGGAATATTAGATGTTGTCGAAGGTGGCGATAGTGCGTTAGACACAAATAACGATGGTAGAATAGATAATAACGATACCGGGTTTGTAGATGGAAATAATGATGGCCAGGCAGATGCTTCTGTAGATGTAAATGAAACACCAGATACTGTAAATGATGGCAATCCAGATTTTATCGATACCGATACCGATGACGATGGCTGTTTTGATGCTATCGAAGCTGCTGGAAGTTTCACAGCAACAGATATAGATGTTGATGGAGAACTTACAGGAGGCATTGATACCAATGGGATCCCGAATGTGGTTTCGCCAGGAGGGCAAAATACTACTACCTTTGTCACAACTACTGCAACCACCAATATTGGGACGCAACCGTCTGCTCAAAATATAACTTCTGGCGATACGGTAAACTTTTTACCTATCGTAACAGGAAACGGCACTTTGACGTATCAATGGCAGCAAAGTATTGATGGAGGAACAAATTGGGTCAACCTTACCGATGGAGGGACATTTCCTACCATCTCTGGAGCTAATTCTAATAATTTAATGTTGGCCACGGTACCTATTGGATACAATGGTTATTTATATCGACTGATAATTAATAATGAAAATAATGGCTGTATTGATGTTATTTCGAACCAAGCAGCCATAACCGTTAATAAAAGAACCATTATTACCAACAGAAGAACTACTTACAGAGTAATAAAAAACTAACCTTTAGTTATTCCAATGAAAAAAATACCATTAATTATATTAATGCTACCATATATTATAATTGCCCAACTGGATGCACTTTCCCTTATGGGGATTCCTGAAGGTACAACTACCGAAATTACTGGAATACTATCTGCTACTCCTGGATCTGTGGCGTATAGTACCGAAGATAATAAGCTATTTCTTTTTACTGGTTCCGGGTGGACGTCTATACCTACAGGCACCGGAAGCTCTGTATCGATAAGTACAGATTCAGGTAATGTAATTACAACAGGATCAGATGGCGGGGTTTATTATAATATTTCAGAAAATGGTCCTGTAAAAGCAATGGGAAGAGTATCTGCTATTGGTACCACAGCCACCTCTTATATACTAAATGCTACGGTCTCTCGACTCTCTGCCGGCACGTATCAAATTACTTTAGATCCTCCTCAACCAGATGCAGATTATATTATAATGCTTACAGCATCTCAAGTAGGTAGTAAATTTACCGTTGCATCATACGAAAACCAAACTGCCAATGGTTTTACTGTGCTCATTAGAACAAATAATAATGCCGATCTTAATGATGGTGAATTTATGTTCAATATCACCGATTTTTGATTTTTTTAAGCAGCTTAAATCATTTGCGCAGATTATTTTCGTTTTTTCCTTAACAAATCAAAAATTAAGAATAACTTCTAAAAATCCTTTCGTAAAATTTTGTGAAATGCTAAATACTTATAGTGTTTTTTTGCAAAAATTAGTATACATTTATCTCATAGGTTTAAAGAATATCTAAAAAAAATAAAATCTTAAGAATGAAAGAAAAATCAGGAAAAACACAGGACCTTATTGATAAAAAATTTTTAGAAGAACGCAGTGTATTTCTATGGGGACAAGTAGATGATAAGTCTGCTAAACATGTGATCGATAGGCTTATGTATCTCGATATGATAAGCGATAAAGAAATAAAATTATACATCAACAGTCCCGGGGGTTATGTTACGTCCGGATTTGCGATGTATGACACCATAAAAAGTTTAAAAAGTCCTGTTTCTACTATTTGTACAGGATTGGCAGCTTCTATGGGGTCCATTTTGCTAAGTGTTGGTGAAAAAGGTCGCAGGTTTATTCAGCCACATGCCAAAGTTATGATTCATCAACCTAGTGGCGGTGCGCGAGGGCAGGCATCGAATATTGAAATTCAAGCTGCAGAAATTTTAAAAACAAAAGAACTTAGTGCACAAATTCTTGCCGATAACTGTGGGCAGGATACAGAAAAGGTTTTAAAGGATTTTAACCGCGATTACTGGATGGATGCACAAGAATCTCTGGATTATGGTATTGTTGACGGGATTTTGGAATAGTCAAGACGCACTATAAAAGCTTTTATGTTAAGGAAAGATTTCATAAAAATAAATTCGCTAGGATTAATAGGCCTATCAATATTGTCTTTCTCTGCGCTTCAGTCAAAATTTTCTAAAGATGATCTCATGGGAAAAAGTAATCCTACCCTTTTTGGTGATGGATATAAATTGAGAGAAAAAGCACATGAAGCATTTCTAAAAATGAAAGCCGAAGCGCTGAAAAGTGGCTTTGAAATTAAAGTTGTTTCTAGTTACAGAAATTACGCACATCAAAATCGTATATGGGAACGTAAATACAAGAAATTTACGTCAGAAGGGTTATCACCTATAGAAGCAATTGAAAAAATTATTGAATATTCTACAATTCCAGGTACCTCAAGACACCATTGGGGTACCGATATCGATATTGTAGATGGTAATGCTCCTCAACCAAAAGGGCTACTACTCGAAGAAAATTTTGAGGGTGATGGTCCTTTTTGCAGGTTTAAAGAATGGTTGGATTTACATGCCAATTCTTTTGGGTTTTATTTGGTATATATAGATGATAAAGATCGAAAAGGTTTTAAATACGAACCTTGGCACTATTCTTATGGGCCTCTTTCTATTCCTATGCTTCGGGCATATAAAGAATTGGATATAAAAACTGAACTGGAAAACGCCAACTTAATGGCGTCTGAATTTTTTTCAGATAAATTTATCAAAAAATACGTTTCACAGAATATTTTTGACATTAATCGGGTTTTATTTTGATTTTTAGATAATTTTGTATTAATTTTACTACAAAATTAAAGCCCCTTAATATGAAAAAACTACTACTATTTATGCAATTCTTTCTATTACTTTTTGTTTTTATGTCCTGCTCAACCGATAGTGATTCAGATTTATATCAAGAGGGTGAAGATATTGCTCGTGATGCGCCTTCAGGACTATCAACAAATAATGTAGAAACCTCTGAAGTAGAAACTATTCTTAGCCTTATAAATGAACATAGAGCTAGTTTATCTTTGGAAGCGCTTAAAGAAAATGAAACCGCAAAACAGTTAGCACAAGATCATGCTCAATCAATGGCCAATGAGGAAGAATTGAGTATAGAAGGAAATGCAGAGAGAAAAGAACAATTACAGCAGGAAGAAAATGCCACCGCTGTAATAGAATTGAACTCAAGATTTTATAGTCCGGAAGAACTCGTTGCTAATTGGCTAAAAGAAGGTTCAAGTACCAAGCGTTCTATAGAGGGTAATTATACTGATGTTGGTATCGCCGCAGTAAAAGATAAAAACGGAAATTTATATTACACTTACCTAATGTTCCGTGTACGTTAATCCTTTGAGATAAAACATAAAGCTTTAGTATAAAACTGTAATACATAAAATATACTAAAGCTTTAAAAGTTTGGTTATACATAAGAAATTGTAATATTATGAAGACTATCTTGCATAGATCGTTTTGTTTTTTTGCTTTAACCTTTGTTATCTTTTCGTGCTCTGAGGATGAAATTACCATAGATACTCCTAATGAAACTTCGGTTGCAGATCAAATCTTGACATTGGTAAATGAGCATCGACAAAGTCTTGGACTATACGTTTTAGAGAAAAGCGATACTGCAGAACAGCTGGCTGTTGACCATTCTAGATATATGATCTCACAAGGTCAAATTAGTCATGACAATAGAGATGAAAAGTTTAAAACGTTACAAGAAAAAGAAAATGCTCGAAGTTTTGGAGAAAATGTCGCTTCAGGACAAAGAACCGCTCAATCGGTAATGACGGCTTGGCTTAATAGTAGTGGTCATCGAGCCAATATAGAAGGAAATTACACCCATATCGGTATTGCCGCTGTACTAGATGAAAATGGAAGATACTATTATACGCAAATATTTTATCGCTAAACTATGCAAACTCAACTATGCTAGTTAGCACTAATCCTATTCTATAGTTATAGAATAGTACCTCTAGTGGTTGCTTACTAAAAGGTGTTCTAAACATTTTATTAGTAAGCAACTTTTTTATTTATTAACTTTAAATAATTATTCATAATTCAGATTCTAATGAGACGCGGTGGATTAAAAATTCGAATACTTATTGGTCTTGCGATTGTTGCTTTCGCCTTTTTAAAAAAATGTAACAATAAAACTCTAAATCCTTATACCAACAGAGTTCAAAATATTAATATGACAAGTGATCAGGAGATTGCAATAGGATTGCAAAGTGCCCCGCAAATGGCCCAACAACATGGAGGTTTGTATCCCGATCAAAAGTTACAGAGTTATATCGATATGGTTGGTAACAAATTGATAAATTCTAGTATGGCAAAACAAACACCATATAAATACGAATTCCATCTTTTGGCCGATTCTAATACAATTAATGCATTTGCTTTACCCGGAGGGCAAATTTTTATCACCTATGCCCTACTCTCTAAATTAGAAAACGAAGACCAGGTGGCCGGAGTCCTAGGGCATGAAATTGGTCATGTATTGGGAAGGCATTCTGCCGAAAGAATAGCGGAACATGAGTTCTGGAAAACGATATCTACCGGGGCATCTGTAGGTGCAGATATGGGAGGTCTGGTAAATGGGATAGGACAAAATGTACTTTTAGGAAATGGCCGTGATGATGAATTAGAAAGTGACAAGCTTGGTGTTTTATTTATGATCAATTCTGGATACAACCCCGAAGAAATGATTGGAGTAATGAAAATTTTAAAAGCTGCTGCCGGACCCAACCGCCAACCAGAGTTTCAGAGTACACACCCCGACCCTGATAACCGTATGGAAAAAATAAGAGACGCCATAAAAGAGTATAGCAAACAGTAATTAGACAAAAAAACTATCTGAAAATGAATTTTCAGATAGTTTTTGCTTACATAAACCTAAAAAAAGGTTTTATGATAATTCTTCAAGGAGCGCCATGGCTTCTTTTGCATTCGATATCTTCGCAAATTTCATTGCATTATATCCTTTGCTATTCTTAGTTTTGATATTCGCTCCTTTCTTTACAAGGACTTTAATAATATCCACTCTATTATATCGAGCAGCATACATAAGTGGTGTCATCCCTTCAGATTTTTCGTTGACATCACTTCCTAGTTCGATCATTTTTTTCACAACTTCTAAATCGCCTTTTACGATAGCCATACAAAATGGATTTACTTTGGCTTTAAAAGTTGCAAGATCATAATTATGACTATTGGCAGTCATTTCAGTTTCTGAGGCAGAACCAACAAAAACAATACTCATAACCATCATAATGGCTAAAATTGATTTCTTCATAATGAATTTGATTTTAAATTATTTGATTGACATATATAAACAAGACTATAAAGTCTATGTATTCGTTACACATAAAAATTCAAATAACAGAACTTTAACCTTACTACAACATAAAATTATGATTATCCTCATTTAAGGAAAGTAGGATCAAAAAATTAAATTCGACTATTGCTGTTGCAATAATCGAATTTAAAAAGGGAGAACGAACAAATCAATCAAACAAAATCTATCTACATTTTCTTATGCTATGTTAAGGGTTGATCCTTAACATTATTTGGTTAAGATTTTAGTGGTTTATGACGGTTATTTTTTAAATTAATAGTTTTACTATTATATATTGATATATATACTCACAAATATACAACTATTATTATCATACTACATATACAATTCATTAAATAACAAGTTTTTAACTTTTTCAACAAACTCCTTAAAAGGTGATAGTGGTTATTAAACAAAAATCCGTTGTTCGACGAGTACGAGCAACGGATTTAGGAAATTTAAATAAGCTTCTCTGTAGCTGTTATTTCGTTTTCTTTAATTGAAAAAGAAGTTCTTTTGCTTCATTGGCTCCAGATAATTCGGCATATTTTACAGCCGTAAATCCTTTACTATCCTTAGTGGTGGTTATTGCTCCATTTGCCACCAAGAGTTTAATAATTTCAACTCGATTATATCTGGCAGCGTACATTAATGGAGTCATTCCTTCAGAAGATATATTAATTTCTGTACCCAACTCAATCATTTTTTTCACCATCTCGTAGTCTCCTTTTACTATTGACAAACAAAAAGGAGATACATTTACAACCTCCATTTTTGTTACCTTGTAGGTTGCAAGATCTTTTACTGGGTCATTAGCAAGTAGGGCTCCAAAAGTCATACATGACATTAAAATTGCAAGTTTTTTCATTTTTTTACTTTTTTTTAGTTCATTATCGATTTGTGTATTGTCAAAAATTTGACGCTGCAAATGAATTACAAAATCTTTATAAAAAACACTCTAATTTTAAGAATAACTCATTTTTAACCTTCACAATACAAATTCGTTAACAGTTTCACAAAAAACCTCATCTTCTTAACTTCCTCTACATGTTTAGATCATGTTGGAATAACCCTTGGTTTTTGTAACCTTATAGACTAAGTCGTACATTTGCAGCTTGTACCTTTTTAAAAGTATTAGACACAAAATAACGACCAACCAAAAACATTAATTTAGAGCACATTATGAACAAGAAAGTAATCTTGATGATTTTAGACGGATGGGGTACTTCTCCCGATCCTAAAGTATCTGCA
This sequence comes from uncultured Aquimarina sp., assembly GCA_947496555.1. Classification (GTDB taxonomy): domain Bacteria; phylum Bacteroidota; class Bacteroidia; order Flavobacteriales; family Flavobacteriaceae; genus Aquimarina. The sequence continues at coordinate 34,705 of CANMDH010000039.1, read as the reverse complement.
ATTGATCATGCGAAAACTCCTTTTATTGATAATTTATATGAAGAATACCCGCATGCTTCTTTACGTACAGATGGTCGGCATGTTGGATTACCAGATGGGCAAATGGGAAATAGTGAAGTTGGTCATATGAATCTTGGTGCCGGTAGGATTGTATATCAGGATTTAGCAAAAATAAATATAGCTGTAGAAAAAGATACCCTTAAAGACGAATCAACCCTTGTTGACGCGCTTCATTATGCCAAGGAGAATAACAAAAATGTACATTTACTTGGATTAGTAAGTGATGGTGGAGTACATTCTCACATCAACCATATCAAGGGATTGCTCAACACAGCCAATTCTTTTGAACTAGAAAATGTATTTCTTCATGCCTTTACCGATGGTCGTGACGTAGATCCAAAATCCGGAAAAGGACATATTCAGAATATTCAGGAGCACATGTCAAAAACCACTGGAAAATTGGCTTCGGTGATCGGAAGATACTATGCCATGGACCGAGATAAACGATGGGAACGGGTAAAACTAGCCTACGATCTTGTTGTAAACGGTATCGGAGAAGGAAGTCAAAATATTTTAGAATCAATTCAGTCCAGTTATGATAATGATGTCACTGATGAATTTATCAAACCTATTATTATTCAGGAAAATGGCTCTCCAGTTGCTACTATAAAAGACAATGATGTGGTTATTTTCTTTAACTTCAGAACAGATCGTGGTCGCGAATTGACAGAAATGTTATCGCAAAAGGACATGCATGAGTACAATACCCATAAAATGCCGTTATATTATGTGACCATGACCAATTATGATGATACCTTTACTGGTATTAATGTGATTTATGACAAAGAAAACATTACAGAGACTCTTGGTGAAGTACTCGCAAGTGGCGGGAAAACACAAATTCGAATTGCCGAAACCGAGAAATATCCGCACGTTACCTTCTTTTTCTCTGGTGGAAGAGAAGAACCTTTTGAAGGGGAAACTAGAATCCTAAGAAATTCGCCCAAAGTTGCCACCTATGATTTGAAACCAGAGATGAGTGCTTATGAGCTTAGAGATGCTTTGGTTCCCGAATTACAAAAAGGTGAGGTAGATTTTGTGTGTCTTAATTTTGCCAATGGAGATATGGTAGGACACACAGGTGTTATGGAAGCAGCGATCAAAGCTTGTGAAGCTGTGGATACTTGTGTTAAAGACGTCGTATCTGCAGCGCTCGAAAATGGGTATGCTACCTTATTAATTGCAGATCACGGAAATTGTGAAACAATGATCAATCCGGATGGGACGCCGCATACGGCACATACTACCAATCCCGTACCTTTTATTTTGATCAACAAAGATCAAATAGAAGTAAAAGATGGTGTTTTGGGTGATATTGCACCTACTATTTTGGATCTTATGGGCGTTGATCAACCAAAATCAATGACACAAAAGTCTTTGCTGAAATAGTATAAAATAAACATTCCAACATAGTTTGATATACCCTTGATAATCAAAATGAAAAAACTGATATTCATACTAGCAGTTTTGGCTCTAAATGCTTGTATTAGCGCTTCGGTCACCATTAATACTAATGGCTCCTCTAATAAAACAGCAACTGCACAATCAACACCAGATATTTTGATTGGGAAGCAAGAAAGAAAAGCTTTGCAACAAGAGCCCTTTGGTACTTGGTTCAACAAAAATTATGAAGATTATGAAGTAGACATCCATACAGTAGAAAAAATCGCTCCTTATCTCGACAATATTTCGATTAAAGCCTTTATGGGAACCTGGTGTAGCGATAGTAAAAGAGAGACTCCAACTTTTTACAAGATCCTTGATACAGCAAAATTTGATTATCAAAACCTAGAACTTATCACTGTGACAAGAGAAAAAGACACTCCCCAAGGTTATGAAAAAGGGTTAAATATTGAAATGGTGCCTACCTTTATATTTTATAAAGACGGAAAAGAAATAGGTCGCTATGTAGAATTTTCGCGAGAAACCCTTGAAAAAGACATACTGGCTATCGTTTCAGGCGCACCCTATCAACATTCATACGAGGATTAATTACATATCTTAATATTCTTTGTAAATTTGCCTTCCTTAAATATGGAATTATAGGGCTATGATTATTACCAAAACACGTGAAGAAATAGAATTAATGCGAGAGAGTGCATTGGTTGTTTCAAAAACATTAGGAATGCTGGCTTCTGAACTAAAACCAGGAGTTACTACAAAACAATTAGATAAAATCGCTGAAGAATTTATCCGAGATCAAGGGGCTGTGCCCGGATTTCTTGGACTATACGGCTGCCCTTCTACGCTATTAACCAGTGTAAACGAAGCAGTAGTGCATGGTCTACCTACAGATAAGCCCTTAGAAGAAGGTGATATTGTAGCTATTGATTGTGGAGCCATTAAAAATGATTTTTATGGTGATCACGCCTATACATTCACCATTGGTGAAGTAGCGCCCGAAGTAGAACAATTGCTTAAAATCACTAAAGAATCTCTATATAAAGGAATTGCAGAATTTAAGTTCGGTAATCGTGTGGGTGATGTTGGATATGCAATACAACAATATACAGAAGCTGCTGGGTATGGTGTTGTAAGAGAACTTGTTGGGCATGGCGTGGGGAAAAAACTTCATGAAGATCCCGAAATGCCAAACTATGGCCGTCGAGGACGTGGTAAAAAGTTCATTGAAGGAATGGTCGTTGCTATTGAGCCTATGATCAATATGGGTACGCATAGAATCAAACAATTAGAAGATGGTTGGACCATTGTAACTGCCGACGGGAAACCAAGCGCCCATTTTGAGCACGATGTGGCTCTAGTAGATGGGAAACCAGAAATTCTTTCAACATTCAAATATATCTATCAAGCACTGGGTATTGAGTCTGATGAAGAAGATGCTTTCAGGCAGGAAATATTGACTCTCTAAAATATTCTTTTCTTTACCAGAAGCCTTCTTTGCATAAATCGGGATGAAAAAACTTTTTAAACTCATACTAAATACGATCCCAAGACCGCTATTGATCCGACTTAGTTATGTGGCTAGTCCAGTTATTTCTTTGTTTTTAAGAGGAAAGACGTATACCGATCCTATTGACGGTAAAAGTTTCTCCAAATTTCTACCCTATGGATATGAAAATCAAAGAGACAATGTTCTTTCTCCATCAACATTATCGCTAGAGCGACATAGATTACTTTGGCTATATCTTAAGAATGAGACCAACATTTTTACCACTAAAGCTAACGTCTTACATTTTGCTCCAGAACAAGCTTTTTACAAGAGATTTAGAAAATTAAAAAACTGGCAATATACTACTACAGATCTAAATTCTCCTCTGGCAGATGTAAAAGCAGATATCTGTAACCTTCCTTTTGAGGATGATCAATACGATATTATTTTTTGCAATCATGTATTGGAGCACATCCCAGATGATACAAAAGCCATGCAAGAGCTTCTTAGAGTTTTAAAACCTGGTGGAATGGCAATTTTACAGATTCCACAAGACTTAAATCGTGATACGACTTTTGAAGATGACAGTATTACCGATGCAAAAGAACGAGCAAAAATATTTGGGCAATACGACCATGTAAGAGTCTACGGAATAGACTATTTTGAAAAACTGAAATCTATTGGTTTTAAGGTTGAAGAAGTAGATTATACAAATATCCTATCAGAAAAAGAGGTGAAAAAATATTGCTTGGCCAAGGGAGAAATACTTCCGGTTTGCTATAAACCTTAGTCCTCGGGAAACCTATTCATTGCCAAAGTCTCTAACTCCTTATTTTGATTTTCATAAATAAAAAACACCTTCAACTCAGGGTGTACGGCCAAAAACTCTTTGGATCGTTCTAGCCCCATAGACATCAACGCCGTTGCATAGGCATCAGCTTCCATACAGGTATTTGCAAGTACCGAGACACTTAGCAAATTAGACTTATGAGGATATCCGGTCTTGGTATCGATAATATGTGCGTAGCGATTCCCATTTTTGTCTAGTTTGAATTTACGATAGCTCCCAGAAGTTGCCATAGCTCCATTTTTCAAAGTAATCACTTTACTATAAGATTGGGTATCATCAAAGTTTGGATCTTCCACTCCTATCCTCCAAGGTTTCTGCTTAATTGCATTCATTCCTTTTGCTCGTATCTCTCCCCCAATCTCAACCAAATAATTTTTGAACCCTTTGTTTTCAAGAAACTCTGCACACACGTCTACCGCATATCCCTTGGCAAGCGCATTAAAATCGATAAAAGTGTTTTTGTGAGTTTTAATAATTCTATCATTCTTCAACACCACCTTACCCAGACCAACCGAAACCAGTAAACTATCTATTTTAAGACTATCTAATGAAGTTATTCTTCCTTCTGGGCCAAAATCCCATGCATTTACCAGAACACCGATGGTAGGATCAAAAGCGCCTTCAGTCTCTATGTATATTTTTTTTGAAACGGTAAATACTTTCTTGAAATGATTATCAATAACAACCGTCGTATCTCCTTTATTGATCCTGGATATATCAGAGTCGTTTATATACGTAGACATTGAAGCATTGATAACCGCAGTAAGGCTATCGTACGATTTTGAAAGATCTATTTCTTTTTCATCAATAAACTGAACTGAAAACGAAGTACCAAAAGCTTTACCTTCGGTATAATTAAGCTGTAATTTTGGTTCGTTCTTGCATGAAATTAAGAATGCAAATACGGTTATTGCTGTTATAATACGCATCATATTACCTAATTAAGAGGTGTTTCGATAGTTTGAAGACCGGCATATTCCAAAATATACTCCTCATTTAGCAATACCGGTTTATTAGGATTTTCTGCATTTTGCAATCCCACCCCTGCAAAAAACACTTTTGCTTCTTGTTCTCTGGCATGCTTCTTAAAGGATTCCATCCAGATCATATCGTAATTATGAGGATTATCTGGATAAGAAATTGCCTTCACTAACACAAAATATCGTTGGTTGGATTTATCAATACAAACAAATTGAGGATGTTTTCCTAATTTGCTATTAATGGCAATAAATTCGAAACCTTTTTTCTCTAATTCTTCACCTACGATATTCATCGCAAGATTATGTAGTTCTTGTTTGGTTAAAATCCTGGTCATAGCGCTGCAAAGATACTATCCTAAATTTAGAATTACGAATTCAGAATTTTGAATTATTTAAATCTTATAAATTCAGCCTTATCAAAATAATAACTTGGTGTATATACGGGTTCATTTTCGTTAAATTTGTACCAGGGAGAAATGGAAGTATCTTCAAAATTTTTAAGCAAACAAACACTTTGGGCTGGTGTATTACCTTGTGCTAACAAATACATCTTGTCTCCTTGTTGATTTATCACCTCATCGACAATAATCTCAATATGCCCTGGTGAACCCGGTTTGACCAACATATCACCAATTTTGATTTCGGAAACTGGTACTTTTTCTAATTCGTGATACATAGATAATGTTCCTGCATACATATAAATTAAATTCAAATACTTATAAAAATTGGACTTTGAATGGTTTGGTGAAGCTACTTTATGGAAAGTCACTTTATTTCCACTTATTTTAGGACGATAGCCCAATGCATATTTTTTCCATGAACAGTAATGTCCAGAAGTGAAATTAAATCCTATTTCATCTTTTCTATTTTGATCCCATAGATATTCTGACCGCATTCTCATCAATGCATCAGCACATTGTTGCAATCCATTGTTTGGAACTGGAACCTCTAAAACCGCATCATGCCAATCTTGAGCAAAATACTCACTATTATCATAATTAATAATTTTACTTCCGTAAGGTTTCAGTTTATAATTACGAAGATATTCTTGAAAAGAGCCCGGTGCATGTTTTACTCTCTTATAGCCCTCTGGAACAATTACCCTGACAGAGATTGAATCTCCATCTTTGTAAATATAATCAGGATCTGTAATTGCATTGGTTACTACACCCTTTACATGATTGGTCATCATTTTACCTTTTGAAGTATTTTTATATACAACAAACAAAAGAGCTACGACCAAAATAGAAAAAATATATCGCTTCATTATATACTACAAAACGTTTATACGAATAAGTTCTATCATAAAGACGGTAAAGAAATTAAAAAATTGCAATTAACAAAATTTTGACTTACCCTATCACATATGATTTTCTAAAGAAATCAAAAAAACCGATACAAGAACTTGTATCGGTTTTTATATGTATGTATGATAAAATTGAATTATCCACCAAAGTCATCAAATCTGATATTTTCATCAGGGATACCAAAATCTTCTCCCATTTTCTGAACTGCTTTGTTCATTAATGGCGGTCCACAGAAATACAATTCAATATCTTCTGGTGATTCATGGTGATTTAAATAATTATCAATCACACAGTTATGAATAAATCCTACAAATCCATCTCCTTCGGCATTGATATCACTTTTTACTTTCCAGTTATCCTCTTCTAATGGCTCGGATAATGCTAAGTAAAATTTGAAATTAGGGAAGTTTTTTTCTAAATCATAGAAATGATCCAGGTAGAACAATTCTCTTTTAGAACGACCACCATACCAATATGTTACTTTACGACCAGTTTCTAACGTTTTGAATAGATGGTATAAATGCGAACGCATTGGAGCCATACCTGCTCCCCCACCGACATATAACATTTCTGATTCCGAATCATTTATAAAGAACTCTCCATAAGGTCCAGAAATCACAACCTTATCTCCTGGTTTCTGAGCAAAAATATATGATGAAGCAACCCCTGGGTTTACATCCATCCATCCATTTTTGGATCTATCCCATGGCGGGGTAGCAATACGTACATTCAGCATAATTTCTCTTCCTTCTGCAGGGTAAGAAGCCATAGAATATGCACGCTCTACTGTTTCAGTATTTTTCATCACCAAAGGCCAAAGACCAAACTTATCCCATTCTGCCTGAAACTTATCTGGTGTATCATGTTCTTCGGGGTGTGCCGTGATGTCTATATCCGAATATTTGATTTCACATTCTGGAATCTCAATCTGGATATACCCACCTGCTTTATATCCCATATCTTCTGGGATGCGAACTACGAATTCTTTAATAAACGAAGCAACATTGTAGTTACGAACTACTTCTGCTTCCCATTTTTTGATCCCAAATACTTCTTCCGGAATCTCGATATTCATGTCTTGCTTGACCTTTACCTGGCATGCCAAACGTGCACCGTGTTGTAATTCTTTACGAGAAAAATGAGGTGTTTCAGTAGGCAAGGCTTCTCCTCCACCGGCAAGAACATGGCACTCACATTGGATACATGTTCCACCACCCCCACAAGCCGATGGTAAAAATATTTTTTCACTACCTAATGTAGAAAGCAAAGTCCCACCTGAAGCAACTTCAATTTCTTTTTCCCCGTTAATGGTTATTTTTACGGGTCCAGATGGCATTAATTTATCTTTCGCAAATAATAAGATTCCTACTAAAACAAGAATCAGCACCAAAAACGAAATGATCGTTATTGCTATTGTTCCACCGGTAGATGCTAATAATATCATATTATTTAAGTATTGTAACGTTAGTATTTTCGGCTACTTCTTTTGTAGTCTCTTCTTTTTCTATCTGTGCTGCCTTCGGTTCCTGAGTTCCCTCTTCATCTCCTCCTGTCAACATACCTCCAAAACTCATAAATCCAATCGCCATTAGTCCTGTAAGGATAAAAGTGATTCCTAATCCTCTTAATGGAGCAGGTACGTTTGAGTATCTGATTTTCTCTCTAATTGCTGCAATTGCAAGAATTGCCAAAAACCATCCAATACCAGATCCAATACCATAAACTGCTGCTTGGGAGATATTACCAAACTCTTTTTGCTGCATAAACAATGATCCTCCTAAAATAGCGCAGTTTACTGCAATTAATGGTAAAAATATCCCTAGGGAATTATATAATGCAGGAGAAAACTTCTCTACTACAATCTCTACCAATTGCACCATCGTTGCAATAGTTGCAATAAAAAGGATGAAAGTAAGGAAACTCAAGTCATAATCTGCATATTCTGGTCCTAACCAGACTAGGGCTCCTTCTTGTAAAAGATATTTATCTAGTAAAAAGTTTAAAGGCACTGTAATTGCCAGTACAAAGATTACTGCGGCTCCTAAACCAACAGCTGTAGATACTTTTTTGGATACGGCAAGGTATGAACACATCCCCAAAAAGAATGCGAAGACCATATTATCGATAAAGATCGCTTTTAAAAATAATTCTAAATATTCCATGTTTCTTTATTTTAATGATCTTCTATTAATGCTTTATTTCTACTTCTCTGAACCCAAATAATAATTCCCACGGTGATCAATGCCATTGGGGCCAATACCATAAAACCATTATTTTCGTATCCAATAGAATATAACCCAGTCTTTTCGATTGGATCTCCTAATACTTTAGCTCCGAAAAGTGTTCCAGAGCCTAACAACTCTCTAAAAAATGCTACAACCACTAACAATAATCCATAACCAGCAGCATTACCTATTCCGTCTAGGAAAGATTTCCACACACCATTACCGAGAGCAAACGCCTCAAAACGCCCCATAATTATACAGTTAGTAATAATCAAACCAATAAAAACAGAGAGTTCTTTACTTAACGTATAGGCAAAAGCCTTAAGCACCTGATCTACTATGATCACTAATGCCGCTACAACAATCAACTGAACAATAATCCTAATTTTGGACGGAATTATATTTCTCATTAAAGAGATGACTACATTTCCAACTCCCATCACAAAAATTACCGAGATTGCCATCACTATTGAAGGTTTCAATTGGGCTGTAATTGCTAATGCAGAACAAATTCCTAATACTTGAATAGTAATTGGGTTATTATCGGCCAGTGGATCTGTTAGTAATTTTTTATTTTTCTTTGAAAATAAGGGCTCTTTAGGCTCTTTAACTTTAACTTTTTCTTCTGTTACCTCAGCCATTTGTTATTTTTTTAAAGTTTCGAAATAAGGTTGATACATCTTGATCCCTTTCTTTACCATTGTAGTTACACCATCTCCAGTGATTGTTGCTCCTGCCAATGCATCTACTGCATTATCATTCTTTCTTTCGTTTTTAGGATCTCCGTTACCTTTCTTAACTGTGATTCCTTTATAATTTCCAGACGCATCGAGTATACTTTCTCCGATAAAATCATCTCTAAAATATGCTTCTTTGATATTAGCACCCAAACCAGGAGTTTCACCTTTATGATCAAAAAATGCTCCTTTTACGGTCTTGAATTCTTTATCCAAAGAAACATAACCCCAAATCGCATCCCAAAGACCATTTCCCCTCATAGGAACGACATAAAATTCTTCTCCATCTTTTTTACCAATAAACAAGGGCATTTTTCTTTGGTAATTCGCATCTTGTTTTAACTTATCATTTTCCTTTTTTACCTCAATATCAAATGCATCTGTTGTTTTTTGCGCAGTACTTCCTGTAATGATATATTGTTCATCTCCTACGTACTGATCAAACAACTCCTGAGCTTTTTCGGCGGGTACGAATTCGTTAGGATCCTCGGTATCTGCAATACCCATGGCAAACAGAATGTTCTGTTGCTTTTCTGTTCTTTTATTCGCATCTATTCGTCCTTTTAACGAGGATGCTGTAAATGCTAATAATGAACCAACCACCACTACCATTGCTATGGCAAATAGGATTGTATATGAATTTTTATCTGTATTGATCGCCATGACTAAGCCGTCTTAAGTTTTAAACGTTTCATTCTTTTCTTCACATTACCTTGAACCACATAATGGTCAATTGTTGGAGCAAATACATTCATAAGTAATATTGCCAAGAATACCCCTTCTGGGTATGCTGGATTGAATACTCGAATTAATATTGAAATAAGTCCTATCAGAAATCCATAAATCCATTTTCCTTTGTTAGTTTGCGAAGCCGTAACCGGATCGGTAGCCATGAAAACAATACCAAAAGCAATTCCTCCTACAATTAAATGTTGCCAGAATTCTAGATTCATTAAGGCATAAAACTTACTTGAATCTGTTATCCATCCTGCACTAGTAACTCCGTTGAAAATTAATCCCATTACCAAGGCGCCTAACACGGCACTCAACATAATTCTCCAACTTCCTATTTTACTGAAGATCAACAACAATGCCCCTAGTAAAATTAATACGGCAGAAGTCTCTCCAACTGATCCAGGAATAAATCCATAAAATGCATCTGCCAAAGAATATGCGACTTCTTTACCTTGAGAAGCCGTATCTGCCAATATCGCTTTTCCTTGCGCCAACCCTCCTAAAATAGTCTCTCCAGAAATAGCATCAGGAGTACCGGCTCTTTCTACTGCGCCATGAACCCATACTTTATCTCCAGACATCCAGGTTGGATATGCAAAGAATAAAAATGCCCTAATGGTTAGGGCTGGATTTAGGATATTCATCCCTGTTCCACCAAACACTTCTTTACCAATCACTACTCCAAAAACAACAGCAACTGCTAGCATCCATAAAGGTGTATCTACGGGCACAATAAGAGGGACTAACATTCCTGTTACCAAGTACCCTTCTTCTACTTCATGACCTTTAATTACAGCAAAAACAAATTCTACTGCGAGACCTACACCATAGGAAACAATTACCAATGGCAACACTTCCCATAAACCAACCATAAAGTTATCTAAGGTCCAGAATTCTGGACTAAAAAAACCTCCAGATACAGCTTGGATTTCTCCTAAAGCTAAATGATGTTGATATCCCGCATTAAACATCCCAAATATCAAACATGGTACCAAGGACATAATAACGGTATTCATGGTACGCTTCAAATCATCTGCTGCTCGAACATGAGATCCAGAATGTGTAATTTCGTTGGGTAAATATAAAAAGGTATGGAGTGCATTAAATGCAGGCGCCATTTTTTTACCCTTATATTTTAGTTTTAGTTTATGTAATTTTTCTTTTAATCCCATAGCACTATCCTATTTCTTTTAACATTAGGTCTAACCCTTCTCTTATAATTTGCTGATGTGGTTGTTTAGACACACATACAAATTCTGTAAGGGCAAAATCTTCAGGAGCCACTTCGTACATCCCAAGCTGTTCCATTGCATCCAAATCATTTACCATACAAGCTTTTAGTAATTGTAAGGGGTAAATATCTAATGGAAACACATTTTCATAACTTCCAGTAACTACAAATGCTCTATGTTCACCATTTGTATTCGTGTTAAGGTTATATTTTTTATTTGGAAACAACCACGAAAAAGTTAATGCTCTCGAAGGAGAAATCTTATTAAATATTGGTTTATTCCATCCAAAGAATTCATAATCATCTCCTTCAGGAATCACGGTGATATTACTATGATAATACCCCAAATGACCATCTGGTTTCACATTTTCTCCAGTAAGCACATTACCACTGATCACTCTTATGTTTGCTTCATCATGCACTCCAGAATGATATACTACAGACGATACCTCGGCACCAATTTTTGTTCTGTAGTACTTAGGAGTTTTAACTGAAGCACCAGCTAACGCTATCGTTCTTTCTGCATTAAATTTACCGGTTAACAACAACTCTCCAATAATTATAAGGTCTTGCGGGTTTACCACCCAAACAACTTCTCCTTTATTAAGAGGATCAATTTTAGCAATTTGAACACTGGCATTTCCCACAGGATGTGGTCCAGAAACTTTATGAAGTGTAGTATTATTTAATGAAGCAAGCACAGAATTACTTTTCTTACTTATAGAAACATGCACTTTACCTTCGGTTAACTTACTTAATGCAGTAACTGCAGCTTGAAGTTCCTTTTCCTTACCTTCTAAGATATAGTCATAATCAGCAGCCAAAGGAGCCGTAGCATATCCAGAAATAAAAATAGCTTTAGGTGCCACTTCTGGATTTGCAATTACATCATAAGGGCGCTGCTTGATAAAAGGCCAGCATCCAGAAGATAACAAATGTGCTTTTAAATCTTCGCCATTCATGGCGTTTACATCTTTTGCTCCAAAGTCTGCATATTGCTGTTCTTTATCCGCAAGGATTTTAAAAGCTAAAATCTTTCTTTTGGCGCCGCGCACTATTTCTACTATTTCACCACTCACAGGTGAAGGAAATAGCATTTTTTCATTAGATTTTGAGTGAAAAAGTGGTTCGCCGGCTTTAACTTCTGTCCCTTGTTTAGCAACAACTTTGGGGATTATACCGTGAAAATCGTCAGGCTTAATTGCAAAAACATTACTTCTGGTAGCATCTACAGTAATCTTTTCTGCTTCGCCAACAAGCTTAATGTCTAAGCCCTTTCTGATACGAATGTCTTTTGACATATTTGTAGTCTATGTTAATTAACTAAAAAAATCGTGCAAATTTACTAATTAAAACACGTAAGTGAAAGCGGGTATTGTCATAAAATTTTATTAATAATGATTCTAAATAAGAAGGATCTCTATTCAAAAAACACATCTTGTTCTTTAGGCATACATTTTGTTTATATTTACACCCACAATCTTTGATATAATGCCACAGAGACTTAAACAATTCTTATTATTTTTTGCATTTCTATATGGAAGCACATCTACTTTTTTTGCGCAACCTGCTTCCAAAAATGGTTCTGATGCAGATCACATTAGCACGATTCAACTTTATGGAGATTCTGAATTTGCCGGAATACCAATTATCAAATTAGGAACTCCTTTCAAGATAACCTTTGATGACATTAATGGAGATGAAGCAGATTACTATTACCGAATCACTCATCATAATTTTGACTGGACTCCATCGGTACTTTACAAAAATGAATTTCTGAACGGTTTTGACGAAATTAGAATTGTAAACTACGAAAACTCTTTCAACACCCTTCAACTGTATAGTCATTATACCTTAACAATTCCAAACGAAGACACAAGAGGACTTAAGGTAAGCGGAAACTATGTTATAGAAATCTATGACGACGATGACGAAGTGGTTTTTTCAAGAAAATTTATCGTTTATGAAAATCGCTCAACAGTAAAAGTTTATGTCAAAAGATCAAGAGATCTCAATTTTATAAATACTAAACAATCGGTACAGTTTGAAATTGATTCTCCGAACGAAATCTTAAGAAATCCTAAACGCACAATAAAAACGCTGGTAATGCAAAACAATGACATCCAAAACAGTATTACCAATTTGGTTCCGCAATTCACTATTGCTAATAAACTAGTCTATAAATATGACCAAGAATCCAGTTTTTGGGGTGGAAATGAGTTTTTGTTTTTTGACAATAAAGACATTAGAGTTTCTAATGCAGGTATCGGAAGAATTGAATTACAAAATATCTATCACAATTACCTACATCGCAATGTAGTAAGAGCAAATAGAAGATATACTTATAATCCCGACATTAATGGAAATTTTGTGATTCGCAATCTAGATGCAGAAAATAGTGATGTCGAATCCGATTATGCCTGGATGCATTTTTCTTTGGAATGTTATGAACCTTTAGGGGATGGAGAAATTCATCTCTATGGAAATTTTAATAACTACACATTAGACGATTCGACGAAACTTACCTATGATAAAGAAAGCGGCCTCTATTATGCCAAAAGATTATTTAAACAAGGATTCTACAACTACAAATATGTTCTTTTACGGCCTGATGGCAGCATAGACCATGGATTTATAAGTGGTAATTTTGACGAAACGGAAAATGAATATACCGTTATACCCTATTATCGAGCTCCTGCCGCTCGTTATGATAGAGCCATCGGAAAAGGTATCGGTAACTCTATCAACATTACAAACTAGAAAAATTCGCTATTCTTTTTGGGAATGTAAGAAACTCCTTTTACTTTAGAACCCTAGCTAGGCTAAACCATCACACATGAAAGAAAAGGGGAGATTTCTTAAAAAGTATAGGGGAAACGAATGTCTTAATTGCAGAGTTCCATTAGATATTATAGATCGTTATTGTCATAATTGTGGGCAAATCAATACTACAAAAAAGCTTTCGTTCAAAGATTTTTTTGACGAGTTTTTTGCTAGTATTTTTTCTTATGATTCTCGCTTAAGGCATACTATGATCGCCTTACTTTTCAATCCAGGTAAAATTTCGAAGGATTTCGTAGAGGGAAAAAGAGTAAAATATGCAAATCCGTTTCGATTTTACCTTAGCGTTTCAATTATCTTTTTTATTATTAACGGTTTATTTATTGACTTTGACAAATTCACTTCTAATATCGGAGAAGATGCTAAAATAGGTGAAGAAGCCCTTATTGAGATAGGAAAAAGTATTAAGCTCGATGATTCGCTAAAACAACAAATTAATAACCAAATATCTGAAACGCCAGGTATCCCGCAGTCCAACAAAGAGAAAATTAAGGCTACAATATTAAATGCAGACACCACTGCTTTTCAATTCAACAAAAAAAAGACGCCAAAAGAGATCATCTACTACAAACAAGCTGAAATTGACACCATGGGTTTAATGAAAAAGACTACAAGTTTATGGTCTATGTATGGTGATCATTATGAAAAAACAGGCCAAGAATCAGCATATCGCGCTTTAACCAATCTTAAGCATAGAAAAAGCACTTTAAACAAATATATTTATGAAAGAAGCATAAAAACAGCAAGCCTTGATGATAATTATGGGCGAGAGTTATTAGAATTCATCTTTAACAAACTACCTTTTATCATATTTTTCTTTTTACCATTTTTTGCCCTGGCAATATGGTTTTTGTACATAAGGAGAACGTTTACGTATATGGAGCATATGGTTTTCACCTTTCACACCCAAACTATGTTTTTTATATTAATAGGCCTAGCAATATTGGTAAATCAAATTGCAGGAACAACTACTGTAACAGGTATAGCAATTCTTATTTTTTTATTTTACCTTTATAAAGCAATGCGTAAATTTTATACACAAGGAAGAGTCAAAACAATTGTTAAATTTATGCTAGTCAACATATTATTTTTTATCTTAGCAGGTATTGGTTCAGCAATTACTATTGCTGGTTCTATATTTATTTTTTAGTCGGATGGTTCAACAGATAACAAGAGGCATAAAAATTTCGGTAGACACTACCTTTGAAGGCACGTTCTATAAGAACTACAAAATCCATTTTGCCTTTGGTTATCGTATTACTATTGAAAACCAAAGTAAAGACTCTGTACAACTCACTTCTCGTTTCTGGGAGATAAAAGACGCTCTAAATAATACTGAAATTGTGGAAGGCGAAGGTGTTATAGGCAAAAAACCGGTTCTTAAACCTGGTGAATCACACACTTATAATAGTGGCTGTTTACTAAGTTCTCCTTTTGGATCAATGAAAGGACATTATAATATGGTAAATTTTACTTCTACCAGAAAATTTAAAGTAATGATCCCAGGATTTAAGTTAAGTACCCCTTTTGCACTTAACTAATAATTCGTTTTATTAAATCAAATCTTATTTTTTGACCTTTTTGTTCTATGTGACAATATTTACAATTCGAATCGTAGACAAATCGATATTCTTCAGATATATCAAAATAGGATTCTCTTACCTTAAAAAGCCCTCTGAAATCCAGCTCTCCATATTCAGTATATCTTGTTATTTCAAATACACTTTCTTCTGAATAATTGTTCAAAGTAAAATAGGCACTACTGCCAATACCAGAAAGAAAACACGCATTTTTTAGAGGAATAGGCATTTCACCGTTAGTATCGTTCCCTAAAGGCACGTTCTTATCAAAATAATTAGTCATATTTTCTTTAAAAGCAGATCCCGAATATGTTTTCACCTTTCCTCTATTTACTTCATAAATCGGATTATCCAGTGATGATTTTTCGACATTACCTACCGTACTGGGTGTAAATAGCTTATTACGAAGCAATGGTTTTCTTATTTTGCCATGATCTGTTCCTGCCAGAATAGTATCGGTTACTATCCTGGAACAGTTGCTACCATTTTTACCAAAGGCTTTA
Source organism: uncultured Aquimarina sp. (assembly GCA_947496555.1). Classification (GTDB taxonomy): domain Bacteria; phylum Bacteroidota; class Bacteroidia; order Flavobacteriales; family Flavobacteriaceae; genus Aquimarina. The sequence goes on along the minus strand of CANMDH010000039.1, from coordinate 18,766 downwards.
TAAGGGATACTTCCTTTTTCTTGAACCGAAAGCACAAATTCTCTTGCTTTCTTATAATAAATATAATCGCAAACCGAAGCGACCAAACGACCACTTCCGTGTGTTTTATGAGGGTGTGCTTCAAGCCAGAGCAAAAATTCTTCGGTATTCACTAATTTTGATTCTGAAGAAATTTTAGCTCGAAAAGGAATTTCTAGCTCTACATCTGTGATCGCACTACGAACTCTTCCGTACCCTTGCGGAGTAATATACCTTCCAAAATCATAATATTCGGCACTACCTGTCTTATTTTCAATAAGAACAAATGCAGCATGTCCTGCTTTGATAAACCTGTTTTTTCCTAAACCAAATAATGGCAATAATTGTAAAACAGACTCGTCAGAATATCGAACAAAAGTATCAGGAAAAGCTAACGAAATTATTTTACCTGTATATTCCACTTTTACGCGGTAATTGCTTCAAAAATTACATTGTTGATTTCTTTATTCTGCAAATTTTCATATCTCATCGAGAGCTCCTCTTCTTTTTTAACAATCTGAGTAATACTTATTGTTTTAAGAAAGCTACGATCTATTTGCAGATCCACATCCTTATCTCCTATCCCCGTATTTTTATGAAAACCCAACATAGAATCCGGAGTGAGAGCGTTCTGGTTTTCAAAAACTTCAAACCAATCTTCCCTAAGGTTTTTCATTTCTTTGGTATACAATGTAGACGAGGACCAAATATGCGTTTCTTTCTCCAGAGCACGAAGATGCTTTTGTTGTCCATCCCAAACAAATTCAAAAAGCAAAAGATCAGAACTCCAGTTTGCTGCTATAATAGTAAAAGGCTCTACTCCTCTAAAATCATAGGCATCAATAGCATTTTCCAAATCATCGGCTTCTAATAAATCTTTTACTACCACTCCTCGACTTTGTCTGTAGGACACAAGTCTTTCGTGAATCTCGAAGCCACCATTAAGCAAACAAATCATTGTATTCTTATCACTAACGCCTATCCAGGTACCCCCAGCAACTGCATCTTTGGGAAATAACATCCTTGTTTTATTTACCTGATAGAATTCTGGTGGTAGTGTTTTTCGATTTACTACCTCATCGCGATTGGAGGTAAGAATAAAATCATTTTCTCTAATTGGGATCAATGTTACTGTACACATAAAATTTGGGTCGGCTAAATATGTCACAACTTACAAAAAAAAATACATACGCCACAATGTTTATAAAAGGTTAAAATAGACATTAGGCTATATAATTTTCTATCTTTGCTGTCTTATATGACTAACTCATTAGACAAACACATCTTACTAATTTAAAATAACACACTACATTATGGGAAAAGGTTTTTTTCAAGTTCCTACAGCAATAAATGAACCAGTAAAGTCTTATGCACCCGGAACATCTGAAAGAGAAGAAGTTCTGGCAACCTATAAAGAAATGTACAATACCAAGGTAGACGTACCTTTATATATAAATGGTAAAGAAATAAGAACGGGAAACACAGGAACGATGTCTCCTCCTCATGACCACAAACATGTTTTGGGAACCTATCATAAAGCCGAAAAACAACATGTTCAAAAAGCGATAGATACAGCTATTGAAGCACGTAAAAAATGGGCCGATTTGGCATGGGAACAGCGGGCTGCTATTTTTTTAAGAGCTGCAGAGCTTATAGCAGGTCCTTATAGAGCAAAAATAAATGCTGCCACAATGCTAGCACAATCCAAAAACATATTTCAGGCCGAGATTGATGCTGCATGTGAGTTTATAGACTTCTTACGTTTTAACGTAGAATTTATGACACAGATCTACGAAGATCAACCCGATTCTACTTCTGGAGCCTGGAACCGACTAGAATATCGTCCCTTGGAAGGTTTTGTATATGCGATCACACCGTTTAATTTTACTGCTATCTCGGGTAACCTTCCAGCAAGTGCTGCCTTAATGGGAAATACTGTGGTATGGAAACCAAGTGATAGTCAGATATTTTCTGCAAAAGTAATTGTTGATATTTTTAAAGAAGCCGGGGTGCCAGATGGCGTAATTAATGTAGTATATGGAGATCCTGTAATGATTACCGATACTATTCTTGCGAGTCCAGATTTTGCAGGAATTCATTTTACAGGAAGTACCCATGTATTTAAAGATATTTGGGCCAAAATCGGAACCAATATTCACCATTATAAAACCTATCCCAGAATTGTAGGAGAAACTGGTGGAAAGGACTTTATTGTTGCGCACCCAAGTGCAAATGCCAAGCAAGTAGCAACCGGTATTTCTAGAGGAGCCTTTGAGTTTCAAGGACAAAAATGTAGTGCTGCTTCAAGAGCATATATTCCCAAGAGCCTATGGGCTGATGTAGAGAAATATGTAAAGGAGGATATCAAATCTTTCAAAATGGGATCACCAGAAGATATGAGTAATTTTATTACTGCCGTTATTCACGAAGGGTCATTTGATAAGCTTGCAAAATACATTGATCAAGCCAAGAGTGATAGCGATGCCGAAATTATTGCAGGAGGTAATTACGATAAATCAAAAGGGTACTTTATCGAGCCAACGGTGATTTTGGCCAAAGATCCAAAATACACCACCATGTGCACAGAACTTTTTGGTCCGGTAATGACCATTTATGTATATGATGACAATAAGTGGTCTGAAACACTTGAATTGGTTGACGAAACCAGTGAATACGCGCTTACCGGAGCCATATTCTCTACTGATCGATACGCCGCCGCCGAAGCTACTAAGGTATTAGAAAATAGTGCAGGTAATTTCTACATCAATGATAAACCAACCGGAGCGGTGGTAGGGCAACAACCTTTTGGTGGTGCTAGAGCCTCAGGAACTAATGATAAGGCAGGATCGTATCTTAATTTATTACGTTGGGTATCACCACGAACTATTAAAGAAACTTTTGTTTCACCTGCAGATTATAGATATCCTTTCTTAGGAGAATAGAAAAGAATGAAATTAATAACACATAAGCCGTATATTATCTTTTGGGTTTTGATCCCCATAATGTTGATATACGGTTTTTCTTTAGGAGATAGTACTTTGGACATCAATATTTACGATACATATTTCGTGACTCCCAAATTACAACTCTGGTATGCACTTTCACACCTATTTGCTATCTACGGTATTTTGTATTGGATCATTATTAATTTCAACAGAAAAACAAACAACTTTCTTACCTCGACTCATTTAATAATTACTATTACCGGGTTAATCCTGCTGTTAATAATATCACCAATATTTGGTATTGAATCCGTATCCTTATCTAAAAATTATGATAGAGGTAATATAATTATAATCGCTGAATTTGTAATTACATTTATCATCTTGCTAGCTCAAATTTTGTTTGTAGTAAATTTAGTTTTGAGTTTATTTCGAAAAGCACCGGCTAAATGAACCAAAAATGATCATTAGAACTGCCAATATAAAGGACCTACCCATTCTTCTTGATTTTGAGCAAAAAATCATCGAAGCTGAACGCCCAATGGACTCAACTTTAAAACAAACAGAAAAAATAAGCTATTACAGCATCGAAGACTATATCAAATCGGATCACACCGAAGTGGTCGTTGCAGAAGTTGATGGTGAAATTGCAGGTAGCGGTTATGGTCAGATTAGAGATAGACTAGATTACTTTCAGCAAAAACAGCTTGGTTACATCGGTTTCATGTATGTAAAAGAAGAACATCGAGGAAAAGGTGTGAGCCAAGCCATTATTCAATATTTATATGATTGGTTTAAGACAAAAGATATTGAAGAAATACGCCTTACGGTGTATGATAAAAACCCAAGAGCCATTAGAGCCTATGAAAAAGCAGGCTTTGAAAAGCACTTAATTGAAATGCGAATTAATCTGAATGATTAAGTTTTATACTTTAAAGGTAAATACACTACTTTTTTAGTCTCAAAAAACGCTGAATCAAAATAATCTGATAGATTGTGTTCTATTGCTTTTGGAAAAAGAGCTAGCTCTTCTGTTAAATCACCTCCTTTTAAGTATAAAATCCCATTTTGGAGCTCATGATTACTTTTCTTGGCAATATTCTTCCTCACCCATTTCACAAAATCCGGCATATTTGTAACTGCCCTACTAACCACAAAATCAAATCGATCATCAAAAGTTCCTGCTCTGCGCTGTTCTGCTTTTACATTTTTCAGACCTAAAGCTTTCGCGACCTCATGAACCACCCGAATTTTTTTTGCAATAACATCAACCAAATAGAATTGCGTTTCAGGAAACATAATTGCCAGGGGAATACCAGGAAAACCGCCACCAGTTCCTACATCAAGTATATGTGCCCCGGGTTTAAACTCTTGGATTTTGGCAATCCCTAAAGAATGCAAAACATGTCTCTCGTACAAAGATTCTATATCCTTACGAGAGATCACATTAATCTTTGCATTCCATTCGGCGTACAAGTCCCCTAGTTTAGAAAATTGTTCTTTTTGTTCTTCGGTTAAATCCGGAAAATATTTAAGTAAGACGTCCATCAATATAAATTAAAGCACAAAAATACATGTTAAACTGATATATTTTACTTCTTTTTAGGAACTTAAAAAAATTTAAATAGCTAACTTTACCCAATATTACTATGAGCAAATACGTTTGTTCATAAACCTCAAAAGTATGACTACACCGAATGTACGATTTAGTAGAGCAGATTCTGCTAAATTTTTTAGAACGCTTAACAAGCGAGTAAATCAGTATTTTAAAGATAATAACATCAAGAGAACTGGTAACTGGAGATTACACTTGAAAACAATTGTTATGTTTTCAATTTTTCTGACTCCATATTTTTTGATTCTTACCCTTGATATTTCTCAATGGTGGATGCTACTACTTACAATTGTAATGGGCGTTGGAATGGCTGGAGTAGGTATGAATGTTATGCATGATGGAAATCATGGATCATACTCTTCAAAAAAATGGATAAACAATCTAATGGGAAACAGTATTTATATCCTGGCGGGTAATGTATATAATTGGCAAGTACAGCATAATGTTTTGCATCATACATATACAAATATTCATGGGCATGATGAAGACATGGATGCCGGTAGGGTAATTCGATTTACCAAACATGCAAAATGGAGACGTTTTCATAGATTTCAGCACTATTATTCTATATTTCTTTATGGATTGCTCACGTTTAATTGGGCACTGACCACAGATTTTAAACAAACCAAAAATTACTTGGCGCGTAAATTATCGTATGGAAAATTACCTAGCCCTTTAAAACAATGGAGTACCGTAGTAATTACCAAAACGATTTACGTTATGATATGGATTGCTATTCCTATGCTAATAATGTCAATCGCCTGGTGGAAAATACTATTAGGATTTTTTATTATGCATTATGTAGCTGGATTAATATTGAGTATTGTGTTTCAATTAGCCCATATGGTAGAAGAGGCAGATATGCCAATGCCCGATTCTGATGGCAATATGAAAAACACATGGGCAATCCATCAATTATTCACCACCGTTAATTTTTCTACCAAAAATAGAATAGTAAATTGGTTTACAGGAGGTTTAAACCACCAAGTGGAACACCACATTTTTCCGCATATAAGCCATATCCACTATACCAAAATTTCTAAAATTGTAAAACAGACAGCACAGGAGTTTAATTTGCCGTATAATGAATATAAAACCACCCGTAAAGCAATCATTGCTCATTTCAGACACCTTAAGGAAATGGGTATGAAACCTGCTTTACAACCATAATAACTTTTATTTACCGATTAAAAAATGAGTACACCAGTTTCAGAAATGAATACACAACTATCGGACAGAATTAATGCACTGAAAGCATCTGCTACGTTAGCAATGGCTGCAAAAGCCCGAGAATTAAGAGCTGAAGGAAAAGACATTATAGGTCTTAGCCTGGGAGAACCCGATTTTAACACTCCCGAGTTTATTAAAGAAGCCGCTATTCAAGCGATAAACGACAATTATAATTCATACACACCTGTAGACGGTTATGTAGAATTAAAAGATGCAATTATCACAAAATTTAAGCGTGACAACGATCTTATATATGATCGTTCGCAAATAGTAGTTTCTACGGGAGCAAAACAGTCACTTTACAATGTCGCACAGGTATATATAAATCCAGGTGACGAGGTAATTTTACCATGTCCATATTGGGTAAGTTATAGTGATATAGTAAAATTGTCTGGAGGTGTGCCCGTTGAAGTAAAAACTTCAATCGAAACAGATTTTAAGATGACTGCAGAGCAGCTTGAAGCAGCTATAACTCCAAAAACCAAAATGTTATGGTATAGCTCTCCTTGTAACCCAAGCGGATCTATATATAGCAAAGATGAATTGAGAGCTTTGGCCGATGTGCTACAAAAGTATCCAGATATTGTTGTTGTAAGTGATGAAATATATGAGCATATCAATTATGTTGGAGGCCATGCATCAATGGCTCAGTTTGAAGATATGTATAACAGAACAGTTACCGTAAATGGAGTAGCAAAAGCTTTTGCCATGACAGGTTGGAGAATTGGTTATATAGGTGCGCCTAATGATATTGCCAGGGCTTGTAATAAAATCCAGGGACAAGTAACTAGTGGTGCTAATTGTATTGCGCAAAGGGCTGTAATTACAGCTTTAGAAGCCCCTGTTAGCAAAATCCAATATATGGTAGAAGAGTTTCAGGAGCGCAGAAAACTAATATTGGGGCTATTGTCTGAGATCCCAGGATTTGAATGTAATCAACCAGAGGGAGCTTTTTATGTTTTTCCAGATATTTCATATTACTTTGGAAAAACATTACAAGGACAAACTATTAATGATGCAACCGATTTTTCTATGTTTTTACTTGAAAAAGCTAATGTAGCTACCGTTACCGGTATAGCTTTTGGAAACGGAAATTGTATTAGAATATCATACGCCGCAAGTACTGAGGAAATTATTGAAGCCATTAGACGAATCAAAGAAGTTGTAAGTTAAAAGTACTTTTAAACTTTATAATAGAATAGCGATTATTCCTATGCAGGAATAATCGCTATTCTATTAATTATAGTAATTTTAGCATAAATTAACCTTATTTTACAACTCTTAAAAGACTATTTCAGTAATAAATACACGAAATTAGAGTTATTACTTTCAATTTTACACATGCTTTTTGACCAAAAGTAATCTTAAAACCAACTTAAAAACCATATCCCCTATGGATACTCAAGAAAAAGAACGTATAGTCAAGAAGAATATACTTCAAATTTTTAAAGAAAACTTCAACGTAACCAAAACCGACGATGAAATTCTGAACATTGAACCAGAAAACGAATTTGATATTAGTAATGGCTATTATGAATCCATCTTGGATATATTTTTCATAGAATCAGAGCACCGTGAAAGCATTACTGGCAAGGTGAGAGATACTATCAAAAGAGTAGCAGAATTATGGACAATCACCTTACATTATTCTCTTCCATAATAATAAAAAGAAGACCTTAAGTTTCATTATCTATTTCGCCAGAAAAAAGGCGTAAGAAGTATTAAAACAGTAAATAGCTCTAATCTTCCTATAAGCATCAGGAAGCAGCACCACCATTTTCCGAAAGCTGGTAGTACATCAAAGTTATTTACAGGGCTTAATTTTCCAAAAGCTGGTCCTACATTACCAAGTGAAGAAGCTGCTCCTCCTACAGCAGTTTCAAAATCTAACCCTAAAGAACCTAATACTACAGAGCCTATTATAAAAGCTAACATATACAGAATAAAAAATGCCAATATATTAAATACGATCTCTGCAGAAACAGCTTTGGAATTATATCTAACTGGCAGTACTGCCCTTGGGTGTAATGTTCGTTTAAATTCTAAAATTCCATTACGAATTGTTATTAGGTGTCTAACTACTTTCATTCCACCAGCGGTTGATCCGGCAGACCCCCCAAGAAACATGATCCCAAAGAAAAACACCGTTAAAAAAGGCGTCCACATTGTAAAATCTGCACTTACAAAACCTGTTGTAGTTACTACTGCCAATACTTGAAAAAGTGCATGACGAAAAGCGCTCTCTGCCTCGCCCCACACCATTGGATGATCAATAGATGATATAGAAATATCTGCCTTATAATAAATAATAATTGTCGCTATGATCGTAAACGAAACAATGAAAAACGTGTACAATTTAAACTCTTCATCTTTTATAATTTTCTGAACCCTCCCTTTAAATCCGAAGTAACTAAGTACAAAGTTCATTCCGGCTAAAAACATAAACAGAATGATAATATACTGTATTATTGGTTCATCATTCCAATAAGCAACACTGGTATTTTTGGTAGAAAATCCTCCGGTAGACAATGTACTCAATGCATGATTGATAGCATCAAAGAAATTCATTCCGGCAAGTTTCAAAAGGATTGTCTCAGCTGCAGTGTAACCAAAATAAATCAGCCATAACCTCTTTGCTGTATCCGTAATTCTAGGGTGTAATTTATCTGCATTAGGTCCAGGTGCCTCAGCAGCAAACAACTGCATTCCTCCTATTCCAAGTAACGGCAAAATGGCAATCGCAAGAACTATAATACCCATTCCACCGATCCAATGCGTTAGACTTCGCCAAAATAAAATACCTTTGGGAATGATTTCAATTTCATTAAGAATAGAAGCGCCGGTAGTAGTATAGCCAGACATAGTCTCAAAAAAGGCATTTGTAAACGAGGGAATTGCTCCAGAAAACAGATAAGGTAATGTTCCGCTCAGGGACATAAATATCCAACCAAAAGTCACAACAATATAACCTTCTCGTTTATTGATCTCTTTTTGATGTTCTCGAGTCAAAAACATTAAAGCAACTCCTATAAACATTGTCGCCAAGGCAGCCATCATGATCTCAATGGTCACACCATCCTTATAAAGGAAACTTATAATTGTGGCAATAAGCATAAAACCCCCGTTACAAAGCAACAAAAGCCCCATTATATGAGAGATGATTTTATAGTTTAATCTATACATTTAAAGGAAAAGCTTTTCTATTTTTTTAATGGATTTTGGCAAGCAGCAAACTACTACGCGATCCCCAGCCTGAATATAAAAATCGCCCAACGCAATCATTCCTTTACCATCTCTAATCACACCAGCAATAATTGCAGAACGAGGAAAATCAAGATCCTTGATCAGATTATCGGTTACTTCTGAAGTAGGTTTAACAGCAAATTCCAGCAACTCGGCATTCATATTATTAAGTTTAGTCATTGCCACAACTTCTCCTTTTCTAATAAATCTGAATATATTATTTGCTGCAAGAAGTTTTTTATTGATCAATGTATCAATCCCAATAGAGTGTGACAACTGAAAATAATCCATATTCTCTACCAAAGCAATCGTTTTTCTTACGCCCTTGGATTTTGCTACGAGACAAGACATGATATTTGTTTCAGAATTACCAGTAACGGCTATAAAAGCGTCCATATCACCAATCCCTTCTTCTTGCAATAGCTCTACATTACGTCCATCACCATTAATGATCAAAGCACTGGGAAGATCATCTGCAAGATCAAAAGACTTATCTTTGTCCTTTTCGATAAGTTTTACTCTGAATTTATGATCGCATAGGTCGCAGGAAGTTTTAAAACCAATCTTGCTTCCTCCTAGGATCATTACATTTTTTATTTCTTCTTTTTCCTTACCTGTTAATTTATAAAGCTCCTCTACCCCGCCCTGGGAGGTTACAAAATATACCTGATCTCCTTCCTTGAAGGTAGTATCTCCTCTGGGTATCAAAGTATATTGTGTTCCAGATCGCTGAATCGCAATAGGCATAAAATGTAGTTCCGGGAAAACATCAGCTGCTTCTCTAACACTTTTACCCACAAACAATGCCTCTGCAGACAAAGTAGTACCTACCATAGTCAAGGCACCCTCTTCAAACTCATAACTATCATGGAAAGCAGATTGATTAAGCAGCAATTCTATCTCGCTAGCAGCAAGTGCCTCTGGTGATATTAATTCATCGATTCCAAACTTAGTAAAACCGACTTCTTCTTTATTTTCGATAAATTCTGTATTAGAGATTCGGGCAATAGTACGTTTCGCTCCTAATTGTTTAGCCAAAACGCATGCAGTAATATTGGTAGTCTCACTTGAGGTGACTCCAATTACCATATCCACATTTTGAACCCTCGCTTCTTTTAAAATAGTAATAGAAGTAGCATCTCCTTTAATAACTCTAATATCTAAGTGAGTATCTGCATAATTAAGACATTCTTTATCGGTATCTATAAGCGTAATGTCTTGAGACTCAAATGAGAGTAATTTTGCCAAATGAAATCCGACCTCACCCGCTCCGGCAATTATGATTTTCATTGGTATTGTTTATTGTTTTCCATCTAAAGATAAAATCAAACTAAGACCTAATAATTTATATAAATGTTATAACAAATTTTGGTCTTAGAATATAAAAGCGTACAAAGATAGTGCAAATTGACTAACTGATAAAATTTGATTATTACCAACTTAACTCAAATCTATTCTAACTATCAATCTCAAAAATGTATATTTGCCTAAATTTTTTTGAATGTCGAAAAAAATAACTCCTTATAAAGATACCTCTAGATCCAAAAAAGAGCAGGTTACAGAGATGTTTGACACTATCTCTGGCAATTATGATGGACTAAATCGTGTTATTTCTTTTGGGATTGATGTAAAGTGGCGTAAAAAAGTTGTAAAACTTGTTGGAAAAACAAATCCGAAAAACATTTTGGATGTTGCCACTGGGACAGGAGATCTGGCAATTAATCTTGCCAAAACAGGAGCTTCTGAAATTATTGGTCTTGATATTTCGGCAGGAATGCTAGAAGTAGGAAAGCATAAAATAAAATCAAAAAAATTAGAAAATTTAATAAATATGGTAAAAGCTGATAGTGAACATTTACCATATTCAGATAATTATTTTGATGCTATAACCGTTGCATTTGGCGTAAGAAATTTTGAAAATCTTGAAAAAGGGCTTTCAGAAATCTTAAGGGTGCTTAAACCAGGCGGGATTTTTGTAATCTTAGAAACTTCTGTACCCACAAAAACTCCTTATAAACAGGGTTATAAATTCTATTCTACTAAGATTTTACCGCTTATCGGTAGAGTTTTTTCTAAAGACAGATCAGCATATTCCTATTTAAGCGAAAGTGCTGCGGCTTTTCCTTATGGTGAAGCATTCAACAATATTTTGAAAAAAATTGGGTTTATAGATGTTGAAGATAACCCACAAACCTTTGGTGCTGCAACAATTTATACAGCCTCAAAATAACATAAATGGCCTTTAAACGGACAAAAAATGATCAATACCGGTCTATATAATTTGGTTTAAACCAGTTGACAGGTAAATTTTAAATAAATGAAAAGACTTTTTATACTCATCGCTATTTTGGTTTGCGCTCAAGATATGAGTGCACAATTATTTTCTAAGGAAAAAGTACAGAACCTGCAGAATTTTGACAAACCAAGGTTTAGCTGGGGATATATTCTTGGACTTAATAGTTATGATTTTAATTTTGACTATACCAGCGATTTTGAAGACGAAGATGTTATTGTAGATAAAACTATTGGTTTTACCGTAGGGCTTTTGGGAAACATGAGAATAAATGACTATTTGGACCTTCGATTAGAACCTGTTGTAATCTTTACAAGAAGAGATTTAACCTTTAACAACCCTTTATTTACTTCACAATTTGAATCTTTTAGAGAGGTAAAATCGACCTATGTACATATACCTTTATTATTAAAAGTATCGACAAAAAGGCTAAATAATTTTAAACCTTTTATTGTTGGAGGAATATCTACTTCTATCAATCTATCAAGCAATCAGGATAATCCAGATGATAATAGCTCAGGTGAATTTAGAATGAAAACTAGTACCAATTACTTCGAACTAGGTTTTGGAATCGATTTTTATCTATATTATTTCAAATTCACCCCTTCTATACGAGGTGTATTTGCAATGTCTGACGAGTTGGTAAAAGATAATGATCCCAATAGCCCTTATACAGCTACTATCGATAAAATGTCTACTAGAGGGATCTTTATTAATTTTACTTTTCAATAATTTAATCTTTAGACCTTCTAAACTCACTTAGTACGATAGCGGTGGCTGTTGCAACGTTAAGACTCTCTGTTTTTTGATTCGACCCGAACTGCGGAATGGTTAGTTGCTGATCAATGATATCTTCAATATTTTTTGAGATACCGTTAGCTTCATTTCCCATTACAATGATCGCTTTTTCTGGCAATGATTCTTTGTATATAGTATCTCCATCCATAAAAGTTCCAAAAACTCTAGTATTAGACTTTTGCTGCACCAAGAACTCACCGAGATCCAAATACCTAATATTTACCCTTGTGATTGACCCCATTGTCGCCTGAATTACTTTTGGATTAAAGCAATCAACAGTTTCTTTGGAACAGACCAGGTCCTCAATTCCAAACCAATCACACAACCTAATAATGGTTCCTAAATTTCCTGGGTCCCTAACATCATCTAAAGCCAAAACCAAACCATCTGTATTAATTTCATTCCCTAAAGGAATATAAAATATTGCCAAAGCAGTTTGGGGAGTGGTTAAAAAACTTACTTGCCTTAATTCTTCGGTTGTGATTTTATATTGAGAACTCATCTCAACTTCAAAAATCTCATTATCTATAGTATATAGCGAATGAAGCTTTAGTTTGGCATCCAATAATTCTTTAATCACCTTTTTACCTTCAGCAACAAACAATCCGTGTTGTTTTCGGTATTTTTTTTGATATAAACTTTTTATTAGTTTCTTTTGGTTTTTGCTAACCATACAAATAATGTATTTTTGAATCAATAATGAATCGGGATTGAAACACTTTCTGACAAAAATATTATTTATTACCCTAACCACAATCTTTTTAATTTCGTGTAATGCGGTAAAAAGGGTTCCTGAAGGTGAATACTTATTACAAAAAAATCAAGTTTTTATAGATAGCGTCAAGGCTAAAGATCAAAAGTTAGACAATCTTTTATATCAAAAACCAAACAACAAACCATTTCTTTTTTTAGGACTTCCTATTGAATTACACATATATAATCTTGCTTCCGAAAATAAAGATTCTTTGTATAATGCCTGGTTAAAAAGAAAACCTAATCGTGAGAGAAAACTCACAAATTTCTTTTCAAAAAAGCAGATTGACAGATTGGGAGTAAGTCTAAATGGTATTAATGAATGGATTAAGAAAACAGGGGAACCTCCTTCTATTGTTGACGAGCTTAAAACTAAACGTTCTGTAAAAAGATTACAAGCATATTACTGGAATAAAGGATGGTTTAATGTTGAAAGCGATTATGAAATAATAGAAGAAAATAACAAAAGAGCCACTGTAAATTACTACATAAATCTTAATAAACCTTATTTTATTGATTCTCTTCAAACCAAAATAGAGTCTGAAGTGGCTGATTCTATTTATCAAGCGAATACCAAAAATTCAACTATTCTTTCCGGAAAACAATATAAAACTTTAGATATTGAAGCAGAAAGAGAAAGGGTGACTTCCTTATTTCGTAATTCGGGGCTTTATCATTTTGAAAAAGAATTCATAAAATTTGATGCAGATACCATAAACACCGATAATAAAGTTAATCTTAACCTACTTATTAAAAATCGACCTGTAAGTTATGGGGATTCTGTAACAAGAGTACCTTTCAAAATACACAAAATAAGTAGAGTAAATGTATTTACAGATTATTCATACCAAAATAGAGACAAAAAACCAACAGATAGTACCTCGTATAATGGATACAACATTTATGGGTATGATGAAATCAAATATACACGTAAAGCAATTTCTAATTCTATATTAATTACTCCTGGTAAGATTTTTAAAGAAAGTGATCGAACACTTACAAATAATCAGATTAATAACTTAAGAGCTTTTAAGTACCCCAACATTACATATGACATTGACAAAAATGATCCCACGGGGAAAAGTTTGATCGCCAATGTTCGACTTACACCCAGAAAAAAATACAGCACCAACGTTCAGTTTGATGTCTCCACTTCTCAAATTCAAGCTTTTGGGATTGGTTTTGGAGGCTCCCTATTAATACGAAATGTCTTTAGGGGTGCAGAGATTCTCGAAATTTCGGCAAGGGGTAGTATTGGGTCCTCGAGCGATGCAGTTGATGGCGGAGAACGTTTTTTCAACATTTCTGAGGTAGGAACCGATATAAGGCTATCCTTTCCTAAAATCGTTTTTCCCATAAAAACTAACAAAATTATTCCAAAACGGATGTCTCCTACTACGAATTTGATTTTTGGAATAAATGTGCAGCAAAATATTGGTCTCGATAGACAAAACGCAACTGGTATATTTAACTACCGATGGAAACCAAATAACACTGTAACCAATCAGCTGGATATCGTTAATGTTCAATATGTAAGAAATCTTAATACGAATAACTATTTTAATATTTACCGTACCTCTTATGACCAACTAAATGATATTGCAAGACAAGTTCTGGATCCCACATCACCATTTTTTGTGCAGCCAGGAACCGGAACTCCAAATATTGATGAAGCTGAGCTTCAAATTCCAAATGGTGCCGATGGATTTATCACAGAATCTCTTGGCCTGACTCCAAATGATGATCTTACTGCCAATCAATTACAAGAGATTCAGAACATTAATGAAAGAAAAATTAGATTAACTGAAGACAACTTGATTTTTGCATCTAGTTACACCTTTACAAAAAACAACCGAGAAAATCTTTATGACGAAAGTTACTCCAGGTTTCGTGCAAAAGTAGAATTTGCTGGTAATGTACTTAATGCTATTTCTAATATTGGTGGATTAAAAGAAAATTCCAGAGATCGTTTCGAAATATTTGGTGTTGAATTTTCACAATATGCCAAAACAGAATTGGATTATATAAAGCATTGGGATCTAGGAAGAAAAAATATAGTCGCTTTTAGAGCATTTGGAGGAATCGCAATACCATTTGGCAATGCAAATAGTATTCCTTTTGCACGTAGTTTTTTTGGAGGTGGTCCAAATGACAACAGGGCATGGTTAGCATACGATCTTGGACCGGGAAGCTCCTTAAGTAGAAATGAATTTAACGAGGCAAATTTAAAAATAGCCTTCAATGCAGAGTATAGATATAACATTTTAGGTTCGCTAAACGGAGCCCTATTTATTGATGCCGGAAATATCTGGAATGTTCTTGATAATGTAGAGGAAGAAGAGGCTGTATTCTCAAAACTTGATGATATACAAGAAATCGCAGTTGGTAGTGGATTTGGATTTAGATACGATTTTAATTTCTTTGTTCTTCGTCTTGATATAGGATTTAAAACATTTAATCCCGCCAATGATAAAGATCAAAGATGGTTTAAGGGATACAGATTTTCAGAAGCAGTATATAATTTTGGGATTAATTATCCTTTTTAATACTTTGCACCCAATTTTAGAAACACATAGTACATTCCCAAATCACAATATTTTCGTTTATAATAATAAAATTCTTTCGTTATAATTTTACTATTTTTGTAAGCTTATAAACCAAAACTAAATTATGAGTCACAACATCAAGCCGGGAGTTGCTACAGGAGACGAAGTACAAGCAATTTTCAAGTATGCAAAAGAAAATGCATTTGCGTTACCCGCAGTCAACGTCATCGGTTCTAATTCGATTAACGCTGTGCTAGAAACAGCTGCAGAAATTAATTCGCCTGTAATCATTCAATTCTCTAACGGGGGAGCACAATTTAATGCCGGAAAAGGACTTTCTAATGCGGATCAAAAAGCTGCCATAGCTGGAGCAGTTGCAGGTGCTAAGCATGTACACCTAATGGCAGAAGCCTATGGAGTACCTGTTATTTTGCACACCGACCACTGTGCAAAAAAATTACTTCCCTGGATAGACGGATTATTAGATGCCGGAGAGCAATTTTATAAAGAAACCGGAAAACCCCTTTACAGCTCACATATGATTGATCTTTCTGAAGAACCTATCGAAGAAAATATTGAGATCTGTAAAGAATATCTTGCCCGTATGAGTAAAATGGGAATGACCCTTGAAATAGAGCTTGGTATTACTGGTGGAGAAGAAGATGGAGTTGACAACACTGATGTAGACGATTCTAAATTGTACACGCAACCTGAAGAAGTTGCCTACGCATATGAAGAGCTAAGCAAAGTAAGTGATAAATTTACGGTTGCAGCTGCTTTTGGCAATGTTCATGGAGTATACAAACCAGGTAATGTAAAGCTTACACCCAAAATCCTTAAAAATTCTCAAGAATTTATCTCTAAAAAATATGGAGTCGAAAATAACCACATCGATTTTGTATTTCATGGCGGTAGTGGATCTACCCTAGAAGAAATAAGAGAAGCCATTGGATACGGTGTAATCAAAATGAATATTGACACTGATCTTCAGTTTGCTTTCAACGAAGGGATTCGGGATTACATGAATAATAATATCGAATACCTAAAAACACAAATTGGTAATCCTGAAGGTACTGAAGAACCTAATAAGAAATATTACGATCCAAGAAAATGGTTAAGAGAGGGAGAAGTTACTTTTAAAACTCGTCTTAAAAAAGCATTCGAGGATTTAAATAATGTAAATACATTATAAAACAAAAACCAAGCTGAAACTTATCAAAAAGGAGTTTCAGCTTTTTTAATATATTAATTTATGGCTTGGTTTAAGAGAACACAAAAAGGTATACAAACTGCTACCGAAGACAAAAAGGATGTACCAAAAGGACTTTGGTATAAATCTCCAACAGGAAAAATTGTAGATGCAGAGCAGCTAGAAAAGAATTTTTATGTAAGTCCAGAAGATGGATATCACGTAAGAATAGGTAGTAAAGAATATTTTGAAATTCTGTTTGACGATAACAAATACAAAGAATTAGACAAAAACCTTACTTCAAAAGACCCTCTTAAATTCGAAGACAAAAAGAAATATGTTGACCGTCTTAAAGAAGCACAAGAAAAAACAAATCTAAAAGACGCTGTAAGAACAGCAGTGGGAAAATCTAATGGAAAAGATATCGTTATCGCATGTATGGATTTTTCTTTCATCGGTGGATCGATGGGTAGCGTTGTTGGCGAGAAAATAGCTCGTGCGGCAGACTATTCATTAAAGCACAAAATTCCCTTTATGATTATTTCTAAATCAGGAGGGGCCCGTATGATGGAAGCTGCACTGTCTTTAATGCAATTAGCAAAAACCTCTGCAAAATTAGCGCAACTTGCAGATGCTAATATTCCTTATATTTCCTTATGTACAGATCCTACAACAGGTGGTACAACAGCTTCATTCGCGATGTTAGGAGATATAAATATTGCAGAACCAGGAGCATTGATCGGTTTTGCCGGACCTAGAGTAGTTAGAGATACAACCGGACAAGAATTACCTGAAGGTTTTCAGACCGCCGAATTTTTGTTAGAACATGGTTTTCTTGACTTTATTACTCCAAGACATGAATTAAAACAAAGAATAAATCTATATCTCGATTTAATTTTGAACAAACCACTACCAAATTAAATCAACAAACAAAGAATAAGAAAAGCTTGCTCAATGCAAGCTTTTTTGTTTTGAATAGGTCATTAACCCCTATACAAACAGGGCTTTCCACTCTTAAAAATACGATTTCGTTATTTTAAATTTATGGTACCGTATTGAATACTGTAATCATGAAACTAAAAATTGCAATCTATAATGTTGAATGGATGAGGAGATTGTTTGATAAGAATGGCAATCCCATAACCACTGGTGATGAAGGTAATAGAAGCCAACAATTGGCCACCATTGTGTCTACTATCAATCCCGACTTTTTAGGGATCGTTGAAGGTCCAGACACGCTGGTAAACGGAAGTAAAACAGCATCAATCCAATTAGAAAAGTGGGCCAATCATTTTGGACTGAATAACAATTTCAAAGGAGTACATGGTCATCCTTCCAATGGCCAACAAGAATTATGTGCCTTGTACGATAGTTCTAAAATCAAGGTAGAATTCACCCCTACAAATAGTAGTAAAAATCAATTTGACCAACCATTTTTGGTAGACACTACCAACAGATTAATCAAAGAACAGTACAAACATTATAGACCCCCATTAGAACTCACTATAAAATCTTTGACCAATAATCATTTTTCAAAAGTTATTATTGCTCACACAAAATCCAAAGGAATATTTGCTCCGGTAGATTACGCTAAATACGAACAAATATCAGAAAGAGATAGAATGAGGTTGTATGCAGAATGCATGTCTATCAGGGATAAGTGTGATGAATATCTGACTACCGGCAATAATGTAATTGTTATGGGAGATATTAATGATGGCGTTGGTATGGATTTTTATGAAAATAGATTTAGCAAAAGTGCTGTAGAAATACTATTAGGAGATTTGTGGGAGCCCGAAATGATTTTAAAATCGGTTTTACCAAAACCTAAATGGACCAGCAATGGATGGAAACCTTCATCGAGTAGATTTAGAGATAGAATAACCGAGGACAATATTAATGTATTAATTGATCATATTTTGATAAGTCAAGGACTTTTTTCGTCAAATTCTAAAGTGTGGAATCCTTATTTAGAAAAAGATGACATCGTCATACAATCTCTTAGCAATGAATTAAAAAATGCTTCAGATCACTTTCCAATTGTTGCTGAAGTAACAGCTGCATAAAAAGAGGCTGTCTAAAAACATTTAGGCAGTCTTTTTTATTTTAGTTTATTTTCTATTTTGGAGTTTTTGCTTT
>CANMDH010000038.1 GCA_947496555.1 uncultured Aquimarina sp. | reverse complement strand
TTTTCTCAAAGCAAAAACTCCAAAATAGAAAATAAACTAAAATAAAAAAGACTGCCTAAATGTTTTTAGACAGCCTCGTTTTTATAAGTGGATTATAAAATCCATACTATGTTTTCTATTTTATAACTATAGCTTAGGACATCTTTTACAATTAGATTTACCTTTCTTTTTATATTTCTTACAACATTTTTTCTTTTTCCCTCCACAAGCCACTTCACAATTCAAGGCCATACAGGGAGAATATAATGATGGGATATCTGAGCTTTGCACTACTATTTAATTTTTATTGAATCTAAATAAAGCACAAAAATATAAAAAAAAGACTCTTGTAAAAAGAATCTTTACTTTTTCTTTATAAACTTATTAACAGCTACTTACCATCTTCTGGAGCTTGAAAAGTATTGATATCACGATCAAATAAATAATGCCCAGATTTATCATCACCTATAATCTTCAATTTATCCAATAATGTGCGTGCAACGGCTTCCTCTTCTAATTGTTCGGCTACATACCATTGCATAAAATTATGAACATTATAATCTTTAAATTGCAGACATTCATAAATTACATTATTGATCTTAGCAGTCACAAACTCTTCGCTCTCCAGAAATGTTTCAAAAAGCTCCATAAGTGATTTAAAATCATCTCTTGGTTTTTCAATCGCCGGGATAGAGGCTGTACCACTTCGTTCATTAATAAATTTAACGAGTTTGATCATATGTACTCTTTCTTCTTCTGATTGTTTATAAAAGAAGTCGGCTACCCCATTATATCCATGAGTATCTGCCCAACTTGCCATAGACAAGTATTGTGCAGAGGCTTTCGCTTCATATTTTATTTGTTCGTTTAATAATTTCTCAATTTCTGGTATCATATACTTTGCTCCTAATTATTTTGTGTGCAACTAAATTAAGGAATTTATCCCGCTTTGTATGCTATTTGTCAAATTTCGGTATGATTAAAAATCAGACCATTTTGGTATTGATACTAATGTAAAAACCTCGATTAAAGTTAACTTAAGCCTCAATTCAATTTTTGAAGCTCGTCTATCTTTGATTGGATCATAAGATTCAACTCTTCTAAGTTCTTTTCATCTTCGGGTTTGTTATGCATCAATAAATTCTGCATAATAATGCAGGATTCTTTTCTTAAACTACAATATTCAGAAAGCAATTTGATCCTTTCTTCCAGGTAGGACGGTGTATCGGTTAGTGAGGTTAAAAGTCCTAAATTGGCATCCCATAGATCAATTCCCTCCTTTTGTAATCTGTTGTGGTATAGTAATATTTTATTTGATGGAATAAATGACAAATCTTCGCGATACATCCAAAGAGCAACTTCTTCATTTTCAACAAACACCGACATCGCCTTTTGAAACTCTCCACTTTTATTGGAAACAATTTTAGGTAAGATCATAGTTGCCGAAAGTGCAAATACAACAAGGCCAGCCGAAACAATTTTAGCATATTTTGGTTGTTTTATTACTTGCACATATAAGAATCCGATTATAAAACCACTTATGAGACCTCCAATATGAGCAGCATTATCAATTCCTTCTTTTGTAAAACCATAAAACAAATTATACCCAACAAAGAACAAAATACTGGAGATCAAACTTTGTTTTGATTCTTTTGGAACATCAAAACTTTTAGAAATCAGCAGGGCAAGATACAGTCCATACATCCCAAATATTGCACCAGAAGCTCCTACAGACACAATATTGTCATAAAAATATATACTAGCAAGACTGGCAAAAATACCCGAAAGAATATATGCTAAGAAGAATCTGGTCTTTTTTAAGTTAACTTCTAGCAACCCTCCTATATGAAATAGGGCATACATATTAAAAAGTAAATGCATAACACCTCCGTGCAAAAAAACGTTGGTTACCAATCGCCATTGTTCCCCTTCCAGAGTAATTGATCTTAAATTACCTCCCCATGTTATTAATGATTCTACTGAGGGTGCCATTGGATGAACTCCACTCAAAATCATTATAACGAATATTAGAACGTTACTATAAATAAGAATAGGGGTAAATAAATAGTCCTTTGAAGGGATCAATGGTGCAATTACTTCTTGAAAAGATTTCTCACGTTCCTCTTCGGCAAGCTTTTCTTCTATTACTTTAGAATTAACATTTTCTAGTGTATCCTTCTTTTGCTCTAATAACTCTTTTGAAGCTAAGTTTCTTTTTTCCAGTTCTTCAACAGCTGCAATATAGGCTTCTTCCTGAAAATCATTTTTATTCTCTACAATATTTTGAAGGTCATAATCTGATTTCTCTGACATTTTCTTTGAAAAGAAGTTCTCCATTCTATGTTATTTCATTTATTAAACAAATGCAAACATAAAAAATAAAGAATAATCAATAAGAAAATAGAAAATGTGGGTAATATTAAGCCGCCTTCTCAAAAGCTATGTAGTTTACTAGCTTTCCCTTTTTATCATACACTGGATATCCCTGGATAATACACATATATGTAGAAGTGTCTTTTCTGTAATTAAGAATAGAAACCTCAAAAGGAATTCCTTTGTCTATTGCATTTCTTACTTTTGAAGAAGTTTCTATACATGTAGCTTCTCCCTGAAACATTTTAGGAGAATTACCAATTACCTCATCGGGTGAATATCCATTAAGTTTTTCAATATTCTTAGAAGCATAAACAATTTTTAGATTTGGTTTGGTCACAATAATAACAGATTGCTCCTCTATGAGTTGTTTACAATAGTCTTTATTAAAATCCCAGTTTTGAGAGAGCTTGTTGAGTGTATTGATATCGTCTTTAAAAATTTCCAATGCCGCATGACACTCTCCATAAAATTCCCAAGACAATAATGGTAATGAGTAATTAGACATCTGCTCATAATATGACGCCATCATATTATCGTAGCCCTTAAAATCTTCCATAACAATGTGCTTTTGGTCAAAATTATAGAATTAAACTTGTAACGTTAATTGAACAAAAGTTAATTCTTTGATTAAACAAAGGTTAAACTTATGCTTTTTTATAACTTAAATTGAAGTGTTGTATACCATGATAATGGTGCTGATGGAATTATACCCGGGCCTGGATAACCTGTTGCACGTTGTGTGAAATAACTCTCGTCAAGAAGGTTATTAACCCCGGTTTCTAGTTTAAATCGTTTATACGTGTATGATAATGAAACATCGAGTATTGAATATGCAGGGATTTCACCTCTTATACCCGCCAAATCGGGTTCTACAGAATTCTCTGCATCAGAAAATTGTTCGGATAAATATGAAAATTGAACAGAACCCAGGAAATTTTTAAAACCATAGCTAAGTCCGGTTTTAAAATTAATATTTGGTACAAACTCTACTTCTCTATTTGTACCATTATATTCAGAATTTGTTAAAGCTGTATTCAAAAACAAGTTAAAACTCATATCAGAATTATTGTTCAACAATATTTTATTCAGATTAAGATCCAATAAGGATTCTATTCCATAAATAGTAGCATCATCTACATTCGTTCTAAAATTCTTTACACTACCATCACTCTGTTCTTGAGTTATAAATCCTATTCTATCATTATAAAATAACCCATACAAACTCACATCATACGAAAGCAAACTATTAATTTTTCCTCTTACTCCAATATCTGCAGTAAAACCAGATTCATCGGTGATATTGCTATCTACCACAAAGGACGGATTTACCGTATTTATATCTGAGAACGTAACTGATCTATAATTTTCTGATACATTTCCATAAATTTCTATCCCAGATAAGGGTTTATAACTAATACCTGCTCCTAATAACACAAAAGATCGTTCAAAAGTTCTATTATCGGGAACCACCTCATCAAAGATTACATTACCCGCAAGATCGGTTCTGATGTTTCTCGTTGATCCTGCTATTTCTGTTTTAATATATTCAAATCTAAAACCTGGAGTAATGGCTAACTTATCTGAAATATTAAAAATGTTCTCTCCAAAAATCGCCACATTTTGGTTTGGATAATCATAGCTGGATTGTGTTGGGTATGTTGGAAATTGATCGAATACCAAATTAAAATTAGCATCAGAGTTATTGGTACCCGGTCCTTGCTCCTCTGTATTACTTGCCTCATAATACTTGGCTCCCAGCAAAAAGATAGACTCTTGATTGAACAAGTTGTACTTGGATAAAATTCTGGTTTCCACACCAAAATTTTCAAAGCCTCCTTTAATTAGATCTCTAGGAGCATCTAATTGATCTGGTTGATCAACTCTATTTGTCCTAAAACCAAGAGCATTTCTCGACGCATCAAGTCCAAAAAAATTAATACTAAAATCTGTTTTTTCAGAAAATTGATGCTCTAATTTTAATGAAAATAATTTCCAATCCACTTCAAACCAGTTTCGAGTACGATTACTAAAATCTGGATCTAATTCGAATTGTGCATCTGTAAGTCCTCCCGGTTGTTGGGCTAGGTAATCGAGATAAGTAAACTCTCCAATAAGTTTTGTTTTATCCGACAATTGATATCCAAGATATGCATAGATGTTTTTAGAATCAAACTCAGAATTTGCTCTAAAACCGTCTCCTTCCTTATAATTAAAATAGGTGTAGTAGCTAAATTTACCCACGGTTCCGCTTAGGCTATTAAAACTAGTAAATAAATTAAACGAACCTAAAGACTGCCTTGATACTAATTCAATCTTTTTGTTAGGGTTTGGCTCTTTCATTTTAAAATTGATGAGCCCTCCAAACTGAGTCCCATACTGCAGTGAAGCCGCTCCTCGCACAACCTGTATCTCACTTAAAGCTTCCGCCGGAGGTGTATAATAACTTTCGGGATACCCAAGTACATCGGCACTAATATCATACCCGTTTTGACGGGTATTAAAATTTGCCGTTCTATTAGGATCTAGACCCCTTCCACCAATGTTTAGTTGTAACCCTCCTACACTATTTTCGTAAATATTTAGTCCCGCAACCTGTGCATAGATTTCTCTAGCGTTATTTGATGCTAGATTTCCCAATGCATTTTCAAGTAAAACTACTTCGCTTTTCTTACCTGCATAAATAGCTGTTCCTTCTACTGGTTTCAATTGTTTTAACCCAAAAATCTTGGCTCTTCTTTGTGTAATCAAAACTTCAGAAAGTTCTTCTCCCAAAGGATTGAGAACAAAATCCACCTTGGTATCTCCATTTACAGTTATTCTTTTTTCAAGGATATCGAAGTTATAATTAAAAACAGTAATTAAATATTCTCCATTCGCTACATCAGAAAATTCAAAATTTCCATTTACGCCTGTTACCACTTGTTCACCAGTATTTTGATTGTAAACTTCTGCTTTTTCGATTGGTTGGTTGTTTTGATCAGTTACTATTCCGGTTAATTTGTACTGCCCCATCATAGAACTCACTACCAATAATGCAACTAATAATACCCTATAATCCCTTAATTTCATCTTTGAATGGAATAATCCAATTTTTGTGTTTAAATGATTCTTTTTGTTTTCCCAAATCCACTTCTGGATCAATATATTGAGTGCTTAACCTACCATTAAGTGCAACGTAACTTTCTACAAATACTTGAACATTTTGATGTCCCTCTTCTTCAAAATGTGTTTTTAGATAATGAGCATATTGTAAAATAAAATCGGGCTGCGTTGCCATTTGTTTTTGTTGAAATGAAGTAAGAAAATCGTCATTATCAACATAAAATCTCTTACCTGTTTTACCATCTACAATTTTAAAATTAGCATACCCTGCTTTTTCCATTAACATAACTCTCCAGGAAAACCGGAAACCCTCTTCGGTCCAAAACAATTCCCCAGGGTAGGTCAAATAACGAAACGGCAAAAGTAATTGAATTGTAAAAAACACAAACAACATTGACAGAACAATTTTATTATATTTTGGTGCAAAGGATAACACCAATTTAGAATCAAAAAAGTTCTTATTGATTTTGAATAGCCTCGATATAATTTCTAATATCTTATGGTGAAGTTTAGCGTCGAAAAATATAAGTGTACTAACAATCATGATGTAGGGGAACATTCCGATCGGAAAAAGAACGCGAGTAAGGACATGAAAAACCACCACCAGTATAAACGCAAAAATCCTGGTTCTTTTGTACAGTAATAAAAAAGGAATGGTGAGATCATATATAGCACCCGTATAGCTAAACAGGTAGTGAACCCATTCCTGATGCATGAAATTTCCCAAAAAAGGAATGTCATATTTAGACGGTAACCAAATCTTAAGCGGCATTGCTTTTATCAACCAATCAGAATTAAGCTTGGCTAGTCCTGCATAAAAATATACAATCCCTAATAACAACTTAATAACATCGATTGTCCATTTGGGAATTTGTTGAAATGACACGCCTTTCCTTTTAGCATCTAAAGAATAATAAGTATTAGCTGGTAAAAATATCATCAAAAAACTCAGAAGACTAATGAAGTAATAGTGGTTTAAATAGGTAGTTTTATCCATCAATTCGATATAGGTAAAACTAAGAAAGAAAGTGATGATTGCTATGCGATATTTATAGCCTAAAGTCACAAAAATTGTAGAAACTCCACATAGAACAAAAATTGCATATGTATATTCTCCTATGGGTTTTACAAATTCGAACCCATAGTACGAAAAGAAAAATTTTGGTTGTATATAAAGTTGGTCAATCCAACCTTTACTCCAAAAACGAATGATGCTGAGTAACATCATTATTCCAAAAAAAATACGAAAGACTGCAAGTGGTGCAGCTTCCGTATTTTTTGTAAAATAGTTTTTTACGTTATGATTATTCATAAAGATAGCTGAAACTTAATCTCCATCGGTATCGCGAAAATCTACAGTTACATTAAATGCTTGAAGCATATCTACCTTCAAATAAACTACGTTTTTCTGAAGCTCATCATACGTATTGAGCATTAAACTGTTATTCGATTTTACCTGATTAGAAAGACTCTCATCCAACTTTAAAGCTGTTTCTCGTATTAGATCAAATTGGTTATCAATAATCTTGGCAAGATCTTCACCTTCTTTAATAGTATTTAAAGAATTTAAATAGGTTCTAAAGCTTTCTCCTGAGTTAAGACCTTGAAATTCTTTTCCATTAAAAAAGTATTGCATCGCATCAAGATTGGCTAAGAACAAAAGTCTTGATAAATCACCTTTGTAAAAAGCTTCCACCTTATCATCAAAAGTTTGTGTTGCAAACACTCCGGCAGGAATTCCTATTTTTCCAGACCTTAAGAATCGTTCAAAATGAAGTATAAAATCATTAACAATCTTATCGACAGAACTGGTTGCAGAAGAGCCATCATTTTCCACAAAAGTATCTCGATATCCATTGGTCCAATCGGTATGCACCTGATTGGTCAAATCATCCATTCTATTTACCAAATCCGTAAGATAATCTCTATACTTGCTTCCATTAGTAGTATCTGTGTAGAAAGCCAATATATCGCCATTCGTTTCTCCTAAACCATTAAGAAGATAATCCAAAGCGGCAAACCCTTGCTCATCCTGCAAAGCCACTGAAGTAAGATCATAAGAACCTGTACTTATATTGTTCTCAATATTTGTAACATTCACTGGGTAGACATTCATGAAACTTCTATAAGCAATTTCTTCCGCTTTACCTATTTCATAAAAATTAACAAACTGCCAAGAAATATATGCATTTGACCACGCAAATCTTAATGAATTTAAACTACTCTCATCATTAAGTCTCATGAAATCAGAAGTGGCAGCTTTTAAATCTCTCATACTAGAGGAAAAATACTGATATGAGGGTACTATAATATTATCTGCCAAATTTTCTAACATTGCTTTTCTATCAAAACTATCACCTCCTGTAGGATCGGGTCCTTCATCACCGCTAGAACAGGCAGATAAAATAAGGGACATTACAAAAACTGAGAGCAAAAACTTCTTCATCTTATTTTTATTTATTCTTAATAAAGCTGTGCAAATGTAAAAAAAGAGGTCGAAACACGATCACTTTTCTATCTCTTTTTTTATCATTTTATAGTTTGTTTAGTCTTTTAGCTTCCTGCTTGTTCTACACTAAAATCAAATTTTGCAGCAATAGCTTCAGAAATGGTTTGCAACGTTTCTGGTGTTACATCCCATAAACCATTGGTTCCTCCTATTAATTGTTCGATTAATGCTTGAACCTCAGCCCTTGTAAAATACGGTGTATTGGTATCGGGGTTTCTGGTAAATTGCAAGCTATAAATAAAACCAAACCCTTCAGAAAGGTCATGAAAAGCAACCGCATAATCCACTGCAGATGCTTCAAGAGCAGTTTTACCTTGTTGCAGATAATATACAGCTCTTACACCTATAACTTGTGAGATTTTTTCTCGTATTATTCCAGCTTGTTGATCTCTTATAGTATATTCTTTAGCCACAATAGCAGCTCTTCCTAACTTGAATGCATTGTAGATATCTGCAGCGATTCCTGCAAAATCATCGTCTCCCTCTACTCTACCAATATATTTATTTAGGAAACTATCATCTGCACCTATTGTAGCGTTTGGAGTAGCAACGTTATCAGAAGCACCATATAAATAACCATAAGCTTCATCCCACTTATGCTCCATGGTAGTATAGTTTTTTCCTTCTGCAACTACTTCATTATTATTATTTTCTACGTTATCCGCTTCATCAAGTACCGCAATACCCAAATAGTTATTTAATGCCTGATCTGCCATCAACGCCCCGATTAGACTTTTACCAAAAGCCTGGTTTAACTCAAGTCCCTTGGCATTGACATAACGGATAGCAGGATCTGCTCCTCCTTCTTCAATAAAACCCGCTGTACCAGCAGATGCTGCCATCCCCCAATTAGGAAAAACCTCGTCTACCTGGCTTTTAATCCAACCATCAAATTCTTGCTTAATAGCCGTAGCATCTGTAACATTGGCAGAAAAATAATCTCTAGAAGCTGCAGTTTTACTACGTACACTTTTATCTGAATCATTAAGAGTGGCATCCGAAAAATCATTTGCTCCTTCAACATGTGCAAACATTGCATCAATTGTAGCCTCGGTTAGTGTATTATTTTTTAAAGCACTTATAATCTCTTCGGCCATTGCAATTCTGGTGGTCTGTCCACCAAAACTTACAGTACTTTCACCGTTACGCTCAAAAACATACGTTGCAGGTGCTTCTATTTGGTTTGTTATTGGACCATCATCATCGTCTGAACATGATGCTAAAATGAGCAACCCAGACAAGCATATTAGGTTTAGGAATTTGTGGATTTTCATTGTTTTTTTATTTAGACTTAATTCAAATAACTGATTTTTATCGTGCAAATATATCTATCAAAAAGGATTTGACAAACTTTATTTGTAATAAATCTAAATAAAATTAAAGGATTTAGCCTTAGCATAAACTTAACCCGCTTATAGCCAGAAAAGTAGAAAATTTATTGACCTACCGAGTATTTAGACCTAAGTTCTTTGGCCCATTTTATTAATACTTCTTTATCTTCTTCATTCAGGTTACCATGCATCCAGGTATAGGAATTAAGGGGCATTTCACCTTCTTCTACCTCCTCTATAAGCTCTTCTAACTTATGATCTTTCTTCTTATTGGTATACTGCTCCCAATCTGAAACATTAAAATGTTCTCTACCATGCTCTACATGATCTGCTAACCAATACGAAACTGGAGCGACTTCGGCATACCACGGATACATAGTTTGATTGCTATGGCAATCGTAACAATTATCTTTTAATATAATTTTTATTTGATCACTAGGTCTTGTTTCATTTTCAAAATAGGCAATAGATTCGTATCCCGATTGATTTTTATCAGGTCTTATAAACTGCATGATTAATAGTGTTCCCAATAGTATTAATGCAATAATTTTGAAAGTCTTTTTCATTTTTATGTTGTTTAGTGATAAGTGCTAAATATTTTAGTTGCTTCGTTATGTGAAGACTCAAAACTTAGTGTTCTAATATTTGTATCCGCATTTACCGAAGTAAAATAAGAAATCATACGTTCGGTAGGCATATTACCTGTTAATTCATCTTTTGCCATAGGACACCCACCAAATCCCTGAATAGCTCCATCAAACCTTCTACACCCTGCTTTGTATGCCGCATCTACTTTTTCATGCCATGTTGTGGGCGTAGTATGCAAATGCGCCCCAAATTCGATATCGGGATACTTTGGAATCAAGTTGGCATATAAATACTCTATGATTTCTGGAGTAGAAGTACCCACAGTATCTGATAGTGATAAAATTTTAACACCCATTTTGCCCAATTTTTCGGTCCACTCTCCTACTATATCGACATCCCATGGGTCTCCATATGGATTTCCAAACCCCATAGATAGATAGGCAACCACTTCTTTACTTACCTTATCCGCGATATTTAAGATTTCTTGAAGTATCCCAACCGATTCATCGATTGTTTTGTGCGTATTACGCATCTGAAAATTTTCTGAAATTGAAAAAGGATATCCAAGATAGTCGATTGCTTCATATTGAGCAGCATCATTTGCACCACGTACATTGGCAATAATAGCTAATAATTTACTTCGAGTATTAGAGAGATTCAACCGAGATAAAACTTCGGCCGTATCGACCATTTGGGGTATCGCTTTAGGCGAAACAAAGCTTCCAAAATCGATGGTGTCAAAACCGCAACGTAGCAAAGATTGAATGTATTGAACCTTTTTTTCGGTAGGAATAAACTCTTTTATCCCCTGCATAGCATCACGGGGGCATTCAATAATTTTTACTTTTTCGGTCATTTCAGTAGATCAAACTAAAAGATGTTCAATTAAGAATATAAAAATATGATTATTTTTCAGAATTACGTATTAGATTTTTTACAGATTAACTTTTAATCTCCTATTAGATTTAAATGAAGTTTTGATAAGCATCTGGATATTTTTTTTGCACATACAAAACTTATAATTTTTTATTAGTCATTTGGACATGTAATTACATGTAACCATTGTATTATTTGGGTCGTTGCAAATGGCATTGGAAACTCTGCAGAATTTGGAAGAAGGTTGCAAAACATACAAACAGAATGTAATAATGCGGCCAATCAATGTACTTTTTAGTACACCCTTTAATCGTGTCTTATAATGTAAAGCCTTCCTTTTTTGGAAGGCTTTAGTTATTTTTATAGTTTGAAGTGTTTATATCATATAATAATACTATAGCCATGTTTGAAATATTTGCCAGTACAGATGCCTGGGTTGCATTAATCACTCTTACCTTTTTAGAAATTGTTTTAGGAATCGACAACATTGTGTTTATTTCTATTGCCGCAAGTAAGCTTCCTGCCAAACAGCAAAAAAAAGCTACCAATTGGGGGCTTGCTCTAGCAATGATCCAAAGAATAGTATTGCTAATAGGTGTTTCATATCTGATTGCCCTTCAAGAGCCTTTTTACACAATAGATAACTCTTGGATTACTTCAGGACTAAGCTGGCAAAGTTTAATTTTATTTTTTGGAGGGTTATTTTTACTATATAAAAGTACTTCAGAGATTCATGAAAAGGTCGAAATTCCAAAACATGATGAAACAAAGATAAAACAGAAAAACCTCACCACGTTTTCAAAAGCATTAGTTCAAATCTTACTTATAGATTTCATTTTTTCGATTGATTCTATACTGACTGCAATTGGAATGACAAATGGAATTGGCACAAAGCCCGAAGATGCAATTATATTAATGGTCATTGCAGTAGTTATTTCAATTCTAATCATGATGATTTTTGCTAACGCTATCCGAAAATTCATTAATGATCATCCTTCAATGCAACTATTAGCTTTATCGTTTTTGATTTTAATTGGTTTTATGCTGATCACAGAATCTGCACATCTTTCTGAAACTGTCATTTTTGGACAGGAAATTGGCGCTATACCAAAAGGGTATTTATACTTTGCCATTACCTTTTCGCTATTTATTGAGTTTCTTAATATGAGACTTAAGAAAAAGATCAATTACACCGAAGAAGAGAAAACAGAACTGGATAACCAAACTTAAGAATTGTTCTTACTTCTCTGAAAAGAGAATAAAAATTCCGATTCCTATAAAAACAATGATCTGCAACCATTTTAGAAATACACCTGCTTTCGAATTCTTTTTTAAATAATTTGATATAGCACCTGCCAAAACAGCTATTGATCCAAAAATAAAAAAGCTTGTGATAACAAACAATATACCCAACACATAAAATTGCAATATATTGCTTGTTGTTTCGCTAAACAAAAACCCTGGGAAAAATGCCAGGAAAAAGATGGAAACTTTTGGGTTCAGTACATTCATGACAAACCCCTGTCGGAAAAGCTGTCCTAAGCTCTTTTTTTCAACAGTTTCAGCAGACAATTGCAAAGTAGCATCGCTTCGGAATACTTTATATGCCAGAAAGAATAAATAGATTGCTCCAAGGAGTTTAATCACAAAAAACAACATGTCGCTTTGTTTAATAATTGCCGATACACCGAAGGCTACCAAAGTAGTATGCACAAAACATCCAGACATTAATCCTGCTACAGTAGCCAATCCGTATTTTTTACCGTTTACAATGCTTTGTGTCAACACATATATATTATCGGGTCCAGGAGAAATTGCCAATGCTGTCGTTGCAATAACAAATGTATATAGAATCTCGTAGTTTATATCCATTTATAATTGTTTGCGAAGTAGCGCTTTATTGATATCCTTGATTAGTCTAGGGCCTTCATATATAAATCCGGTATATAGCTGCACTAAGCTTGCACCAGCTTTTAGTTTTTCGAGAGCATCTTTGGCAGAATGTATGCCTCCTACCCCAATAATCGGAAAAGCTTTGTTACTTTTTTCTGATAAAAACCGAATTACCTCGGTAGATCTTTTGGTTAATGGTTTACCACTAAGCCCCCCTTTTTCATTTGCCAGAGTAATGTTGGATGTTAATCCACTTCTAGAGATCGTAGTATTGGTCGCTATTACCCCCGAAATTTTGGTATCCTTTACGATATCAATGATATCCAATAACTGATCATTGGTCAAATCAGGAGCTATTTTTAACAGAATCGGCTTTTCTGAAGGTTTCTTCTTATTCTCCTCTTGTAAGGTATTTAAGAGCTTGGTGAGTGGTTCTTTATCCTGAAGCTCTCTAAGATTCGGCGTATTAGGAGAACTTACATTAACCACAAAATAATCCACATGATCAAAAAGTGCTTCAAAACATATTTTATAATCGTCTACGGCGTTTTCGTTTGGAGTAACCTTGTTTTTTCCAATATTACCACCTATCAAAACTCCTTTATTTTTTCTCAAACGTTTTACGGCTTCTTCTACTCCGCCATTATTAAATCCCATTCGATTAATAATTGCACTGTCTTTTTTAAGTCTGAAAAGTCTTTTTTTGGGATTCCCATCCTGAGGCTTTGGAGTCAGTGTTCCAATTTCAATAAATCCAAAACCAAAATTATGCAATTCATTAAACAACTTTGCCTCCTTATCAAACCCAGCGGCTAATCCAACGGGGTTTTCAAATTTCAATCCAAAAACTTCTCTCTCTAACTTAGTGTCATTTACACGATATATACTTTTCATCAAAGATGAAAACAAAGGAATGACAGATAAGAATTTGATCATTTTAAAGGTAAAATGATGTACTTTTTCTGGATCAAAATTAAAAAGTATTGGGCGTAACAGTAGTTTATACATCTAATAAGGATTTGCTTGCGCAAAAATAGAAGATTACTAATGAACGGCGAAACGATTTTGAAAAGAATAAAGCCTGTTCTAAAATTTTAGAACAGGCTTTATTCTTTAAGCTATATTTCAGTTATTTTAGAACCACGCTTAGCCTGGCAAACAAAAATCTTCCACCAATCCCAAACTGTTGGGATCTTCTAGACCAATCAAATCGACCACTACTTCTATTTCCAAATTCTTCTTTTGCTCTATCTGGGTATATATCAAAAAGATTGTTTGCTCCAATGGTAACAGTTAATCCATCGGTTGCTTTATACCCAAAAGAAAGATCAGTAACTACTTTTTCACCAAATACTTGTTGATTCGCAACAGTAGTTGTAGCCTCTGTCACCTCTCCAAAATATACATTTCTAAGAAAAACATTGAATTTATCTGTAGTTAAACTGTTTGATAAGTTAATTTTGGTTCTAGGCACCGCTTCTTCCAAGTAAACTCTACTGTCCTCAGGAAAATAGGTATCTACCAAACCTGCATCTTCCAGAACTTGGGAGGCTTGAATATCTCCCACTTTTCTGGTTTGAGAAAAAGTTGCAGCCAGGTCCGATTTCAATTCCATATTTGCACCAATACCAGTCTTATGAGTTAATACAACATCCAGTCCCTTGGATTCGGTATCGATAGCATTGGCAAAAAATGCAGCCCGCGTAGCATTTGCCTGAGCCAATAGATTATCTAATTCAGTTCCTGTTCCCGGCCCTTCAAATTGACCCGTAAACACCACTCTATCATCAATAGCTACAAAATATCCATCTACCGTAATAGAAAGATTAAGAGAGGGGATTTTTGCTGTGGCCCCTACACTTATACTGCGCGAGGTCTCTTCTTTTAGTTGAGGAATACCTAACAAGGCTGCTACCCTACTGTCATTTGCAAAGGTTCCAACCTCTTGTGGCTCTCCAAAATTGTCAAAAATAGTGGAGGTAGAATTAAAATTAAGCTGATGCAATGATGGTGCTCTAAATCCAGTATTTGCAGCGGCTCTAATGTTTATATCATCAGTCAATTTGTAACGTGTTGCCAATTTAAAATTTATAGTTGATCCAAAATCACTATAATCCTCAAATCTTGAAGCGAAGCTTACCAAAAACTTCTCTGTAAAATCTGCTTCTAGATCCAAATATCCCGCAATACTTGTACGATCACGTGATAATTCATTATCTGGGCTGAAACCCGGAAATACCTGTGATCCACCTGGTCTTATTCTACCAAAAAAATCAGTAGTTCTAATCTGATCATCTCTAGTGATAGGTTGCCCATCAATATCATATTGAGCATAGGATTCTTCTTCACCGGCGATAATTTCATAGGTTTCTAATCGATGCTCTGCACCAAAAGCAACATTAAATCCAGCAAATACATCTTCGTAAAACCTTGTTATATCCAAATTTGTAGTATTCTGAAGGAAAGAAAACCCTCCTGCATCAAATGTGGTTGGTGTCGCTTTAAGTAGTGATGCATTTGATGTATTAGAAATCGTATATAAAAAACTGTTTTTACCATAGGTGTTACTAAAATCGACATCCCAATCACCTACTTTTCCTTTGATACCTATAGCTACAGATCGATCCGAAATTTTAGAATTAATTTCAGGTAAAAAACCATTGACGTAAGCCGGCGTATACGTTCTACTTTGATTTGGAAGCCTATAGAATCCTGCCGAGTTACCATTTCTGGTACTAATACCGGCAAAAGAATATAACTCTGTATCATTATCATCTAATGGTAAGGAGAAATTGGCAAAGAAGCGACCTCCTCTAAGCTCTGATTGTCCTACTCTCATATTATAATCACTTCTGGTCTGTCCTCTGGTAGCAAGTTCTGCATCGGTTACATCTACATCTAAAATTGTTTGTAGTTCCTCTAGAGTGGCAGCTGCCTGGATATCGGATTGTAATTGCGCAGAAAAGTGAGGAACACTTAATGCAAAACTCTGAATACCGGGTAAACTAGTTTCTATCTCAGAAAGGTCATTTCCTAATAGAGATGCCTGATACTCTATTGCATTATAAGCATTAAAAATATCACCTTCCCACTCTTTCATACGACTATAATAATCTCGATAATCAAAATCACCGCTAAAATTAATAAAGCCACCTTTTTCGCCAAGAGACAAACCATAACTAGCCGCAACATTTATCGTTTCTCCATCGATTCCACCTGTTTGCTCTTCTGCATTTCTTGAAACATTCGCTCCGCTAGTTACAGAAAAGCTAAGCTCATTTACACTTTTATTAAGAACTATATTAATTACTCCTGCTATAGCATCTGATCCATACTGTGCAGCTGCACCATCTCTAAGCACTTCAATACGTTGTATTGCTGCCGCCGGAATCGCATTAAGGTCAGTACCTACACTACCTCTTCCAAAAGTTCCGTTAACATTAATTAAAGAGGTAGTATGACGTCTTTTCCCATTAATCAAAACAAGTACCTGATCTGGCCCTAAACCCCTAAGAGAAGCAGGGTCAATATGATCTGTACCATCAGAAATCGTTTGGGTGTTTGAAGAAAACGAAGGAGCTACATAATTAAGAATTTGATTCAAATTCACCTGGGGAGAGGCCTCTGCAAGCTGCTTTATATCTAATATATCTATAGGAACTGGAGTCTCTGTTACGGTCCTATTTACATTTCTGGTTCCTACCAATACAACTTCATCCAATGATACCCCTGACTGCATGGTTACATTAAGAGTGGATCCAGAAACGGTAACTTCTTGCTTTTCAAACCCTACATAAGAGAAAACCAATATTTGTCCCGCATCTGCGGCGATTGTGTATTTACCGTCAAAATCTGTTATCGTACCTGTTTGGGTACCTTTTATGACTACTGAAACACCCGGAAGAGGTTGCGATTGATCATCTAAAACCGTTCCTGTTACTTCTTGTGCTGTGGAAATTGTTGTAAGCCCCAAAGAAAACAACAATACCATTACGTAAAGTTTGAACATAATTATATTTTTGATTAATAATTGAATGATTGTGTACTTAAATGTAATTGAAATTTTATAGCGTATTAACTTTTTTTTAATATTATTAACATTTTTAAAATAATTTTATTAAAAAATATTTATCAATACGCCCAAAATATTAATTTTTTTTCAAAAGATACTTATAGGAACTTTTGTGAAATATGCCTCCATTATTTTTAGAAAAAATAAATTTATAGTCTAACACCTATCTTTTACAGGAGTTTAAAGTAGAAGACCAATAATTTTTAGTAAAATAAATAATATTTCCTAAGAAATGATTTCAAAAAAACATATTACAGATCGATTTATAAGCTACGTTACCATCGATACAGAGAGTGACCCAGAAAGTAATACTACACCTAGTACAGAAAAGCAGTGGGATTTGGCCAATAAATTGGTTCAAGAACTAAAGCACATTGGTCTTGAAGATGTAAGTATTGACGAAAATGCTTATATCATGGCAACCTTGCCTTCTAATATTGAGACAGAAATTCCCGTTATTGGTTTTATATCGCATTTTGACACTAGTCCAGATTTCACCGGAGCTAATGTTAAACCTCAGATTGTGGAAAATTATGACGGTAATGACATTATTTTAAATACATCTGAAAATATCATCCTTTCTCCCGACTATTTTGAGGATCTAAACTTGTACAAAGGACAAACGCTAATTACTACCGATGGGACCACCTTGCTAGGAGCTGATGATAAGGCAGGGATCACAGAAATAGTAACTGCTATGGAATATCTTGTACAACACCCTGAGATTAAACACGGAAAAATTCGCATTGGCTTTACTCCCGATGAAGAGATAGGTCGTGGGGCTCATAAATTTGATGTAAAAAAGTTTGGTGCCGACTGGGCCTATACTATGGATGGAAGTGAAATTGGTGAATTAGAATATGAAAATTTTAATGCAGCCGGAGCAGTGGTTACAATAAAAGGAAAAATTGTGCACCCAGGATATGCCAAAGGAAAAATGATCAATAGCATGTTTATTGCACAAGATTATATAAATTCTTTACCCCGCCTAGAAACACCTGAACATACAAGTGGGCGAGAAGGTTTTTTTCATTTGCATACTATGAAAGGCGATGTTGAAGAAACACAACTGCAATACATCATTAGAGATCATGATAAAGAGCATTTTGAAGCCAGAAAAGAAGTAATGAAAAAATTGGCTGCCGAAATCAATACGCAACACAAGAGAGAAGTAATACATATTGAAATTAAAGATCAATATTACAATATGCGCGAAAAAGTAGAACCTGTAATGCATATAGTAGATATTGCTGAAGAGGCTATGAAATCTCTTGATATTAAACCCATAATCAAACCTATTCGAGGTGGAACCGATGGCTCTCAACTAAGTTATATGGGACTACCCTGCCCTAATATTTTTGCTGGTGGACATAATTTCCATGGTCGGTATGAATATGTGCCTGTAGAGAGTATGATCAAAGCAGTAGAGGTGATCGTTAAAATTGCTGAATTAACTGCTACAAAATCTATTGGATAATATTTATTGCTGTGATTTAACCCGATCTATGCATTAGAACTTCGTTATGAGGTTTGAAAATTCGATAAAACCTGATGTTTTCTAAGATTTGGCATAGCACCGCTACGGTTACTCTTAAAAACATAGCATAGCGATAGGTTTTGAAGTAGTTTCAAGCTGGGATAGATTTTTTAATGCA
This sequence comes from uncultured Aquimarina sp., assembly GCA_947496555.1. GTDB lineage: Bacteria > Bacteroidota > Bacteroidia > Flavobacteriales > Flavobacteriaceae > Aquimarina. The sequence continues at coordinate 34,737 of CANMDH010000038.1, read as the reverse complement.
TATATCGGTTTTAAGCAACCTATTGTGTTTTTTGGCATCTATTTTGTGGTTAGAACCGGGAAACAAAAAACATTCACACAATGAGATCTCTATTCACAGCAATTTTATTAATAACATCCTTTGTAATAAAGGCCCAGGAACAAGCCTCAACAAATTATCAAAATAGACATGAATTCAGGTTGGATGCCCTAGAAATTTTAGCCATTCCAAATCTGGAAATCAATTATGAATATGTAATCAATAGATATTCTGGAGTTGGATTAGCTGCTAGTGTTAGCCTAGATGATGATTTTAGCGATTACCAAAAATATGCTATAGAGCCTTACTTCAGGCAATATTTTTTTAATCGCAGAGATTATGGAGCACGAGGGTTATTTGTTGAAGGGGTTGTACGTTTTGCAGCAGGTGAAAATGATGATATCTTTGACTTCTTTGGTAATGAATTAGAGGAAGATTGGTTCGAAATTGGTGTTGGTTTTGTGGTTGGTCAAAAATGGGTAAGCGAAAATGGCTTTGTATTTGAAATCAGTTTAGGAGGTGGTCGCTATCTCCTAGATGAAAACGAAAATGACTTTTTTGCAAGAGGAGGTATTTTGATAGGATATCGCCTTTTTTAAAAAACACCATTATAAAAAAGAAAAGCCCGATAGAATTTTTAATACTATCGGGCTTTTAATTAAGTAGGCTAGTTATTACTTCTTATCTGCTGGCTTATTCAATTTTTGACTCATCTCTAGTGAAATAGCAGATTTATCAAATGTTAATTTCCCCGCTCCTGTTTCAATAATAACCGCATTATTTTTTTCGCTGAAATCAAATACTTTTCCATGAAGACCACTTTTAGTAACTACACGATCTCCTTTTTTAAGCTCTTCAGCAAATTTCTTCTCCTTTTTTGCTTTTTGCATTTGTGGGCGTATCATAAAAAAATACATCACCACAAATATTAAAAGTATAAAAGGTAATTGTCCTCCAAATCCTTCCATAAAATTATTCGCTTACAGGTGTACCGCTAGCAGGTTTTGCTTTCGGAGTTACCAGAGCTTTGATCTTAAGGATTTCCTTACCAGCTTCTGTATTTGCAGTAATTGTTACTTGCTTAGTTTGCTGATTAGGTTTTCCGTTAGAATTAAACTTAACTAACATTTCGCCAGAGCCTCCAGGAGGAACAGGATCTTTTGTCCATTGTGGTACAGTACACCCACAGCTTCCTTTTGCATTTACTATTACTAAAGGCGCTTTACCTGTATTGGTGAATGTAAACTTATGCTCTACTACATCTCCTTCATTAATAGTTCCGAAATCATGCTCAGTTTCAGCAAAAGTCATTACAGGAAAATCTGTATTCTTTGCATCACGCTCTGCGGCAATCTCTACATTTTCTTCTTTTACTTTCTTTGTAGCGTCTTCTTTGCAAGACACTAATGTCATAGCAAAAATTCCAGCTAAAATTAAGATTCCATTTTTCATTACTTGGGTTTTTAATTATTTGAGGTTAAAAATACATTTTTTTTTGAACTACATAAGTCCACGGCCTACTTTATTTAGTTTACCGTTTTCCTGGTATTCTTTGGATATTTTATCAAGAATACCATTGATAAAAATACTACTTTTAGGAGTACTATACTCCTTTGCGATTTCTAAATATTCGTTAATTGTTACTTTTACTGGGATTGAGGGAAATTTAACAAACTCGCAAATTGCCATTTTAATGATTGCTTTATCAAGTTCAGCAATACGGTCTTTATCCCAATTCGGGGTCTTCTCATCGATTTCTTTAGTATATGTAGCACCGTTAAGCACCGTTTTTCTAAAAATGTCAATGGCAAATTTTTTATCATCTTCGTCTTTGTATAATTTAGGAAGTGATTTTGTCTCATCATGAGAAGCTTTACTTTTACGAAGCATCTTGATAATTGCCGTATTAATAATAGGTAAATCATCAATCCAGGTAAGATTTTTATCTTCGATGTATTCATAAAGCTTATCATTAGGAGCAATAATTTCCTTAAAAATATCCAGAACAAAATCCTTATCTTCTCTAAAAGAGCTCAGCTTTGTACTCATATAGTCTTCATACAACTCGCTCTCTTTGATTTCATTCCATAGTATTTTTACATACTCATCATCGAGCAACCAGCAATTAAGCTTTTTCTTTTCGATTTCGGTTTTAAGTTGAATATTACCCTCTAACAAGAACAGTATTTCATTATTAATAAATTTGGTATTTGGGTTTTTTTCTTCGGAAGTCGCCAGGTATTTTTTTTGACTTTTCGTCAAAAAATCGGCAGCATGCTTTTTGATTTCTACCAGAAGCTGAAGATTTACAAGGAATAAATCATACATCTGATTGATACTATAAAGAAGAAATTTCTCTTCCTTATCAAGGTTATCACTTTGTGTCTGCTCCATCGAATAGAGCGATTGCATTACTTTTACGCGAATATGTCTTCTGGTTAACATAGAAAATTACAAAGAACTTTATATTAAAAAGGGCGAAAGTTAAAACTAACTTTCGCCCTGCAAAAATACTATTATTTTTAATCTAGCTGCACTAAAAATTCTTTTTTATGCAGATAAATTACATACCTTTTTTTCGAGCTGCGATTCTATCTTCTGCAATGCTTAACGCTGCCTCATTTGTTGTAACATTGGTAGCTTTTGCTTTGTTTAGAATATCAAAAGTAGTATCATAAATATTTTCCGTTTTGGCTACGATTTGATCTCTACCATACCCTTCAATTTCTGCGTATACATTTATGATCCCCCCAGCATTGATCAAAAAGTCCGGTGCATAAACGATTCCTCTCTTCTGTAGTAAAGCACCATGAATACTTTCATTGGCCAATTGATTGTTTGCTGCTCCGGCAATTACTTTTACTTTTAATTTATCAATGGTTTGGTCATTAATAGTAGCTCCTAGTGCACACGGTGCATAGATATCTGCAGTTTCGGCATATAAATCTTCTCCTTGGTAGATATCAACACCATATTTAGCACTAACCTCTCCCAGCCTTTCTTGATTAATATCACTAATAACAACATTTGCCCCCTCTTCTGAAGTTAAACGAACAAGCTCTTCTCCAACATGGCCGATACCTTGTACCAAAATACGTTTTCCGGCAAGTGCATCGTTACCATAAGCAAATTTAGCCGAAGCTTTCATTCCCATATACACTCCATACGCAGTAACAGGAGAGGGGTTTCCTGCTCCACCTTTAGATTCTGAGATCCCGGTAACATACGGCGTTACTTCGCGCACTGTATCCATATCTGAAGTTTCCATACCCACATCCTCGGCAGTATAATATTTACCTCCTAATGTATGAACAAACTTTCCAAAACGTCTCATTAGTTCTGGTGTTTTGATCTTTTTTGGGTCTCCTATAATTACTGCTTTTCCGCCTCCAAGATTTAATCCTGTAATAGCTGCTTTGTATGTCATTCCTCTTGATAATCTCAAAACATCATTAAGTGCATCCCATTCAGTCTTATAATCATACATCCTGGTTCCTCCCAATGCTGGTCCTAAAATTGTGTTATGCACCCCAATTATTGCCTTCAATCCTGTATCTTTGTCCTGACAAAAAACAACTTGTTCATGATCATTAAAAGATAATTGTCCAAATACAGGCGCTTCTTTTTTCAATTGGTTTGCAGTAAGCACTTCGGTTATCATGTTATGGAATTTTAAAATGTTACAAATTATATTATAATCAAAATTAGAACGCTAAAATAATGTAATTTTATGAATTTAAAATAAAAAGCTGTTTAATTTTACGAATTCTTTAATAAATAGACACTTAAACATCATTCTTATATGCGTGCATTACGCCATTTAGACAAGTACTTCTTAAAATATAAATATCGACTTTTGATTGGGCTAGTTATTACCATCATAGCTCGGGTTTTTGCTGTTTTTGTTCCTTCTTTTGTTGGAGATTGCATTGATTTAGTAAAAAACTATTTAGATGGAAATTTAGGTAGCTATGGCGAACTACAAAGCAAGCTCCTTATAAAAGTTCTATTGCTTTTGGGAGCTGCATCACTTTCAGCATGCTTTACTTTTTTAATGAGGCAAACTTTTATCGTAGTTTCTAGATTTATAGAATTTGACTTAAAAAATGAAGTCTACCAACATTACCAGAGATTATCTCTAAACTTTTATAAGAAAAACCGCACTGGTGATCTCATGAATAGAATTAGTGAAGACGTATCTAGGGTGCGAATGTATGTTGGTCCTGCTATTATGTATAGTGTAAACACCATTACTTTGTTTGTAGTTGTGATTGGCTACATGATCAGTATTGCGCCAGAACTTACTTTGTATACTGTCGCTCCCTTGCCCATTTTGTCGATCTCTATCTATAAATTAAGTGTGGCTATACACAAACGCAGTACTATTGTTCAGGTATTTTTATCAAAGCTTACCACGTTTACCCAGGAGTCTTTTAGCGGTATTACAGTCATTAAAGCCTATGGTATTGAACCTCAAACTCAGGAAAATTTCACTTCTTTATCAAATACAAGTAGAGATAAAAACCTGGATCTGGCCAAAGTACAAGCCTTATTTTTTCCATTAATGATTTTGCTAATAGGTTTTAGTAATGTTTTAGTGATTTACATTGGGGGAAAACAATATATTGATGGAACTATTAAGGATATTGGGATTATAGTCGAATTTATACTATATGTAAATATGCTTACATGGCCCGTTGCAACGGTGGGTTGGGTAAGTTCTATCGTACAGCAGGCAGAAGCTTCACAGGTACGAATTAATGAATTCTTAAGTCAGGAGCCAGAAATCACCAATTCTGTAACTCAAGAAACTCCAATAGGAGGAAATATTAGTTTCGACAATGTATCTTTTACATACGACGATACCAATATTACAGCTTTAAAAAATGTAAGCTTTGAGATAAAAAATGGTGAAACTATTGGTATTATAGGAAAAACCGGATCAGGAAAATCTACAATATTAGATTTATTAGGAAGACTCTATGATGTATCAGCCGGCGAAATACGTATCGACAGAATTCCTATAAGAAGACTTAACCTTACCAATTTAAGAGAACGTATAGGTTATGTCCCGCAAGATGCATTTTTGTTTAGTGACAGTATCAAAAACAACATCAAATTTGGTAAAGAAAAAGCCACAGATCAAGAAGTTTATGAGGCCGCAAAAAATGCCGTGGTTCACAAAAATATTATAGGTTTTAGCAATCAATATGAAACAGTTTTGGGTGAACGCGGGATTACCCTTTCTGGTGGTCAGAAACAAAGAGTTTCTATTGCACGAGCCATTATTAAAGATCCTTCAATCCTACTTTTTGATGATTGTTTATCTGCTGTAGATACAGAAACTGAAGAAGAGATTCTCCAAAATATTAACAAAATTTCTAAGGATAAAACCACATTTATTGTTAGTCATAGAGTATCTACGACCAAAAATGCAGATAAAATTATAGTTTTAGAAGATGGCGAAATAATTCAGCAAGGCACTCATAATCAGCTAATAAACGCAGAAGGATACTATAAAGAACTCTATTTAAAACAGCTTAGCGAAAAAGAAATATGAGTTTTTTTTGTCCGATTAACATTTTTTTTGGATTTTTGAAACCATCATAGCATATTAATTAATTAAGAAATAGGTATTATGAGCGACCATGAAATGATGGAGAAAGAAGAAATTTTCTCAAAAGTTTTAAGAGCAGGACGAAGAACATATTTCTTTGATGTAAGAGCTACCAAAGCAGGGGATTACTACTTGACCATAACAGAAAGTAAAAAATTTACTAACGACGATGGATCTTTTCACTACAAAAAACATAAAATCTATCTCTACAAAGAAGATTTTACTGGATTTACAGAAATCCTAAACGAGATGACTAACTATATCGTTGAGGAAAAAGGTGAAGAGGTAATCAGCGAAAGGCATCAAAAAGATTATCAAAAATCTTACGATAGTGATGCTTCCAAAGATAAAGATGAAAAAGTATCTGCAGAAAGTTTTACAGACGTAAGCTTTGACGATATATAAAGGAACATTTAACGTAAGTTAAAGTTATGCAAACCGTTTCAATCACTGAAACGGTTTTTTTATATTCACTGATTATATAAAACTAACCAAACTGAAATGAAATACATTTTTACAGTTCTTTTAGGACTTACTAGTCTTATTTCCCTAGCGCAAAACGATCTTTCTTTAGAATATTACCTCCCAAAAAACATTACATACAATCCAGAAATTCCTACCCCGCAAAGTATTTTAGGTTTCGTTCCCGGTAAGTGGCATGTAAGCCACGATAAGCTTGTTACATACATGAAAGCAATTGCCAAGGCTTCTCCAAGGATAACCATAGAAGATCGTGGAAAAACTTTTGAAGATCGTCCAATTTTATTACTTACCATAACATCAGAAAAAAACCATCAAAACTTACAGGAAATTCAAAAAAAACACATTCAATTAACAGAAAACAATTCGAATTTATTAGATATCGAAACCCTACCCTTAGTAGTCTATCAAGGTTTTTCGATACATGGTAATGAACCTAGTGGTGCCAATGCAGGATTAATAGCAGCATATCATCTGGCCGCTGCACAAGGGTCAGAGATCGAAGAACTACTAAACAACGCAGTGATCTTGTTCGACCCTTCATTTAACCCAGACGGATTACAACGCTTCGCATATTGGGCTAACACCAATAAAAGCAAAAATATTAACCCTGACCCACAGGACAGAGAATACAGAGAAGTATGGCCGGGCGGAAGAACGAATCATTATTGGTTTGACATGAATCGCGATTGGTTACCGGTGCAACTACCAGAATCCAGAGCACGAATTACTACCTTTCATAAATGGTACCCAAATATTTTGACAGACCATCATGAGATGGGATCTAATAGTACCTTCTTTTTTCAGCCAGGGATACAATCAAGAACACACCCTTTAACTCCAAAATTAAACCAAGAGCTCACCAAAAAAATAGCCAACTACCACGCCAAAGCATTAGATAATATAGGCTCTTTATATTATACCGAAGAAAATTTTGATGACTTTTATTACGGAAAAGGTTCTACATTTCCAGATATAAATGGTGGTATCGGTATTTTATTTGAACAAGGAAGCTCCAGAGGTCATGCACAAGAAACTGATAATGGCATACTTACGTTTCCTTTTACCATCAGAAATCAATTTACGGCAGCTCTTTCTACTCTTGAAGCTGCAAAATCTATGCGAAAAGAATTGCTTAATTATAAACGAAACTTTTATACTAATGCAAGAAAAGAGGCTGCAAAGGATGCTTACGTTTTTGGAAACGAGAAGGATGCCTCCTCAACCTATCACTTGGCAGAAATTCTTAACAGACACAAAATAAAACTATACGACCTTAAACAAGATATTTCTATTCAAGGAAAAACTTTCAAAAAGGGATATAGTTTTATGGTACCCAAAAACCAAAAACAAAGCAGATTAATCAATGCTATTTTTGAGAAGAGAACCAAGTTTCAGGATAGTTTGTTTTATGATATTTCGGCATGGACATTTCCATTAGCGTTTAATCTGGATTATACCGATCAAGTGTCTGCTGCAAATCTGGGAGAAGAAATATTGGATCTTAAACCGCGTGGTGTAAAACAACCCTTAAAAAGTAATTATGCGTATTTAATGCAATGGCATGAATATTATGGTCCAAGAGCTCTATATCAAATACTTAATCAGGGGTTGCGAGCCAAAGTGGCTATGAAGCCCTTTTCGCTTGAACAAAATAATTATGATTATGGAACCATTTTAATTCCTGTTCAAAATCAAAAACTAAATCCTGGAGCATTGCATGAGTTCTTACAACAAGTTGCTTCAAACAATTATATTGATATTACTAGTGTTTCTACAGGGCTTACCGAAGGAATAGATTTGGGAAGTAATAAATTTAAAGCACTATCACTCCCAAAAATAGGTTTGTTTACCGGAAACGGAATCACATCGTATGACTCCGGTGAAATTTGGCATTTAATGGATCAACGTTACGATATTCCTATTACAAAATTAAACACTGAAAGTTTTCAACGATTTGATCTATCTAAATATACTCATATAATTTTGCCTAATAGTAGAGAACAAGGTTTAAGCAAGGAACATTCAGGAAAATTAAAAAAATGGATTCAAAATGGTGGTACATTAATCGGCTATAGAAATGCTGCTCAATTTTTCAAAAACAATGAATTAATGAAAATTAAATTTGCAAAACCTGAAAACAATGCCAAAACCATCTCTTTTGAACAAAAACAAGACTTTTTTGGAGCCCAGGTTATTGGAGGTGCAATATTTGAAGCTAAAATTGACCGCTCTCATCCAATTAACTTTGGATACAAAAACGACAAGATCGCTTTATTCAGAAATACTACGTTGTTTGTTAAACCTGATAAACAGAGCTATAACAATCCTATTAAATACACCAAAAAGCCCTTATTAAGTGGTTATATAAGCAAAAAGAATCTGGACTCACTATCGGGCACCGTACCTTTTAGACACAATGATCTCGGAAAAGGGAACATTATCCTGTTTACCGATAACACTAATTTTAGAGCTTTTTGGTACGGAACAAATAAATTATTAATGAATGCTATTTTCTTCTGTGACGAGATGTAGTGGTTAGTGGTTAGAAAATAAATAACTTATAATTTATTTCTAAATTCATAATAATGTTCTAGCACCTCAGCTGGGGCTTCAACTTGTGGGTAATGTCCTATTTCTTCAAGAACAACAACATCGGCATTAGGAACAATTTCCTGATAAAACTCGGCCATATGTCTTCCTGAAATAGGATCGACTCCACCATCTATTAAGCGCTTAGGCATATCTGTATATTGTATTGCCTCTCGCCACCTTATTTTATATGTATCCCTTTCCGAAAGGTATTTAATGAGCTTAGGGATTACATTTTTGCCAGAATTATAATCTACTACCTCCCAAAATTCATCTATTTCCTGATCGCTTGGCTGTGTATTTTTTCCGAAGATCTTTTTAAAATTTTTTGCCAATGTATTTCTCCCCATAAAATGCTTCAGAATATGTCCAAAAGGAGTCAATAGAAGCTTTTGGGTAACGGTTGGAAAATTAGTCTCAGGGAACATCCCTCCATTCAAAAAGCAAACAGATTTAATTTCAAATTCATAACCTGGGTTTTCTTTTACTCTGGCCAACATTTCCTGTACGACCGTATCTCCATAATCATGGGCAAAAATGTGGAACGAAAAAAGTTCGTTTTCTTCAAGAAAAGTTTCCCATAAATCTACCTGGTTAGAAATAGTATACTTATAATCCCATGGTTTTGACGAAAACCCATAACCCATCATATCGAGGGTATACACTTTATATTTTTGGGTAAGGGAATCCCAGATTTTGCACCAATCCCATGAAGAAGTAGGAAAACCGTGAATAAGGATCAGAGGCTCTCCACTCCCGGACTCTTTATAAAATATCTGATATATATCTTTATATTCGAAATATGAACCTGAGCCTTTCCAATCTTCTAATGTCATACTATTTCTTTCCAAACATTTTTTGAATCACCCATGCTGGACCAATCAGCAAAAACTGAAGATCTTTCAAAAAAGATGGCTTTTGCCCCTCTATTTTATGTCCGAAAAATTGTCCTATCCAGGCAGCCACAAAAATAGCAATCGACACTATCCACAAAGGCGCATATAGACTAATATAATAATTAGCAATAATGCAAAACGCCGAAAAAATTAAAATCTGTAAAGCCATTTTTACAGATAGACGTACATAGAAGAAAAGTACCAGCAGCAGAATCAGAAAAGCCCAATTTTCAATAAAAGGGTTATCACCCGGTACAATCGATGTCAAAAAGCCATTAGGAATACTCATCAAAAGACCTACTATAGAAAAGAAAATTGCTGGAACGCAAATAAAATGAATTGCAATATTCGTTTTATTTTGATGACTTACAGCATACTCCTTAAACCACGCATCTAAGGTTTTCATAATTATTAAATTTTGATGTAACTAAGATAGTATTTTTTAGACATATTAATACAGAAAATTGTAATTTGGAACTTTAGAAAAACGAAAAATAACTATGGCTCGTACACCTTCAAATATGTTACCTCTTGGTACAACTGCTCCAGATTTTTCTCTAATTGATACGGTTACCAAAAACTATGTTTCTTTAAAAGAAGTAAAAGGAAAAAAAGGCACTGTGGTAATGTTTATTTGTAACCACTGTCCGTTTGTAATTCATGTAAATGAGGAAATTGTAAGAGTTGCCAACGATTATCGTGCACAAGGATTTGGTTTTGTAGCAATTAGCAGTAACGATGTAGAGAAATACCCGCAGGATTCACCAGAAAAAATGTGGAAAACAGCGCAAAAAAACAATTATACGTTTCCTTACCTGTATGATGGAACTCAGGAAGTGGCCACCTCATATGATGCGGCCTGTACTCCCGATTTTTATTTATTTGATGCAGAATTAAAACTTATTTATCGCGGGCAACTTGATGATTCTAGACCGGGTAACGGAATCCCAGTAAATGGTCGTGACCTAAGACAAGCTTTGGACGCGGTGTTGCGCAATGCAGCGGTTTCTCAAGACCAAAAACCAAGTATTGGTTGTAATATTAAATGGAAGGAATAAAATATGAATTCTGAAATCATCTTCAGGAAATGTACAGAAAATGATATCGATGATTTGGTTAAAGTAAGTCAACAATTTTATCCTGAACATTATACCCATATTTGGAAGAACAACGAACCGAGTTATTATATTAACCTAAGTTTTACACAAAACGCCTTTGTTGAGGATTTGAAAACTCCTAATATTATCTATTTTTTAATCGAAAAAGAAAATAGTACCCTTGGATTATTAAAAATTCGCAAGGATGAGGAAGTACATCATTTTAGTAAAGCTGAAGCGCTTCAAATCGAAAAGATTTACCTTTTAAAACAATCAACCGGCCTTGGAATTGGTAAAAATGGGATGGATTTCGTAAAAGATTATGCAATTAATTTGAATAAGAAAGCAATTTGGTTGGATGTTATGACTACAAGCCCAGCATTGACCTTTTATCAAAAAATTGGTTTTAACACCATTTCCTTCTACGATTTGGATTATCCTGGTTTAAAAGATGGTTATAGAGAAATGCAACGCATGATATTACCCATTTAGAGTTGAGCTACAATCTTTAAATGCGCCAAGTGATGATTCCCATGCCAAGCGTATATCCCGATATCCTCGGCCAAAGAAATGGTAATATTTCCTTCTGGGTGGATAAACGCTTTTTTAAGGTCTTGCTCAGACAATCCTTTTAAGAAATACGCCCACTTAGCATGCAATGCTGCCAAAAGGTCCAGTGATAATTTAATAGGAGCAGATTTTGTATCAAATAACTCGGCCCATAATTGTTCGTTATACGCTTTTATTATAGGTGTATCTTCTGTTAATGCCCACTTAAATCGAATATATCCGTTATGATGACTATCATGAATATGGTGTATAACCTGTCTGGTCGTCCACCCACCTTCACGATAAGATGTTTCAAGTTGCTCTTTGGTAAAACCAGAAACCAGATTAGATATTTTTGAAGGTAATTTTTCTATATCAGATATCCATTTATCGATATGATCTGAGGTGATAATCTCTGGGCATTCAAACTTTCCAATAGGATATTTAAGATTCATACAAATGTTTTAATCTACTTTTGCGTAAACAAACTCTTCTTTAGAAAAAAGATCAACCAGCGTTAATATATTGCTATTCAGATCCAGAATTTTATATCTATAAATACGGTCGTCCATAGGAAAAAAGCATTCAAGAACACCTTCATCTATTCTTGTTTTTAAACGATTAGCAAACTTTCCGTTATAAAAGTTAAACCGTATAGTACCTTCAAAAATGATATAATCTTCGGTATTTTGAACAAAGAGCCATTTTCCTTGTAAAGCTTCATAGGTATCTCTATTATAAAACTTATTATCCAACAAGTCCTTCATCTTAGTTGCATAGGCCAAAAAATTTTCTTCAAGAGTAATTTCATCCATTGCATATCCAGTTTCCTTCTTTTCTACTTCCTCTCCGTTATAAAAGTAATATTGGGTTTCGTATTTTGTAAAGGTCTTGGAATAATCTGGCATCTTTTGTCCATTTGCTGCAGTGGTCATTAAATAAGGTTTTTGCTTATAATTAACATAGATTAACTGATCATTCCAGAAATAAAAAGTAGTCACAATATCCGCTTTCCTGGTACCAACTTTTCTTACCATTTTCTTAAGTCGTTCGTGCTCATAATATCCATTAAGTTCCGCTCCATGATCTGCCATCTTATCCAAAAATTCCTCTGGATCCAGATAAAAAGTATCAAATTCTATATAACTATCTATAATTTCCATTTGATCCTTGATATTAGTCAGCATCTCTTCTTTTTCTTGACCTATAGAAAGGTAGAAACTACACAAAGTAATATAGATGAATAACAGTTTTTTCATATTCTAGGGGGTATAGCATTTTTGGTTAAAATATTAATAAAAGCATTGGTTACCTATTTTTTAACAAAATGATTTTTAGCAAAGTAAAAAAAACTAATGTTAAAATAATAAAAAATAAGAGATATAATGCAAAAATAAGTTAACATATTTTTAACACATCTTGACATATATATTCTCTAAAAAAAGAAAATCCCTAAAATTTTAGGGATTTTCCAGGTATATTTAATCTAAATATTTTAAACTCTATTTATTTCACCTCAACCAATTCTACATCAAAAATTAATGTTGCATTAGGTGGTATTACGCCTCCTGCACCTCGTTCTCCATAACCAAGATAAGGAGGTATTACAAAACGTGCTTTATCACCTACTTTTAGCAATGCAATTCCTTCATCCCAACCGGGAATCACCTGCCCCATTCCTAAAGGAAAATCAATAGGTTGATTACGCTTGTACGAAGAATCAAATACCGTGCCATCGGTCAAACTCCCTTTATAATGTACAGAAACCGTCTTTCCTTTTTCTGCTTTCACTCCATCTCCATCTTGAAACACCTTATATCGCAAACCGCTATCAGTTTTATCGAATCCAGCAGCAAGTTCTTCTAATAACTCTTCGGTTTTCTTTTTTGCCGCAGCTTCTCTCTCAGCCTTGGCTCCGTCAAATTTTCTAAAGGTTTCTACCGCATTAAAGCTTTCTGCCTCTTCTCCTACTCTTATAATTTCTACACTATCGATCACATCACCTTGTGCCACAGCATCAACTACACTTTGTCCTTCGACAACCTTTCCAAAAACCGTATGATTTCCATCCAACCAAGATGTTTCGACGTGCGTAATAAAAAATTGACTACCATTGGTTCCAGGTCCTGCATTGGCCATTGACAATACTCCTGGTCCGTCATGTTTAAGGTCTGGATGTATCTCATCATCAAATTGATACCCAGGTCCCCCTGATCCTGTTCCTTGTGGGTCACCTCCTTGAATCATAAAATCAGCAATTACTCTATGAAATTTTAAACCATCATAGTACGGTTTACCTTGAGGTTTAGCTTGATTCTCGATATTACCTTCGGCCAGGCCAACAAAGTTTCCAACCGTTCCCGGTGTTTTTTTATACTCTAGATTGATAAGGATTTCTCCTTTGGTTGTGTTAAATTTTGCGTATAATCCGTCCTGCATAGCAATTTGTATTTAAGCGTTTTAATTTTTGAGCTGCAAAGATAAGTAATTGGCAGTGGTTTACTATATTTATTCTATAATCTTAAAGAAATTTATCATGTTGGAAAAATTTAAAGAATTCGAGATTAAAAATACTAAAGTAGTTTTTGGAGGAAATAGTAATTCTAGAGATCATGGTGATAACTTAGGAGTTCCTAATGACAATACTAAAAGATCGATGTTTACTATTAATATCTTAATGGATTAAGGGGACGATGCCGGTATTCCTCCAGATGGTGCTGGCAACTAAATTAGTATATAAAAAGGAAGTCTAACATTAAACTTCCTTTTTTACCTTTCTTCAATTTTTCCTAATTCGCCACTTCACTAATAAACTTGATACGATATAAACGCAGCTCCTCGTCATCATAATCACCATCAAACTCTTCGATAGCGATATCTATTTTATCATTTTCGGCCTCAAGGAAATATTCATGGATCTCTTCTTGCTGATCTTCATCCAGGACATCATCAATCCAATAAGTGATATTAAGTTTGGTTCCACTATACACTATTGCTTCCATCTCTTTAATAAAAGCAGTCATGTCCATTCCTTTGGCGGCAGCTATATCATCCAAAGGTAGTTTTCGATCTACATTTTGTATGATATAAAGTTTAAGTCCGCTATTGGCCCCGGTACTTTTAACTACAAAATCATCGGGACGCATGATATCATTTTCTTCTACATATTTCGCGATAAGCGCTACAAATTCTTTCCCGTATTTTTTTGCTTTTCCTTCTCCTACTCCATGCACATTACCAAGTTCTTCGATGGTAATAGGGTATTTAAGGGCCATATCATCTATAGATGGATCCTGGAATACTACAAATGGAGGAACTCCTAATTTTTTGGCTACTGTTTTACGTAAATCTTTCAACATAGTAACCAATTTTTGATCACTCCCTCCCTTGGCTGCACCTTTTGCGGCTGTAACTATAGAGTCATCTGTTGTTTCATCATATGCATGATCCTCGGTCATCATAAAGCGTACGGGATTATCTATAAAATTCTTCCCTTCTTTTGTTATCCTAATTACGCCGTAGGTCTCTATATCTTTACGCAAATATCCCGAAACTAATACTTGACGCACCAAAGCCATCCAATATTTACTATCTCTATCTTTTCCACTACCAAAAAAAGATTGCTGGTGGGTTTTATGAGAAATAATGAGGGCATTACTTTTACCAATAAGTGTATTAACCAGGTCTTTAGATTTGTAAATTTCGCCCGTTTTACTCACCACTTCAAGTAAAAGTTTTACCTCGTCTTTAGCTTCATGTTTTTTCTTTGGATTACGAACGTTATCGTCCATATCGGCTCCTTCTCCATTCACCTCATCAAACTCTTCTCCAAAGTAATGAAGAATGAATTTACGTCTGGAAATTGATGTCTCTGCAAAAGCCACAACTTCTTGTAGTAATGCATGTCCTATTTCCTGTTCGGCAACAGGTTTACCGCTCATAAATTTTTCGAGTTTTTCGATATCTTTATATGCATAATACGCCAAACAATGTCCTTCTCCTCCATCACGTCCTGCTCGGCCGGTCTCCTGGTAGTAACTCTCTATACTTTTTGGCATATCATGATGAATCACAAAACGCACGTCGGGTTTGTCTATTCCCATCCCAAATGCAATAGTGGCAACCACTACATCAACATCTTCCATCAGGAACATATCTTGGTGTTTTGCCCTTGTTTTTGCATCTAATCCTGCATGATACGGCACTGCCTTAACTCCATTAACCTCGAGAGTCTGGGCCAGTTCTTCTACTCTTTTTCTACTAAGGCAATAAACTATACCGCTCTTTCCGTTATTTTGCTTTACAAAACGAGTAATGTCGGCATCTACATTTTTAGTCTTTGGTCGTATTTCATAGAATAAATTTGGTCGATTAAAGGATGCCTTAAACGTTTGGGCATTACTCATCGCCAAATTTTTTAATATATCTTCTTGTACTTTAGGAGTTGCTGTGGCCGTAAGGCCTATAATGGGTATGTTTTCTCCAATTCTTTTGATAATATTGCGAAGGTTACGGTATTCAGGTCTGAAATCATGACCCCATTCACTAATACAGTGCGCTTCGTCTACGGCAAGGAATGAAATCTTTTGAGATTTTAAAAAATCAACATATTCTTCTTTGGTGAGCGATTCAGGAGCGACATATAATAGTTTGGTTACGCCGTTAATAATATCTCCTTTCACTTTCTTAACTTCAGACTTATTCAAAGATGAATTCAATACGTGGGCAATCCCATTTTCAGACGAAATGCTACGTATTGCATCAACTTGATTTTTCATCAAAGCAATTAAGGGGGACACCACAATTGCGGTTCCTTCGCACATTAAGGCAGGTAGTTGATAACATAGGGATTTTCCTCCACCTGTAGGCATTATTACAAAAGTATTTTGTTTCTCAAGAACACTTTGTATTACCTTTTCCTGTAGTCCTCTAAATTGACTAAACCCAAAATGCTTTTTTAATGCACTTTGCAAGTCAGTTTCATTCAAACTCATTAAATCTTTAACTTTTATATACCAATTAAATAAAGACTCACTATCACTAAAATCTGTTTCCCCAATACAGATTCAGTGGATACTCTCAGTTTCAATTTTAGAATGCCAAATATAAGCAAAGCATAAATTATTATGCTTTTTTTTGACACTATTTAAAATTAATTAGGTATTGTATACCTTTGCGTAAATTAAAGATAATAAAATCTTTAATTATAACACGCAAATTTTTCAAATTTTGAACACCCAAGATACTATAATCTCTTACGCGAAAAAAACCATCGCCGAAGAAGCCGCAGCGATTGCATATCTAGAACAACTTATTGATACAGAATTTTCTAATGCAGTTGAAACCATACACAATTCAAAGGGTAGAGTTATCATCACCGGAATAGGTAAAAGTGCTATTATAGCTACCAAAATTGTAGCCACAATGAACTCAACCGGTACTCCGGCTGTCTTTATGCATGCCGCTGATGCCATACATGGAGATCTGGGAAACATTCTCGAGGATGATATCGTTATTTGTATTTCGAAAAGTGGAAATACTCCTGAAATAAAAGTACTAGTGCCTCTAATCAAAAATTTTAAAAACACGATAATAGGTATCACTGCAAATAAGAAATCTTTTTTAGGAGAAGAAGCAGACTACGTATTACATGCGTTTGTTGAAAAAGAAGCATGCCCAAATAACCTTGCTCCTACAACCAGCACCACCGCGCAAATGGTTATCGGGGATGCCCTTGCGGTTTGTCTATTACATCTACAGGGGTTTTCTAGTCGGGATTTTGCCAAATATCATCCGGGAGGTGCTCTAGGAAAAAAATTATACTTAAGAGTTAGCGATATTACTTCTAGAAATGAAAAACCCGAAGTATCTCCTGATTCCGATATTAATACGGTAATTGTAGAAATGACCGAGAAAAGACTAGGTACAACAGCAGTTATAGACAATGGCACTATCATTGGAATAATTACTGATGGTGATCTGCGTAGAATGCTTACAACAAATACTTCTTTTGAAGGGTTAACAGCCAAAGATATCATGTCTCTTAACCCAAAGTGCATTAATAATGATGCAATGGCTGTTGATGCACTTGAAATCCTTGAAGAAAACTCGATTTCTCAATTACTAGCAGAAGAAAATGGCAAATACGCTGGTCTTGTACACATTCACGATCTAATGAGAGAAGGTATTTTATAATGGCAAATCGAAACAAGAAAAATCCTCAATCTATGTCTTTTCTAGATCATCTAGAAGAGCTACGTTGGCACCTTATAAGAGCAACCATGGCAATTCTTATTGCAGGTATTATAGCATTTGTAGCAAAAGAGTTTATTTTTGATGTACTCATTTTTGGACCCAAAAAACCAGATTTTCCTACCTATAAAGGTTTGTGTAACCTATCAAAACTATTAGGTTTAGACGAAAGTTTATGTTTTAAGGAATTACCTTTTAGCGTACAGAGCAGAAAAGTGGCTGGCCAGTTTTCGGTACATATATGGACATCGATAACTGCTGGTTTTATTATAGCATTTCCGTATGTGTTGTATGAGTTTTGGAGATTTATTGCCCCAGCCATGTATGATAAGGAAAGAAAATACTCTAAAGGATTTATTATCATATGTTCTTTTCTCTTTTTTATAGGTGTTCTTTTTGGGTATTATGTAATTACTCCATTATCAATTAACTTTTTAGGTGGCTACCAAGTAAGTAAGGAAGTACTCAACGAATTTGATATCGACAGTTATATTGCACTAGTACGCGCTTCAGTAATTGCTTGTGGATTAATTTTTGAGTTACCGGTAATCATGTTTTTCCTTACCAAAGTTGGCTTAGTTACTCCAGAGTTCTTAAGGAAATATCGAAAATTTGCTCTAGTAATTGTATTAGTACTTTCAGCACTTATTACACCCCCAGATATTGCAAGCCAAGTAATCGTTGCAATACCTATTCTAGTATTGTACGAAGTAAGTATCTATATTTCAAAAATGGTTATCAAAAAAGAAAATAAAAAACTACAAAAACAATCTAAATGAGTAATATAGTTGATGAGTTCAACACTTATAGAGAAAAGATGAACTCTAGAATCCTGCAAGATAACAACAAGGTCATTAAGAGAATATTTAACCTAGACACCAATGCCTATATGGAAGGAGCTCTTACTATAAAAACAAAAGAACTCTTAGGTTTGGTAGCTTCTGCCGTTTTGCGTTGTGATGATTGCGTTCGTTATCATCTTGAAACTTGCCACAAAGAAGGTTTAACAAAAGAAGAAGTGGTTGAGGCGTTGAGCATTGCGACATTGGTGGGTGGAACAATAGTTATCCCTCATTTACGTCGTGCTTATGAATTTTGGGATGCCCTGGAAGCAAAGAATTCTTAAAGCGATAATCGTTAAAAAGAATAGTGTAAATTTACACGCTCATTTTAGCAACACCCTAAATTTAAAGAAGTCATTCTATTATGAAGTTAAAAGCAGATAATTTAGTAAAGTCATACAAGGGCCGTAAAGTAGTAAAAGGAATCTCTCTTGAGGTAAATCAAGGAGAAATTGTTGGTCTTTTGGGACCGAACGGAGCAGGTAAGACGACTTCTTTTTATATGATTGTAGGATTGGTAAAACCTAACAGTGGTAAAATTACGTTAGAAAACACCGATATTACTAAATATCCAATGTATAAAAGAGCACAAAATGGAATAGGTTATCTGGCTCAGGAAGCATCGGTATTTAGAAAATTAAGTATCGAAGATAATATCCTAAGTGTTCTCCAGCTTACCGACCTTTCAAAAGAAGAGCAACATGATAAAATGGAGGCTCTTATAGAAGAATTTGGTTTAGGACATATTCGTAAAAACCGAGGAGATCTGTTAAGCGGTGGAGAACGTCGTCGGACAGAAATTGCGCGTGCACTAGCCACTGATCCTAATTTCATATTACTCGATGAACCTTTTGCAGGAGTGGATCCTGTAGCGGTAGAAGATATACAGCGTATTGTTGCACAACTAAAAAACAAAAACATAGGTATCCTGATCACCGATCATAATGTACAGGAAACACTGGCTATTACCGACAGAACCTATTTGATGTTTGAAGGCAGTATTCTTAAAGCTGGAATACCCGAAGAACTTGCTGAAGATGAAATGGTACGAAAAGTATACCTTGGACAAAACTTTGAGCTACGTAAAAAGAAACTGGACTTCAATTAATCTATTTCCTGATCAACTGGTTTTTCTTTAAAAAATAAAGACATCAAAATATATAGCAATATCACAAGTGGTATGGCTATAAACTTTAGAAAAACAATAAAAACTATCGTAAGCAATAAGAAGATGTAACGGATTTTATTCTCTGCAAAATCCCAGGTTTTGAACTTCAAAGAAAACAATGGTATCTCAGCATTTAATAAATAGCAACTTAATAAAGTTAACCCGATCAAAAACCATTTATTAAGAATGATCTCTATTATCCATGCTTCTTGCTGAAATTTAAGTATCAACGGTATACTTATAATTAATAAAGTATTTGCAGGGGTCGGCAACCCTATAAATGAGGTAGTCTGGCGTGTATCTATATTAAAATTAGCCAATCTATATGCCGAAGCCAAGGTTATTAATAAACCAAGTAAAGATAAATAAGACCAATCGAGACTTGCTAAGATTTGTTCAGAATTCCATGACCCCGGAACTACATAAAATGGCTTTCCAAAAACTTGTGTTAAAAGTTGATACATTACAATTCCTGGCGCCAAACCACTGGTTACCATATCTGCCAATGAGTCTAATTGTAGTCCTATTTCACTTTGAGCATTTAATAACCGTGCCACCAAACCATCAAAAAAATCAAATCCAATTCCAAGCATTACAAACAATGCTGTAAGTTCTAAGTGTCCCTGAACAGCAAAAATAACAGCAATAGATCCACAAAAAAGATTGAGAAGGGTAATAATATTTGGTATTTGTTTTTTGATCCCCATTTGATTTTCGATTTTGTGTAAAAATAGCAAACTATTATTACCAAACTTAACAAAAAGAAGGATTCAATTTTATTAATTGTAACTAAATAAGTTTAATTTCGTTACTATATAGTGCACACCTGTATCATATGAAAAACATCTTACTGTCTATTACCTCGGGGCTTCTCCTAGCCATTAGTTGGCCTACTTATGGTTTTCCGTTATTCCTTTTCTTTGGATTTGTACCCCTTTTAATCGCAGAACATAACATTCGCAAAAACAAATACAGCAAAACACAAGTATTTGGGCTTGCCTATCTCTCATTTTTTATATGGAATATGATTGCTACGTGGTGGATTTACAACTCAACAGCAATAGGAATGGCTGTGGCAGAAATTGTGAATAGCCTATTAATGGCTTTGGTATTTCTGTTATATCACATTGTAGCTAAAAGAACGTCATTTTTAATTAGCACCTTATTTCTTGCCTCTTTCTGGATGAGTTTTGAATATTTTCACCTACAATGGCAAGTATCGTGGCCTTGGCTTAATCTTGGTAACGGTTTTGCTGGTTTTGCTTCTTGGATACAATGGTATGAATATACCGGGACTTTTGGTGGCACTCTTTGGGTTTGGATTGTTAACATTGGCGTTTTTAAAAGCACCTTGCTTTTCCTGGAACATAAAGACAAAACCATTTTATATAGATCCGCTATTAGAAATGGGCTCATTATCTTACTACCAATCATAGTTTCTATTATTATCTTAAAAACCTATGAGGAAGATGGTGAGGATATTGAAGTCCTTATTTTGCAACCTAATATTGATCCTTATACTGAAAAATATAATACTTCAGATGATCGTATTAGTACTTTACTTACCTCTTTAACTACTTCGGGAATTACCGAAGACACTGACTTCATCATTGCACCAGAGACAGTATTTGCCGACAGTAACAGGTTACATAATTTTCCGAACTCAATTGCAAAAAAGACTGCTCAAAACATTTTAAAAGAACATCCAAATACGTACTTCCTTTCGGGCATTTCTTTGATCGATGTATTTAATGACCCTTCAAGAATTCGGCTCCAAACCAATATTTACAAAGAAAATATCTTCTACGATGATTATAATTCTGCTTTCTTTGTTCGTCCTGACAATAGTAGCGAATTGTATCATAAAAGCAAACTCGTAGTGGGTATCGAAAATTTCCCGTACCAAAGTGTTTTAAAACCTATCTTGGGAGATGTGATGATCGATCTGGGAGGAACAGTAGCTAAAAAAACCACTCAAGATGATCGAGAAGTATTTTTTACAAAAGATAGCATAGGTGTTGGAACTATGATATGTTATGAAAGCATTTATGGAGAATTTGCTACAGGCTATGTAAGGAACAAAGCAGGTTTTCTTGCAATAATAACCAATGATGCCTGGTGGGGAAATACACAAGGGCACAAACAACACCTATCCTATGCAAAACTAAGGGCCATTGAAACCAGGAGAAGTATTGCTCGTAGTGCCAATACAGGAATTTCGGCAATTATTGATCAAACAGGAAAGATCGTTGACCAACTTGGGTATGAAAAACAAGGAACTTTAAAAGGAAACTTGAAAACAAATGACAAAGTAACCTTTTATGTAAAAACTGGAAATTATATTGCACGAATCTCAATTTTTATGGCCGTTTTTATATTCTTATTCTCAATTACTCGTAGAAGGAGAAAACCATAAGGTTACAATTTCCTTGAGAAACCTTATGACTTCATTTCTTTGTGACTAAGAAACCTTGTAACTTTGCAGCTTTATAAAAATAACTGTGAATTACGTATCTGTAGAAAATATTGCAAAGGCATTTGGCGAGCGAATTCTTTTTAAGAATATCTCTTTTGGAATTAATGAAGGCCAAAAAATAGGGTTTGTTGCCAAAAACGGAACTGGTAAAACGTCTTTACTAGATATTATTGCTGGTGATGAAAAACCAGACGAAGGTCAGGTAGTATATCGTAAAAACCTAAAGGTCGCCTTTCTATCTCAAGAACCAAACCTTGACCCAAACCTTACCATCGAGCAAACTATTTTTGCTTCGGATAATGAAACGCTTCAGGTTATAAACAACTACGAAAAAGCATTGCAAAATCCCGATGACACAGAGGCGTATCAACATGCATTTGAACAAATGGATGCTATCAATGCTTGGGATTTTGAAACACAATACAAACAGATTCTTTTTAAGCTTAAGTTGGAAAATCTTAATAAAAAAGTACAAGATCTATCTGGGGGCCAAAAAAAACGATTGGCATTAGCCAACATTCTTTTAAGCAAACCTAACTTACTTTATCTTGATGAACCAACCAATCATCTTGATCTTGAAATGATTGAATGGCTTGAAGAATATTTTGCAAAGGAAAATTTCACGTTATTCATGGTAACTCATGATCGCTATTTCCTTGAAAACGTGTGTAATGAGATTGTAGAATTAGAAAACGGAAAATTATACAGTTACAAAGGTAATTACCAATACTATCTTGATAACAAAGAAGCCAGAATTACCAATGAGCAAACAGCGACTGACAAAGCAAAACAACTATACAAAAAAGAATTAGATTGGATGCGCCGCCAACCCAAGGCCCGTACTACCAAATCTAAATCAAGAATCGATGATTTCTTTGAAATCAAAGAACGAGCTCATAAACGCCGTAATGATCACCAGGTCCAACTTGAGATCAATATGGAGCGTATGGGAAGTAAAATTTTAGAACTGCATAAAATATCCAAAAGCTTCGAAAACAATCTACTTTTAGACAAATTCGAGTACGTTTTCAAAAAAGGAGAACGTATTGGGATCATCGGTAAAAACGGGACAGGAAAATCAACCTTTCTAAATATGATTACCGGCAGTATCGCACCAGATCATGGTAAGATTGTAATTGGTGACACCATAAAATTTGGATATTATACCCAAGGCGGTATCACGATCAAAGAAGGACAAAAAGTAATTGAAGTAATCCGTGAGTTTGGAGATTATATCCCATTAAAAAAGGGAAGACAAATCTCTGCTCAACAATTGCTGGAACGTTTTTTATTTGATCGTAAAAAACAATATGATTTTGTAGAAAAACTTAGTGGTGGTGAAAGAAAAAGGTTGTATTTATGCACCGTTCTTATTCAAAATCCAAACTTTTTAATTCTGGATGAGCCAACCAACGACCTGGATATTGTTACTTTAAATGTGCTAGAAAACTTCTTATTAGATTTTCCCGGTTGTTTACTTGTAGTATCCCATGATCGCTATTTTATGGATAAAATAGTGGATCACTTGTTTATATTTAAGGGCCATGGAGTGATTCAAGATTTTCCTGGTAATTATACCGATTATCGTGTATATGAAAACAGTAAGGAGCCAGAAACTAAAAATACTGAAAACGAAGAGCCAAAAGCAAAAAAAACTTGGAAAAAAGATAGCAAAAAAGGACTTTCTTTTAATGAGCAAAAGGAGTTTAACAAAATTGAACGGGATCTAAAAAAATTAGAGCTTCAAAAAAAGGAAATAGAGGATTTGTTTGCCGAGGGTACTCTGGAAACAGAAAAAATAAATTCAGAATCCCAAAAGCTTCAAAAAATTATCAAACAGATAGAAGAAAATGAAATGCGTTGGTTTGAACTTTCAGAATTAATGGAGGAATAGTTAAAATTTTGATTTACATCACATGCTTTTCCGAATACACCAATACCTAACCTTTCTTTTTAATGCTACCAATCAGCATGGGGTACACTCTCCGTTTGTATATAATTTGGTAACCAAATGTTTTTACAACAAAGAAAAAAAAGAAGCATATCGATCCATAAAATCAATGTGTAAAAAAACAGGTTTACCATATCGCATTGGCAAACTTCTAAACCGTATTACAGTATATTTTGACTGTAAAAATGTGCTTGTACTACATGACCATAAAGACACTGTATCGCAAGTTTTAGCAGTAGACAATACTATTTTAATAAATAAAGAAATACAACCAGGAGGCACCTACGATTTGATCTATCTTACTTTGGGTCAATTACAAAATCATTTACGTAATGACTCTTTGTTTTCTTTGGTTCATAATGATAGTGTTATTATTATTGATTCAATATACAATTCGGAAGCTAATATTTTACTCTGGAAAAAAATAAAAATACATCCAAAAATCACCGTTACTATTGATACTTTTTATCTCGGTTTTGTATTTTTCAGAAAAGAGCAAGGAAAAGAACATTTTGCAATTAGATTGTAACAACTTTTTACTTGCCGCGTCATATACACTAAAATTGTATCTTAACAATCTGTAAAGATTACGTATGGAAAATGTAATAGAGATCCGGGGGATCGTTCGAAACTTTCAATTAGGTCAAGAAACGGTTTATGTACTTAAAGGTATAGATCTTGATATCCCGCGAGGAGAATATGTGGCTATCATGGGACCTTCTGGATCAGGAAAATCCACGCTAATGAATCTTCTTGGATGTTTGGATACTCCCACCGCTGGGACCTATATATTAAATGGAAATGATGTTAGCCAGATGACTGATAACGAATTGGCGGATATCAGAAATCGAGAGATTGGTTTTGTTTTTCAGACCTTTAATTTACTACCTCGAACCACAGCATTGGATAACGTAGCTTTACCAATGGTATATGCAGGAACTTCAAAAAAAGATAGAACTGCTCGTGCTGAAGAAGTTTTGACCGATGTAGGGCTTGCTGATCGTATGGATCACAAACCCAACCAACTATCTGGTGGACAACGACAACGTGTAGCTGTAGGCCGTGCCTTGGTGAACAAACCTTCTATTATATTGGCCGATGAACCCACCGGAAACCTGGATTCTAAAACTTCTATAGAAATTATGAACCTGTTTGATGAGATTCATAAAGCCGGGAATACTGTTATTGTTGTTACCCACGAAGAAGAAGTGGCTGCCCGCGCCCATCGTGTTATTCGTCTTCGAGATGGAATGGTCGAAAGTGATGTCAGAAACAAATAGTTCTACAATTATATTTTAGAGTTTCTAGTTAATTTGTATTTTGGTGATTCATTTTAACCAAAATTTATGCAACCTATACATATCCTGCTTCTCATTGCAGTTTATTTTGGAGTTCTACTAATTATCTCCTATTTCACAGGAAAAAATGCTGGTAACGAAACTTTCTTTAAAGCGAATAGACAATCTCCTTGGTATGTAGTAGCATTTGGTATGATTGGCGCCTCTCTAAGCGGTGTAACATTTATTTCGGTTCCAGGTTGGGTTGAAGCCTCCCAATTTAGCTATATGCAGGTAGTTTTGGGGTATTTGGCAGGTTATTTTGTAATTGCCTATATATTAATGCCTATTTATTATAGATTAAATGTTACCTCAATCTATCAATATTTAGAACAAAGATTTGGAATAGTTAGTTATAAAACCGGAGCTTTTTTCTTCTTTATTTCAAGAGTTTTAGGTGCTTCTTTCAGGCTATATTTGGTGGCGATCGTGTTGCAGCAATATATTTTTGATGCATGGAAAGTTCCTTTTGAAATTACAGTAATACTTTCTATCATTCTTATTTGGATTTACACTTTTAGAGGGGGGATCAAAACCATCGTTTGGACGGATACTTTACAAACTTTATTTATGCTGTTGGCCGTTGGTATGGCTATTTATTATATCAATGAAAAACTTGGCTGGACATTTTCAGAATTTATTTCTTCAGAAGAATTAACGGCGTATAATAAGACTTTTTTCTTAGACAGCCTGTTGGCAAAAAATCATTTCTTAAAATCGTTTTTCGGAGGAATGTTTATTGCTATTTGTATGACTGGATTAGATCAGGATATGATGCAAAAAAATCTTACCTGCCGCAACCTGAAAGAAGCGCAAAAAAATATGGTCTCTTTTAGTCTGGTTTTGATTGTTGTAAACTTTGTTTTTCTTCTATTAGGAGCATTATTGTTCATTTACGCAGAGCAATTTAATATAACCGTTCCCATGATGGATGGAAAAGCAAAAACAGATTTATTATTCCCCGAAATAGCAATAAATGGAGAATTAGGAATTGTACTGGCTATATCATTTATTCTTGGACTCATTGCAGCAGCTTACAGTAGTGCAGATAGCGCCCTGACCTCTTTAACAACTTCTTTTTGTATTGATTTTCTAGATATCGAAAAAAAGGAAAAAGAAAATCAAACAAAAGTTCGTAAAAAAACCCATATATGGATGAGTGTATTATTAATAGTGGTTATTATTATATTTAAGCATGTGCTTACCGAAAACGTAATAAGCAATCTTTTAACTGTAGCCACATTTACCTATGGTCCATTACTAGGTCTATTTGCCTTTGGGGTTTTTACCAAATACAAGATACATGACAAATATTCTTGGCTTGTAGCATTATTCTCGGTTATCATAATAGTGATCGTATGGAAAATTCCGGCAGAATGGCTAGGAGGTTACCAAATAGGCTATGAATTGCTGCCTCTTAATGGATTAATTACTTTTCTAGGACTAGTACTGATTCGTCGAAAGTAAAACCAACGTACAGGCCACATCGACTTCTATATTTGCTTCTTCTAGGATTCTATATAGTTCTGGATTCTCGGTTCCTGGGTTAAAAATTACTCTACGCGGATTTAGATCAATAATATAATCATAATACGGTTGCTGCCGTAGTGGATTCAGGTAAAGTGTAACCGTATCTATACTATGGATATATGCGAAATCGGTCTGTATTTTGACACCGGCAACTTCTCCGGTTTTTAATCCAATAGCAGAAACATCATTCCTGTTCTCTACCAATTTATGAATAACATAATTTGAATATCGCTCTGTTTTTAAAGATGCGCCAAGCACCAATGTCTTTTTACTCATAAACCTATTCCAAAAATCAATTAATACCCCTAAAATAAGAGTTCAAACGTTAAAAAAGCAAGTCAAAATGTTAAAAATAAAGCATGGCTGTAACACAACTAAAAGAGCTACGTCTTACTTATAAAAGATATGATTTTTCATAAATTTAGTTAGTTAGTTACTTAATAATAATCAAATTTTATTCATAGTTGATGGTTAGTGTTACTATTTGGTTATTATAGAAAACCGCCCTTCAAAAAAGGGCGGTTTTTGCTTTTAACTCTAAGGTTATGTTAAAGTTATTATATCCTGTAACAGAATTTATCATCGTTCGTCATATTCTTATATACGCCTAATCACCGTATAGATTTCAAAAAATTATGTGCTTGTATTATGCTATACAAAGTACAATGTATAACAACTCTCAATCAAACAAACGACCAGATGAAAACACGTATTCAAAGAACAATTACCCTGTTTTTTTTCTCTTTTTTCAGTTTAATTTTAATCGCACAACCCAGTGATGATGCCATAGTAGGAAGTATTAAAGGTAAAGTCATAGACAAAAATTTAAATCAACCTATTCCCTATGCCACTATTATAATCAATGATGGTGCAAGCAAAACTATAAGTGGTGGAATTACTACTGAAAATGGAGATTTCTTAATTACTGATATTCCCAAAGGAAATTACACTTTAAAAGTTCAATTTATAGGATATGCTACGTACTCACAACCAATAGAAATATCAAGAAAAAATAGAAACCTTAATATAGGAACAGTATCTCTTGTAGAGGAAGCAGAATCTCTTGATGATGTAACCATTGTTGCCGAAAGGACCACTATAGAACAAAAAATCGACCGTAAAGTTATTAATGTAGGAAAGGATCTTACTACTACCGGTGGTACAGCAGCCGAAATCATGAATAATATACCATCGGTTAATGTGGATCAGGATGGTAATATTGCTTTAAGAGGAAATCAAAATGTTCGTATTCTGATTGATGGTAAACCAACTAACATCAGTGCGACACAGCTATTAAAACAAATACCATCGACATCAATCAAAAAAATCGAATTAATCACAAATCCATCTGCAAAATACAACCCCGAAGGGATGAGTGGAATCATAAATATTGTATTACACAAAAATGCAAATATTGGATTTAATGGCAACATCAATCTAGGTGTAAATTGGGATCAGAATGCCCGTTTTAATAACTCTATAGATCTCAATTATAGAGCCGGGAAAGTTAATTTTTATGGAAACTACGGCGCCAATATTACTAAAAACCTTAATGGTGGATTTGTTCTTAGGGAAGATGAGAATTATCTCACTAATTTCTCTTTCCTTGATAATAATAAATCGCATTTATTTAAGGTAGGAATAGATTATTATATTAATGAGCGTAACACTATTTCGGTATATACAAATCAAAACTTATTTGATGGATTAACTTCAGGAATTACAGATATCATATTCCTTGACATGGATGAAAACGACCTTACACAAGATCTCGTAAGCGATAGTGAGAATTTAGGATCGACCTATAACTTTGATTATAAGCACGACTTTAAGAAAGAAGGTCATAACATCGAATTAGAGGTAGATTATAATGTTTTTGATAGTGATAGTGATGATGATTTTAATTTTATCGGAGGAGATGGTTCATTTACCAATTATAATGACCTTATCGACAATGAAAGAACGAATACCACCATTAACCTGGATTATACAAATCCATTGACCGAAAAAACCAAATTAGAACTTGGGTATGAAGCCCGCTTAAGAAGAACTGATAACAATTATCAATCTACGCTGTTTCCAAACTCGATCTACAGCTATGATCGCGATATTCATTCTCTTTATGCTACCTACGGAAATAATAATGAAAAATGGTCTTATCAACTTGGAGCTAGATTTGAAAACTATCAGGTTGACGCTATTTTTAATGGAGAAAAGATATTCGAAGATGACATCTTTACGGTGTATCCTTCTGCCTATCTTACTTATAAACCAGGAGAAAAAAACAGTTATCAATTAAGTTACAGTCGAAGAGTGGACAGGCCGGGTCTAAACCAGGTAAACCCAATAAGAGAATGGAGTACCCCAAGAATTATTTCTATCGGTAATCCTTCTTTAGATCCACAGTTTACCAATTCTGTAGAATTCAATTACACCAGGAGATTGAAAGGCGGATCTCTAACTGGAGGTATATTCTACCGCCTTATTAATGATGAAATTAACCTTACATTGGTTGAGAACCCTGATGTAGAAGAAGGGCAAATATTAACATTTGACAATTTTGATAATAACTCAGCCTACGGCTTCGAGCTCTCTGGTAATTACAAAGTAACTAAGTGGTGGAATTTTAATGTTAGTTTTGATTTCTATGGACAAACTGTAAAAGGTGTAGTAGAAGATGTTTCAAGAGAAGTAGATGCCGTGATATCTAACTTCAGAATGAATAATAACTTTAAAGCCACCAAAAATCTTACTTTCCAAGTATTTGGGTTTTACAGAGGAGAGCAAAAAGGTATTCAGTTTGACATGAAACCATTCTATTTTATCAACACGGGAGCCAGATATAATTTCCTGAAAGGAAAAGGGACGGCAAGTATTAATTTTAATGATATTTTTAATACCCAACGATTTAGGTTTGCAGGTGACACTCCTTTTCCACAAAGCGGAAGATTTCAAGGAGAAACTCAAACAGTGTTCCTGGGACTTTCTTATCGTTTTGGAAGTGGCAAGAATAGAAAAGTATCAAGAAAACGAAGAGATAAAAACGAAAAGTCAGGAGGCGGAATACTTTAACTAAATTTTTGACAAAAAAAATGTTAATATTATAAATATAATTTAATAAAATAGCTAATTTTGTCATTATATAGTCAAAAAAATCCTTAAATTTAAATAATTATAAAAAAATAATATTTTCTGTAACACATTACAATTTATAGCGTTTATAATATAGTAGTAATGGTTATAATTTATTTGAATTAGCCTTTAAAAAAATAATAACCAAGTTATTGGAAAAAAAACGCGAAGATATTTTAGTCTTCGCGTTTTTCATTTATGATACTATACTATTATATTACCATCTTATAATTGCACTTCCCCAAGTAAAGCCGCTACCAAAGGCCGCCAGAACAACCAAATCTCCTTCTTTTATTTTACCTTCTTCCCACGCTTCAGTTAGCGCTATCGGAATTGAGGCTGCAGTAGTATTTCCATACTTTTGAATATTGTTATATACCTGATCGTCTGATAGTTTAAATTGTTTCTGTACAAATTGAGAAATCCTAAGATTGGCCTGATGTGGTATTAGCATGTCTATATCTGTTGCACTAAGGTTATTTGTTTGCAGTCCTTCATTGATAACTTCAGAAAAACGGACCACTGCATTCTTAAAAACAAACTGTCCGTTCATATATGGATAATAAGGTATATTTTCAGTTGGGTTGTCAGCAATAATTTCTGGCACCCAATGTTCGGTACTTGGTCCTTCTAGAGACAGTTCTTTGGCATGTGCTCCCTCACTATGCAGATGTGTAGATAAAATACCTCTACCTTCTTCTTCACTTCTAGTTACAACTGCTGCTCCTGCACCATCACCAAAAATTACTGAAACTCCCCTTCCTCTAGTCGACATATCTAATCCTCCACTATGATTTTCACTACCAATAACAAGAACATTTTTATACATTCCTGTTTTAATAAACTGGTCTGCTACTGATAATGCATATACAAAACCACTACATTGGTTACGAACATCCAAGGCAGGAATTGTTCGCATATTCATCATGTGTTGTACTCGTACTCCTCCTCCCGGAAAGTACATATCAGGACTTAGTGTTGCAAAAATAATTAGATCAATATCATCGGTTGTTAGATTAGCTCTTTCTAAAGCAATTTCTGCAGCTTTAACTCCCATAACTGAAGTACTGTTGCCATCACCCTTTTTTATATGCCGTCTTTCTTTGATACCGGTTCGCTCCTGTATCCAGGCATCGTTGGTGTCCATTATTTTAGAAAGGTCATCATTTGTTACCACATTTTCAGGAACATAACATCCTAATCCAGATATTTTTGAAGTATACATATAGTCAAGTATTGTGTATTGTGCTTTATTTTTTGCTTAATTAAAAACTGGCGCACAATATATGTATTCTCGCTATCTTGGTAAAAGAAACGGGAAGTATATTATATGCATGCATAATAGTTTTTGTATACTATCGGCAAAAGAATACAGATAACTGAATATTTTTACAATTAATTATTACCATAAGGATATAATAAAAAGGCTACATCCTTAGTAAGTATGTAGCCTTTTTCCCCCGTTCTTCCTAAAACTCTAGAGTCTCAGAAATTTTTTAGATATTATCATATTTTCGCTGTTTACCTCTAGGGTGTATAGTCCTATTGGTAATGTTCTTAGGGCAACCGTGTTTCTTACAATTGGATTATTATTTTGACAAACAATCTTTCCTTTTTTATTTAAGACCCTATAGTACGCTTTTGAACTTTGGGTCTCAAAATCGATATAAATCTCTCCCATCTTGGGATTTGTATATATCGAAAAGGCTTTTGCATTATCAACACTTCTCATCACTTAATATCTGCTCTTTAATGATTGATAAATTGATTATAACAAATGTATTTAATTGACAACTGTCAGAACATACGTAACCCTACGTAATTGTTAATTAAGTTTACTATTAGAAAACTAAAGTAGTTGTTCTTTATTTTTTTGTGACCATATAAGAAGTGAGTTGGGCCTATGGTCAATATCGAGCTTTTTAATAATATTTGCTCGATGTTTTTCTACAGTTCTTACCGATATACTAAGGAAATCAGCTATTTCTGAACTGGTCATCTCATCTGCTATAAGCCTTAAGATTTTTTTCTCAGAAGGTGTAAGATTTTCAATAATTGTATTCTCTTTTGAAGTATGTGAAAATCGCTTATATATCTTTTCACTAAAATAAGGTTTCCCTTGCCAGACACTAGCTATACAAGCCTCGATCTCGGTTAAAGCAAACTCTTTTAGTAAATACCCCTGTATATTATACTTTACCGCATCTTCAAATAATCTTCTCTCTTTATGAAGGGTGTTTAAAATAATTTTGGTATCAATATGATGCCTTTTACAATTCTTGGCAATATCAATACCCGTCATGTTGGGCATCTCGATATCCAGAATCGCAATATCAGGTTTTTCTTTAACAATTGCATTATATGCCGATAACCCATCTGTACATGCCGCTATGATATTATACTTTTTTTCTTTTAGAAAATCTTCCAGTCCTTTTAACAATAGAGGATGATCATCTGCTATTAAAATATTAGGTCTAAACATGTTTTGGGATATTAAAAATCAAAGTAGTTCCCTGATCGATCTCTGAAAGTATCTTAAAACTAGCTCTTAAAAATTTTGAACGCTCTGCCAGCGTTTTTAATCCGATTTTGGAGAAGGACATTTTCTCTTTGGAAACATCAAATCCTTTTCCATTGTCCTTAATAATGATTTCAACATTATCATCTTTGTTCACCACCCTAATCTCTGCAGATCTAGCGTTTGAATGCTTAATAATATTATTAAAGCTTTCTTGAACCAATCTGTAAATATTTATCTCTTTTTCCTGATCAAAAACCTTGTCGATATTATCTATCTCTGCCGAAATAAAAATATCATAATTTTCATCGATCATTTCGACACTACTCTCTAATGTAACGGTAAGCCCTGCTTCTTCTAATTTGAAAGGATGCAATGTCCTGGATATTGAACGAACCTCATCTATTACTCCGTCGACCACTTTGGCAGTTTTATCATCCTTATTCTGTAAGACTTTGTTTTTTATAATTAATAAACTTTGTCCAACACTATCATGAAGGTCCTTAGAAATACGTTTACTAACACGCTCTTGGGTTTGAAGCAATTCTTGTAAAAAAGATTGTTGTAATTTTTTATTCCGAATCAAATACACTCTGTTTCTATACAAATAAATAGACAAGAAGAGCAAACTCAACCCTATACCTCCAAACACTATTAGATTTCTTTTGGCCCTGTCTTTTGTTTCTAATATCTGGATACTTGCTTTTTGAGTTGCAATCTTATTTTTGTTCTTCTCGGTTTCATAAAGCGTTTGAAAATAGATTACACTATTAGATCTAGTTAAATTATAAATAGAATCTTTCAGCAATAAATGCCTATTAAGGTGCTCTGTTGCTTTTGATAATTCATTTATATTTTTATAGGCATTATAGAGCTCTTTTTCCAGGTGAACTTGCCCCCTAATATCATCTGATTTTTTAAAAATATTGATTTCTTCTTCAAAAACAGGAATAGCCTCTTTATATTTTCCTTCCGCCACTTTTAATCTACTCAATGCCTTTAGGTAAAATATTCTATCAAAAGGACTATTCACAAAATCAGTATTTAACGCAATAGTGTCAAAATATTTTTTGGCGATCTCTGGTTTATTTTGTTTCGAATAAAATTCTGAAAGGTGAGCCCTGATCATATAACTTTGACTTTTAAAAATCGTTTGTTTTTTGGACCATTTTAATGCCATTAACAGGGCTTCTTCTTGTTTATCAAATTGCTTTAATTTTACAAAATCTCTAGAATCTTTTACACTTAATTCGGCAAGAGCCGCATAGTCCTTATTTTTTTGCTTTGTGAGCAATTCCCTTGTTTCTTTTCTCACTTTTAGCGACTCGTCAAGCAAATATAATTGACTAAAGATGCTAGCCATAGCGATCTTAGTATATGCCATGTACGAAGTATCGTTAAGTTTTGTATATAACTCATTTGCCTTTTGATATCCAACAATTGCATTTGTTAATTGAGCGGCACGCTCATTTGCCTGACTACCAAAATAAATTGCATCGGCCTCATAAATAGAGTCTTTGGTTTTATGAAATATTTTTTCAGCACTTGTATAATCTCCAATTGCTTTTTCTAGTTTATCTATCTGAAAATTAGCACCTGCTCTTTTAAGGTATAAATGAGCAAGATTAGCTTTGTTTTTGATTCTATTACTGTCTTTAATTATATTATTTATTATTACGAAAGCAGAATCCGGTTTACCAACCACTCCCAGATAATGATATGAAAACTTTGAAGTCTTAAAAGCGGCCAAATCAAAACTATCTAATTCTTTGGCCAAGTCGATATATTGCAATGAATACTTTGGGTAATTCTTTTTATAAAAATCAAAATCTGTGAATTCTATTTGAGCTATTTCTTTTGACAAAGAATCCAGAAGTTTCAGTTTTTCTTGCCGATTAGTTGTATTTTCAACCTTATCTATTAGGCTTTCAACTCCTTCTTTTTGCTGTGAAAATGTATAAAAATGAAGAGTCACAGCAACAATACACGTATATATTTTGCTTCTAAACATACTAGGGGGAAATTTCTAAGTGTGAAGATAAGGATAAATGTATTTTTTAAAAGTTAATTATTTCGAAGTTTATTCCTACAAAGATTTAAAGTTCGACCAACTAATTTTACTCGCTTTGCTTACTAGAAAAACTCTGCAAAGATTAAACAGATCCCGTTTTACAACGGGATTAGTTCGACTAGCTAATTTTACTGCGCTTTGCTTACTAGAAAAACTCTGCAAAGATTAAACAGATCCCGTTTTACAACGGGATTAGTTCGACTAGCTAATT
>CANMDH010000037.1 GCA_947496555.1 uncultured Aquimarina sp. | reverse complement strand
TGATTTTAAACACCAATTCCTCTGGGGCTAGCCCCAGAGGAATTGAAACAACAGACAGAGTTTAATTTACATATCCTAGATATTATCTATTAAAAGGAAATTCGTTAATCCAATGAAACCCGCGGTTGATTAATAAAAACTCTTCTCGTTCTTTCTTTTTGGCTACA
Organism: uncultured Aquimarina sp.; assembly: GCA_947496555.1. GTDB lineage: Bacteria > Bacteroidota > Bacteroidia > Flavobacteriales > Flavobacteriaceae > Aquimarina. The sequence goes on along the minus strand of CANMDH010000037.1, from coordinate 53,495 downwards.
ATTTTTAGGGTGTCACTTTTGTAAACACTTTCAAAAGTATATAGACTATCCTTAAATTTGTAGGTAAACCTTTGTATATCTGTACTGTCTTTTCTATTGGTAATTTGTAGTGTTTTTGCTATAGTGTCGGTTTCCTCGCTGAAATATTTAATCTTTTCATCCATTGTTTGTATACCCAATGACCTTTTACTAACTATCAAACGTTTCCATCTAATTGTGTCTGTGGTTAGTGGAGGCATAATGTCACCATTCTTCACAAAACTCCCTACTTCGTATATTCCATACAATGAAGGTTTTGGAGCTTTTTTGCCCCATTTTCTCTGTCCTTCAACTACTCTGGTGATATTTGAATAAAACAAGAGGATAATAACGAAAAATTTTAGAATAACGGCGGTATTTTTTAGTTTGGGTTTGGTGAAATAAGGTGTAATAGTTTTGGGAACTACTGTTTTGTTTAAAATTAAAAAATTTAGTATACGTTTGAGATCCGGTGCCAATAGAAAAACTCCCATTAGTGTATAAATGAAACTGTATAGCTTTACTGGAATGTCATAGCTTAAATTCAACATTAACACATTACCCATAGCACCAATCGTGATGAGTGCTCCTAATAAAATAGTTCTTCGAAATAATAAAAAAATACCGGCGATAACTTCTATTGATCCAGAAAAGATTGTATAGAAATCGCTATACTCCATAAAATTCCACATTAGTCCCATTGGAGACGAATTTCCGTAAGGTTTTATCAAATCAAAAAGACTTAATTCTGAAAATTGCAGAGGAACAATTTTTATAAATCCGTATACAAGTAAAATAGTTGCCAAATAATACCTGACGTATGTCCTTAAATACAGTAACATTATATTGTAATTCTTTTTCTTAGAATCAACAATAGTCCATGCAATAGTGGTAATAACGGCTATCATGGATATAATAAATTGTATGACATAGTCTGTGGTTGTATCACCGCTGCCATTTGGTCCTATGGGCATTTCATAGGTTATTCCAAGGATATTTTTTCCTGTCCAGACGGCCAATTCTTCTATCCAATTAGTATAAAAAGAAAATGAAAACGGGTCATTTGTTTCTCCAAAAATAGTCTGTAAAAGCGTTAGTGGAAATGGGAAAATCTTTAAAATGAAATAAATGAAAAAGAACCTAAACGTTATAAGTGTAAATAAATTCCAGTTCGCCCGTTTAGAAATGCTTTGTGTGACTTCCATAAACTTTGATAATTTAGTTTTGATAAATGATAACAATTATGGGGGAGTATTTCACGATTACATTGATGAAGGGCCAAAAATAAAGATATTTTTCTTATTCTTTATTAAATTCAAAAAAACGACACTCACCTTGGTGAATGCCGCTTTTGAGCACAATTATAAAATCGGAAAAAAATAGAACTGCTCAACTTCTGTACTACCTTACATGGCAACAGTAGAAGATTTTCCTACAGTTACAGTGTTTTGTACTGCATCAAAATAAGTGGTTCCTACAAACCCTTGATGTTTCATTTTACAGGTATTGGTATGATGTTGTGGTTAAGAATTCTTCAAACTCTTCAGAAATTACTAAATCTTTGAAAATTGAAATTGCATTTTGATAATTTTCAGTTTGAAAAAGTTGAACTCCTACCTGCTCTTTAATGATTTTCAGTTCGTTTTCAAATAAATCATTGAAAAGCGTTTGGTTCAAAGTTCTTCCATCTTCGAGAGTTACTTCATTTTTTAACCACTGCCATAACTGTGTTCGACTAATTTCTGCGGTAGCGGCATCTTCCATAAGATTATATAACGCTACGGCTCCATTTCCGCTAAGCCAATTGGCGATATAATGTATCCCGACGTTAATATTTTCCTGAATCCCTTTTTGCGTTATAGTTCCTTCTGGAATTGCTAGAAGATCTTCTTCAGTAATAGTAATATCATTTCTTTTTACATCCATTTGATTAGGAGTGGGCATGTGGGTGTCAAAAACCTGCATGGCTAGTTTTACTAATCCCGGATGTGCTACCCATGTACCATCGTGACCATTTTTTGCTTCACGTTCTTTATCGGCTTTTACCTTTGCAAATGCAGCTGCATTACGTTCTTCATCATTCTTGATCGGAATTTGAGCCGCCATACCACCGATAGCAAGAATATTTCTCTTGTGACATCTTTGGATTACTAATTTGCTATAGGCATCCATAAACGGGCTGGTCATGGTTACCTGTGCACGATCCGGAATAACAAAACCTTTGTGATTTCTTAACTTTTTGATGTAGCTAAAAATATAATCCCACCTTCCGCAGTTAAGACCAACAATGTGATCTTTTAAGGCATATATGATTTCATCTAGTTGAAAACTAGCGGTTATCGTTTCAACAAGAACCGTAACTTTTGCGCTTCCGTGTTCGATACCTAGATATTCTTCAGAAAAATCGATTACATCGTTCCACCAGATAGCTTCAGTAAAGTGCTCTAGTTTAGGGAGGTAATAGTAAGCTCCAGTGCCATTTTCTTTTAACTGCACGTTATTATGGAATAAATACAATGCAAAATCGAAAAGAGAAGCACTCATTTCCTGATCGTTTATCAAAAGATGCTTTTCGTTAAGGTGTAATCCTCTTGGACGTACAATTAATGTAGCGGTTCTTTCTTTAAGTTGATACGTTTTGTCCCTTTTTGGGTTATAAAACGAAATAGTTTTATTGACAGCATCCTTCAGGTTTTTTTGTCCCTGCAAGCAGTTTTCCCATATAGGGGCATTGCTATCTTCAAAATCAGCCATAAAAGTCTTAGCTCCAGAATTTAGGGCATTAATGACCATTTTTCTGTCTACAGGCCCGGTGATCTCGACTCTACGGTCTTGTAGATCCGAAGGAATCGGTGCAGCCGACCACTCACTATTACGAATTTCTTTAGTGTTTTCTGGAAAAGAAGGATACGTTCCCAGATCAAACAACTGCTGCTGACACTTGCGATTTTTTAGAAGTGCTAAACGCCTATCGTTGAAACGATCTTGTAAAGCCTCTAAGAAAGTAAGCGCACCATCGGTTAAAATTTCCGGATGGTAATTTCTAACTTCTTTTGAGAAGCTAATTTTTTGACTAAGGTTTGTTTGAGTTTCCATGGCTTTTGTTTTTAAGTGCCCATTATGGGCTTCCATAACTATATCGTTTTGAGTGAACAATGTTAAAAAAAGTCTATTTGTCAAGAACTAGTTCCAGACTTTTCTCACTTTTTTTGGTGGTGTCAAATTGATTACTGGTGTTTTTTGTTCCACCAGCCTTTAAGGCTTTATCGCCAGCAAAGAATGTTTTATGATCATCTCCTAAGTCTGAACCTGCCATTCGTTGGTGTTTTACACAAGCTACGCCTTTTCTTATTTCTTGACGTTGAACAGAACCTACATAAGCTAACATTCCCATGTCTCCAAAATAACCTTCTACCAGATCATTCATATGTAATGCTGTAGTATGATATGTTGGCAAGGTAATTAAGTGGTGAAATATACCAGCTTGGCGAGATGCCTCTTCTTGAAATGTTCGAATCATTTCGTCTGCTCGGTTTGATAATTCAGTACCATCATATTTTACATCCATTAGCTCTGCACGGTTATAAACAGAAGTGTCTTCACCTGATTCTACCATAAGATCATATGCTTGTTGACGGAAATTGATTGTCCAGTTGAAAGATGGAGAATTGTTATATACTAATTTGGCGTTAGGAACTTTTTCTCTTACTCGATTTACCATGTGTGCAATTTGCTTCACATTTGGAGTAGGAGTTTCAATCCACAACAAATCAGCACCGTTCTCTAGGCTCGTAATACAATCCAACACAACACGATCAATATTAGACCCTTTTTTAAATTTATACAAACCATTAGGTAATCTTACCGGTCGAACTAGTTTGCCATTTCGTTTTAATAGCACATCATTTTCATTAATATCGTCCAAAGTAACTTCTTCAGCTTCAATAAAATCCATATACTGTGAAGCCAAATCTCCTTTTTCTGAGGATACGGGTAGTTTTTGTGTTAAACCAGCCCCTTCAGAATCTGTTCTGGCAACAATTACACCTTCTTCTACTCCTAGTTCTAAGAACGCATATCGAAGTGCATTTAACTTGGCGATAAAATCTTCATGCGGAACAGTTACCTTGCCATCTTGGTGACCACATTGCTTAGCGTCTGAAACCTGATTTTCGATTTGAAGCGCACAAGCACCAGCTTCAATCATTTTTTTAGCTAAGAGATACGTTGCTTCTTCGTTACCAAAACCTGCATCTATATCTGCAATAATAGGTACAACATGTGTCTCAAAATTGTCGATCTCATCTTGAACATCTTCTCCAGCATCTAGACGACGAAAAAGATCATTTAGTGCTACAGCGTCAGCTTGACGTAAGAATGTGTATATTTCTTCGATTAACTTAGGAACTGAAGTTTTTTCGTGCATTGACTGATCTGGTAAAGGTCCAAACTCAGAACGTAATGCTGCGACCATCCATCCCGAAAGATATAGGTATGTTTTATTAGTGGTGCCCTGATGCTTTTTTACTGCAATCATTTTTTGTTGCGCCACAAAACCATGCCAGCAACCTAATGATTGTGTGTAGTTAGCGCTGTTGGCATCATATTCAGCCATGTCTTTACGCATGATAGATGCTGTATATCTAGCAATATCTAGCCCTGTTTTAAATCTGTTTTGTACAGCAATACGTGCTGCATTTTCTGGAGTTATGGTTGCCCAATTATCTCCATGTTTAGCTTTTAGATTGCGTACAGTGTCAAGTACTGAATTGTAAGTAGCCATAATTTTGTTCTTTAAAATTTATTTTAAGGGTTAACGTAACTAAATCGTTTGAGTGAACAATATTAAAAAAAAGTTTTTTATAAAACAAGCGAACGTTCGCTAAATGTGAATTTTTTCTTTTTTCGTTGATTACGCAAAAATTGTTATTTTTGACTCTATGGCAATAGCAGAAGAATACATTAGGTTAATTTTTGGACTGAAAATCAAGCAGATACGAACAGAAAAGGACTTGTCGCTATTTGGGTTATCCAAATTAAGTGGGCTGTCAAAATCGTATTTAAACGAAATAGAAAAAGGAAAAAAATACCCAAAAACAGATAAAATTATCAAGTTGGCCGAGACACTAGAGGTGCCTTATGACCAATTAGTATCCCTAAAACTGGATAAAAACTTGGCTCCGATTGGAGAAATTTTACAATCGGGGATATTGGATGAAATTCCGTTGGAGTTATTTGGTATTCAGCAAAGTGATCTTATCGATATTATTGCTAATGCACCTTCAAAAGTGAACGCATTTATTAGTACGATTATTGAGATAGCACAGCATTACAATATGAGTCGCGAGGGGTTTTATCTGGCCTCTCTACGATCCTATCAAGAAGCACATAATAACTTTTTCAAAGATCTGGAAGATAAAGCTGTAAAATTTGCAAATTCATATCAGTTGGATTTAGATGGCAAAATTACTTCAATTGAGTTGGAAGAAATCCTCAAGGAAGAATATGGGTATACGATTAATGAAGCGGGTATTCCCAAAGAGGAAGAATTGGACAATTTACGATGCGTATTTGTACCTTCAACAAAGACACTGTTGTTATCCGATAGAGTAGACGAGGCACAAAAAACATTTATTTATGCCAAGGAATTGGGATATCAATATCTAGCAATATCCGAAAGACCTTATACCTTTTCATGGATACGTTATGATAATTTTGAAGAAGTGCTACATAACTTTTACGCATCATATTTTGCCGGAGCATTGATTATTCCTAGAAAGAATCTTAGAGATCACCTCAAAGAGTTATTTTCTATGAAGCGATTCTCTGAAAAAGCATTTCATAAGATTATGAATCTATACAATGCATCTCCAGAGTCATTTTATCAGCGATTAACTAATGTGTTGCCCAAGGATTTCGGAATGCAAAATGTGTTCTTTTTAAGATTTACGCATAAGAAAGGGGTAGAAAAATTTAATCTGGTAAAAGAGTTACACATAACACATCAGCAACAACCCCATGCCAACGAGATTAATGAGCATTATTGCAGACGTTGGATGGCTATAAAAACATTGCAGCGCACCGCAAGCGAGGACCTGGATTATGCTTTTAATATCCAGATTTCAGACTATACAGATTCTGATCAGCAATATTTGGTATTTACTTCGGCAACAAAAGATCCCTTTAGAAAAGACTATTATCGTAGTATAGGAATAGGATTTTTGATATCACCGGCTCTGGAGAAAAAAATCAGTTTTGTAAATGATGCTAAAATTCCAAAAGTAAGGGTTGGAGTAACGTGTGAATCTTGCTCGCTTACAGATTGCGATGTGAGAATGGCGCCTCCAAAGCGATTGATTGCAAAAGAAAAATATAAGAGAACATCAAAGCTTGTTGAAGATATTGTGAAGAAACATTCTTAGGTGTTTAGGCTAAATGTTTATTGAGAATTCACAGGGCATCCACATTTATTATTACCACCTAAGAGTCGGTAACTAATTACAATCTCATGAGATCCGGATTGATTTCCTCTAAAATTAGAGATGGGATAATCATAAGAATATCCTACGGATAAACTGTCCCATAATTTAAATCCTGCAAGGGCATAAACAGATTCTTCATTTCTATAGGATATTCCTCCCCATAATTTATTTTGATACTCAAATTTGGTGCTAATATCCCATTGAACAGGTGCGTTGTCAGTGTATCTAATAAATGTAGAGGGAACCATATTCCAATCTTGATCAATTTCAATACGGCTACCTAATAAAAAATTATAGTTTCTATTGATTTTTCCCGAAGTTAATATTCCGCTAGTAACTTCGTAAGGAATTTCATCGTCAAACAACTGATTGGCCGATAATCCAGCAAAAAGATATTTTGAATACGCATATAGTCCAACACTCATATCAAAATTTGTAGTCGATATATTTTGAACTAAAACATCATTAGGGTTTTGTACTAAAACAACTTTACTTTCATCAAATCTAAACTGGGTAGCTCCTATAAAAGTTCCCATTGATACAAACCATTCTTCTGAGACCCTTAAATGATAGGCGTAGCTTGCATAGTATCCGGATCGGTCTATAGGGCCTGTTTTATCTGTATAAAAGAAAGCACCTATTCCCGAATGAGATTCTGTTATTGCTCGATTATTTCTCCCAAATAAAGATGAACTGGGGGCGTTAAAACTAAAGGTGCCGGTTCTTGGTGCTCCGTCAAAGCCGGTCCATTGATCGCGATAGGCAACGGTAAAGTCAATATAATCTTCGGTTCCGGTTATTGCCGGATTAATTACCATCGAGTTTTGAAGATATTGCGAAAATTGAGGTGCCTGTTGACTATAAACGTAAGAAAATCCAAATAAGCCCAAGAAAGAGGCAAGAATCTTGGTTTTTTTGTATTCAAACTGTTTAAACAATAGTAAAGTCTCGACCATAGGTTAATAAGATTGGAGGTTGGCCAAACTGCAAGCTAAACATAGTCTGACGGTCTATTCTTAACTCGATTATCGTTATTTTATTATTTAAGGTTCATTCTTTATTGTTGTTTTTTTTGGTTGAATTAAATACTAAATATTTTCTGTAGTCGTTTGATTTTAAATTCGTAAAGCCTATGAAAAGAATCTTATTTTTCAGTATTGTATTAAATTCTTATCTGTTTTTTGGCCAAACCGAGAATATGAATTTTGAGCAGGGTAATTTTGACAATTGGCAATTGGCAGTAGGAACTAGAACTAGCCCTACTAACGAGGATTACGACATTACTTCTGGTAATATTTTAAATACACAGATTAGGATTATGAATCCTTCAGTTCCTCCATTAGACGAATACGGTATTTTATGCGGAGGCTTGAATATCCCCACTGCTTTTCCCGGAGGTGCTTTTTCAGCAAGAATTGGTGATAACCCAGGGGGAAGAAGAGCAGCTAGAATCAGTAGAACTTTTACGGTAACTCCCGATGAAGCATATTTGCAGTATAGTTATGCTATTATTATGGAAGAACCTGGTCACAGCCAGAGAGATCAACCTAAATTTGTTGTGAATATCAAGAACAGTTCTGGAGATGTTGTCACTTGTGGAAAATTTGAAGCCTTTGCAGGTCCCGATGCATTGAATAAAGGTTTTGTTGCTTGTAGCTATGATCGTGTTTACAGATGTGATTTTCCTATTACTCAATGTTCTGATTCTCCAGAGATTGGAGGTTTTTTTGGTGGCACATCGGGATGGCCGGTTCAAATCCTGCCATGGACTAGCGGAGGGGCAGACCTTACGCCTTATATTGGTCAACAAATTACAATCGAGTTTGTCTCTTTGGATTGTATGTTAGGGGGCCATGGAGCAACAGCTTATGTCGAGGCAACCGTAGAGCCGTTAACCATTCAAGTTAATGGTCTGTGTACGGCCGGTCCTAACGATATTACCCTGACAGCACCTATTGGATTTGTTTCTTATTTATGGTCTACAGGAGAAACGACACAATCAATTAACGTTAGCGGAGCACAGTTTGGAGATACATTTAGTGTTGATTTGATATCTAACACAGGTTGCGACACTTCGGCTACGATAACTCTTGAGCCCAAACCTTCTGCAATGATTGATCCAATACCTAATCAAATTATATGTGAGGGAGCGCGCACAGTAATTGCTCCTACCGGGACTAATGCAGGTTCTTTTTCGTTTCCCGATTTGGGGATAACGGGACTTTCTGCTATAGTTTCTCCAACCACCACTACAACATATAATGTAGTTGCCCTAGATGAAAATGGCTGTGTGGGAGAATCAACCACAGTAACTATTGAGGTCTTAAGTACAGGAGGAGCTCCTTTTCCAACTGCAGCTTTTGAATTGGAACCCATCATTATAGACAACGCTAATCCATGTAATACGATACAATTTAACAATTTATCAGATTATTGTAAAAATGACTTAACCTATGAATGGGATTTTGGAGATGGAAGTGCTATTAGCACTGAAGAAAACCCTATACATGAATTTCCAACGAACAATATGTTACAAATTTATTATGTAACACTTACAGTGATATCAACAAGCGACGGTTTATCAGATAGCACTACAATACCTTTTAGGGCAACCTCTATAACACCTTCTTTTTTTGCGATCGAAGATTGTGGAGTGGTAACAATCACCAATACATCGAGTATATGTGGGTCGACTTTTGATTTATATCCTTCATTTTCATACTCTTGGGATTTTGGGGATGGAAATACTCCTTTGATTACCGATAGTGATCAACCTACTTTTGATTATACGTATACTACTTCTGGGATGTATACCATTACTGTAACAATGACAGATACAAATAGTGGCGCCGAGTTTACTTTTGACAGACCTATTAATGTTTCTGTGGGATTACAGCCCAATTTCACCTATTTTCCTGATTGTTTCGATGTGCAATTCCTTGATCAATCAACTTTTTGTGATCCAATTGTTAGCTATCAATGGGATTTTGGGGATGGTACACCTATAAGTTCTGATGTTTCTCCTATTCATACATATTCGACTGTTGGTCCGCATACTGTAACTCTTACCGTAAATGATGGAACAGTTATTCGTATGTATACAGAGGATATTACCCTTACACCAGATGTTACAACACCTAATTTTTCTTTTTCGGTAGTTTGTAACGAAGTTACTTTTGTGGATAGAACAGATAGTTGTAGTGATTTAACGTATCAATGGGACTTTGGGGATGGCAGTGCTGTTGATACTTCTGAAAATCCAGTGCATGTTTTTGAATATGATAATACATACCAAGTTACGCTAACCGTAAATGATGGTGCCGAAGAGTTTTCTTTTTCTAATACCATAACTGTTGATAGTGCATTTGATTACAATGAACCTGAAGATCTTCTAGTTTGTAGTATGGATGAAGGTGTTGGATCAGAGTTTAATCTTGTTTTTCAATCAGACATTATTTTAGGGGATGTAGATCCAAGTTTTCCTTTCAGGCCAGTTGTAACTTATCATGTAACAGAAGCCGAAGCAGAAAATGGAATCAATGCGCAGTCTGTAGATTTTATCAATACCATGAATCCCCAACCTCTTTTTGCAAGAGTTGAAGAAAATTCAGGATGTTACCGAGTTTTTCCTTTTGAAATAAAAGTAGAAAATATCCCCGTTGTAAATACAATTGAAGATATCAATTTATGTTCTTCTCAAGAAATTTCTAGACTTTATGATTTATCCCAACTTAATGCCAGGCTTTTTGAAGGACTTGATCAATCAAATGTAAATTTAACCTATCACGAATCTGAAGATGATGCCAACCAAAATGTAAACTCAATCCTGAACGTGAATCTTCTTGCCGGGATAGATACGACTGTTTTCACACGTTCAGAAAATGTGGTTGAACCCTCTTGTTTTTCGATTAATCAATTTAATTTGAGATTAGATAATCAAAATACAGATGTCAATAATATTTGTTTATTAACTTTTGCCAATGTCCTTACTCCTAATGGTGACGGTGCTAATGATACATTTTTTATAGATAATATAGAATCTTTTCCCAATAACCGATTAACTATTTATAACAGATGGGGTAATAAAGTATATGAAACTTTAGGGTACAAAAATAATTGGTCGGGGACATATCAAGAAAAACCATTGCCTGTGGCTACATATTACTATATTATTGAACTCAATGACGAGGAAAGGCGAAAACATTCAGGCTACATAAGTATTTTAAGATAATTTGGTGTTTATTATTGAGACGGGACTTTGATAATACTAAAAGCGAAAAGATAAATCCTGTTCACTTACAAATTACGATGTTAGAATAGATCCTTCAGATTATTAGCTAAAGAGAAGTATAAAAGAACGGCGACTTTGGTAGAGAACATTGTGAAGAAGTGTTCTTAAAGGATTTTCTTATATAAGAAATATCGTGTCTGTTATATTTTTATTATACGTATAACAGACACGATATTATTAATGTCATACACTGGTGTAGCAAAGACATGTTCCTGGTATTGTGTGACTACCACAGCCACACGATCCGCCATTTACCTTACTTTGCGCTTTTTTTTCAATTATTTTTACTCCTTGCAAATCTAAAATGCTTTTTTTCATGGTTTTAAAGTTTTAAAATTATATGCTTGAAATTAATTAAGTACTAGTTTCTTTGCAAGAAAAGATTCTTGATATTTATAAATATCAACCACTGTTTATAAAAATGGAGAGTTGTTTTTATTTGTTGTACATATCGCATTTTGCTATCCAAATAATTTAACTCTTAGATGTTTTATGCTATCGATGGATATAAGTTTTTAAAAAATTAAAACCCATCTTGATTTTTCAAGATGGGTTTTATATTATTTTGCAATTGTCGGCCGACCTACATCATTCCTGGCATACCTCCGCCCATTGGTGGCATTCCACCTCCACCGGCAGGAGCTTCTTCTTTAATATCGGTTAATGAACATTCTGTGGTAAGGATCATTCCTGATACAGAAGCAGCGTTTTCAAGCGCAATACGCGTTACTTTTTTAGGATCGATAATTCCAGCCTTAAGCATGTCTACGTATTCTTCAGACTTAGCATCATACCCAAAGTTGTCTTTTCCTTCAAGAACTTTGGCAATTACAACAGAGCCTTCTCCGCCTGCATTTTCTACAATAGTTCTTAATGGAGATTCTATAGCACGGTTTACGATTTGTACACCCGTAACTTCATCGTCATTTTCAGTTTTTACTTTTTCAAGAACCGATTTGGCTCTCACCAAAGCAACACCACCACCAGCAACGATTCCTTCTTCTACAGCGGCACGAGTTGCGTGAAGTGCATCATCTACACGATCTTTCTTCTCTTTCATTTCAACTTCAGAAGCAGCACCAACATAAAGAACAGCTACACCACCGGCTAGTTTAGCCAAACGCTCTTGTAGTTTTTCTTTGTCATAATCTGAAGTAGTAGTTTCGATCTGAGCTTTGATTTGATTCACTCTGTTTTTGATCAATTCTTCTTTGCCGGCACCATTTACAACGGTAGTATTATCTTTATCGATAGCAACTTTTTCTGCAGTACCTAAGTGTTCGATCGTCGCATTTTCTAGTGTAAATCCTCTTTCTTCAGAGATAACGGTACCACCTGTTAGGATAGCTATGTCCTCTAACATTGCTTTACGTCTATCTCCAAAACCAGGAGCTTTAACTGCTGCTATTTTTAAGGCACCACGTAGCTTGTTTACCACCAATGTTGCTAATGCCTCACCATCTACATCTTCTGCAATGATCAAAAGCGGTTTTCCTGTTTGAGCAACAGGTTCAAGAACAGGCAATAGATCCTTCATTGCAGAGATCTTTTTGTCATATAATAAGATATATGGATTTTCAAGATCTGCCGTCATTTTTTCGCTATTGGTAACAAAATATGGAGAAAGATATCCTCTGTCAAACTGCATTCCTTCTACGATATCTACATGTGTATCTGTACCTTTTGCTTCTTCTACAGTGATTACACCTTCTTTTCCTACTTTTTCGAAAGCCTGTGCGATAAGGTCACCAATAGTTTCATCATTATTAGCAGAAATTGCTGCTACTTGTTTGATTTTGTCAGAAGAATCTCCTACTTCTTTGGTTTGTTTTGCTAAGTCATCAGTGATAGCAGTTACGGCCTTATCAATCCCACGTTTAAGATCCATAGGATTTGCACCTGCAGCTACATTTTTAAGCCCTTCTTTTACAATGGCTTGTGCCAATACGGTAGCCGTTGTAGTACCATCACCAGCTAGATCATTGGTTTTTGAAGCAACTTCTTTTACCATTTGCGCTCCCATATTTTCAAGAGCATCTTCCAATTCTACTTCTTTGGCTACAGAAACACCATCTTTGGTAACCGTAGGAGCACCAAAAGATTTGCTAATAATTACATTACGACCTTTAGGTCCCAGCGTTACTTTTACTGCATTTGCTAATGCATCCACACCACGTTTGATACCGTCGCGTGCTTCTATATCAAATTTTATGTCTTTTGCCATAATAAATTTTATTTTTTACATTTCCGTCTTTGCGAAAATCTTTTGAATTAAAGTTTAAACTGATTTGTGATTTTTTGAATTGATACTTCTTTAAACAATGGCAAGAATATCATCCTCACGCATGATTAAATAATCTTTTCCATCTAATTTTAATTCAGTACCAGAATATTTTCCATAAAGAACGGTATCGCCAACCTTTACGGTCATTTCATGATCCTTTTTACCGCCACCCACAGCAGCTACTTTACCTTTTTGTTGTTTTTCCTGAGCAGAATCAGGAATGAATAATCCAGATGCTGTTTGTGTTTCAGCAGGAAGTGGTTCTACGACCACACGGTCTGAAAGAGGTTTAATATTTAATCCCATTATGATTAGTTTTTATTATAAAATTAAAATGAAATATTCGATGCTATCTATTTCAGAAATTGTGCCAACGAGTTGTTACTGACAAATTGAAACAAAAAATGTCGACTATATGACAAGTCGACATTTTTGTTATTAGTTTCTATAAATGTTACTGTTGAGTATCTTCATCTGCAGCCGGAGTTGTAGGAGCGTCAAGTTGAACATTTTCGGTATCTACTTTTGAATCCTGAACGGTACCTTCGTTCATTAAATCAATATTAGATAATAAGATCAACACCAACAATAGCGTTGCAAGAGTCCAGGTACTTTTATCCAAAAAGTCTGTTGTCTTTTTTACACCACCAAGTTGCTGTGTTCCGCCACCACCAAAAGAAGAAGATAATCCACCTCCTTTAGGGTTTTGTACCATGATTACCACAACAAGTAAAAATGATACGATAACGATTAGTATTAAAAAGATTGAAAACGTTGTCATTATATTGTTATTTATTTTCTTGTATTTTCTTGTATTTTTTTTATTGCTCGAATTTGGTCTGCAAAGAAACCACTTTTTTCGGGATTTTTCAAAATTAATATGTTATAAGCCTGAATTGCCTTTTTATAGTTTTTTTGAGCAAGATATACCCTAGCCAAAGTTTCGGTCATTAATTCGTCATTAGAAACCACATTTTCCTTTGCTAGATTACGCTTAGGAGCGTTTTTTGAAACTGGCTGAATTTTAGGATTGTTGGCAATAAACTCGTCGATTAATTCGAATTTGTCTCTTTTTTGTAATGGCTTTTCTAATTCTTTTTCCTCATTTTCTGAAGCAGAAATTTCATTTTCTGTTTTCTTTTCTTCATCCAAAGGTTTAATAGAGGTTAGTTTTAACCACTCAGCAAAAGAATGCGTTTCTTTTTTGCTAAAATCCAGAGGTTTATCTATTTCTAGTGTTTCTTCGGGAGTTTTTTCTTTCTCCAGAGGTGGTTGCTGATTTTCATGAGAGTCGACAATAGAGGATTCTTCAGCAATTTCAACTTGCTTAAGGGTGCTTTCTTCCCTTCTTGCAGAGAATAAGGTAGGATCAAGAACATCTTCGGCTTCTTCGATCTTCATTCGTACTGCATCATCCATATCCATTCTAGGCAATGCTTTTATTTCTTGCGGATCTACAACAGTAATATCTGATCTGCTTTTCTGTATTGTATCTTGTTGTTCTTTATCTTTTTTGAAGAGGTCTGAGGTTATAAAATCAAATAAAACGCTACGATTAGAAGTATAAGCTGCGGCGGTTTTTAGTTCTTGATTATATCTGAAACTTTCTTGATTCTTAAGTGCTTTTAATATCAAAGGTCGTATAGGCTGAAAATAGGGAAAGGCCCGGGAAAGGTTTTCCAGAGAATTTGTCTGCTCTCTGGTAATCTTTTCGGGATGTTGTAATAAATATGTTAACTCTTTTGTGTTCAACTTATGGTTTCAGGTTTTTCTACCACCGTGCTAGGGTAGTATTAAACATATCTTGTGTAATTCGTTCAAAAATAACTTGCAAGGCTTGATCTCTAACATTGTTCTCTGATGCAGATGCCGAATAATCGAAGAAAAAAGAAAAACGTTGCTCTAGATCTTGCGTAGGGTCTTTAGAGTCATAAAATCTCATATTTACTGCTATGGTCAAACGGTTTTGAGCAGCAGTAATATCTGATGTAGCTGTGTTGGGAGCAACATAGTCTTGTACAATTTCCCCCTCATAAACAATGTCTCCTCCAGAAGTAACCAGGTCAAGATTTGTTTGGTTTAGTATTAAATCCTGTAATTGATTGGTAAATATTTGATCCACCCCGGGAAAAATTCTTGGAGACTGATTTTGGAAAAAATTTACCTGAAAAGTTTTGGTATCAGGAGAAATATTTGTCCCACTAAAAGAATAGATTCCGCATCCTTGTACCAATATTAGTGTAAAAACCCCAATAATTATATGTTTTATGTTACTCATTAATATTTAATAAATTTTATATCTCGTTTTTCTCAAACCTCAAACCTCAAACCTATTTATAGGTCATATTGCTTAATTTTTCTGTATAATGTTCGCTCACTGATTCCCAACTCTTCGGCAGCAGCTTTACGCTTACCTCTGTGACGTTCAAGAGATTTTTTAATCAGTTCTAGTTCTTTGTCATGCAAAGATAGTGTCTCTTCCTCTTCGATTTCTTCTGCAAAATGATACTTGTCCTCTTCTTTTTGCTGAGCTGGGGCAGAAGGTATTTGTAAAACCTCGGGAGGAGCTACAGGTTCTTCAAATCGAACTTCTTTCTCATCATCTTCTCGATAAATCTTTCTGATTAGACCTTCGTTATCTTTTTGCACTTGCTGCATATTGCCACTTTGCATCAATTCCATGGTTAACTTTTTGAGATCATTCAGGTCACCTTTCATATCAAAAAGCACCTTGTAAAGAATTTCTCTTTCGTTGCTGAAATCACTTTCTTTTTTGTCTGAAGAAATTACAGCAGGCAGGTTACTTCCTATGTTTGGTAAATACCCATGTAGGGTAACCGAAGAGATGATCCTGTCTTGTTCAAGGACTGAAATTTGCTCGGCAATGTTGCGCAATTGTCTAATATTACCACTCCAATGATATTTTTCTAGCAATGCAACGGCATCATCTGTTAAACGAATGGTGGGCATCTTATATTTTGTAGCAAAATCTGAAGCAAATTTTCTGAATAGCAAATGAATATCGGCTTTGCGGTCTCTAAGCGGGGGTAAAAGAATTTCAACAGTACTCAATCGATAGTACAGGTCTTCTCTAAACTTTCCTTTTTTAATAGCTTCAAACATGTTTACATTGGTTGCAGCGACTATGCGCACATCTGTTTTTTGAACTTTTGAAGATCCAACTTTTATAAACTCTCCATTTTCGAGAACCCGTAATAGGCGTACTTGTGTTGTTAAAGGAAGTTCTCCTACTTCATCCAGAAATATGGTACCGCCATTAGCAACTTCAAAATACCCACTACGAGTTTGTGTAGCACCAGTAAATGCTCCTTTTTCGTGGCCAAAAAGCTCACTATCAATCGTCCCCTCGGGGATTGCACCACAGTTTACAGCGATATATTTACCATGTTTACGATGCGATAATGAGTGTATGATTTTAGGAATACTTTCTTTACCTACACCGCTTTCTCCGGTTACTAAAACCGAAATATCTGTAGGAGCTACCTGGATAGCTTTTTCTACCGCACGGTTAAGCTTAGGATCGTTTCCTATAATCCCGAATCGTTGTTTTATGGCTTGAACTGATTCCATGTATATAAAACTATAATTAGTTTAGTTTGTTATTAATTATTTTCTGAATACCCAACAGCTTCTCCCAATAGAGTGGCACTAGTACAATCATCAATACGTACCATGGCAAAATCACCTATTTTGTAGTTTCCTTTTGGGAAAACAGCTACGGTATTTTGGGTGGTTCTTCCGCTCCAATGGGCTTCAGATTTTTTTGATTCTTTTTCGATCAGAATTTCTAATGTTTGTCCAATAAAAGCTCGATGCCTATGTTCGCTATGTTTACGCTGTAATTCTATAACTTCTGCAAGGCGTCTTTTCTTAACTTCTTCAGGAACATCATCTTCCATTTTACGTTCTGCCAGTGTTCCAGGTCTTTCAGAGTAGGCGAACATAAATCCGTAATCATACTTAACGTATTCCATTAGAGATAAGGTATCTTGATGATCTTCTTCAGTCTCTGTGGGAAAGCCGGTAATGATGTCTTGGGAAATTGCACAATTTGGAATAATTCGTTTGATATTATCAATGAGATCAAAATACTCTTGACGTGTATGCAGTCTGTTCATTTCCTTTAGAATACGGTCGCTTCCGCTTTGGATTGGGAGATGAATGTACTTACAAATATTTTTATGCTTAGCCATTACTTCGATAACATCCAAGGTCATATCTTGAGGGTTAGAAGTGGTAAAACGCAATCTAAGTTTGGGATGTTTTTCGGCAACCATATCCAAAAGCTTTGCAAAATTAACAGCAGTCGCTTTCTGGAAATCTGAAGCTTTCTCAAAATCCTTTTTTAGGCCACCACCATACCACAAGAAACTATCTACATTTTGTCCCAATAGGGTAACTTCTTTAAAGTTTTGTGCTACCAACTCATCAATTTCTTCTAAGATACTTTGAGGATCCCGACTGCGTTCTCTTCCTCTTGTAAAGGGTACAACACAAAAGGTACACATGTTATCGCAACCTCTTGTGATCGATACAAAAGCAGATACTCCATTGCTTTGCAAACGAACAGGAGAAATATCTCCATAGGTTTCTTCTTTTGAAAGAATCACGTTAACTGCATTACGACCTGCATCGACCTCTTCAATTAAATTAGGAAGATCTTTGTAAGCATCTGGGCCCACAACAAGGTCTACAATTTTTTCTTCTTCAAGGAACTTGCTTTTTAAACGTTCTGCCATGCAACCCAATACCCCAACTTTCATCCCTGGATTGATTTTTTTTACAGCATTGTATTTTTCAAGACGTTTTCTAACGGTCTGCTCTGCTTTTTCGCGAATAGAGCAAGTATTTACCAACACCAAATCTGCATCTTCAAGATTTTGTGTAGTATTAAAACCTTCTTTAGCCAAAATTGAAGCTACAATTTCACTATCGCTAAAATTCATCTGGCAACCATAGCTTTCTATAAAAAGTTTACGCTTGTTTTCTTTCTTTTGATCAAGAACAAGTGGTTGTCCTTGTATATTTTCATCAATGATCTTCTCCATATAAAATAATTCCTTAACGATTGGGGTCAAATAATGTGCAAAGATACTTTTTAATACGATTTGTGACAAAGTGTCAGGATTTATTTTTATAAAAAATCTATATTTGATCTTTTCCAACCAATAAAATAGTATGTATGACATCAGGTAAACTCTTTGAAAGAATAGAAAATAGCACTTCCTTGGATTTTGGAGATGTATTTAGTAATAGCTTTGATCTTTTTAAAAAAGTATGGGTACAAGGATTTGTGCATTTGCTCATTAGTATGCTTGTTATGCTCCCCTTATTTTTTATAATGTATATTCCGATTTTTGCTTTAGCGGGGTTAGCTGGTATAGAAGGTAGTTATAATGAGTATGGTGATTATCCCAGTGAGGAACTATCAATAGGTTTAACAATTTTGTTTGTGGTTTTGGTTTTGGTAGTTTCAATGATTGCCACAGCGCTTCAATTTGGGATTACTGCACATTATTATAGAGTATGTAAGCAGGCTGATCTTGGTCTTCCGGAAACCTCTTCATACTTTATGTTTTTGAAGGGAAAATATCTAGGCAAAATATTTGTATTGGCAATCGCAACGTTTGGTATTGCTTTATTAGCAATATTATTGTGTTATCTTCCTATTCTTTATGTAATGGTTCCTCTGCAATTATTGGGAGTTATCTTTGCGTTTAATCCGGATCTAAGTGCAAATGATTTAATTAAAGCAAGTTTTAAGTTGGGTAATAAAATATGGTTAGTAGCCTTTGGATTGATTTTTATTTCTTCAATTTTATCCCAACTTGTAGGTATGTTGTTGTGTTTTGTAGGTATATTTTTCACTGCATCTTTTATTTATATGCCCGTATATTATATGTATAAGAATACCATAGGTTTTGAAAATGATGAATCCGGAAATAATGAGACGTTATTTGTAAAATAAAAATTAAAAAACCTGCTGCAAAGCAGGTTTTTTTTAAACTTATTTTTTAAGAAAGAATCTGGATATCATTTTTTTGATATACTTTTGTGGTCAGAAATTAAAGGACTATGGCTAAGAATTTAGTGATTGTAGAGTCGCCTGCAAAGGCCAAAACAATAGAAAAATTTCTTGGAAAAGATTATACGGTTGCATCCAGTTTTGGACACATTGCAGATTTGCCTGCAAAAGAATTAGGAGTTGATGTTGATGGAGGTTTTAAGCCCAAATATATTGTCTCTAAAGACAAAAAGGATGTTGTAAAAAAGCTAAAAGATCTTTCTAAGAATGCAGATATGGTATGGCTGGCAAGTGATGAGGATCGAGAGGGAGAAGCCATCGCATGGCACCTTGCCGAAACTCTAAAACTTGATAAAGATAAAACCAAAAGAATTGTTTTTCATGAGATTACCAAAAATGCAATTCTTAAAGCGATAGAGAATCCGCGTACTATTGATTATAACCTGGTAAATGCGCAACAGGCTAGGCGTGTTTTGGATCGTTTGGTAGGATATGAGTTATCTCCTGTACTTTGGCGCAAAGTGAAAGGAGGATTGTCTGCGGGTAGAGTGCAATCGGTTTCTGTACGATTAATTGTAGAGAGAGAAAGAGAGATAATCGATTTCAAACCCGAAGCTTCCTACAGAATTGATGCCGAATTTTCTAAAGAAGCTGGTAAGTCCTTTAAGGCAAAGCTTCCTAAAAATTTTAAGACCAAAGAAGAGGCTGAATCTTTTTTGAACAAAAATATAGGTGCGAATTTCAAAATAGCAGATCTGTCTACAAAACCTGCAAAAAAATCTCCTGCACCGCCGTTTACAACATCTACGCTACAACAAGAGGCTTCAAGAAAATTATATTTCTCTGTAAGTAAGACAATGACCATGGCGCAACGGTTATATGAGGCTGGGTTAATTACGTATATGAGAACCGATAGTGTAAACCTTTCTGTAGAGGCTCAAAATAGTGCCAAAGCCGAAATTGTTTCAGCTTATGGAGAGGATTTTAGCAATCCTAGACAATATAAAGGAAAATCAAAAGGAGCTCAAGAAGCACACGAAGCTATAAGGCCTACGGATTTTTCAAGACATACCGTAAATGTAGATTATGATCAGCAGCGATTGTATGAATTAATTTGGAAACGTGCCATTGCTTCGCAAATGAGTGATGCTCGATTAGAACGAACTAATGTTAAGATTAATGCTAATTCGCACAATGAGCACTTTACGGCAAATGGCGAGGTAATAAAATTTGAAGGATTTCTGAAAGTATATCTTGAAGGAAATGATGATGAAGATGAGGAGCAAGAAGGAATCCTGCCTGCAATGAAAGTAAATGAGTCATTGTACAATAATTACATTACAGCTACAGAAAGATTTACCAGGCCACCAGGCCGTTATACTGAGGCATCTTTAGTTAAGAAGCTGGAAGAGCTCGGTATTGGTCGCCCTTCGACATATGCACCAACGATTTCTACAATTCAGAATAGAAATTATGTAGAAAAAGGAGCTAAAGAAGGAGAAGTTCGTAATTATATCCAGATGGTATTATCTGGACATGCTGTAAGCGAGAAAAAACTTTCTGAAAAAGTAGGAAGTGATAAAGGAAAACTTATTCCTACCGATGTTGGAATGGTCGTGAATGATTTTCTGGTAAATCATTTTTCTTCAATCCTTGATTATAACTTTACAGCAAAAGTAGAACAGGATTTTGATGAAATCGCTGAGGGACAAGAAGATTGGACCCATGTGATGAAAGAATTTTATGAAGAGTTTCACCCAAGAGTAGAAGACGTAGCGCAAAATGCAGAGCGAGAAGTGGGAGAGCGTATTCTTGGCGAAGATCCTGCAACTGGTAAAGTGGTAAGTGTGCGATTGGGTAAATTTGGACCAATGGTACAGATAGGAACCGCAGATGATGAGGATAAGCCTAAATTTGCAAGTCTGCCTCCAGGCCAAACATTAAGCAGTATTACTTTTGAAGAAGCAATGGATCTTTTTCAGTTACCAAAAGAAATAGGGACTTATAAAGGAGAAACACTGGTTGTTAATAATGGTCGTTTTGGGCCTTATGTGCGTTTTGGAGAAAAATTTGTTTCCTTGGATAAAGGCGAAGATCCAATGAGTGTTTCGCTAGAGAGAGCAATTGAGTTGATCGATGCTAAAGAAAAAGCCGATGCTCCTATATATACATACGAAAATCTTCCAGTTCAAAAAGGGAAAGGTAGATTTGGGCCATTTATAAAATGGAACAACATGTTTATCAATGTGAATAAAAAATATGATTTTGATAATTTATCAGAAAATGATATTGTTACATTGATAGAGGATAAGAAGCAAAAGGAAATCGATAAAGTTATCCATAATTGGGAAGAAGAAGGTATTCGAGTAGAAAAAGCAAGATGGGGAAGAAGTAATATTATAAAAGGTAAAATCAAAATCGAATTGCCTAAAACTGTGGATGCTTCAAAATTAACTTTGGAAAAAGTAAAAGACCTTATCGAGAAAAATGCTCCTAAGAAAAAAACAGCATCCAAGAAAAAAACCACAAAAAAGACTACTAAAAAGAAATAACCTTAATATATGTCTTTCGAATTTCTTGCTCCAGTTAGTGATCTAGTAGCAGCGCATGCAAAATTACTTTCTGATCATTCATTAGGTAAAAAAATTAATATTCATACTGTAGAAAGTGGAGTTCCTGATTTGGAAAAAATAGACATCGCTATTCTTGGTGTGCAAGAAAATAGAAACGATATTAATTTTCTTGGGGAGAAATTGAGTTTTGAAACTATTCGCAAATCTTTATACGAACTCTATCCAGGTAATTGGGGTGCATCTATAGTGGATCTAGGGGATGTTATGCCGGGTAATGAGGTTAGTGATACTTATTATTTGGTTCAAGAGGTGTTGTCTACCTTGTTGCAAAAAAACATAATACCTATAATAATAGGTGGAAGTCAGGATCTTGTATATGCCCAGTACAGATCCTTTGATATTTTGGAGCGAATGGTAAATCTGGCCAATGTTGATAGTAAATTCGATCTAGGAAATTCTTCAGAACCAATAACCAATACCTCATTTGTAGGTAAAATTATTGTTGAACAACCGTATAATCTTTTTAATTATAGCAATATAGGGTATCAAACATATTTTAATGCTCAAGAAGAAATTGATCTTATAGAAAAATTATATTTTGATGCCTGTCGTTTGGGTGAGGTAATTTCGGACGTTACCATTGTGGAGCCGATTATGAGAGATGCCGACATTGTATCTGTAGATCTTGGAGTTATGAATTCTAATAGTATAAACGGAATTACTACTTCTCCAAATGGTTTTGATGGAAGAGAGATTTGTGCGATCTCTAGATATGCAGGAATTAGTGATAAGGTGAAAAGTTTTGGGATTTATGAATTCAAAAACTTTAAAGGCGAAGAAATGACATCAATGTTGATTGCACAGATCATTTGGTATTTTATAGAAGGATACAATTATAGATCCAACGAATTAGATATTAAGAACCAGAAAAGTACACTACATTATAATGTGCCAATAGAAGATGAAATTTTGTCCTTTTATAAAAGTTCAAAAACAGGAAGATGGTGGATAGAAATACCTTTTATTTCGTCTGGCAATAATAAATTGAAAAGACATACGTTATTACCTTGCACATACAACGATTATGAGCGTGCTTGTAATCAAGAAATACCTGAAAGATGGTATAAGGCAAAACGAAAAAACGAAGTTTAACATTTTTATTAGGCAGATTTAAGGTTTTTTTTAGAAAAAAATTGTTTTTCTGGAAATAAATAAATAGGTTTACGTCCTTAAATCTAGAAGATCTTAACCTAAAACACGTTATGAAGAAATTTGTATCACTATTTGCTATTTTAGCAATGCTCTACAGTTGTGGAGGCGGAAGCCGCGGAGAATTGACCGGAGCACAAGGAAAAAAATGGCATCCACAAAAACCTTATGGAATGGCGCTTATCCCAGGAGGGTCCTTCATTATGGGTAAATCAGATGATGACAAGGCGGCATTATCCAATGCGCCGACAAAGATGGTTACCGTTCGTTCGTTCTACATGGATGAGACCGAAATCACCAATAGTGAGTATAGACAGTTTGTAAATTGGGTTCGTGATTCTACAATCAGAATGCGATTAGCAATTATGGCTGACGAACTTGGAAAAGCCCCTGGTGATGATGGTATTGGTGAATATGCATTTTTAGATGCGGATACCGAAAACATGTCAGTTTACGAAAAATATATGTACGACAATTATAGTGGTACAGGAACTACTGGTTATGAAGGTAGAGGACTTAACAAGGATATTGATATCGAATGGGATATCGAAGATTACCCTGATGAGTTTTATGCTGAAGTGATGGATACTATGTATATTCCATTAGAAGAATCTTATAATGGAAGACGTACATTGGATGTAAGTAAGTTCCAATTTAGATTTACTTGGATGGATATCCAGGCTGCAGCACGTGCTAAGCAAGGTAGAAGAAAAGACTTCGTAAGAGAAGAAGTAATAGAAGTATATCCAGACACCACAGTTTGGATCAAAGATTTTAGTTATTCTTATAATGAGCCTATGCATAATGATTATTTCTGGCATAGTGCGTATGACGATTATCCGGTAGTTGGTGTTTCTTGGGAACAAGCTAAAGCCTTCTGTCGATGGAGAACTATAGAAAAAAATACCTTTCAGAAGAAGAAAGGAAAAGAGTTTGTAAACTATTTCAGACTACCTACAGAAGCAGAATGGGAGTATGCAGCAAGAGGAGGTCTGGAATCAGCAACTTATCCATGGGGAGGACCTTATGCCTTAAATGACAGAGGTTGTTTCCTTGCGAACTTTAAGCCTCTTAGAGGAAACTATGCAGCAGATAATTTCTTATATACTGTAGAAGCCAGAACATTTGATCCTAATGATTATAACCTATATAATATGGCAGGTAATGTTTCTGAGTGGGTACAGTCATCTTATGATCCCTCAGCATACGACTACGTATCATCAATGAACCCAAATGTTAATGATGACGAAAACAAACGTAAAGTAGTTCGTGGAGGATCATGGAAAGATGTTGCTTATTTCCTACAGGTAAGTACCAGAGATTATGAATATGCGGATTCAGCTAGAAGTTATATCGGATTTAGAACTGTTCAGGACTATATGGGTACTGACGTTACTGGAGAAGATAACACTGTGAATCAGAAATAAGTCCCAAAATTCTATCAACTTAATTACTAACCCTTTTTTTAACATTTAGATTTAAAAAAACAAAACAAATTTATTATGGCAAATTCAAAAGCAAGCAAAAAATTAATGAATATGGTATACGGTCTAGGAGCGGCCGTAGTAATATTAGGTGCACTTTTTAAGATTATGCACTGGCCATTTGGTAACGAAATGCTTATTATAGGTCTTATCACAGAAGCATTTGTATTTACTGTTTCTGCATTCGAACCTGTAGATGATGATTTAGATTGGTCTCTTGTATACCCTGAATTAGCAGGTGGAAACAAAAGAGATAAGAAGAATGAAACTCCCGATGGATTATTGTCTAAGAAATTAGATGAGATGCTTAAGGAAGCTAGAGTAGATTCTAGTCTTATGAATAGTCTTGGAGAAAGTATCCGTAATTTTGAAGGAGCAGCAAAAAATATTTCTCCTACGGTTGATGCTATTCAAGGTACTAAAAGGTATAGCGAAGAGATGGCTGCTGCAGCTTCTCACCTAGAATCATTAAACAGCTTATATAAAGTGCAATTAGAATCTTCAGCTAAACAAGCTGAGGCTAATCAGGCAATAGCCGATAACGCTAGAAATCTTCAAGAACAGATGGCAAGCATGGCTAGTAACCTTTCTTCACTTAATGGAGTATATGGTGGTATGTTAACTGCAATGAACAGAAGTTAACAGTAATTAATATTTTAATAATAACTACCAAAATTTAAGAAGAATGGCAGGAGGAAAATTGTCCCCAAGGCAGAAGATGATTAACCTGATGTATCTGGTTTTCATCGCAATGATGGCATTAAATATGTCAAAAGAGGTATTGACCGCATTTGGTCTAATGTCTGAAAAGTTAACAGAGTCCAATGAGTTAGCTACACAGCGTAATGTTGGATTTATGGCTGGTCTGGCTGAAAAAGTTTCAGAACAACCAGAAAAATATACTCCCTTAAAAGAGAAAGCTGATCAAATTAGTGCACTTTCCAATGAATTTAATACATATTTAGACCAGCTTAAAAAAGAACTAGTAGAGGACAGAGACGATCCTACTGATTATGAAACCATGGACAGGCCTGATAAGCTGGACCAGAAGTTTTTTGAAGGAGGTAAGGTAACGGCTGGAGCTCAAGAATTTCTAGATAATATAAACAAATATAGAGAAGGAGTGTCTGCAGCAATCAGAGAGGTAAAAGAGGTAGATGCTTCTGTTGCAGATGATGTTGAAAAGACATTCACTACAACTGATCAAAAAGATAGATCAGGAGTAACTAAAAAATGGCTAAACTATAATTTTGAAGGTTTCCCATTAGTTGCTTCCCTAACAAAGCTTACACAGATGCAGGCAGATGTAAAAACTACTGAAAGTAAGGTGCTTTCTGCTTTATTAGCAGGACAACAAGCTTCTGAACTTTCATTTAGTAACTATGAAGCAATCGTAGTGGCCGATAAAACTGCTTTCTTTAGTGGTGAGAAGTTTAAAGGTAGAATCGTTCTTGGACGTTTTGATGCTACTTTAAAACCAACCAAAGTAATGGTTAATGGTAAAGAGCAAACAGAAGTTGAGAATGGTCAGATTATGCTTGATTTCCCGGCTGGGAATGTTGGAGAAAGAGAAGTGGCAGGAGAACTTGAATTTAAAGAAGGGGACTCTATTGTAAAAATCCCAATTAAAAGTTCTTATACCGTAATCCCAAGACCAAATTCTGCTGTAATTTCTGCAGATAAGATGAACGTTGTATATCGTGGTGTAAATAACCCAATGACCATTTCTATTCCTGGTGTGCCAAACGTAAATGCCAAGGCACCTGGTTTAAGAAAAACTGGAGGAGCTGGTAGATATATGATGAATGTAACTACGGTAAAAGGCCGTGAAGTAAGTATTAGAGTAAGTGGTAAACTTGCAAATGGTACTACAGTAAGTGATAGTAAGAAATTTAGAATTAAGGATATTCCTAGACCAGTAGGTACTGTTCGAGGTGAGGATGGTGCAATAAAAATGGCAAGAAATGCATTACAAATTTCTTCTATTGGTGCGATTTTACCTGATTTTGATTTCGATATTAAATTAAAAGTTACTGGATTTAAATTTAAAGTAGAAGGTCAACCTACAGTTAGTGTACGTGGTGGAAGATTAGATTCTAAAGCAAAATCTGCTTTACGTAAAGCTAAAAGAGGTTCTTCGGTACAGATTATTGATATAAAAGCGCAGTTAACTACAAATGCCGGATATAGATTAAAGAAAATTTCTCCGGTAATTGTTGAGTTAACGAATTAAAAACTTATTTAGTTATGAATTTGAGAAATTTTGTATTAACCGTTTTAGGTCTATTCGTTTCGATCATTTCATACGGGCAAATCAACGTTTTGAACGCCGATCAGCCTGATGATATTGGTAAGAAGACACAAGAACAAATCATGTATGATAATGATCACCCTCTCGAGTATGCTTATGTGGATAAACGTGATGTTTTGTGGGCTAAAACTACCTGGGAGACTATTGATCTTGATGAACGTATAAATTTCCCATTGTATTATCCTATTGATACAAATAACATTGGTGTAAATCGTCGTTCATTATATGATGTATTGGTTGCAAACATCAGAAGCGGGAAGATCAAGAATATTTATTCAGATTCATATTTTACAGAAACACGTACTTTCGAAGATCTTCAATCTACAATGTCTAAGATAGATACTACAGATTTAGGATATGAGCAATATAACGCAGGTGAAACAGTAGACCCTCAATATATAAATAGAAGGGATATTTCATCAGCAGATATTGCAGAGTATAAGATCAGAGGGTATTGGTATTTTGATAAGCGTCAAGGAGAATTAAGATACAGATTGCTTGGGATAGCACCTGTAGCTCCAGATGTAAACTTTATCGATGATGATGAGCCAGATATGGTAGCATTGTTTTGGGTATGGTATCAGGACGTGAGAGAAATTCTTCACAATGCTTCAGCATTTAACAGAAGAAATACATCGATGCCATTTACACTTGATCATATTCTTAACGCAAGACGATTTAATTCTATGATTTATAAAGAAGATAATGAACAGGGTGACCGCGAGATAAAAGATTATATCGTTGATAATGCCTTGATGCAACTTCTGGAAAGTGAAAGAATTAAAGAAAGCATTCGAAATTTTGAAATGGATATGTGGAGTTACTAAATTCTTATATATCTAAATAAGTAATACTATAAAACGCCCAACTTTAGTTGGGCGTTTTGTTATTTTTGAACTATGTTAGATTATATAATAGTAGGATTTGGGCTTGCTGGGTTGTCTTTCGCAAAACAACTAGAGGACAATGATAAATCATATCTTGTTTTTGAGAATTACTCTCAAAAATCTTCGCGAGTCGCTGGTGGACTGTATAACCCGGTAATTTTAAAACGTTTTACCCCTGCATGGAGTGCGTTAGAACAGATACAAAAGGCTATTCCATTTTACAGAAAAATCGAAGCTAAACTTCAGGAATCGTTGATAACAGAGCTACCTATATTAAGACGATTTAATTCGATTGAAGAACAAAACATGTGGTTTGAAGCTTGCGATAAGCCAATATTAGATCAATTTCTTTTACCAGAATTACTTCAGAACACAAATAAATCCCTCGATATTCCCTATCATTTTGGAAGGGTAAAACATACTGGGCGAGTAGATATTAAAAAGATGTTGTTTTCTTATTTGCAATATCTTGATAAAAAAAAATGTCTAATTAGTGAATCTTTTGATCACCATAAATTAAATAGTAGTGATGGTTTTGTAGAATATAAAAATATAAAAGCCAAGCATATTCTTTTTACAGAAGGTTTTGGTGTTAAAAACAATCCTTTTTTCAATTATTTACCGTTACTTGGTAATAAGGGTGAATACATCATTATCAGATCTGAAACATTAAAATTAGAGGAAGCAATAAAATCTTCAATTTTCATAATTCCTTTAGGAAATAATACCTATAAAATAGGAGCAACCTATAACAATCAGGATAAGTTACCTGATACAACAGAGCAGGCAAAAAAAGAAATAAAAGAAAAATTGGAAAGCTTTTTGAAAACCGAATATGAGGTAATAGATCAGGTAGCAGGCATTAGACCTACGGTACAAGATCGAAGACCTTTGGTAGGAACGCATCCGGATCATCAAAATGTTCATATTCTTAACGGACTAGGTAGTAGAGGAATATTAATAGGGCCCACCATTGCAGAACATTTATATAACTATATCGAAAATAAAATTCCTTTAGAAAAAGAAGTTGATATCACACGCTTTGAGAAACTAAGATAAACTCTTTTCCTTATTATAGTGCATAAAAATATTGATCCATATATTTCTGGATAACCGTAAAATCACTGGAAGAAATGTGACCAGCGTAATTACAATAGATAAGAAAGTACTTAATAAACCTAATTTAAAAATAAGATTAGCAATCACAAAAGCGGCTACTGCAAAAGCAATTCCTACTGCATAGCTCACATACATGGCGCCGTAAAAGAAAGAAGGTTCTATTTTATATTTTGTATCGCAATGGCTACATCGTTCGTTCATTTTAAGAGTCTCCCCTATTTTGTAAGGATTAGATCCTTTGTACATACTTTCATGTTGGCAAACCGGGCAGGAACCCGTTAGAATGCTATAAATTTTAGTCCCTTTTAATAAGTTCATTTGTGATTTTTATGCTAACACAAATTTAATCATCTTTGCACAAAAATATTCAAAAGCAGATGTTAAACATACATAACTTATCGATTTCATTCGGGGGAGAATATCTTTTTGAGGAAATAAGCTTTATGCTTACTGCCGGAGATCGAGTAGGATTGGTTGGGAAAAATGGAGCTGGGAAGTCTACAATGCTAAAAATTTTATCCAAAGAGCAAGAGCCGGATTCAGGGCAAATAGCTATGGATAAAGAGGTGAAAATAGGTTTTTTAAAACAAGATATTGATTTCGTGCAGGGGCGAACTGTATTAGAAGAAGCGTATCAAGCCTTTACTGAAATCAAAAAGATTGAGCTTGAAATAGATGTAATTAATAAACAACTTGCCGAGCGTACTGATTATGAAAGCAAAAGTTATAATCAGTTAATTACCGATTTAAGCGACCATACACATCAATATGAGATCATAGGAGGGTATAACTATCAAGGCGAGACTGAAAGAGTGTTACAAGGTCTGGGATTTGCTAGAGACGATTTTAATCGATTAACCGATACATTTTCTGGAGGATGGCGCATGCGAATAGAGCTTGCCAAGCTTTTATTACAGAATAATGATATTCTATTGCTTGATGAGCCTACAAACCATTTGGATATCGAATCAATTATCTGGTTAGAGAATTTCCTCAAAACATATCCAGGGGTAGTGGTTATTGTTTCACATGATAAAATGTTTTTGGATAATGTGACCAACAGAACCATCGAGATTTCATTAGGACGTATTTATGATTATAATAAGCCGTATTCGAAATACCTCGTATTGCGTAAAGAAATCAGAGAACAACAACTGGCAACGCAAAAAAATCAATCCAAACAGATCGAGCAGACTGAAAAATTAATAGAGAAGTTTAGAGCCAAAGCTTCTAAGGCCTCTATGGCGCAATCATTGATCAAAAAATTGGATAGAATTGATAGAATTGAGGTTGACGAAGATGATAATGCCGTTATGAATATTACTTTTCCTGTAAGTATCCAACCGGGAAAAGTGGTTATTGAGGCAGAAGAAGTTGGGAAATGTTACGGAGAAAAAAAAGTTTTAAAAGATATTGATTTACTGGTAGAACGTGGATCCAAAATAGCATTTGTGGGCCAAAACGGTCAAGGTAAATCTACGTTAGCAAAAATTATAGTAAATGAAATACCCCATGAAGGTAAATTTAAACTAGGTCATAATGTACAGATCGGATATTTTGCCCAAAATCAGTCTGAATACCTGGATGGAGAGTTAACTATTCACGATACCATGATCAATGCAGCCGATGAAAAAACACGAAGCAAAGTTCGTGATATGTTGGGCGCATTTTTGTTTAGAGGAGACGAGGTTGATAAAAAGGTTAAAGTGCTTTCTGGTGGAGAGCGTAATAGGTTGGCATTGTGTAAAATGCTGTTACAACCGTTTAATGTGTTGGTAATGGATGAGCCTACGAACCACTTAGACATAAAATCCAAAAATGTACTGAAAGAAGCCCTGAAAAACTTTGAAGGAACGCTTATCCTGATATCACATGATAGAGATTTTTTACAAGGGTTGAGTAATACGGTATATGAGTTTAAAAATAAAAAGATCAAAGAATATCTTGGGGATATAAATTTCTATTTGGAAGAGCGAAGAATAAATGATCTTAGGGATATCGAGAAAAAGGATAAACAAGTAAAGCAGGTTTCAGAAACAAAAGAAACCGCAAAACAATCCTATGAGAATCAGAAAAAGCTTAAATCCCTGAATAATAAGCTTAGTAATATAGAGTCCAAAATCAATAAACTCGAAAGGGAAATCAAAGAAATAGATACAGAATTGGCTATAAATTATGATCAAACCATAGCACAACCTAACTTTTTCGATTCGTATCAAGCAAAAAAAGACGAATTAGCATCTTTGATGGAAAATTGGGAAGTCTTACAGGAAGAAATTGATACTATTGCAAATACATAAAGTGTGCGTGCTTTTTTTAACGGATTAATGATAATATACATCTCAAATTAGAATATTTTTAATAGTGAAATACTTTGATTAAAGATTTCTGAAATAATAATTTGTTACCTTAAAGTTAAGTTAGAAACCTCACTATACTTTTGTGATATTTTTATCGTTAGTTGCAAGTACAACTAGATTTTTATAGATATTTTTGTACCTGAAAATTAAATAACAGTATTTATGAATAATACAAAAGCCATCGATTTAAATGCCCATGCACTATCTTGGGTTGGTAAGATTCACTACGATTTTGGATTTTTGGTTCAAAAAGCATTTCGTCAAAATGGATTGGACCTTTCTAAAGAGCAGTGGAGCGTATTAAAAAGATTACATGTAAATGATGGGCAACCACAAAATGATTTGGCCTTTATCACGCACAGAGACAAAACTTCGATGACTAGATTGGTAAATACCATGGAAAGTAAAAATTTGGTAGAACGAAAGAGTGATGAAAATGATAGACGAGTTAACCGTATTTTCTTGACAGATCATGGTAAAGAAGTAATACAAAAAGTTCAGCCTATTATGTACGATCTAATTCCTGCGGTACAAGAAAGTCTTAGCGAAGAAGAGATCGAAACTTTAATTAACACGCTTAAAAAGATTAAGACGAAGATTGCCGATATTGCTGAAGAATAATCACAATAAATTTTATCGTAAAAAACATCTGCTTTGTAGATGTTTTTTTTGTTTTGGTATATTAGTAAATAGATATGTTAATTTTTATGAGTTCTTTAACTGCAACCTAGCCCTGTTGTTGATAGTTTTGTGTAGCTTTTGTAGGATAAAGCTTAAACAAAATTGCTTGTATGAGAAATATAATACTTTCTATCCTTGGATTGTTACTAATCGTCGGAGCTATTTTTTTTGCCAGGAAGATTATTGATAGTAAAACCAGGCCTAAACCAAGACCGGCCAAAGTAATAAAAACTGTTTTTGTTGATACTATTACAAATGGGACTATCCCTATCAGGATTTCAGCAAATGGAAACCTTACAGCAAAGAGAAAATTAGAACTGTATGCCGAAGTTCAAGGAATTTTTAGAGGAGGAGCCAAGCTTTTTAAAACCGGACAAACATATCAAAAAGGACAGTCCCTTATTAGAATAGATGCTTCAGAATATTATGCAAGTGTACAATCTGCAAAGAGCAATCTATATAATCAGATTACCGCTATAATGCCTGATCTACGATTAGATTATCCTGAAATTTATGATAAGTGGCAATTGTATCTAAGTAGTTTTGATATGAATAAAGCTACACCAAAACTCCCGGAAACCACGTCAGAAAAAGAGAAGTATTTCATTACCGGAAGAAATATTTATACCTCTTATTATAATGTAAAGAATTTAGAACAGCGTCTTGCAAAGTATACTATTTCTGCTCCTTTTGATGGTGTTCTTACCGAAGCTTTGGTAAACGAAGGTACTCTAATACGTCAAGGACAAAAATTAGGAGAATATATCGATACCGATGTTTATGAAATGGAAGTTGCTATAAGTAAGGAATATGGAGACCTTTTAAAAGTAGGGAAATCGGTAGCGCTTTCTAACCTCAATAAAACTAAAACATTTACCGGTGTGGTTACAAGAATTAATGGCAGGGTAGATCAGGCTACACAAACCATAACTGCTTTTATCGAGGTGAAAGAACCTTCTTTAAAAGAAGGAATGTACCTTGAAGCAAATCTGGATGCCAAGAAAGAAGAAAATGCCATCGAAATAGACCGAAGTTTGCTTCAGGAAGGAAATAGGATTTTTGTAGTGAGGGATAGTATTTTGGATGTAGTTGATGTTAGTCCAGTATATTTTTCAGATAAAAAAGTAGTGCTAAAAGGAGTGCCAGATCAAACAATTATTCTGTCAAAAAGTGTTCCTGGCGCGTATGCCGGTATGTTGGTTTCGGTTTACGGAACAAAAAAAAGTCGATCGCCAAAAGATACTAATCGTAATGCAGTAGAACAATGAGAAAGGTAATTGCATATTTTATCAAATATCATGTAGCAGTTAATGTAATTGTCATTGCATTTTTTGTTTTTGGTATTGTTGGGGCATTATCATTAAAATCTTCATTTTTTCCATTGGTAGATTCTAAGACCATAAATATAAATGTAACGTATCCGGGTGCTTCTCCCCAGGAAATAGAAGAAGGAGTTGTTCTTAAGATCGAGGATAATCTTAAAGGTCTCGAAGGCGTTGATCGTGTGACCTCGACTTCTAGAGAAAATAGCGGAACTATTACTGTAGAGATAACCAAAGATGAAGATATAGATTTCATGCTATTGGAAGTCAAGAACGCAGTAGATCGAGTACCTTCATTTCCGGTAGGAATGGAACCGCTGGTAGTAGGAAAACGAGAAGAAGTAAGGCAAACCATTAATTTTGCCGTGAGTGGTAGTGATATTCCGCTAGCTACTTTAAAACAAATAGGAAGGCAGATTGAGAATGATCTGCGTACCATTGATGGGATTTCGCAAATAAGCATTACTGGATATCCTGAGGAGGAAATAGAAATAGCGGTCGATGAAAATAATCTATTGGCGTACAATCTTACTTTTAACGAAGTTTCTCAAGCGGTAAGTAATGCCAATATTCTGGTAACCGGAGGAAATATTAAAACTGATGCAGAAGAATACCTGATTCGGGCCAATAATCGATCGTATTATGGCGACGAACTATCGAATCTTATAATAAAAGCAGATGCAACCGGTAAAACGATTAGGCTTAAAGATGTAGCAAAAGTGAGAGATCGCTTCTCAGAGACTCCAAATGCCTCTTATTTTAATGATGATCTTTCAGTAAATGTTACGGTTACCAGTACTAATAATGAAGACTTAATTTCTTCGGCAGATAAGGTAAAAGAATATATAGAAGACTTTAACCAGAAATATAATAATGTTCAGCTTAATGTGGTGCGAGATTTATCAATCACTTTAAATCAGCGTACGGCCCTACTTACCGAAAATGCAATTATCGGAATGATTCTGGTGCTTGCCTTTCTTTCGTTATTTTTAAATACACGTTTAGCTTTTTGGGTTGCTTTCGGATTACCTGTAGCCTTTCTGGGAATGTTCATTTTTGCAGGGCAATTTGATGTTACAATTAATGTGCTGTCATTATTTGGGATGATCATCGTGATTGGGATTCTGGTAGATGACGGGATTGTAATCGCAGAAAATATTTATCAACATTACGAAAAAGGTAAAAGCCCTGTTCAGGCAGCTATTGATGGTACTATGGAGGTGATCCCTCCCATTGTTTCAGCAATTTTGACTACCGTTTTGGCATTTTCGACCTTTTTGTTTTTAGACGGAAGAATCGGAGAGTTTTTTGGAGAAGTTTCAACCATTGTTATTCTAACTTTAGTAGTTTCGCTAGTCGAAGCATTGATTATTCTTCCTGCGCATTTGGCGCATTCAAAAGCATTAAAGCCAAAAGATAATACACCCAAAAAAGGGATTGCCAACTTTTTCTCAAAAATGAGAGTTATAAATCAGTTTGGAGACAAAATTATGCGATGGCTTCGTGACAAGATGTACAGCCCGGCATTATTATTTACGATACGAAACAAAGTTTTAACATTTGGGATTTTTGCCGCTGCACTTATTCTAACCATAGGATCTATAGGTGGAGGTATCATAGGAGTAACACTTTTCCCCCGGATAGCCAGTGATACTGTTTCTGTTGATTTAGGAATGCCTAACGGAACTAATGAAAAGGTAACAGACTCTATTATTTCATTTATTGAAGAAAAAGCATGGATAGTTAACAAAGAGTTGACCAACGAGCTTTTGAAAGATGAAGAATACGAAGGAAAAGAGCTTTTTGTGAATATTATAAAAAACATAAATTCTTCGTCTGATGCTTCTTTAAGCATTAACCTTCTGCCTGGAGAAGAGCGCCCAGATGTAGTTAATTCTGCACTTGTAGCCAACCGCCTACGCGAAAAAGTAGGGCCTGTTTTTGGTACAGAACGACTTATTTTTGGATCTGGAGGAAATTTTGGCGGTAGCCCTGTTTCAGTTTCTTTACTTAGTAATAACATCCAAGAGTTAAAAGCAGCAAAAGTAGAGCTGAAAAAGATTTTAGAGGATGATCCCAGGTTAAAAAATGTTGCCGACAATGATCCTGCAGGAATTAAAGAAATACGGCTAGAGCTTAAGGAAAACGCCTATTTGTTAGGCCTTGATTTACGTAGTGTCATGAATCAGGTACGAGCAGGTTTTTTTGGTGTACAGGCGCAACGTTTTCAGAGAGGACAGGACGAAATTAGGGTTTGGGTGCGTTATGATCGTGAGAATAGGTCTTCGATAAATGATCTCGACGAAATGCGCATTGTAACTCCTACAGGAAATCGGATTCCCTTAAAAGAGATTGCAAATTACACTATAGTACGAGGAGATGTAGCCATTAATCACCTAGAGGGGCAAAGAGAGATCCAGATTTCTTCAGACCTAAAAGATCCAAGTCAAAGCGCCACCGATATTCTGAATGAGATTCGAGAAATTGTAATGCCCGAGCTACAAGCCAAATACCCTACGATTACTGCTTCTTTTGAAGGACAAAATCGAGAGGCTTCAAAAATATCAAAATCAGCAGGAGTTGTTTTTCCAATCGTATTTTTCTTGATTTATATTACCATTGCTTTCACTTTTAGAAGTTATAGCCAACCATTATTATTGTTATTGCTTATACCATTTAGTTTAACAGCAGTGGCATGGGGACATTTTATACATGGTTTCTCTGTAAATATTTTATCGGCTTTAGGAATTATTGCATTAATTGGTATTATGGTAAATGACGGATTGGTACTTATCGAGAAGTTTAACAGCTATCTTAGGCAAGGTCTTACCTTTAACAATGCATTATACGAAGCAGGGCGATCACGTTTTAGAGCTATATTTCTAACTTCTTTAACTACTATTGCCGGATTGGCCCCTTTATTATTAGAAAAAAGCAGGCAAGCACAATTTTTGAAACCTATGGCAATTTCGATTGCCTATGGTATTGGATTTGCTACTGTACTTACATTATTAATGTTGCCACTGTTTCTATCATTTAGCAATAACTTTAAAGTAGGAACCAAATGGTTAATCACCGGAAATAAAATCACAAAAGAAGAGGTAGAACGCGCTATAAAAGAACAAAAAGAAGAACATGAGCAGCAACCCGAATTGCAAGTATAGCTATCTAGTTGTATTGAAGCTTTTTCTATTGTTAATTTCGGGAAATCTAACAGCCCAGAAACTAACAAAAGATGAAGCCATACGATTAACCCTAGAAAATAACTTTGGGATATTGATAGCTACTAATAATATAGAAGTATCCAAAAACAATAAAAATATTCTTAATTCTGGATATTTACCATCATTAACAGCAAACGCAGGTGCTAACTATCAATCTGCCACCAGCAATACAGGTTTTCAAGGAGCTCTGGACCCCGAGACTGGTCAGCCTCGCCCAGATATTGAGATAGAAGATGCAGAAACACAACGATACAATGCATCTTTAAATCTTAATTATACTTTATTTGATGGACTCGGCAGGTATTACAATTATAAAAGATTGAAGGAGCAATACAATCTTACCGAATTACAGGCCAGAGAGACGATAGAGAATACCATTTTACAACTGTTCAGTGTGTACTATGAGGTAGCTCGCTTGTTGGAAAATATAAGTACCCTTGAAGAAACACTTCGAATCTCAAAAGAGCGGGTATCAAGAGCAGGATATCAATTCGAATATGGTCAAAATACAAAACTTAATGTCTTGAATGCCCAGGTGGATGTAGCAAATGATAGTATTAATCTATTAAATACCAAGCAGCAATTAGCCAATTCTAAACGAGATTTGAATATTATTCTTGATAATGAGCTCGAAAAGCAATTTGTAGTTGATACTATCGTAAATTTTATATCCAGGTTAGAAATAGACGATTATTTGGAAAAATCATCAGAAAACAATGTAACCTTATTACAGAATGAAAGTAATATCCGTATTAGTGAATATGATATCAAAGTCAGTAAATCTGGCTATTTGCCTACGGTAGGATTAACCGGTTCCTATGGCTGGAACGAAAACCGAAATCCACCTTCTGCATTTTTCCCCGGTAATGTTGCCGATACGTATACGTTAAGTGCAGGGGTAAACCTTACCTGGAATCTTTTTGACGGAGGGAACACTATAACAAGAGTTAAGAATGCCAAAATTACCTTGGATAATCAGGAATTAGTGAAAAATCAAACAGAGAGACAGGTACAAAGAGATATTGCCAATGCATTGGGTAATTATGAAAATCGGTTGAATGTATATCATATTCAGCAACAAAATGTAATTACTAATCAAAATAACTTTGATCGCTCTCAGGAACGATTTAAATTGGGGCAAATCACGTCAATAGAGTTTAGGCAGGCACAGGTGAATTTAATACTGGCTGAAACCAATTTGAACGCGGCAAAATACGATGCCAAAATTGCGGAGCTACAATTATTACAACTTACCGGGCAGTTATTAAATATCGAGTTTTAAGAAATATGTTTGAACACTTTTTTCAATGCCCGTATTGTTGGGAAGAAATCTCGATGTTGCTCGATCCCTCAATATCATATCAGGTATATGTCGAGGATTGCGAGGTATGCTGTAATCCAATAGAGTTACACCCTAGATTTGAGGACCAGGAATTGGTGAGTTTTGAAGCAATAAGTATTGATCAATAGTTTTAATGAACTCATTTGAAGTTACTTGTATTATTTTTAAGCTTTTTTAATAAAAATAGTGTTGTATAAAATAAAAATGGTTGTATATTTGCCGTCCAATAGCGCGGGATAGAGCAGTAGGCAGCTCGTCGGGCTCATAACCCGAAGGTCGCAGGTTCGAGTCCTGCTCCCGCTACTACGATAACCACTTCAAAATGAAGTGGTTATTTTTGTTTATAGAGGTTTTTTTCTTCTTGAAAAATGCTGCTTTTTCATACGGAGTACTGTTTTGGAGTACTGAATTTTTGATTTTTTTAGTCTGAAAGCGATAAATTACTCTCTTTATTACTTCAAATATATTATTCAATAAAATTCTTTTTTAGTTGAGTATTCCTTGTATTCACTGGTGTTTTCTATGTTTTTTAGTTCTAGTGAAATTAGGTTTTTATAGTTGTATGAAATTAAGTCCTTCGGGGTAGATTACCCGAAAGAACTCAATTTTTAGGCGATGACCATTTGATTTATAAATCATACTACCAAAGCTGTTACTGGCATCCCAAATATTTCTACTACGGGTTCAGTTATTTGGACAGAATCAGAATAACTTAAATTCTGAAGCACATTATAGTTAAACCAAATTGATAATAATCGGTATGGGATTTCAAGAGAATCTTTTAATCCTAATTTAGAGTCGTCCATATGAACCCATCTTTTTAGGGGTTGTTCATAGATTTTGTTTAGAATTATTACGTTTCCGAAGTGTTTTTTCATTCTTAAAAATATCTCTACATCAAATAACCATCTGCTAAAGAAATTTCTTTTAAACAATACGGGAACTAGTTTCGTTCTAAACACTTTTGCTCCACATTGTGTATCTTCAATAGGTAATCTTAAAATGAAAAAGACTAACATTTTGATGATTTTAGAAAATAATGCTCTAATTGTGTCTTTTTCGATACTATTTGAAGCATTTTTAGCTCTTGAGCCAAATACCATACTTAATTTATTGTTAGTTTTTAAGGTTTTTAGAAGTCCATCAAAATCCTCAAAATCGGTAGATAAATCAGCATCAATAAACCCGATAAAGGTAATGTCACCTCTACTATGAAGATATCTTGCACCTGCTCTTACCGCAGTAGCTTTGCCCGAGTTCTTTTTTATATCGATTACGCTAATCTTAAGAGGATTCTCAGATTGTATCGTCTTTAAAATAGTGATAGTGTCATCTTCGCTGCCATCGTTTACAAAACATAAATGAAACTCATTTTCTTTGTTTATGAAATCTAAGAATGCGGTTACATTTAGTCTCTTTTCTTCGTTATAACATGGTATAATGATTCCAGTTTTCATGATAGATTATTTTGGGATTACACCTTGAAATTAGCTATGATTGCCTGTTAATAATTGACCATTTCGATGAGTGGAAAATTGCTGTCGGTGAATGGTTTTTATCGATAGACCTACCATTTGTCGAAACCGAAACCTTTATTGTATATTAGAGTAGAATTCCCCAATACCTTTTTATTGGGGTTTCCATTTAACTATCATTCCTGTGAAAATGGGAATCTATTATTAGAAAAATTACACTTTGGATATAGACAAAAAAACTACTAATAAGTATTTGATCAGCGCATTACTCATTGGGGTCGTTTTTCATTGCGCCAGTATCTTTTTCACATTAGAGTCTACCTATGATGCTTTGATTCATCTATTTTTTGCAGATCACTATGCTACTAGTTGGTTCGATCCATGGAACTATCGTTGGTATACTGGATTTACCGTTATGGGATACCCACCATTAGTGCACCAAACTATTGCATTGTTCTCTTATGTTGGAGGATTGAAATTTGGTTTGTTTGCGGTAGCTATAATAGCAGTTATACTTTTTATTACAGGTATGTATAGATTCACATTGCTATTAACCTCTAATAGAACTGTTGCAGGTTATGCAGCTATTCTTGCTGTTTTTTCTTCTTCCTTTCTAGAAACACTACATATTTTCGGGCAATTACCAAGTATTGTTGGTATTTCAATTTTGATGCATGCCTTGCCAGAGATCTATTTATGGATTAAAACAGGGGCATATAGATATTTAATAACTTCACTTAGCTTAATTGCTGTTACAGTTACATCTCATCACGTAACTCCGATCTTTGGGATGATATTTTTTATTTTTCCTTTGATTGGCATGGTGATTATGGATGCCTCAAGAGACCATGTTTCCTCTTTTAATCAAGTAACATTTTCTCTTTTTGTAAAAACATTCTTGAAACTTTTTAAAAGAATCATAAGTTTTGGACTAGGGTCATTATTACTAATTATCGTTTGTATTTTACCGTACTGGATCAACACGAAGAATAATCCAATTACACAAGTACCTATACCACATGGCTCAAGGGATAATTTTCTTGAGGCTACGTCTTCGGGATTAATATTCTTTTTGATACCCTGGGGAGTTTTATTATGTATACTTCCTTATATATGGTATCGTTTTTTTAGTAAGCGATATTTGTTTTTTGGGTTATCTATTTCTTTACTAACGATTCTTGGAACAGGAGGCACAACAGCTATCCCAAGAATGATACTTGGCGAGAATGCATTCAATATCCTTACCTTGGATAGATTTACGCTTTGGGCTTCTATTATGGCGCTACCTATGTTTGGTGAATTCGTTTTTCGATTTGTTGAAGGTGATTTAGAACAATACATTCAGAAAAAGTTCGGAGATGCATACCATAGACTTTTAGTAGGGGTTTTGGCTGGGGCATTTATTTTTACTGCTGTATTTACTATGAGCCTGGGATATTTTAGACCCTCACAGCCTCAAAAGTTAAAAATGCAACCGATTCTTAATTTCTTAAAACAAGATCAACATGATCATTGGCGATATTTACCTCTTGGATTTGGAGACCAGATGGCTTGGCTATCAACCCAAACGCAAGCGATGACTGTTGATGGCAATTATCATTCTGCAAGAAGACTCCCCGAACTAACTACCAGAGCTGTAGAACGACTAGAGAACTCAAAATTTAGAGGAGTAGAAGGTATTGGTTCTTTACAACAATTTCTAACAGTGCCAGAAAAGTATAGTTTAAAATATGTGTTTTCGAATGATAAATTCTATGATCCAATTTTATATTTCTGTGGATGGCAACGATTGCGACAATTAGAAAATGGAATTATGGTTTGGGAAAAACTAAATGTTCCTCCGTTGTCTACTATTTTGCCCAAAGAAGACGTGCCTACATTCCAAAAGTTAATGTGGGGCCTGATTCCTGTGGGGACAGCCATATTAGCTTTTGTGTTAACTATTCAAATGATATGGATAAGAGCTATAAAATCTTCAAAAATTAGTACAGCCGATTATTTGAAATACGGACTATCATATCATAAGTTTAGAGGCAACATAGTAAAGATATCCCATATCTGGGGTTTTGTAGTGCTATTTGTTTTTGGTTTTGGGATGTATGCGTTTTATGTTAAAAATGCAACACAAATCAACCCTAAAAACGTTATAGCTGCATACTACGACGCGTTGGATTTTAAGGAATTTAAAAGAGCCTATTCTTATATAGATCCACAGAGTAATAAACCGTTGGATCAGTATATGCTCGAAGTTTCAGTTACTGATGGATTATTAAGTTCTTATGCAAAACTAGATGAAATTGTAGTGCAAATTACAGAGCAAACCGATAGCACTGCCAAGGTCAAAGCAATTACAAAATGGATCACTCCCTTAGAAAAAATTGATAAAACATTTTATCATGAATTGGTAAGACGGCAAGGTGATTGGTATATGCAACCATTGGATTATGATTTGGATATCCCACCAGATCAATTATTTGCCGAGAACAGAACAACGTTTTATAATCACGGGCGTCGTAGAATTACTTCAGAGCAAACATATCATGAAGATGTGCTTAAGCAACCAGTTTTAGAAGTTCTTACGGCAAAAATCGTTAAGCATCAAGAACAGTACAGCATTATTGGTGAATTACAAAATGTGGATAATGTACCTGCAGATGTTGTTGTCACGGGAACATTATACGGCAAAGAAGACAAAAAATTAGCAGCTTATAATGTAAAACACCAGATGAAACATAAACTGATGCCAAAGGAAACAACTAGTTTCCGTATTAATTTTGAAGGTATTGCCTGGCTCAATAATAAAGAATCAAAACCAAAAACGTTTAATCCGGATCAGTTTACACCTATAAGTTTAGAAGATATTCCTCAGAAATTTAATCTTCAATGTGCCGGAAATGTGGCTACCACTGATCTATATAAAGAGGTTGCAATTAATGATATTTCAATACAGGAAAATAAAATAAACGGGGTTCTTTTTAATTCAGGATTACAAGAAGTTACGATTCCGCAATTATTGATTTCGTATTATGATACCAATAAGAAATTACTTTGGGTGGACCATCAATATCTTGAGGAAGGAATACGGCCACAACGTAAGCAGTTTTTTTCTTATTCGTTGTTGGATATTCCTCATTTAGAATTAGTAAACGAAGACTTAGAGTATGTTTTTGTAAATGGGTTATCAAATGCTGAAATCAGCAAAAAGATAGTTCCTAGTCGAGATCAAGGACAACAGTATGATCAACTTTTACCTGTAAATGGTAAAGGATTTAGTTATATTAAAATAGAAATAAATACATATATAGCTTCCCTAAATTAATGAGTTTAGAACGAAAACATATCATCTTTTGGTTGCCCCTATTCCTTTTATGTTGCATTGGTTTTACGACAGTCTTAAATACTCCACAACAAGTATTAGCAGTTTTAGAAACTAAACAGAAGGTATTTGAAGCAGGGGACACGATTGCATTGAATTTTAAGCTGAATACTCCAGCTAAAACTCAACTTTTTTTACATGCTTCATTTGGCAGTACTATATTGGAGTCTGATACAGCCAATTATATGCTACCTGATTTTCTTTCAAATAAAAAAGGAATCATATATTATACGTTGCTGCATAATTCTAAAGCAATATTAAAAGGCACTATAGAAGTTAAG
Organism: uncultured Aquimarina sp.; assembly: GCA_947496555.1. Classification (GTDB taxonomy): domain Bacteria; phylum Bacteroidota; class Bacteroidia; order Flavobacteriales; family Flavobacteriaceae; genus Aquimarina. Next base: position 10,730 of record CANMDH010000037.1, on the reverse strand, counting down.
GCTAATACTACAAATCCAGTACAATTAGAGTCTTATGTTGGGCCACCCAGTATTATAGCCGGAGGTACAGATTATACGATGCAAGTAGTTGTGCCTACAGATATATATGATAATCCGTTGCCAGATAGCACTGCAATGCGCTTAAAGCATCAGTTCTTGGATACTGAAAAAGAAGAAGATTTGTATAGTAAGGATATGATAGGATGGTCAACTATATACTCATACAATCAATCTGGAAGAATGTTATTGTCATCAAAAGTTAGAGAGACGGCTTCAAAAGAATTTTCGATTGAAGTATTTCCTTCACTGCCCGAAGATTTTCAGATCAATAGTCAACGAAAACATTCGTATGCAGACGGAAATCAAATTACCGAATTTATCACCTCTGTCCTCAAAGATGAATATGGAAATATTGTGAGTGATGGTACTTTGGTTGAGTTTAAAATCCAAGATAAAAAAGGGGTTGTTTTACAAACACAGGGAGGCACTGTTAATGGGCAGGCTATTGGCAAAATATTACATCCTGATCATCAGGATGTATGGGAAGTAATAGCTTTTATTCCCGGAATCGCAAAAAGCAATGTACTACAACTCGAATATGCATCGGTCCTTAATGAATTTGATGTTCAATTTTCTAAGAATAATCGTGAGATTATCGTTGGCCCGTTATTAAGCTTCATGGATCAATTAATTCCAGACGGAGCAATAGTGATTTTAAAAATAGAAAAGGATAAAAGTATTGAAACTAAAATCAAAACATCGTCTGATGGGATTGCTAGATTTATCCTAAAAAAGGATTTCTACCCTTCGGGGAAGTATACTATAAAAATTGAAGCCTTAGGAGTTCAAAAAAAGTTTTCGCAGATACCATTAAAATGACGAATTGGAATAAAAACATATATAGATCTTTAATCATTTCTTCTTTTCTGGGGATTGTAATACTAATTCTTTTAGGGATTGGTAAAACATTGTCATATCTCAATACAGGAGCAGATAGGTCATCGATGTTACATTTGGCATTAGATAAAGATCAAGCATATCTTCCCAAAGTAATTTGGAAAGATACCATTAATCCAGGCAGACTCATAGAGAAACAAACACTACTTGATATAGAAAAAGATTACCTCAGCGCCTGGTATGTGCGTCAAGTAGCATATCAAACCAATTTGACCAGTGGAATTGATGATTATTACACAAATAGTGCACAACAACATATCATCAAAAATCTGGAAGCAAATAAGCAAAAGGATATAATTGTAAAAGGGACTACCACTAACCATAATCTGTTATTAGATTTTTATAGTGCAGATGGACAGCTGGCGGTATTAACAGATAAAAATGTAAAAGAATATCAACAGATATATCAAAAAAATCAGCTCCTATTAGAAACTGAAGTACAATCGGATTATCAGATTATGTTATTGCTAGAAGATGGCTTTTGGCGTATACGGCATATAGTAAAAAAAGAAAGTCAGATAACAAAAGATAACGTTCAAACCAAGAGAATTGCCAAAGTGATTGGCACTAAAATCTATGTTGATAATCAAGAATTTCAAATAAAAGGCATCAATTATTACCCGCAAAAAACACCTTGGGATATGTTTGGTGATGATTTTGATATGAATGTGATTGCAAAAGATCTCGACATTATCAAAACAATGGGGCTAAATACCATTAGAATCTTTCTACAGTATGAAGATTTCGGAAAAGCAACAGTAAAAAGGGAGAAATTACAAAAGTTACGACAGGTATTAGATCAGGCTGAAGCTAAGGACTTGAAAGTAATTGTTACCTTGTTTGATTTTTATGGTGACTACTCGGTATTAGATTGGACATTGACACATCGTCACGTAGAGCAGATAACGAGTAAGTTTAAGAATCACAAAGCGATATTAGCATGGGATATTAAAAATGAACCTAACCTTGATTTTGAAAGTAGAGGGCAAGAAAACGTAGTAGCATGGCTACGCGAAATGATGCTTCAAATAAAACAATATGATCCAAATCATTTGGTTACTATTGGGTGGTCTGATATAGCATCAGCTAATATTTTAAAGGATGAGGTGGATTTAGTCTCTTTTCATTACTATCAGGATATTGATTTTTTTGAAGAAGGATACAAAAGATTGAATACCAAAATAAATAAGCCTCTGGTATTACAAGAATATGGATTATCTAGTAACCAAGGGTTTTGGAGCCCTTTTGGAGTATCAGAAAAAAAACAAGCTGAATATCATAAACAATTTCAAGAAATAATCAAAGGTCAAAATATTCATTACCTCTCCTGGACCTTGTATGATTTTGAAGAAGTGCCAACTAGTGTAGTGGGTAGTTTACCTTGGCGGAAACATAAGCAAAAACACTTTGGGTTTATTGATAGTAAAGGAAATAAGAAAAAGGCTTTTGAGTTTGCTGGTAACTAAAAAAACACCCACAGTATCTGTGGATGTTTAGCAATTGTGACGAAGCGACAACTCAAGGGGTAATCAAGTTGTTATATTTTTATATGGATCTCATTTTTGGCTTTGATAGTTGTAAGCCGTTTTGTTGAATACTCATAAACTCTTCTACATACATTCCTGTAATTCTACTCATAGGATACGCAGTGGCAGCTTTATAGTTCGCTTTGCCTAATTCAATTCGATACAAAGGATAGCGTACAATTTTTTCGATGGCATCAGCTAGACTATCGATGCTTTTTGGGCTAAAGAATTCTCCTCGATACGCTTCGTCTTGTACCAAAATACTTAAGTCTCCTAGATCAGGCATTACAACAGCTTTTCCGTAACTACCTGCCTGATGCAATACTCCAGAGCTTCCCGTAGTAGAAGTATATGGAAATACCACCATAGCACTTTCTCCAAAAATTGTGGGGACATCTTCTTCTGCCACATATCCAGTAAAAGTTAATTGAGTAACATGAGTATACTTTTTTTTCATAGATTCCAGATATCCGGGAACATTTGGGTTATCGGTTCCTGCGATTACAATTTCTATATTGGCCTGGGTTCTGGATCTTACTTGTTCTACAGCTTCGATTAGTATTTCAACTTTTTTATAGGTGCCAAATTTTCCAAACGTCATCACTTTTAAGGGACCATTTGGCAATTGATATGAGGGTGCTATAGGAAGTTCAAATGTTCCATGCGGGATTAAAACTACATTCTTGGCATTATATTTTTCTTCTAGTATCTCAGCATACTTACTTATCGTTACTGCTACGGTATCTGCTGCCAATATAAATCTGGTTAATGTGGTACCAATAAAATTGTATGCTTTTTGTAACAACTTGTTTTTTATAAACCCCGAATTTTGCAAGTCCACCTGTTCCATGATATTATGTAACAGAACTATAGTTGGAATTTTTCTGAGCTTGCAAAGTAAAGGCAAAAGTAACCCTAAAGCTGCTGCAATTTTTTTATCGCCAAACTTCATGAATTGTAGATTAAACAGTATTGCATCTGGCCCCGTTTGTTTAACTGCATTCATTACAGAAAAAATAGTAGTATAGCTGTTAAATGTCCAACACTTCTTCACTGTAATTTTACATCCTTGTTCTGTAAAATGAATATCAGCTTCTTCTGGTGTTGCATTAGTTAATAACACTAATTCTGAAACCTCTGTTTGTTGTCTGAAATGTTTTACCAAATGATAAGCGTATTCATTCAAGGTTACTTTGCTAGGGGGATACGCAGTTACAATTGCAAGTTTCATAGTAGTTTCTTTTGGGTTACATTACAAATATGAAACATAATCGGAAGTTAGCGTCTTGACTTTCGATGAGTTGCGGTTACCTTTCGGTGAGTGGTTAGAATATAACGATGTGTCTTTTATCCCGATTTATTTCTTTTTGCCCTGAGTCCAGAAATATATCAATTGTACAACCAGTAAAATTGCCATTGCCATAATTTGCATTAGAACTACTTGTGCCAATGAATCGTGATAGAGAATAATGAGAGCTACCTGAGATATTCCCAAAAGACCTGAGATTACCACAGGGATATATCTGTCTAACGATAAGAAATAGTAAGCAAAAATATTCGATATAGCAAATAAGGATGTTGCTATGGCATATTTCCATAATAATGGCGCAATAGCGATATAATTTGATCCAAACATCATATTAATAACCAGCTCCGGAAAAAGATAGCATCCCAAAACAATAAGTATAGATAACAAAGTAATATAGCTTACATATTTAAAAAGTATCGGTGTGTGTGCTTCTCCATCTTTTTGTTTTTGCACCACTTTTGGCAACAATAGCATCACGAACATCCAGGCAACAAAATATACTACACGCCCGATCAAGGCCAGTGAAGCATATAATCCTGCTTCATACGGATCAAAATAGTGCTTTACCAATAAAATATCGCTATTATTAATAATGATCTGAGTACATTCATAAAATGCAGTTAGGATGAAAAAATTAACCACCAGTTTTGAATGCTTTTTTGATAAGGTTTGTTTTTTTAGAATAGAAACATTTTTGGTTCTAAAAGGCACCAAACCAAGCCCGAAGGAAATAATAATCCCGATTGCTATTAATATTGAGGGCTTAAAGGGAAGTACATAGATCAAGATTAAAGTGATCAATAATCTACTCATCATTTCTCCTTGGTAGGTGATCGCCAGCTTATCAAATTTCTTTTCCCCTTGGTATATTCCCCTATTCACACTCATGATGAAATAGATAGGAATTCCAAATCCAAAAACGGTAAACATCAGATATGACTGTGTATTAAAAATTTGCTGTAAATCTTTGGCAAATACGATCAGCAAAACACCCAATATAGTTCCTGTGATGATCGAATATCTATAACAGATATTGATATAATTTGTAAGTACTTTCTTTTCAAATAACACCGAGAATTTTGCCGTAACTACCTGAAAAGTCATTGCGACAAAAGAGAGGACTAATAAAAAGGTGATCAATAATGCGGCATCTGCAAAAAGTTCTGGACCAAGAATTCTTCCTAGTAAAAGATTGTAGAGATAATTACCGCCATTAACAATAATTACACTACCCATAAACTTTTGCTCGGTACTTAATTTTGGTATGTAGGTGCTAATAGTCATTGCTGAAGATATGGGTTACTTAATTTTAAACAAAATCACTTCTTAGGATATAATTTACTTTCCCGAAGGCGTTTTGTATGTTTTTATTTTCTTTTCCTATGATGCAAAATATTTTATTAAGCTTCATAGCATTTCTATACAGGGTAGTTAAAACTTGTACCCCCGAGGCATCTATTTTGTTGACATGATCAACAGATAAGATTATTTGGTCAGATTTTGATAATAACTGTTCAAAATGCTGTTTTAATGACCTTGTGTTTTCTCCTACAATGTTTCCGCTTATTTCTATAATTCCGTAGTTGTTCGTAATTTGAAGTGCCATATCATTTTTTATTTTGGGATTAATAATAGTTCAAATATGAAGGTTAAAAGCAGTGTTTTATCTCTAATTTCGGTGAGTTGCAAATTTGTGTAGACGAATGGAAAAATAGTGACGTTGGAAAAATAGTGGATGCCATAACTGTCATAAAACATATCCTTACCTTGTAGAAAAGAAACCCAAACAACCTATGTCTCGATTACTATCTTTTATTTTTCTATGGTTATCTATACTATCTTCTTATGCACAAGAAATGCAAGAAGGTTTTAAGTATTTAGAAACCGGAAAATATACAGAAGCCAAAACTTTTTTTGAAAACGTTTTAAAAACCTATCCCGAAAACCGTACTGCAAGATTATGTTACGGAAGAGCGGTTGGACTATCAGGTGACTCAGAAAAGGCTGTTGCTATTTTTACTGAACTGAAAAGCGAGTACCCTGAAGATTTCGAAATCAAACTAAACTATACAGAATCCTTACTTTGGGATAAACAGTTCAACAAAGCAGAGTCGTATTATGAAAAATTAACGCAGGAGAATAAAACTAGCTTCCCAGCAGTTTTGGGATATGCCAATACACTTTCTAATCTTAAAAAATACCAACAGGCTCTGAATTGGGTACACAAAGCGCTCGTAATACAAGAAGGAAATCAAAATGCATTGATATCCCGAAAATATATTCGGTTAGGATATGCCAATGAATTATCCCAGGATAAAAAATATAAAGAGGCATTAACATTACTGGATCAAAATCTAGTAGATTTTCCTAATGATAAAGATACCCAGCTCAATAAAGCAAACATAAACTTAATAAACAATGATCTTGTTGCTGCAGAAAAAACATATATCTCTTTAGCGACCAATCCAAAAGATAGTATCTCATCTTTAAACGGTTTGGCTTTGGTAGCGCATAAAAATAATAAGGAAAAAAAAGCACTTTCTCTAGCGACTGCGGCTACTTCAAAAGTTGAAAAATATAAAGATGATCAAAATCTATACTTGGCTACCCAAGAACGATACATTCAGGCATTATTATGGAATAGAAAGTTTAGAACAGCAAAGGAGCAAATAGATCAATTGCAATTAATGTACCTAGATAATGCAAGAGTATCGGCTTTGCAAGCAACCTATGGGATGTATACAAGTAGATTTAATAATAGTACAGAGGTGTATACTACCATTTTGGATAAGGATACAGCATCGTTTGATGGTAATTTAGGAATCGCTAATGCTTATAGAGCCATTGGAAAGGATATGAAATCGTATGAATATGCTTTTAAAACGTTACAGTATTATCCAAAACAGCCAGATGCTGAGAAGTTAATCAAAACACTTAAAAAATCTCACACCCCTTTTGTAGAACAAAAAACGACGTTTACTTTTGATAATGGTGATAATGAGGCCATAAGTTTAGGTTTGGCTTCAGAAATACCACTTTCGACAAAATTCAAAACGATTTTTAACTATACCTATCGTACTACAAAGAATACGGTTCTAAAAAACGAGGCTACTTCTCACAATGCAACATTGGGGATGGATTATAAATTAAATGGCAAGGTTTCTATGATTGGTACCATAGGGATCACCAATGCCGATGGATTTACCAATACGTTTACATCACTTGTTGGCGAAGTCTTACTGAAAATTAAACCTTTTAGATTGCAAAATTTAGATGTTGGCTACAAAAGAGAGTTGCAAAACTTTAATGCAGATTTATTGAACAGAGAGATCATTATGAATAATTATGTGCTTACTTATAATCTGAGTACAAATTTTAATCTGGGTTGGTTTACACAGCTCATACATACGTCGCAAACAGATGATAATACCAGAAATCTATTATTTACATCATTATATTATTCTATTATGAATAAACCTGTGATAAAGGCTGGTGTCAACTACCAATATATCGCTTTTGCTGATCAAGTGCCTACCATATATTTTAGCCCAGAGCAGTTTCATTTGGGAGAAGTATTTGCAGAGGTTGTGAGTGATCCTCAAAAGCAATGGTTTTATAGTGCTAGTGCCGCATTGGGTAGACAGTTTGTAGAAAATGATTCTGCCTCATCTACTTTTAGAGCCGAAGCAAAGTTTGGGCATCAGTTTTCTGATCGATTTATGGCTAATATCTATGGTAAGTATAGCAATATAGCCTCGGCCACTGCTGCTGGTTTTGAGTTTGTAGAATTTGGTTTTAAACTGAAATGGTACTTCTTGCAGAAACCTATTTTTGATCAAAAGATAATGGCGTTGAAACCTTAGATTTTATAAATGTGAGCAAACAGAAATATGTGTACTTTTACATATATACAGTTATTGACGATAATTAAATTAGAATGGACTATTTTGACGAAAAAACAGACCAGTTTTATGATTTTTTGAATCAAACTTTTGATTTGAAGAAATGTAAAACATGGAACGATGTCTCACAAAATGTTACTCATTTAAAAGTAAAGCGAACTTATCGTGTTTTTGCTGAACTTTTCCCTCGTAGTATTGATTACACCAGTGAATTAAAGTCCATTCAATCTTCATTTTCTAGTATCCATTTTGGAACATTAAAAGCAAATAGAATAATTAACGAAATTGTAAGATTCTCTCTGTATTCAGATAAAATAATCGTATTTCATCCACTACAAAATCCTTCTGTCACAGATCAAAAAATTGACCCTAGACGAAATCCTAAACAATGGTTACCAGATTTTTTAGATGCGCTCTATTTTTATATTGTTATTCAAAAATGGGTAAAATCGGGCATTGTTAAATTGATTGTTAATCCTTGTGAATATGATCTAGAATTACGTGATAAAATTTATAATCAGGCAAAGACAAGGTTGTTATCGGAGAAAAGCAAAGAAATATTTGAAAACGGAATTGAATCAGCTGAAAATGATCTAGCTGAAATACTAGCCATTTATTCAAAGAATAAAAATAAAGACCAAATAGTTGATTACCTTCTTAATTTAGAAAATCCTGTTTTCACTCAAATAGAGGCAGTTGAATTTGCAGATAAAATTATCGAAGCAATACCTAGAATGAACCCACTATATGAAAAAATTGATAGAACCCTTTTTCATAAAACTGGTATGCTATCTACTACAAAAGGTGGGGGTTCTTTAGAAGCAATGCTTTACATAGCTAAAGCATCTGGAGGGAATATTTACACTCCTTCAGAGACTAATTGGGCGGAGATGAAAAGTATTGGAATGAATGACTTCTGGGCGAAAACAAATCATTTGTACTCAAAAATACCTCTTAATTTCTTAAACAATGTTGATACGGGATTTGCACTCAAACTAAGGGAAGAGGATAGACTCGCAGGAATTCGGCAACAGCTGAAAAAAATATACAGCGAACTTAGTTCTATAGACATAAACAACCTATCTGAAAGTAAAATTAAATTTGTTCAGGAAGGTTTTATAGAAGAAGTAAAGAAAGCAGAAGGAGAATGGAAATCAATCAAACAACAAGCAGATATATCTAGAAAGTATTGGTTATCTGCAAATGTTGGTTTGCCAATCATATTAAATGAGTTCTCAATTTTACCTATTGCGTTGGGTTCAATAGCTTGGTTATACAACAATGAAAAAAAAGCGAAAATCAAAATGGATCAATACAAATTAAAGAACCCGATATCCGCTTATATAGATCTGAAAAACCAAAGGCAAGATTTCTTAACTGAATTCAGAAATTGTATATTTTAAACTATCGCCAACACCCAAGTATATGATCATAGCAGGTTTTTGTGATTGATAGAGTGGCTCTTGTATATTTGCTATGGCATAGAGATTTTATGGATTCAAAAGTTAGAAAACCAGCGCAGATTTATCGTTAGTTTAGTAACATTTTCCTTTGCTACGACTCATATTTATAACTTTAAGCACAAGCTGAAAAATCAACAAAATTGAACAACAAATTGATAAGCATTCCTAAAGCCATTTTGGCAACTCTATTTTATATTATTGGAATGGAACTTATAGGTTCTTGGTCTTATATAGCAGAAGCTATTGAATTTGAAAATTACTACAAATACTATTATTTAATTCAAGGAGCTTTACAGCTAATTGCTGTTCTTCTTTTTATTTATTTTATAAAAAATAGGACTCTTAAAAATCTGATTAAAAAAACTCATTACAAATGGTATTTATTCGCCTTAATATTGGGAATTTCTTTTGTTTTTATGCAAACACCATTAAAATGGATTTATAACTTATTATTCGGAACTGAATATCAGATTGCTTATAGATTTGATGGTTTACCTAAATTCAAAAGCATAAACTTTATTTCCGCAATTCTACTCATTCCAATTGGAGAAGAACTATTTTTTAGAGAATACATTCAAAATAATTTACAGAAAAAAACAAGTGAGTTTGTTGCCATTTTATTGGCTTCTTTATTATTTGCTTCAATCCATTCTCCATATAGTAATTTAATATTAGAATCATCAAAACAAGATTGGCATTTATTCTATTTGACAATATTTGGCGGAATAATTTCTGGAACTCTATACTTTAAATCTAAATCAATCGGACCATCAATAATCTTTCATATGTTTTGGAATTTAACGGTAACCATTGTCTGAATAAATAAAAATCAGTGTCTAACATATATTTTAGCCCAGAACAGTTTCATTTTGGAGAAGTATTTGCTAAATTATGTGCTTAAACAGCGCAACTAATTAAATACCAAATGCTGTGTATAACAACTAAGTGAAACCAAAAACAAAATACGTACTTCTGATTTTTAGAATTACAAGTATAGCATTATTGATTTTTAATGATTATGAAACTCATTAATGGAGAAACAAAACAATCCCAAGAAAGAACAACCCAACAACCCTTTGCATGGGGTGAAATTGGCAGATATATTAGCATTTTTAGTAAACCATTATGGTTGGAAGGGGTTAGCAGCAAAAATTGACATCAATTGTTTTAAAAAAGACCCTTCTATTAAATCTAGTCTAAAGTTTTTAAGAAAAACACAATGGGCAAGAGATAAGGTAGAACAGCTTTATCTTGAAATGACCTGAGTTCGATGTAAAGGGTTGATTAAAAAAAACCGTCAAATTGAGTGATTTTTCATAGTGAAACGAAGAAAAATTGTATCGAAATTAGGCTTTTGAATGAAAATTGACTTGTCTTCGATACAATTTTCTATCGAAAATCACTCAGACTGACGTAAATTTTCTTACATCGAACTCAGGTTTGAACTGGATAAAAGAAAATAACAAAAAAATAGCGAGAACAACATATAATTTTGTGGATATGTAAATTAAACTCTGTCTGTTGTTTCAATTCCTCTGGGGCTAGCCCCAGAGGAATTGGTGTTTAAAATCAG
>CANMDH010000036.1 GCA_947496555.1 uncultured Aquimarina sp. | reverse complement strand
GGGTCGGGGATGGATGTTTTTTACAGGAAAGGTACAATTCAAGAGAGGTGCACACAGATATTATCACGATCGAACAGAGCCTGAAACATCCCTCTAAATCTCCCTTCAAAGGGAGACTTCTTAACTCCTTTCCTTTGAAGAGGGTCGGGGATGGATGTTTTTTACAGGAAAGGTACAATTCAAGAGAGGTGCACACAGATATTATTATGATCGAACAGAGCCTGAAACATCCCTCTAAATCTCCCTTCAAAAGGGAGACTTCTTAACTCCTTTCCTTTGAAGAGGGGGAGAAAATTGAAAAGAACTAAGTATCAAACATTTAGTTTGTTTCAGGCATTTTTCTTATTTCAAACTCATGTTAGTTTAACAAAACCCCCATTATTACTGGCCCGCGCACTGGGTTGGGGTCTCCGCACCGCGGGGGCGCCTCACCCTGGTGCGCGGGAGAGTCACCTACCTGTGGGGACAGGTCACCCCATACCGCTGATCGATACACCTAGCGCGGGGGAAGGTTACCTACCTGCGCGGAGCACCTGCCGTGTGCCGCTGATCGATAAAATTGTGTGGGGGAAGGTTGCCACCCCGCGGGGACAGGTCACCCCATACCGCTGATCGACAAACCTAGCGCGGGGGAAGGTTACCTACCTGCGCGGAGCAGCTGCCGTGTGCCGCTGGTCGATAAAATTGTGTGGGGGAGGGTTACCGACGTGCGCGGGCGAGGTTTGGTGTGGTGTTGGTCGAGGACATGGTGTGAGATTAGTTCATAGAAAGATAACTCGATGCCTTATTACAAAAGTTTATAAAACTTCCCATTCATTTCCGTACTTTTATATTCCTTAAAAATTGATGTATGGCGATTCAAAAACCATTTAATCTCAATCAGTGGATTGAAGAAAACAGAGATACTTTAAAACCTCCGGTGGGAAACAAAAATTTATATAGAGATGCTGGTGATTATATCGTAATGATTGTAGCAGGCCCCAATGCCAGAAAAGATTATCACTATAACGAAACCGAAGAGCTTTTTTATCAACTCGAAGGCAATATCGAAGTGCATGTACAGGAAAATGGAGAAAAGAAGACCATGAAATTAGGACCAGGAGATATGTATTTACATCCGGCAAAAGTACCGCACTCCCCAGTTCGACATGAAGGATCTATTGGCCTGGTAATCGAAAGAAAACGAGTAGATCTTGAAGCCGAAGATGGATTATTATGGTTTTGTGATCACTGTAATAACAAATTACACGAAGTGTATTTTAAACTACATGATATCGAAAAAGATTTTCTAAAACATTTTAAGCATTTTTATGGCAGTACAACCCTGAGAACATGTAATAATTTCGGAACCGTAATGCCAACAGATAAGCGATTTGTTTCTGAAGAAGTGTAGAATCAATTTAGTTCTAATACTACTTTTTGGTTGAGAAATTGATTTTTTTAAGGGTTGTTTTTTAAAAAATTATTCAAAACTGATGTAATAACAGGTCAAAATTTAATATATCTGCAAAACACAGTATCTTTACCTTTTCAAAAAGTAACAAATAATATGGCAACAGCAGTAGTAGATTTTGGGATTCAGGAAGCCCTGCAACAATTAGGTGTTTCTGATCATAATAAAGGAACTTCAACAGGATCAAACTGGTTTTCTAATGACGATACAATTACATCGTATTCACCGGTAGATGGTGAACTAATAGGAAGTGTAGAAACCACAACAAAAGAGGATTACGAGAAAGTAATTGAAACAGCAGCCGAAGCCTTTAAGTCCTGGAGAGTAATGCCTGCTCCACAACGAGGAGAAATTGTAAGACAATTTGGAGAGGAACTTCGCAAGTTAAAAGAACCACTAGGTAAATTGGTCTCTTACGAAATGGGAAAATCCTATCAAGAAGGATTAGGTGAAGTACAAGAGATGATCGATATCTGTGATTTTGCTGTTGGGCTTTCCAGGCAATTGCATGGATTAACCATGCACTCAGAACGACCTGGACACAGAATGTACGAGCAATATCACCCACTTGGGATTGTTGGGATCATTTCAGCATTTAATTTTCCGGTTGCCGTTTGGTCATGGAATACCGCATTAGCATGGATCTGCGGGGATGTTTGTGTTTGGAAGCCAAGTGAAAAAACACCACTTTGTGGAGTTGCCTGTCAAAATATAATAGCCAAAGTATTAAAAGAAAATAATTTACCTGAAGGAATATCATGTTTGATTAATGGAGATTACAAAGTAGGAGAGATGATGACTACCGATAAACGAGTTCCGCTGGTTTCTGCAACGGGATCTACTCGTATGGGTAAAATTGTAGCCGCTACAGTAGGACAACGTTTAGGAAAATCATTATTAGAATTGGGTGGTAACAATGCCATTATCGTTACTCCCGATGCCGATATCAAAATGACAGTTATCGGAGCTGTATTTGGTGCTGTTGGTACCGCTGGACAACGCTGTACCTCTACACGTCGTTTGATTATTCACGAATCAATTTATGATAAGGTTAAAAACGCGATTGTAGATGCCTATGGGCAATTAAGAATAGGAAATCCCCTCGACGAAAATAATCATGTAGGCCCATTAATTGACAAAGATGCTGTAAAAGGATATCAAAATGCTCTTGAAAAAGTGGTTGAAGAAGGCGGAAATATTGTAGTCGAAGGAGCAGTGCTTTCCGGTGAAGGATATGAGAGTGGTTGCTATGTAAAGCCGGCCATTGCCGAAGCCAATAATGCTTTTGAGATCGTGCAACATGAAACTTTTGCTCCGGTTTTATATCTTTTGAAATACAGTGGCGAGGTCGAGAATGCGATCGAATTGCAAAACGGAGTGGCACAAGGATTATCATCAGCAATTATGACGAATAACCTTCGCGAAGCAGAGCGTTTTCTATCACACGCAGGATCAGATTGTGGTATTGCCAATGTAAATATTGGAACCTCGGGAGCCGAGATTGGCGGAGCTTTTGGAGGCGAAAAAGAAACTGGTGGCGGACGTGAATCAGGATCTGATGCCTGGAAAGTATATATGCGTCGCCAAACCAATACAATTAATTATACTACAGAGTTACCACTGGCTCAAGGAATCAAATTTGATTTATAGACATCGCAATTCTTCAAATAATAAGTTGAAAGCATCTCGATTATCGGGATGCTTTTTTTGTTGGATACATTCGATTGTGTAACTTTCATGAAAATAATGGGCTTATGCAAAGAAGAGAATTCACAAAAAAACTGGGTCTAACTGTTAGCGTTATGGGTATTTCCGGAATGTATGCTTGTAAAGACGAAACGACCGTTTTAGAAACCAAATCAGAGTCAGATTGTCCTTCAGATTTTAAGGTTACTCCAGAATTATCCGAGCGAATGTATAATCGCGCCCTCGAGATCACAAAATCCAAGATAAGAGGAGGAGATACAGAATTATTTTTCAAAAAACCATTTATCGATGCAGCATTTTCGCAAAATATCTTTCTGTGGGACACCTGCTTTATGGTGTGCTTTGCAAAATATCATTTAGATGAGCTACCGGTGTATCAGGCATTGGATAATTTTTATGATCGTATCGAAGAAGATGGTTATATCTGCAGAGAATATCGACATGATGGATCACCATTGTGGTCAAAAGAACATCCGGTTTCTATAAACCCACCACTATTGGCTTTTGCAGAGCTTGAAATTTATTCAGTTTCCAAAGACAAAGAACGGCTTAAAAAAGTATATCCAATTCTGAAAAAGAATTTCGAATTTTTGGTACGTACGTATCAAATGGAAGATGATTTGTTTTATGCAGATACTTTGGGAATGGGAATGGATAACATACAACGCTATCCAAAAGGGTGGAACAACGATGGTAATGGAATGACCCATCATGAATTAGGAGATAAATTGGGTAAAATGGATGCCACAGGTGAAGAACGATTAAACACGTTTATTGCAGAATATCCCAAAACCTTACAAGGCGTTTGGAACAAACAAGGAAGGCTGGTGGATTTCTCTAGCCAGATGGCAATGTTGGCCAATCAATTAAAAACCATTGCAGAAATTATAGAAACTTCTGAAGATATAGCATCCTATGATCAAATACATGGCAAAATAGCAAAAGCGGTTAATGAGTTATGTTGGAATAACGAGGAAGGAATTTATTATGATCTTGGATTCAACAAACAAATAAAGCGTAAGCATATAGGTATGTATTGGGCATTATTAGGTAAAGTAGTTCCCCAAGATCGAATGGAACGTTTTTTATCTCATCTCGAAAACCCAAAAGAATTTGGAAGACGTACACCATTACCCGCACTTTCTGCAGATGATCCAGATTATAGAGGTTGGGGAGATTACTGGCGTGGTGGTGTGTGGGCCCCAACATCCTACATGGTCTTAAAAGGATTGTCGGTTTGTGGTCAGGATGCCATGGCAAAACGACTTGCTCAAAAAACCTACCGTTCTGTTGCCGAGGTGTTTGAAATGACTGATACCTTTTGGGAAAATTATTCGCCCGATTTGGTGTCCTACGGAATGCCAGCAAAAATGGATTTTTGTGGCTGGACAGCTCTTATTCCGATAGCAGTATACAAAGAATATATCTCTTCATAAAATCCCAAACGCAACCATAAGATTTAAACAGCATCTAGTACATAGTAAAAAGAAATACAAATAAAATTGTAAATGCATGAAGAAGCTAGTTATAATTATTTCACTAATTATGTTCGTGGCGTGTAACAGTGATGATGATAAAACTGAAGATCCTATTTTTTGTACCGAGGAAGCACGAGCAGGGCTTGAAGTAACAGTAAGAGACGGAATAGGAGGAGCATTTTTAACCGAGGGAGTTACCGTAGTGGCGCAAGACAATGATTATAAAGAAACACTAGAAAATTTTACAGGTGCCAATAATTTTGTTGGGGCGTTTGAAAGAGCGGGAACCTACATAATCACGATTAGCAAAAATGGATATGCTGATAAAACAAGTGAACCCATTATTGTAGGTGAGGATATCTGCCATGTGATCACAGAAAGTTTGGAGGTTGTTTTGGAGAAGCAATAATAAAAGTTCTTACAAGTAATAAGTAACTTTCCTTTGTTTACAAGGGTTTAGGTGGTTTGAGGTACAAATAAGACACAAAAAATAATTTGTTAATAAAACCTGATGCAGAATTTAGAAAAAATTCGAACAAAAAAGTATATGAATAGATTGATTTACTCAAATAAATACTAAGGTTCTTCAAAAAAGTCCAAGTTAATCTTTTTCGGAATTTCTATTTCATCATTTTCCTGAAATTTTTCAATAAGAGAGGTATAACGTTTTAAAAAGATGAAGATTTAGACGATTGAACCTAAAGGGAATATTCATCTTTTTAAAATGCTAGCCAAAGTGATCATTGAATGTCACATTTGAGTGTTTTTTATGATTTTTGCTACAAATTACCATTTTCCATCTTTTTTTCAATCCTTGAAACCTTCTATAAACAGGGACTTTACACAATAAATGAGATATGTGACGTCGCTTTAGCGTATTACCCTCTTGTTTACAATTTCGCTACCCTGCCCTTTAAGACCATCAGAAGTTAGGACAAGCCCGAGTCTTAGTATTCAATGTTAATGTTAAGGGCAATAGTCTAAACTTATCCTTCTATATCTTTAGGTTCTTTTTTGGATTGGCTCCCACACCTTTGGCTGTTATCGGCCCGACAGCTCCATGGCCTTGGCCCATTGAATTTTTTGGATCAATACTATCATATCCAAATACAACTGCCGACAGGCTAGCGGTGTTTAAAAGGGCCTGTCCGACCGGATTTCTTGTAATTAGGATGCGCTTCTCTTAGGAACATTAGCGATATCAATGCTGATGGCTTGCAATAAAAATTGCATCCCCAATATTATTGGCAGGGCGGTCAACATAATTGTACCTGCACTATTTTCCACGTTTTCTATAGCCCCGATCCTCCATTTATAACTCCCCAATACAAAACCAAACAGCAACAAGGGCAAACCTACCAACAAATAAATCGAAACCATATTGAAGTTATAGATATAATATTTGAAGAGAAGTCTTTTTAGCAATCCTTTCATCATTCTAAAAGGAAAGGTTAAAATAACTTTCCTTATGCTAAGACTGCTTATTTCATCTTTATAGATTGCTGAGATCGGAATGTCCTGAACAACTTTATCCACAAGGTTAAGATTGATGAGCATATCTGTCTCGAAAAAATAGCCTTTGTCAATTTTATCCAAATTCAAGTCCCGTAGTGTTTTGGAAGAAATGGCAAAAAAACCGTTTGTTGGGTCCATAATACTCCAATACCCGGAAGCTGCTTTTATAAAAAATGACAAAACGCTATTACCAAAGAGTCTAATTTTGGGCATACATTTCAATGCTTTAAAATCATGAAATCGATTTCCTTTTGTATAATCTGCAAAATCGTGCAATAGGGGTTGTATTAGTTTTTCAATCTCATTCGGATTCATTTGACCGTCACCATCCAACTTCACCACAATATCACATCTGAATTCAATAGCTTTTCTGAAACCACTTATAACGGCTCCACCGACACCTTTATTGGTTTCATGAAAAATAATATGGGTCCTGGTATCTGCTATTTCATTAACTTTGCCGCCTGAATTTTCTGGACATGCGTCATCAACCACTATGATGTGGTCAATAAATTGTGGGACCGTAACAAGGACTTCAGTAATATGTTTCGAAGCTTTGTAACACGGAATAACAACTGCGATTTTTTTATTTGACTTCATTGATACAAGTTATTTTCTTAGCTGTAAATAGTTCAAAGAACACCAGGGGAAACAGTAGTTTTCTTAAGGTTTTTACTTCGAAGTGGACATTAAACGTTTTTTTGATTTTAGAAATATTTGTCACATGGTAATCCCCGGTAAATCTTTTTCCGGCTACTTTTCTTCCTATTTTGTAAAAAATACTTTCTGTTGGCCCGGAAACTAATATTAAACCATTTGGTGTAAGTAATCTGTCAAATAGCTTTATATATGGTTCAAGATTTTCAATATGCTCTAAAACATCCATGACACATATTATATCGAAAGAATTGTCTTCAAAATTTTTATCAAGAATATCGCCTTCGATGAAATTAATGCCTGAAGGGAATTCAATAATTTCCTTTAATAGTTTTAAAGGAGAAAGCTCCAGGTCGCAAGCTGTAACACAATGATTTTTTTTAGTAAGCATATAACTTAATACACCCGAACCACAACCAAAATCGAGAATTTTGTTTTTTGTTTTCCCATTGCTTGAAGCATATTTATATGCAATTTTTAATCTTTCCCAAAATAACCAGTCAATCAATGGGTTTTTATGTGAATATGCCGGAAGTGCAGCTTCTCCAATTTCATAACTGTCATTGCTTTCAATAATTTTTTGAAATGCATCTTTGAATTTTTTTTTTGAAGCATAGAAAATTTCCATGGTAAATATTATTTTCAAATTGTAATAGTATAATTATTAAAAGAGCGGTCCTGGCTTTTCTTTTAATTGGTAAGGGGCGTTTCAATATCGTAGGTATCTCCTTTTATTTTCCAGATTTGATAAGTAGGTGTATGTATTGAAACAGATTCGAAATAAGGGGATTCTTGTTGCAATAGATAAAGTTTAACCAATGTTGTGTTGGCCATTTCTTTAGACATAGCTGCACCAAAACCAACGTTCTTGTCCCATTGAAACACAAAACGGTTGTTATTAGCACTTTTTAGTGAGGTTTGTTCAGGAAATGTTTTTGAATTGACTCGAATACCGTCAAAAGTGGAAAGTGATTGAAAGTACCTTTTTTGATTACCATAACTTGCAACTCCCGTATTGGTATCGAGGGTGATTTGATTGTTCTTTATTCGACTCCCCTGTTCTTTCAAGTCATTAAAAGTCAGGAAAAGAGGAAGCCCTATTGTTTCTCTGGTTCTCAAATCCGAGTTCCCTTGCTTAAACCAGGTTGCAGTCTGTGTCATTTTATAATACGTGAACAAATATATGTCCTTCTTTTGCTTGGGATATAAAAAGGACAACCACTCTTCTACAGTGGTTAACTTATCCGTTTTCGGAAGGCGTCCGTTCTGTTGCCCTGCCCTTAACCATTGTGCCGCCTTTTCCGGAGTCCGGGACAAAACATGTCTTAAAAACACAAAAGTTTCATTTATACTGGGAAACAAAGCATACAGATCATGCATGCCCTGGAGACCATGTACACTATAAAACTGCATATAATTTGCCGAAAGGGACAAGTCTTCAGCCGCTAATGGGAAATACAAATAATAGGAAAGCTCTGGGGAAAAACCACCGTCAAGAAAAGTGCCCCGATCCAAATAGTACTGAATTTGATAGCCCAGATCCTGATCTGTCCAGATATTGGACTGTGCAGCTGTATTGTTTTCCAGGGCATCCAACAACGTTCTATTTTCGAATACTGCGGCCTTTTCATACTTCTTGGTAATGGTACCATAATTTGAAAAAATACCTATTAGCACTATGATCAAGGTTATTGCATAAATAAGAGCGGGCTTTAATTTACCCCTAAAATCAAATAACAACTGGATAAAATACCCGATGGCCAGCGCCATAATGGGGGCTGAAAATATGATAAAGCGATTGCCCGCAATAAAAGGCAGAAAGGCCAACAAAATGGGCATCGTAAGAAACAGTGCCTTTACCCTAAGGTTCCAGATCAATAGAACAAAGCCTGCCAACATCAGAAAAAAAACAAATCCACTGTTAGTTGTCTTTTCTATGAAACCATCCAAGCTTACCTTATCCAGTTCACTTATGCCCAAATTGTTCGGAAAATCCGTGCTCGTCCCCAACAGCAATCCAAAAAAGGAAAAGACTTGGTCTTTGATAAAATACAATCCCAATAAAATAGTCATCCCCAAAAGGCCATATTTAACAAATGGTTTTTTGGTTTTATAAAAAAAGAGCAATGCGACCGACAAAGGCACCAGGGCCGATAAAAGAACTACACTATTGGCAGTGTCCCACCATAGGAAATATAGAATGGCACACACAAATCCAAAGGCCAAAAATCGATAACGACGGTGATCCTGTAGTTGGCCAAATTGTAAAAACAGATAACTGATAAGGACCAGAAAAACAACATTCAAACAATCGGTGTCAAATACACCTATGCGCGTTCTAACAACATAGGTCAGGGAAATTATTGAGAAAAGGGCGGCCGACAGTGCCGAAATCTTATTCAAGTTTAATCCCAAGCATAAAAAAAACAGGACCACCGCCAGTAGGGAAGATAGGACTACCGGCATAAAAATGGCGACCGTGGTCAGAGGAATGCTTGTTAAATTACTGATGGCAACCACTAGTAAAGTTAGTAAAGGAGGTACAAAAGGACGTTCCACACCATTGGGAACGTGCCTTTTTTCATCAAGATCATCATAGACACCTTCTTGTACATCTTTGGCGAGTTGTAAGTAATGATAACTGTCAAAATTGGCCATTTGATATTCTCCCTGATATTGAAAGGCCGTTTTATGCTTTTGCCAGACAGTAAAGTCTTCATAACGCAAATGCATGGCAAAAAGAACTATGGCAAGCAGTCCAATCCAGGTTCCGAATCTTTGAAGTCTTTTTTTCGTTAGAGTGCCAATTTGAATTGCATTGTGCTCATTGGAATTCACGTTTTGTTTAGATTCTTCGTGAATCGTGTTATGATGTTTTTTTTTCATTGTTTTCTAAAATTTAGTTCTCTGAACAACTGGGCAATCTATTGCTGTGTTTCTAATTGCTTTTTGGAGTTCAGTCATCAATTTTTCTACATGCACCTGGCCTATGGCAAAAAGAGGGACTTGAAACCCGTCCACCCTTTTCTATATAAGCTTGCTCCCTGCCTAGGGGCACTACCACGTCTATTTTGTCGTGACTATGCGGATACTGAAAAGCATCTGAATTGAGGGCCGGTGGTTCATTAGCATTCACATTTTGACCATATCCAGTAAGGCCTGCCAATACCATAAAGATGATGGACAGTATCAATTGTAATTATTTTGGGTTTTTCATAGTTGTTATATCTATTTATCTGTGGTAGTGTAGTTTATTGTATCATTACTCGCTTAACCACTTTTTCCCCAGTTTTGGTCTCTATTTCCAGTATATATATACCGCGAGGTAAATGACTTATATCTATTTGCAGGGCGTTTGCCGAATAGATATGAACACCCAGAGTATTGTATATGTTTACTTGGTGTAACACTTTATCATCACCTAATCTAATATGGATGCTATCTTGTGCCGGGTTAGGGTAAACGACAATATTGTTGCGCTCATTACCTTTATGAATATAGGCAAGTGCCCTTGTACTTTTTGAAGTGGATGTTTTAGCACTGGTACTCTGTACTACAGCATCCTGTGCGACTATCGCTGCTTCTGTAATGGATTTAAAACTCGTCCAACCTTCAGCTAGATATGTATCTTTAGTGCCCAAAGGGACTATCAAGTCTATTTGATCTCGATTGGCCCTTGAAAAGGCATCTTCGTGAAGCGTTGGCGGGACAGTAGCTTTTGTCACCACCGTAGCAAGATCTCGATTATTGTCAAAAGCCTTATCTCCAATAGTAGTTACACTGTTTGGGATGGTCACCTCGGTTAATTCGTTGACCTCAAAAGCTCTATCTCCAATACTGGTAACACTGCCCGGTATGGTAACCCCGGTCAATTTGTTTGCTCGAAAAGCACTATCTCCAATGGTGGTTACACTGTTCGGAATGGTCACACTGGTCAAATTGTTGTTCCTAAAAGCACCACCATCAATACGAGTCACCTCAAAGGTGTTCGGATCTTGATCCACCGTTTGGGGGATGCTCACTATTGAACCACCCTCAGTGTTATAGTCTGTTGCCTCAACTTCAAGCGGAGTTAAAGAAGTAACTTTGTATGTTATATGATCGACACTGAGAGTGTCCCCGACCTCTACAACTTCCGTGATGGACTTGAAGCTTGTCCACCCATTATCTAAATAAAGTTGTCTCTTGCCCTTGGGAACGATCACATCTATTTGATGACGAAAATCGATGTTGTTTATTAAATCCTGAAAGGCATCTTCGTGGAGTGTCGGAGGATTGGAGGGCTCTACAATCACCGTAACAAGGTTTGGATTGACTGCAAAGGCCCATCCACCAATACTGGTCACATTGCCAGGTATGGTGACCTCGGTCAATTGGTTGCCGGCAAAAACATAATCCTTAATACTGGTTACACTATTTGGTATGGTTACACTTGTCAATTGGTTACTGTTAAAAGCAGACAGTCCAATACTAGTGACACTGTTGGGTATCGTAACACTCGTCAATTGGTTATTCTCAAAAGCCTGCTGCTGAATACTGGTGACACCGTTTGGTATGGTCACACTAGTCAATTGGTTATTGCTAAAAGCTTCGGCGCCAATAGCGGCCACCGTGTAGATATTTTGGCCTTGATTCACTGTTGGAGGGATGCTCACTATTGGACCACCCGCAGTGTTATAATCTGTTGCCTCAACTTTAAGAGGAATTAAAGAAGTAACTTTGTATGTTATATGATCGACACTGAATGTGTCCCCAACTTCTGCTGGTTCGGTGATGGATCTGAAGCCCGTCCAGCCATTATCTAAATACTCTTGTTTCTTCCCCCTAGGAACTGCCAAATCTATTTGGTGACGGTTTGAAAAGGTATATGTTTGAATTGACGGGGAATCTGTGCCCTTTGACACCACTGTGTCAAGATTTGGATTATTGTAAAAAGCATAATCCCCAATACTGGTCACACTGTTGGGTAGGGTTATACTGCTCAGTTGATTTATAAAAAAAGCAGCATCCCCAATACTGATCACACTATTTGGTATGGTAACCTCGGTTAAATCGTTACTGTAAAAAGCATAATCCCCAATACGGGTCACACTGTTCGGTAGGGTTGCCTCGGTCAAGTTGTTATCAGCAAAAGCGCCACTCCCAATACTGGTCACACTATTGGGAATGGTAACCTCGATCAAGGCATTGTCCCGAAAAGCATGGCGGCCAATATGGGTCACACTGTTGGGTAGGGTCACACTGGTCAAGGCATTGTCCCGAAAAGCATAGTCATCAATACTGGTCACACTGTTGGGTAAGGTTATACTGCTCAGTTGATTTATGAAAAAAGCGCCACTCCCAATACTGGTCACACTGTTGGGTATGCTCACACTGGTCAAGGCATTGTCCCGAAAAGCTCCGTCACCAATACGGTTAACCTTGTAGGTATTCGGGCCATGATCCACTGTTGGAGAGATGGTCACCACTCCTCCTGTACCGGTATAGTCTGCCGCTTCAACTTCATAAGGAGCTACAGAGGTAATTTTGTATGTTATATGATCGACACTGAAGGTTTCCCCAACCTCTTGGGCGTAAGTGGTAAGCGTTGCCAATACCATAATGAAGGCAAGCACTATTTGTTGTAATTGTTTTTTCATTTGACAGGTTTATTTTATACAAGTTTGATTAATTAAAATAAAAAATGCACATCTGAAGAAAATATCCAAAAATTAGTGTCTAACCCCTTTAAAAATGGGATGTTGTACCTAGCTTTAGGGATAATAGAAATCCAGAAATCCCCTTTGATAGCCTGTTTGTCCCGGTTCTGGCAGATATGGACACATTTTATCTTGGAACCTGTACTGAAATCCCCATCTTTGTTTCCAACAAAGGGCTATCCAACAGAAAGTATAAACAATGGAGTGATGGTGTAAAGCCGAATCATCCACTGGTCTTAATGAAAGTAAAATGTTCTTTGACTTTTGAGTATATTAACAGCGGCAGCGGTGACTAGTAACAACGGCACCCATCGTTTTTTGCAGGACAAGGCCCGGTATCTAGCTTCTTGAGATACCTGTATAATCACAAGCTTCTTCCAGTGTAAGTACTTTTTTTGCACCTAATAGTAGGCTCTCAATTCTATCGAGCTTTTCTTCAATTTTTATATTGTCCATCTTATCCGATTTATAGATTAATAATGAACAAAGCGCTTTGTTTCTTTTTGTAGAATTCTAGAAATAAAAGTATAGATAAGGGAAATATGAAACTCTTGTATGTTAAATTATTTATTCACAAATAAATGATAGTCAGTTATTTATGTTGATTTATGTACAAATGAAATCAAACTTTATAGGCTTCATTAAATCAGATTTCAAAACATATGTTTTGGTATTAAAAAATATGGAGTGGAATGGGTGAAATTCTGAGTTATTAACAATCAAAATCCAAAAAATGGCTTATAGCTCTTTGATTCAAATCTGAAATTTGATTTTTGGAGGAGTCTAAAATGAATCTATGCTCTTTATTCGAGGGTGTCCAATTCTAATTTTGGGACTAGGTTGGCGGCTTCTTTCATTTTCTTATCAATAATTTTGGCATAAATTTCTGTGGTTCTTATTTCTTTATGACCTAGGCGTTTAGAAACGGTATAGATATCAGCTCCATTTTCCAAAAGTAAGACCGCATTGGTATGTCTAGCGGAGTGGAAGGTGATGTGTTTGGTAATACCTGCAAACATACACCAACGAAGTAACTGAAGATTCATGTGTGCGCTGTAATGTAGATTTCTAAAAACCCTATCTTTCGGCTCTCCTCTTTCTCCTAGAAGGTTTCTGGCTTGTTTTGAAATATATAAATACTCAACACCTTCTGTTTTCTTTTGTTGAAATACAATTCGAAAAATAGAGTTACCTGCTTCATCTTTCCCTTCATCCCGGACTTCAGACCAAACTAATTTATTAATATCAGACCATTGTATGCCAGTAAGTGAGGAAAAGAGAAAGGCTCGTTTTAAAATTGGAAATTTGCATGGGGTTTTAGATAACCTTTGAAGCTCATCAGAAGTTAAGTATTCTCTAGTTGATTCTCCCATGGCAAACCCTTTTACTTTCTTAATTAGGTTCTCTTTTAGGTAACCTTCTTCGAAGGCTGCATTAAGACAGGCCTTGAATTTGTTAAAATAGGTGTGCTTGGTGTTTTGAGATAGCTTCTTTTGACTTTTGGTTACAGCTACAGTATCTAAATATTTTTTAAAGCCTTTAATAAAATCGATATCAACATCATTAAAGGTGATATGATTGGGGCAGTACTTTTCTAAATGCTTCTGTGCCGCATCCCAATTATCATAATTTCCTTTTGTTTGATAACGCTCCTCTTTCTTCATTTCATAAAAATCCAATAGGGTTGTTTTTCCTCTATGATTGTTTTGAATTCTATACTTACCCTGGTAGATTTCCGCTTTTCGAATAGCCAAGATTTGCTCTGCAAGTTCAAGCTGTTCTCGGTTCTTTTTCTTTTCAGAAGAGGAATTAGGATTGCTTATTAAATAAAGTTGAAGGTATTCATAATCCCTTAGGTGTTTAATTTTTCCGTTTGCAAGGGTTTGTATGCCTTTATAGTATTCTATATACAGACTCAGTTTTCCTGTTTTTAGTTTTTTCTTTCTTAAGTGTACTTTTATCATGACGACACATTTTTTTGTGTCTCGCTAATACCGAGACACACATGAGACACAATAAAAGTATGAAAATCACATAATCAAGGGAAAGTAAAACTCCAAGAGTTATCAACAACAATTTGATTTACAGTCAATTGAACTTAAATGATATCAAATAAAATGACTATCTATTTACCGATACAAAATTTTTTTAATTTATTGAAGGAGAGTTTTCTAACAAATAATTTAATACACGTAAAAATTGTACTTCAAAACCCTTCTCTAAATATTAAAAATACTGAGTGTTCGACTAAAATGCCTTTACATTAATGACAAAATAATCTTAAAAATTCATAATTTTTAAGAAAAAAAGTCGAAAATTTAAGTTATATTTGCGAATTACTCACAAATCAGCTTAAAAAATGAAAACATCTTTATTTTCGCTCAAACGCTTAGTTTGGGGAATAGTCTTGTTGGGGACTATTACTTCCAATGCCCAACAATCCGGTCATAAGATTCAGGCCGATCAAATCAACGGTAAACAAGTTTATCGTAATGCAAAAAAACTTTATGAAGGAAAAACACGTACTTCTCGGTCGTCTAAACCGGAACGGGTTGGAGAAGACTTGAAGGCAAGAATGGAGTATGAGGTGCAATTATTAGCAAATCCCGAAACTGGTCGAATTCCGGAAGGTATTCGTGAGTCTGAAGTTAAATTTTCTAGTAAAATTGCAATAAGCGATGATTCAAAAAAGGCATTAGCTACTGCTGCAAAATCTTCTAATAGAGCTCGTTTTTCATATTGGCAAAATAGAGGGCCATGGAATGTAGGAGGTAGAACGAGAGCTTTGGCGATCGATCGTAATAACGAAAACATTATTCTGGCAGGAGGTGTTTCTGGAGGTTTATGGAGATCTGAAGATGGTGGTGAATCTTGGAGAAAAGTGACTAGAAAATCTCAAAGACAAAGTGTTACTGCTATTGTTCAGGACCCTAGACCAGGCCAAAGTTTTACCTGGTACTATGCAACAGGAGAAACTTTTGGAAATTCTGCCTCCGATGGAGGAGCCCTTTATAGAGGGGATGGAGTTTATAAATCAAGAGATGGCGGTCGTACTTGGAGAAAGTTAAGAAGTACAGATGATGGCGATCCTACTACAAGTTCTAATTTTGATTTAATTAATAGTATAGCGATTCACCCAGTTACTGGTGATTTATACATAGCCACTTGGACTGGTATTCAAAGATCGCAAGATGGCGGGCGCACGTTCACTCAAGTATTAGAAGGAGGTACAAGCACATTGGCCGAAGTAATTATTACGGCTACTGGTCAGATATATGCTACTATGGATGACAATAGTGTTGTAAACAATGGTTTCTTTACTTCTTCTGATGGAGATATCTGGACAAAAATAAATCCAGATTTTATTCCTCCACAGTTTCTTAGAACTGCAATGGGATCCGATCCATCTAATGGTAATATAGTTTACTTTTTTGTAACGAATAGAGTTCAATCACCTCAATCATTCCTTTTTAGATATGACGCAGAAGCAGCAGAAGGTGAGAGATGGGAAGACCTTACAGCAAACCTTCCTGGCAACTTTGGATCAAGAGGAGGATCTTATAATATTCAAGGAGGATATGATTTAGTAGTAAAGGTAAGTCCGGCAGATCCCGATTTGGTATTTATTGGAGGAACAAACCTATATAGATCAACAGATGGTTTTAGAACACCGGTCGGCCCAGACAGCTGGATAGGTGGTTATACCTCCTCTAATGGCGAAGTTTTTGGCTTATATACAGATCATCATCCTGATCAACATGCATTAGTTTTCTATCCTTCTAATCCAAATAAAGTATTGTCAGGTCATGATGGTGGAGTTTCAGTGACTGAAGATATCACAACAGCTTTGGAAGGAGAACCCGTGACCTGGACTTCATTAAGTAATGGATACTTAACAACTCAACCATATCATGTGTCTTTTGACCCAGAACCAAATAGTGATGATTTGGTTGCAGGTTTCCAGGATAACAGTACATGGTATACAAACTCTACAGACCCAAGAGCTGATTGGGAAGATCTTTTTGGCGGAGATGGTTCTTATAGTGCAATTGCAGATGGAGGTCTAACTAGATATGTTTCTTCACAAAGAGGTAATATTTTTAGATTTAATTATGACGAAGAAGGTAATTTTGCTTCGTTTACAAAGGTTACTCCAGCAGGTGCAGCAGGATTTGGATTTATAGCTCCTTTTGTCTTAGATCCAAATAATGATAACATCATGTATCTTCCGGCAGGAAATAGAATATGGAGAAATAATGATCTCGATGGGTTGCCATTATTTAACAATTCTAATGCTACAGTGAATTGGATAGGCCTACCCAACTCTGATTCACCTGCAGAAACATCTATTACTTCATTGGACGTTTCTAAGTATCCTGTAGCTAACAGACTTTATTATGGAACCAATAGCGGTATTGTGTATAGAATGGATAATGCTAATGTTGACGGACAAGTAGCCGTAGATCTTACAACAGGTAAAGGACTACCTGAAGGATTTGTTACCGATATAAATGTGGATCCTTCAAACTCTGATAGAGTAATCATCACATTCTCTAATTATAGTATTCCTAGTTTATTTATAACTGAAGATGGTGGAGAGACTTGGACGGATATTAGTGGTAACCTAGAGCAAAATAGTGATGGATCTGGAAATGGACCATCGGTACGAAGTACTGCATTTTTAGGAGGAAGTAATGGTTTCTTCGGTTCTAGATTACAAAGAGTTTTTGCAGGAACAAGTACAGGGTTATATTCTACTTCCAGATTAAACGGTAGCAGGACCATTTGGAGAAAAGAAAATGTAGTTATAGGTAATAATGTTGTTGCCGAAGTAGGTACACGAAAAGATGGATTTATTGCCGCGGCTGCACATGGTAACGGATTGTTTAGTGCAAGATTTCCGATATACAATGAATTACCAGAATCTACATTAAGTGTTGCTTATTTGTTAGAAGATCTTACTGCAGATATTAACAGCCTCGAAAGCTTTGAAATAAATGTTGAAGGTTTATTTGTTAGCTCTAATGGAAGCTTTATAAGTATAGAGTTGCAAAACACGAATCCAGATGCAGTTGCTGCGACTCTAAATGGTGACACTCTTACCATCGAGTACGCAGAAGGAATTACTGTAGGAGATAAGGCAACGATAGCACTTGTAGCCACTTCTGGTGACGAACAAGTAACAGAAGGGTTTACAATTAGTATTTCTGAACTTCCAATTTATAATCAAAATGAAGCTCAGGTAAATTCAATAATATCTCAGAGTAATGCTCTCGGGAGTGGGGCTTTGGTTCAAGTAGCTGACGACTTTGTGGTGCCAGAAGGAAATACATGGACTATTGAAAGAGTTCTTGCTTTTGGTACGGCTAGTGGTGGTCCTATATTTGATGATGCAAGTGTCGTTATTTATGTCGATGAAAATGGCGCACCAGGAGAGGCGATATATAACAGTGGTCAATTAGTTCCTATTTCTGATCCAGATGATACTAATATGAACTTATTATTACCTGCAGCTGTTACATTGGAAAATGGAACCTATTGGATCTCTGTATATGCAAATCTTGACTTTGGCCGATGGAACTGGGGTTCACAAAATGGAGGTATTGGCACCGAGTCACAGCTAAGAGATGCAGAAGATATTTTCGGTGCGGGTGCTACGAATTGGACTCCATTATCACTTTTAGGTCTTGGACCATTCGATCAAGTATTTGACCTTTATGGAATGATATCTGATGCGGGTAGCGAATCTACTGGACTTGAGGCTGCACAATTAGCTAGCTTAGACGCTGCTAATACAGCTTTTGTGTCTCCAAACCCATCTTCGGGTCGTTTTGCTTTCAATTTAAACAATCTTAAATCTCAAGAAAGAGTGTCGATTGCTGTTTACAATGTAACGGGTAATATGGTATATCAGAGAAATAATCTTAACGCTCAATTCGAATGGGATGCTTCTGCATTTGCAAGAGGATTCTATTTTGTAAAAGTATTAAGAGAGTCAGGAAACAATATGATGTTTAAATTACTTAAGAATTAATTGAATAGGAAAAACAATTTTTGATTTTATATTAAGAAAGGAGTTGAGTTTTTCAACTCCTTTTTTATTATTTTTATAGAATGAATAAGTTAGCATACATAATTGTTGTATTAATGTTATTTTCTTGTAAATCAAATAGTATTGCTCAAGATAAGAAGGAGGTGAAAACTGAAAAAACTAAGGATGATACTACTAAAACTGGAAAACCAAAAATAGAAATCCCGGGTTTTGGCGACCCTAGAGATAATGAAATTGCCAACACGCAGATGGAAGTCCGTCCAGAACCAGGTACAATACATCTCGTAGGATCTGTGATCAAATTTTATAGAGAAACAGAAGTTTGTGGCAAACCTTTTAAAGGTGCCATCAGTATTAAAGTAGATAAAATATTAAAATCTGGATCTGGGATAGTTAATATAATTTCTGCGGGACAAGAAATTACTTTTGGTTTTTTGAAAGGTCATGTAAAAGAATTTGACGCTTTACAACAAAAATTTGGCAAAGGAACAGAGGTTTCTCTAATTGTAAGAGAAGGCTTATGTCCTGATATGAGTGAGACTGTATATGAGATAGTAACCTTTAAAATAAAAGAATAAACAGATATCATTACGTATTTCCCGATACTACAATTAGCAGTATTAATATTATAATTATAAATACTACAAAAAAGAATATCTTCCAAAAGGAATAGGGTCTGTTACCAGAAATTCTTCCTGTTTGACCGTTTACAAAGAAATTATATTTTTTACCACTGTAACGGTAAGCACTTATGTATACTGGTAATAATATATGTTTGAATGTTTCTTCGGATAAACTCATATCCACTCCATGTACACGCTGGGTGTCACCACCAATATCTCTTCTTGCCCAGGCGATTGCAATTTTTTCTGCCTCTTTGGTAGATGACAGGTGACCATCTTTTAGTGGAATGGTATATTTTTCGGTTACAAAACCTGATAAAAAACTAGGGCTAAACGATTCCAGAGCATCCAGATTCCAGTTCGAAATCTTTGACGGAATAGGGTTTTTTCTTTGATGCGAGGCCTTGATTAGGGTGTCATCAACAAAACCGCTTATGTTTCCTCTTGCAGGAGTCCATCTGGTTCTTCGTTCTTGCCGAGTTTTTCGAACAGTTTTACCATTTACCGTTGTCGTATATGGAACAGTTACGTAATAATAATCACCACGCTCGCCGGTATAGTTCGCAAATAATTGGGCGTCAAATGTCCAATACGGAAGGTACAGTCCTTTGGTATTTTGAGGATCCAGGGCAGCTTTTTTTAGATTGTTAGGAGCAAACCATAATCCTTTTACCCATTTTGAAAAAATTTGATGCGATTTTTTTTGATCAAATTGAAAAGGAAGAACTGCCCCCGGCAAGATCCAATCTTCTTTATGCGCATCTTCAATAATCAAAGGCATTGTACAATACACACAGTGTAGTGATTTATAGTTTTCTTCAATATGCTGATTGGCACCACAGTTTTTGCAATGCAACATCATGATTTCTTCAGAATGGGATTGAGAACCCATCTCATCAAGATAAGGCCTAAGTTCTAAT
Organism: uncultured Aquimarina sp.; assembly: GCA_947496555.1. Classification (GTDB taxonomy): domain Bacteria; phylum Bacteroidota; class Bacteroidia; order Flavobacteriales; family Flavobacteriaceae; genus Aquimarina. The sequence goes on along the minus strand of CANMDH010000036.1, from coordinate 33,963 downwards.
TCCTGAAAACCATCTTGATTTTGCACTATGGCTTCCTCATGTCCGCAATATTCGCAAGTGATACTCGTAGTACCGGGTTTATATTTTAATTCCGCACCACAATTAATGCAGGCCTTTTTTTGTTCTGAAGCGGCTCTTTTTTGTTTCTCTTCCATAAATTGTCATCCCGATCTTTGGGCTATCACTTAAGACACTCTTCAGATAGGATCTTTTTAATATTTTAAAAAACACTATTAATTCCCTGGTAAGGGTGGAGGAGTACTACCGCCAAGGAAAGATTTTAGTTCTTCAACGTCTTTTAAAGCCGTCCAATTTGCCATTCCTTGTTTCCATATTAAAGAATCGCGGTTTACAGTTCTATTAGCAAACAATGCTTTTAATTGATCAAAAGAAACCGGACCTGCTTGTTGCCCGTTACTTGCATAAAAATATTGAACTTGCACTGGCATTGGCGGAGGAGCAATAGGAGACGTTTGCTGTGGGACAGCCGTTCCTTGTTGACCGCCCATAGGGCTCATCATACCACCCATTTGTTGGGCCAGTACAAATCCCATACCCATACCCATTCCTGCTCCGGCAGTACCGCCCTCGTTGGCGGCGGCGGCTTCAATTGCTTTGGCAGTTTTAAACTTGGTAAGTTTATCAAGATCCAACTTATCGATTCTACTGTATTCAAAAATCTCTTTCTTCAATTCTTCTGGCATCGATACATTTTCTATGAAGAATTTTTCAAGAGAAATCCCAACCGATTTAAATTCGGGCTGCATTACCTCCAGGCATGTTTCTGATAGTTCGGTGGTATTGGCGGCATATAATTCTATGGGAAGATTTGCCTCACCTATCGTATCGGTAAAACGTGTAGAAATTAAACTTTTAAGATGCTCGTTAATTTCAAAATTGGTAAAATTGGCGTCTGTACCCACAATATCAATAATGAATTTTCCTGCATCATTAATTTTAAAAGCATACGTACCAAAAGCTCTGATTTCAACCAAACCAAAACGATCATCATTGAGTGTGATCGGGTTTTTGGTCCCCCATTTTTCGTCTGTAAATAGATGCGTATTTACAAAATACACTTCTGCTTTAAACGGGCTGTTAAAACCATATTTCCAACCTTTTAACGTAGCTAAAATGGGTAAGTTTTTAGTATTTAAAGTATACGTACCAGGAGTAAAGACATCGGCCAATTGCCCTTCGTTTATGAAGACAGCGGTTTGTCCTTCACGTACAATAAGTTGTGCTCCGTTTTTTATTTCGTTTTGGTAGCGTTCAAATCTGTGTACAATGGTATCATCGGTATAGTCTAACCATTCTACTATGTCAATAAACTCGTGGCTTAGTTTTTTCTTTATTTCGTCAAAAATTCCCATTTGTAGTCTGTTTATAAATTCGTGTTCTAAAGCTACAAAATTGTTTGGGTGATGAAAAATTTAATTTCTTCCATTCTCTTCGGGATAGAGCGTATACACAGCATCACTTTGCCAGTACTCTTTGGTATCAATATCTATGGCAGTTAAAGGTCCTTTGAAAGCTGCGCCAGTATCTATATTCCAAACACATGAAGCATTTACGGGGATCGTTTTATCTATTCGAGTAACGGGAGTATGGCCAATATAAATTTCGTTAAACAGCAATAGTCGCTTGGGGTAATTAAGGGCGGTTTTTTTCAGGGCAGGGTTAAGCGCCAATGCAGTTTCCCATAATGTTCTATCCCAGTAAAATGTTTCATCAAAATACTCACGATGCGGACCATGAAGATTAGAGAATCCAGCGTGAAGAAAGAGACGATTATGATCATCTACATAGTAATTGATGAGGTTTTCAAAAAAAGAAAGATGTATATTGATTTCTTCTTGAGATAATTTTGAGTAAGAGTCTATTGTTACTTGTCCACCATGTATCATCCATTCTGGATTGTAGGTTTTTTGTGTAAGCCAGGTATAACAAAGATCATCGTGATTACCTCTTATAAATATGCAATGGTGCGTTTTTTTTAGAGCTATTAAAAAAGAAACCAAAGCAGCGCTTTGACTCCATCCATCCACATAATCCCCCAGAAAGATCAAGGTATCTTTTGAGGTTATTTGGGCTCTTTCAATCAGTTGCTTTAATGCTTTTAGAGCGCCATGCATATCTCCTATTACTAGCGTCCTATTCATTTAGGTAAGTTCATTTTTATTGATTTATTATAGAATCATAGGTTTTTAATTCTTGAGTTGTAAAAAAATCATAACATTAAAAACCTAAATTTTATTAGCTATATCTTATTTTTCTTAGAATTCGTATGCTTTCTTTGCAAAGCGAATAAATATTATAATCATAGGTTTTTAAATAAGGTTTTGCTTCTTCTAACTTCTCTTTCGCTTCGCTAAAATCATTAAAAAAACATAATAAATAGGTTGCCGGAAGGTTCTGAATATCCTTTTCATCGTTTTTTGATAACGGTATTTTGCTTTTTAATTTCTCTAGCAATGCATTGTTGCTATTATATAAATGAAACAATGTTTTACGATCAAATTGAGGAGGTTTGAAGAGAATCTTACTTTCGATATCATAACTGGCATTATCTTTAAAAGTAATCACTACCTCTTCAAGAGGATAGTATTTGTATGTGTCCTGTAACCCTAATTGCACGTACTCTACAATTTTGAATTGATCCTCTGTTAAAGAAATACTCACTTCATCTAATTCTGAATAAAATAATTTTACTTGTTCATTAATTAGTTCTATATCAACGCGAGAGTAATACGTTTCTCCGTTTTGTCTTTTGTCTTTTCCGGCCCAACATACTACAAAATACTCTTTAAAAACTTTGTAGGAAGGGTTGTAATCTTTTCTCGAATTCATGAAATCAAAAACCCCACCAAGTGTAAGTTCAATATTGTTTTGGGCATGACTTTCTATAGAACTTACAATTTCAGAATTAGTATCTTTAATCTCGATGTCAAATACTTTGGGCATACTTATACTTCCATCTCTTAGGAATACAGTGCCGCCATAGTATTTCCAAATATTTTTGCGAAGGGAGCATATTTTATAGAATTGCGGACGAATAGACACAAGTCCCACTACTTTGTCGCTTGGCAAATGCGGGAAAGGAATATTCTCATAAGCTACCAGTGGGGGATTGTCTAAATAAGCATTTACCAAATTCTGAATCTTACTGTCGTCAAAGAAATCAACGCCTACAATTTGATTGTCTTCATCTTCAACCCCAATTACGATATATGAATTATTGTTGGGATTAGAATTAGATAATGCGCAAATATGCTTTAGAAACTTTGCTTTTCCTTCTTTTTCGCCAATATTGAGCTTACGTTTCTTATCATAAAAACTATTTTCGTCATTATGGGCCAGTAGGTTTTTAATAAGAAGGCGCTTATTGATCATTCTTTCTCCAAATCGCAATAAAAATTTTCCCAATATAAACTTAGCCAAATTTATTGGGTCTGCAATATAATAGGAATAAAGAAATTATAAAGTTTTATTTAAAACATAGGCACTAGCTTGTGCAGTGGGATACACTACCAAATCAGCAATGTTAACATGATAGGGCCGGGTAACTACAAAAGCAATAATATCAGCAATATCTTTTGGGGTTAAGGGATCATAACCCTTATATACACTGTCTGCTCTTTGGTTATCACCTTTAAAACGAACGTTACTAAACTCAGTTTCTACTAATCCGGGATTGATAGCGCCTACTCTGATTCTGTGTGCATTAAGATCTAATCGCATTCCTTTATTAATGGCATCAACAGCGTGTTTGCTGGCACAATAAACATTACCATTTGGATAAACCTCTTTTCCAGCAATAGAACCAATATTAATAATGTGTCCTGATTTTTGATCAATCATTTTTGGGATTATAGCTTTAGAAACATACAATAGCCCTTTCACATTAATATCGATCATTGCATCCCAGTCATCAATGCTACCCGTTTGGATTGGGTCCATACCATGTGCATTTCCCGCATTATTTACCAGGATATCGATAGTACCGAACTCGGCAGGAAGACTTTCAATACTTTCAAACACCTTTTCTTTATCCCTAACATCAAAACAAAGTGTATGAACCTTTACCATGTCGCTCAATTCCTTTTGCAGATCGTCCAAACGCTCTTGCCTTCTTCCGCAAATAACAAGGTTGATATGATGCTTTGCCAGTTCGATTGCGGTTGATTTTCCAATTCCGCTTGTGGCCCCGGTGATTAATGCTGTTTTCATCTGTTCTTTTTTCTTTTTTTTTAATGGTCAGATGGAATTCGCCATACAACATTTCGGTTGGTATCAATGTAATTGTTATGGCTCATTTCATAGTCGAATTATATCATTTAAAAATTGCAACATTTATGTTAGTATGACGTCTTTTGGTATAATCATCATGAAAGTGATGAAAATAACTATGTCCAAATTTTAAAAATGCTGTCTAAATATACTGTAAAATTAGGGCATAAGTCATATATATTTAACCAACAATTAACAAGGGTGCGAAAATTATTTCGACAATTTGCAATGTTGAATTAGTAGTGTTAAATTCACGCCTTTAAAAAATAAAATAGATGGAAGAAAACAGTTCTATTGATATTGCTTCAATCAACCAGAAAATAGAGAAAGAATCTGCCTTTGTAGATTTGCTTACTTTAGAAATGAACAAGGTAATTGTAGGTCAGAAACATATGGTAGAGCGCCTGCTTATCGGACTATTGGGTCAGGGACATATTCTACTGGAAGGTGTTCCGGGATTGGCAAAAACTCTAGCTATCACCACTTTGGCCAAGGCTGTGCATGGTAGCTTCAGCCGTATTCAGTTTACCCCAGACCTTTTACCTGCAGATGTTGTGGGTACTTTGATATTTAATATGAAGGAGAATGATTTCTCAATCAAAAAAGGACCAATTTTTGCCAATTTCGTTCTGGCTGATGAGATTAACCGTGCTCCGGCAAAGGTGCAAAGTGCTTTATTAGAAGCGATGCAGGAGAAGCAGGTAACTATTGGTGATGAGACGTTCATATTAGATAAACCGTTTTTGGTAATGGCAACTCAAAACCCGGTAGAACAAGAGGGAACCTATCCTTTGCCAGAAGCTCAGGTAGACCGTTTTATGTTAAAAACGGTTATCGATTATCCAAAACTGGATGAAGAACAATTAATCATTCGCGCCAACCTTAAAGGATCTTTTGAGCAGATAAATCCTGTGGTTTCTATAGAACAAATTCTAAATGCTCAAAAAGCAGTAAGAGAGGTATACATGGATGAAAAGATCGAAAAATATATCCTTGATATCGTTTTTGCCACTCGTTATCCAGAAAAATATGGTTTAGAAGAACTAACACCACTTATAAACTTTGGAGCATCACCTCGTGGTAGTATAAACTTGGCTTCTGCGGCAAAATGCTACGCATTTATAAAACGAAGAGGGTATGTAATCCCCGAAGATGTGCGTGCCATTGTTCATGATGTTTTACGTCATCGTATTGGTATTACATATGAAGCCGAAGCCGAAAATGTAACCTCTGTAGATATCATCAATAAGATTGTAAACGAGATTGAAGTACCGTAACCAGTAAAACAGTAATCAGTATTCAGTAGGCAGTTGCTTTCTGGATATTGATTAAATCTGACTGTAAATTGAAGACTGCAAACTGCAAACTGTAAAAATGGATACGAAAGAGTTACTAAAAAAAGTTCGGAAAATTGAAATCAAGACGCGTCGCTTAAGTGACCATATTTTTGGAGGAGAATATCATTCTACCTTCAAAGGACGTGGTATGACTTTTAGCGAAGTACGACAGTATCAATTTGGGGATGATGTACGTAGTATCGATTGGAATGTTACAGCTCGATACAACGAACCTTATATCAAAGTATTTGAAGAGGAGCGTGAGCTTACCATGATGCTCATGGTCGATGTTTCGGGATCGCAATTTTTTGGTACTCAGCAGCAGTTCAAAAAGGAAATAATTACCGAAATAGCGGCTACTCTGGCTTTTTCGGCTACTCAAAATAATGACAAGATCGGTTTAATTTTGTTTACCGATGAGATAGAGCTCTTTATTCCACCCAAAAAAGGAAGATCTCATGTACTTCGTATTATTAGAGAATTGTTGGAGTACGAGCCCAAGAGTAAAAAGACCAATATTACTGAAGCACTTAAGTTTCTCTCTAACGTAATGAAAAAGAAAGCCATTGTTTTTATCCTTTCAGATTTTATTACAGATGACTATCAGCAAACGCTTAAAATTGTTGGCGGAAAACATGATGTTACGGGGATTAGGGTGTATGACAGGAGAGAAGAAGAAATTCCGAACCTGGGTATGGTACAGATGGAAGATGAAGAAACCGGAGAGCTTATGTTGGTGAATACGGGTTCTAAAAAAATAAGAACAAACTATAGTAACTATTATAAAGAGCGAGTAGATTATTTTAGAGATAGTTTTAATAGAAGTGGAGCGGGATCTCTAAGTAGTAGGGTGGATGAAAGCTATGTAAAAAAATTATTAGGCTATTTTAAAAGAAGAGGATAGTAGAGAATTACGAATGAAGAATTACGAATCACGAAGTATAAAAATAAGAAATTATATTCCCCCTTTGAAGGGGGTTAGGGGGATGTTGTTGATATCCTTCTTATTGCTTTTTGCTAAAATGAGCTACGCTCAAGTCTCGGCTACAGTAGATTCAACATCCATCAAAATTGGAGAAGAGATTCGCTACAAAGTACAAGTTGAAGCAGATTCTACTCAAATTATTGTTTTCCCCGAGGGACAAACATTTACACCTCTTGAGGTAATCGAATCTTATAAAATAGACACCGCTCGAAATGGAAATCGTTTCGGATTAGTCAAAGAATATGCATTAACGCAGTTTGATTCGGGTCAATACACAATCCCTAGACAAAAGGTAATGGTAGGCGATCAGGTATTCTATACCGATTCTCTTAAAGTCGAGGTTAGAGATGTATTAGTAGACACTACCAAACAGAAAATGTATGAGATCAAACCTTTGGTAGAAGTTGATGCCTCGCTTTTCAATTGGAAAAAATACATATGGTGGGTACTCATTCCTTTACTATTACTGGGATTGATAGCCTTTTTTGTTTTCAGAAGGAAGAGAAAGAAAGAAGCCAAAGAAGAAGAATTGCCCCCTTACGAAAGGGCAATGATGGCGCTAAGACGTATCGACGAATCTCATTTATTAGAAAAAGACTCTCATAAAGAATACTATTCTCAACTAAGCGAAACCGCACGTAGATATATTGATGAAGAAGTGTATGATCATGCACTAGAGAGCACCACCGATGAGTTGATTATACGTCTTGACGAAGAAATCAAATCAGGAGCTCTTAATCTTGATAAAACTACTATTGAAGAGCTTAAAAGTGTGCTGAAAACGGCCGATATGGCCAAATTTGCAAGATCAAAACCAGATATTGGTACGGCAAAAGCCGATCGTAGTGTGATCGAACGTGTTATTAATGAGACCAAAGAAGCAATTCCAGAACCAACGGAAGAAGAATTGCTGGCGGATGAAGAATATAGAAAGGCTATTGCAGAGAAAAAACGTAGAAAGAAAATAATATTTGGGAGTCTTGCAGGAGTTGCAGTCGTAGCTATCACACTTATCATCTTTATAGCAGTAAAAGGGTATGATTTGGTAAAGGATAGCATATTGGGCCATCCAACCAAAGAGCTTGCAGAAACCGAATGGATCACCAGTGCCTATGGATCACCACCGGTTACAATGTCAACGCCAAAAGTATTGATTAGAAACAATTTTAAGCTTACCGACGAGCAAAAACAAATCCTGAAAGGCAACGAAACATTTGTATATGGTAGTATTCTAAGTAATTTCTATGTGGTAGTGACCACAATGTCCTATCAACAACAAACTAAGGTAGATCTTAACAAAGCTGTCGAGGGAGTTGTAGGATATTTAGAAGGGCAAGGAGCAAAAAACATTACGGTTAAAAACGAAGAATACCAAACCTTAGGAGGAGCCAAAGGAATTAAAGTTTTTGGAAACTTCGATGTAAAAAACCCTATCGAAAAGAATAATAAAAAGAATGAATATATGATGCTGAATTTTGCCGAAAAAGGAGGTTTTCAGCAAATCACGGTGATTTATGACATCGAAGATCGTTATGCCAAAGACCTTGCTCAACGTATTATTAATTCAGTCGAACTAAGAAATGCCAAGTAACAATGTTTGAAAATTTCACATTTGAGAACCCACAGTTTTTCTGGTTGTTTTTGATACTACCATTGGCAATCGCTTGGTTTATTTGGAAGCGTAACAAGCAACAGGCCGAATTAAAAATATCGAGCATTAAAGGTTTTAAGATTACCGGAAGCCTACTTACCAAACTAAAACCAATATTGTTTGTTCTTAGGCTGGCAGCAATGTCATTGATCATAACTGCATTGGCCAGACCCAGAACTGTAGATGTTTCTACCAAAACTAAGACCACAAAAGGGATAGATATTGTTATGGCTATTGATGTATCAGCTAGTATGCTAGCAAAAGATCTTAGGCCTAATAGATTAGAGGCGCTAAAAGATGTAGCTGCCCAGTTTGTGAAAGGTAGACCCAATGATCGTATTGGTTTGGTAATTTATGCCGGAGAAAGTTTTACCAAAACACCTATTACCAGCGATAAGTCTATAGTACTTAGCAGTATGAAAGATGTGCGATACGATAATGTTTTAGAAAACGGAACCGCTATCGGAATGGGTTTGGCAACTTCGGTAAACAGACTTAAAGATAGCAAGGCCAAGAGTAAAGTCATTATTTTACTTACCGATGGATCTAATAATGCCGGTTTTATTGATCCAAAAATTGCTTCAGAATTGGCGGTTGAATATGGTATCAAAACCTATACGATCGGGCTAGGTACCAACGGAATGGCGTTAGCGCCTGTTGCCTTATTACCCAATGGAACTTTTCAATACGGAAGAGTACAGGTAGAAATTGATGAAGATTTACTAAAAGAAATTGCAAAAGCTACCGGAGGCAAATATTTTAGAGCAACAAATAACAAAAAATTAGAACAGATATATCAGGAAATTGATAAATTAGAAAAAACAGATATCGAAGAATTTAAATTCTATAATTACGAAGAGAAATTTAGATCCTTGGTATTGTTGGCCGGATTATTAATTTTTATTGAGTTTTTATTAAGGTATACTATTTTTAGAAGTTTTATATAATTGAATAAAGGAATTATCATATTAGCAAGTTCAAGAAGCAACGGAGACACTTTTAAATCAGTCTCTTATTTAAGAGATGTAACTGGTTTTGAGATCATAGACCTTAATCAAAAAGATATCGGTCATTATGATTATGAATTCAATAATAAAAATGATGATTTCAATTACCTCTTTAAGGGGATCGTTCAAAATTATGAGACTATTGTATTTGCCACACCGGTATATTGGTATACAATGAGTGGGATCATGAAGACGTTTTTAGATAGAATATCAGATTTTCTTAATCATGAAAAGGATTATGGTCGAATGTTAAGAGGAAAAAATATGGCAATGATAAGCTGTAGCAATGATAATGATCGCCCCGAGGAGTTTAATATGCCATTTTCACGAAGTGCAGCGTATCTAGGAATGAATTATTTGGGAGATACGCATTCTTGGATAAAGCAAGGAGCACTTCCTGCTGAAGTTAAAGAAAAAATAAACGCATTTGCATTAACCATAAAAAATTGAATTAATTTGTCATTCCAGCGAAGGCTGGAATCCATAAATATTATATAAAAAGTATACTTATAAAATGTACTTATTAGAAGAAAAAATATATTTCTGGTTGTTATTGGGTATTCCAGTACTTATCCTGCTGTTTTTGGGTGTTTTGGTATGGAAAAAAACAACTCAAAAAAGATTCGCAGATGCAGCATTGCTTAAAAGATTAAGTCCAAATCAGTCTATTTTTAAGTCGATCTTAAAGATTATTGTAATCAGCCTTGCATTGGCTTGTTTTGTATTGGCATTGGTTAATCCCAAGGTAGGAACCAAACTCGAAACTGTAAAACGAGAAGGGGTAGATGTAGTTTTTGCCATTGATGTATCAAAAAGTATGCTTGCTGAAGATATTGCGCCCAATCGATTAGAAAAATCTAAGCAATTAATCACACAGATTATTAATAATTTGGCAAGCGATAGAATAGGGATCATTGCCTATGCAGGAAGTGCTTTTCCGCAGTTGCCAATTACTACAGATTATGCATCTGGAAAAATGTTTTTGCAGGCCATGAATACCGAAATGCTTTCGTCGCAAGGGACCGCAATTAATGAAGCCATAGAATTAGCAAAAACCTATTATAACGACGAAGAACAAACCAATAGAGTATTGTTTATAGTAAGTGATGGCGAAGATCACGAAGGAAATATTCAAACGATTGCTGAAGAAGCATCAAAAGAAGGGATCAAAATATTTACTATAGGAGTTGGGTCTGAAAAAGGCGCACCCATACCAATTAAGCGTAATAGGATTGTACAGAGTTACAAAAAGGATAACCAAGGTAATACAGTAATTACCAAGTTGAATATGACAACTTTGCAGGAAATTGCCAATGAAGCAAATGGCACATACATTGATGGTAGAAGTACAACAAAGGTAGTAGAAGAAGTGACGACGATACTCCAAAATATGGACAAAAAAGAATTTGAAGCCAAGCAATTTGCAGATTTCAAAGATCAGTTTCAATGGTTTTTGGGAGCAGGGTTGTTATTGTTATTTTTAGATATTTTCTTGCTCGAAAGAAAAACATCATGGGTTAAAAAATTAAATCTGTTTAATGAGCAGTAGTATGAAGCGTTATATTATAATCATATTGTGTTTTCAGTTTGGATTGATCTTCTCGCAAGAAGAACAACTCCAAGAAGCTGCCAATGAAGCAAAACGGTATGTAGCTTCAGGTAATCAAGTACTGGCTGATGAAGGAAATTTTCCGAAGGCAGAAGGAGAATACCGAAAAGCCATTTCAAAAAACCCAGTGGATCTTACCGCAAAATATAACTTGGCGAATGCATATTATAATTCAGAAAAATATGACGAAGCCACTTTGCGTTATACAGAAGCAACAAAAGTAACGGCAGCTACCAAATCAGAAAAACATAAGGCATTTCATAATAAGGGAAACACCTTCATGGAACAAAAAAAGTACAAAGAAGCGGTCGAAGCCTATAAAAATGCGTTAAGAAATAATTCAAAAGACGACGAGACCAGATATAATTTGGCGTTAGCAAAGAAAATGCTTGAGGAGCAACAACAGCAAAACGATCAAAATCAGGATGACAAAGATCAGGACCAGGACCAGGATCAAAAACAAGATAACCAAGATCAGAAAGAAGGTGACGATAAAGAAGAAAAGAAGGGAGACGATGGAGAAAATAAGGAAGATCAAAAAGATCAGGGCGATAAGGGTGAAGATGAAAAGGAACAAGGTGAAAATGAAAAAGATGAAGAAGGAGAGCCCGAAGATGATCAAAAAGATAAAGGAAAAGGAGATCAGGGTGAAGACGAAAAGGAACAGGGCGAACCCAAAGAACAACAGCAACCCCAAAGGCCTCAAGGTCAGTTATCTCCTCAACAGGTAAAAAGCTTACTCGAGGCTATGAATAATGAAGAAAAGAAGGTGCAGGATAAGATCAATGCAAAAAAAGCACAGGGATCAAAAGTAAAAACTGAAAAAGATTGGTAATAAATTAGCGATCTGATCCTCATAAAATTGAGGATCTTGATGAAAAAGAATAACGATGAAACTAAAACTAATTTTTCTAACAGTAGCTCTGGCGATAAGTCAGCTTACCTTGGCGCAGGTAAAATTTGAAGCCAAAGTAAGTAAGAAAAAGCTGGGTGTAAATGAAAGATTACGGGTAGATTTTGAGATGAATAAAGACGGAGACAATTTTACACCTCCTTCTTTCTCTGGATTTACGGTGATTGGCGGGCCAAACCAATCGATCAGTAATTCCTGGATCAACGGAAAAAGATCGTATTCTAAGACATTTAGCTACTTCTTGGAGCCCACAAAAAGAGGAAGATTTACTATAAAACAGGCCACCATAGAAATTGATGGTCAAACCTATAAAACACTACCCGTTACTGTAGAGGTTACAGGGGCCGTTGATAAACCTAAAGATGGTAATGACACCGATTTTGTAGCCAGCGAAAATTTACATTTGGTCGCCGAAGTTTCTAAAGGGGATCCTTATTTGAATGAAGCTATCACAGTGGTCTATAAACTCTATGTAAGCCCTAGAATTAGTGTTAGTAACTGGCGAGAGTTGGATAGTCCAAAATACAGTGATTTTTGGAGCCAGGCCATAGACATGAAACAACTTAAAATCGAAAACGGAACCTATAATGGAGAGCCTTATCGTTTTGTAGTACTTCGTAAAACCGTACTGTACCCTCAAAAAACCGGAAAACTGAATATCGAACCGCTTACGCTTACGGTTTCAGTAGATGTTCCTACCAAGAGAAGAGATATTTTTGGAGGTAGATTGTATACCACCGTTAAGAAAACTGTGGCGGCAGGTAACAGAACCATCAATGTAAAATCTTTACCCCAACAGGGAAAACCTGTTGACTTTTCGGGCGCAGTAGGATCTTTTGATTTTAAAGTTACTACCAACAAAACGAACCTGGACGCCACCGAGTCTTTGGATGCCAAAGTCCTGGTGTCGGGTAATGGTAACTTAAAACTATTCGACCTTCCAAAGCTTAATGTACCCAGTGGTTTAGAACAGTATGAACCCGAACATAGCGAACGAGTAAGAACAAATCTTACAGGTATGGCGGGTAATATATCTGACAGTTATACACTAGTGCCTCAGTACAAAGGTAAATATCCAATACCATCAATTTCGTTTACTTATTTTGATCTTCAGACAGAAAGTTATAAGAGAATCACTTCCGATGAAATCGTGATCAATGTAAAAACGGGTCCGGATGGCGGGGATGCAATTGTCACAACTGAAGCTACAGGAACTGGTAAAAGATTAGTTACTCAAACCGGGAATCAATTTAGATTTTTAAAATTAAATGCAGATTTAAAACCCATTACAAAAGAACATTTCTTTAAATCAACTGCATTTTGGGTATCGCTTACGGCGCCTTTATTGGCAATACCTTTGTTTTTATTCTTCGGAAAAAGAAGAGAGGAACGACTTAGTGATATAAGCGGTAATAGGGTTCGTAAAGCCGATAAGCTTGCTAGAAAATACCTATCAGAAGCAAAGAAGAATTTAGGAAATCAGAAAGAGTTTTATATCGCGATGGAGCGTGCATTGCATAATTATCTAAAAGCAAAACTGCATATACAAACTAGTGACATGAGTAAAGATCGTATTCAAAGATTGCTAAAAGAGCGTGGGGTAGATGATGCGGTTGCCATAGAATTTATTGCTTTGCTTGAAAGTTGCGAGTTTGCACGATATACGCCGTCTTCTACAACAGCTATGCAGCAGGATTATGACAAGGCATCAAGAGTAATTGCAGCAATTGATAAACAATTATAAAATTGTAAAAACGTGAAGAGAATAGTCGAAATACTGATTTTTTTGATAGTTACTATTGGTTTTTCTCAGGATGAAGAAGCTTTTCAAAGAGGAAGTTCACTATACAATCAAGAAAAGTATCAGGAAGCCATAGACGCCTATACATCAGTACTGGATGCAGGAAAAGAATCGGCATCGTTGTATTATAATTTAGGGAATGCACACTATAAATTGAGTAATATAGGTCCTAGTGTTTATTATTATGAAAAAGCATTAGAGTTAGCACCCAGTGATGATGACATTAAAAACAATCTTGTATTTGCCCAAAATGCAACGATCGATGCTATAGATGTGATTCCTGAAGGTTTTATTTCTAAGACACTTAATAGATTTAACAGCATAACCACTTTTGATGGTTGGGCTTGGTTTGCGGTGTTATGTGTAGTATTGTTCGTTGTTCTTTTTATATTGTACTACCTAGCTCAGACCTCATCAAAAAAGAGGATATTTTTTGTAGGATCCTGGTTGGTTTTGGTTTTTGGTTTGTTTGGGGTGTTTTTCGCTTTCAGACAGTATGATGCGATCAAAAATAATCAGTTTGCCATTATTTTTGCTCAGGAAACTATTATAAAGAGTGAGCCAAACTTGCGTAGCGAAGAGGTTTTTCAACTACACGAAGGCACCAAAGTACAGGTCACAGAAACCGTAAATAATTGGAAAAAAATTAAACTAGCCGATGGTAAAATCGGGTGGATCCCGGCTACAGATTTGAGAGAGCTGTAGTCTCATTTTTTAAAAGGCTGAATTTTACCAAGTGTTGCAGATCGCCATAACCATTCTAAGGGGCCGTATCTAAAATGTGCAAGCCAAAGTTTGCTTACCAGCGTTTGTATTGTGATAAGTGCTATAGCCATTAAAAATAGATACGAGGTTTGTAACTTACCCAAATATCCTAAACCCCATCCAAATAAGATCGAGGTTCCTATAATCGATTGTAAGACATAATTGGTAAGCGCCATTCTTCCGTAGGGAGCAAAAAACGACAGGAATTTCTCTCCGCGTCTTTTCATAAAGATTAATATAAAACTGCATAGGATAATTGCGGTAAGACCGATATTCGACCAATCATAGGCATTAATACCCAATACATGTAACCAACTGTTAAAATCTACAGGTTGCGGTGATGTCGCAAAGAACCCAGCAGTAATTAGTAAGGCAATAATAAAGAAAATAATAGCCCTGATTAGCCATTTTTTAACTTTGGAAATATTTTCTCTGGCCTTTTGAAACAAACCTATCTTACCAAGCCATAATCCTATCAAAAAATATCCAAAAGTGAGATAAAACCTAGCAATAAAACCAATTTGAAAATCCATTTTTTGCAACATCCCCTGACCTGCATTAGCAGAAAATACATCTAGAAGACTTCCCTCTTTTAAGGTTTCAATATAGGCTACGTTTATTTCGTTATTAAAGTCCATAAAGGAGGGAAAACCGAAAGCACTTTCTGTACCTAATATAGCGTAAGAAATAAATCTTGGAATACTAATCAAGAAGACACCTGCAACCAACAAGATCCAATTGTTTTTCATTTTGTAAAACGGGATTAAAAAAGGTGCCAAAAGAGCATAAATGGTTAAAATATCTCCTTTATAGAAAATTTGATGCGCATAGCCTATAATGAATAGTAAAAAGACCCTCCAAAGAAATCGACCACCAAAATTTTCTCCCCGCTTGGCGGCAGAATCCATTTGAATGAAGAAACTCAAGCCAAATAAAATCGAAAACAAGGCAAAGAATTTACCAATAATAAAAAAAGTAATGACTCCACTTAGGATAGAATCAAAGGTGCTGTTAGTGATTTCCATCAGGTTATCGGTAGGGGCAGAGGCAATGTACTGCTCAGTCATATGAACCAAGGCCACACCTCCCAAGGCAAAACCTCTTAGGGCATCTATAATAACTATTCTATTTGAAGGTGTTTTTTGCAATATTTAGGTTAAGATTCGATTTTTATACTTTGTAAAGGAGAAAGTACTCGTTTTAATATTTTTGACATATATGAAAAGTTCTGAAAATATTCTAACACTATAACTATGGTTTAATTAAATTTACAATTCATTTAACAAAATTTGAAAGTAATACTGTTATTTTAGCGCTTTAACTTTTTTTTATACATGGTAACAAAGCTTCAAATAGCTAAATTTTTAATTGTTTTTGGATGTATGCTTAATATTTCCAATTACGGTCTGGGTTTGATTAATTTCTATACCTGTGATGATAAAACTTCTATAGCCATTGAGGAATCTGAAAACTCTGAACAAAAAGAAAAGGAAGGCTCAGAAAAAGAAGATTTTAAAGAAAAAGATAAAATTTCGCAGTATTATGACGATAGGGCATCTGCGCTCGTCAATGGTAAGGCTGGTGTTTTTCCAGATCTATATGCCCATAACTCTTCAGTCTATCTGGAACACAATACGCCACCCCCAGAATTTTCATAGTGCATCTTAATTATTTAATTCGAAAATACCTCCCCTTTTTATAAAATAAGGGGTAACTACTTTTCGATCTATTTCAAATCTATTTTATCAAATTGTTCTTAAACCTTGTACTAGAGGAAGGGCAACTAATTTTTACAACTATGAACGTTTTTAAGAATTTAAAAAATGATCTACCATCCAGTATTGTGGTATTTTTTGTGGCATTACCGTTATGTTTAGGTATTGCTTTGGCGAGTGGAGCCCCTCTTTTTTCTGGTTTGATTGCCGGGATTGTAGGAGGGATCGTTGTGGGAGCTTTAAGTGGCTCTAATATTGGAGTAAGTGGTCCGGCTGCCGGTTTGGCGGCAATCGTACTTAGCTCTATAGGCGCATTGGGAGGGTATGAAAACTTCTTGGTGGCAGTAGTGCTGGGAGGTGTGATTCAATTACTTTTTGGAGTGTTAAGAGCTGGGATTATAGGATACTACTTTCCTTCTTCAGTAATCAAAGGAATGTTAACAGGTATTGGGATTATTATCATTTTAAAGCAAATACCTCATTTCTTTGGATACAATGCACCCCCAGAAGGTGATTTTTCATTCTTTCAAGGCGGAGAAAACACTTTTTCTGAAATAATAAATACCGTAAAATTCATCAGTCCGGGTGCTACTCTTATTGCCGTTATTGGTCTAGGGATTTTAATTCTTTGGGAAAAAGTATTAGGCAAAAAAGCTAAGATCTTCAAGTTAGTGCAAGGTCCTTTGGTAGCCGTTGCTGTAGGTATTCTTTTTTATGTTTTTACCCAAGATCACCAAAGTCTTTCTATATCAAAAGATCATTTGGTAAGTGTACCAATTCCAGGAGATTTTTCTTCATTTTTAGGGCAATTTAGCTTTCCTAATTTTGCCGTGATATTTCAAACAGATATATGGATAACTGCATTTACCATCGCACTAGTAGCAAGCCTAGAGACCTTGTTATGTGTTGAGGCTACCGATAAATTGGATCCCGATAAGCATGTTACACCAACCAATAGAGAGTTGTTGGCACAAGGAACCGGGAATATTATTTCGGGAATGATCGGAGGATTGCCAATCACTCAAGTAATTGTTCGAAGTTCAGCAAATATTCAATCAGGTGGTAAATCTAAAATGTCGGCAATTATTCATGGATTCTTTTTGCTAATATCTGTGATTTTAATACCGCGTTTATTAAATATGATTCCGTTGTCGGTATTGGCGTCTGTTTTATTGCTTGTGGGTTATAAATTGGCAAAACCATCGTTGTTTAAGAAAATGTATGCTATGGGTTGGAAGCAGTCAATTCCATTTACCGTAACCGTATTGGGGATCATCTTTACCGATCTTCTAATTGGTATTGGTCTTGGACTTATGGTGGGGATTGTGGTAATTCTTATAAAAAGCTATCAAAATTCGCACTTCCTTCATATCGAAGATGTTAGTAATGGTAAACATAAGGTTAAAATGACTTTGGCAGAAGAGGTTACATTCTTTAATAAAGGAGCAATACTAAAAGAACTTGATCAATTGCCAGAAGATACGTATCTTACTTTGGATGTTCGAAAGACCAGGTATCTAGACAATGATATTATAGAAATTTTGGAGGATTTTTCTGAAAAGGCAAAGAACAAGCATATCGATATCAAACTAATCTCTGAAAGAGGTGAAATTGAAAACCCGGATAGTTACATTCAATTTTTTAAACTAAGGCCAAAATCGGCATAAAACAGTATTTATATGAAGGCATTAACCAAAGAAACACAGGCAGCGATTACTCCACATAAGGCAGTTCAGCTTCTTAAGGAAGGAAATCAAAGATTTGTAAATAATAAAAAGGCAGGTAGAGATCTTTTAGAACAGGTAGGCGATACAAAAAGTGGGCAATTTCCATTTGCAACCATTCTAAGTTGTATCGATTCCAGAGTTTCTTCCGAATTAATTTTTGATCAAGGAATTGGTGATATTTTTAGCGCTCGAGTTGCTGGTAATTTTGTAAATGAGGATATCTTGGGTAGTATGGAGTTTGCTTGCAAATTAGCAGGGACAAAGTTGGTTTTGGTTTTGGGACATACAAGTTGCGGAGCCGTAAAAGGCGCATGTGATGATGCTAAAATGGGTAATCTTACAGCGCTTATCAGTAAGATCAAGCCTGCCGTTGAAGCGGTTGCCGAACCTGCCGATGCTGCTTTGCGAAATTCAAAAAACATTGATTTTGTGAACGAAGTTGCTGTAAAAAATGTACATATGACCATAGATAATATTAGAAAAGAAAGTGAAGTACTTCATGAAATGGAGGACCAAGGTGAGATATTGATCCTGGGAGGCATGTATGATATAAATAATGGGAAAGTGACTATTTTCGAATAGAGAAGAATCTTAAACTTTTGCTAAAACGCACCGAAGTAATCATTACTTCGGTGCGTTTTTACGTTATTTTTCGATAGTTTTACTATTATTATTCCTTTGGGAAAGAAAAACAAACTATATGAAAGGGTTTTTTAGCAATCTTAAGGGAGATGCCTTTGGAGGTCTTACTGCAGGAATTGTTGCATTACCGTTGGCATTGGCTTTTGGAGTTTCTTCTGGATTAGGGCCAAGTGCAGGTCTATACGGTGCGATTTTCATTAGTTTTTTTGCTGCGTTATTTGGAGGAACCAATACACAAATTTCTGGCCCGACTGCGCCCATGACTGCGGTTAGTATGTTGGTAATTGCTGGTTTAATTGGAGCTAATAATGGAGATATAAATAAGGCGTTACCGGCTATTCTTACTGTGTTTCTTTTAGCTGGATTAATGCAAATTGGTCTTGGAGCTATTGGGATAGGAAAATATATACGATACATACCCTATCCGGTGGTTTCTGGTTTTATGACTGCCATAGGAGTAATGATTTTGATTACTCAATTTTTACCGGCGTTAGGATATTACCCCAAAGAAGACATGGCTTATGTTAAAGAATTTATACCTCAGGCTGAAGAAGTAATACTCGATAAAATCTTAAAGGAGGAAGCGGGAGAAGGAATTCTAGTGTTAGAGGATTTTAAAGAAACGATCAAAAGAGCTGAAAAAATTTCTGAAGAAGAAATATATCTTGAAGCAGAAACCCTTGCAAAAAGCAATGCCTCGGGAGTTATTGGTTCCATTAGAAGTCTTCCAAGAGCAATAAAAAGTATAAACTATTTAGAATTGATCCTTTGTTTGATCACAATTGTGATTATTTACGGATTCAAAAAGATTACTACATCGGTACCGAGCACCTTGGTTGCATTATTGGTTGTTTCTGGTACTGCTTATGGTTTTGGATTAGAATACCGGCCTATAGAAGAGATCCCTAGTGGTTTTCCGATTCCTAATTTATCTATCATTACTGATTTCAGTCTCGGATCGATAGCACCGTATTTTTTCACTGCATTATCACTATCATTTTTGGGCGCTATTGATTCTTTGTTAACTTCGGTAGTGGCAGATAATATGACCAAAACAAAGCATAATCCCAATAAGGAATTAGTGGGGCAGGGAATTGGTAATAGTATAGCTGCAATTTTTGGTGGGATACCAGGAGCCGGAGCTACTATAAGAACGGTTGTGAATATCAATGCCGGAGGTAAAACAAGATTGTCTGGGATGATCGCTGGTGTTTTGCTATTGATAATTCTGTTGGCGTTAGGACCTGTAGCTTCTCAGATACCAGCGGCAGTACTTGCCGGAATTCTTATAACCGTGGGGATTGGGGTAATGGATTATAAAGGGTTAAAAGCAATACCCAGTATGCCTTGGGTTGAGGTAGCAATTATGTTGGTTGTATTATTCCTTTCAGTTTTTTGGGATTTGGTATTTGCAGTAGGTATCGGTTTGGTATTAGCTTCGCTGATGTTTATGAAAAAAATGGGAGATGTTACAGCCAGGGAATCCAAAATCGAATCCTTGCATGGCCTTGAGAATAATAGTAAGGAAAAACTTTGGAAGGATGAGGTAGGTTTTCCTAAGAAACTTAAAGAAGAAATATTTATAAAACACCTTAACGGCCCTGTGTTTTTTGGATCTACCAGCGAGCTACAGCGACTAGCAACTCAAATACCCGAAACGGCATCTCATGTAATTTTAAGAATGGATAGGGTGCCTTATATGGACCAATCTGGAGTATATACTCTTGAGGAAATTATTTTAGGGTTAGAGCAAAAGGGAGTCAAAACTCACTTAGTAGGTGTTCAAAAACAACCGTTGTACTTGGCAAAAAATATTGATATTGTTCCTGACCTTATACCAGAAGACCAGGTTTTTGAAGACTTTGATACCTGTATTTCTTATTTGAAGGAAGTTGTTGAGGACATATACTAAAAGAAACATATTTAGTATATATTATTTATTTGGGGGATTAAGTTTCTTTGTTTGAAGAAGTATCCTTAAGCACATTAGGAAGTACCGCCGGAGCAATTCTACTCACCGGATGATATAACAACGACGAATCTAGGGTTTCCTGCTTAATTACGGTGATATTTCGATTTAGAGCATCAATAAATATAATAATTACACTGGCGATAAACCCCATTTTCAAAATTCCAAAAACGCCACCAAGAATTTTGTTTAGAATACCTAAAGCAGCATAATCTGCAATTTTGGTGAGTAATTTTCCTGCTATAGAAACAAGGATTACAACCAAGATAAATGTCAATGCAAAAGCGGTTAATTTCATTGCTCCGTCTGGCCAATCTACATAACGCTGCACAAATTTGCCCGCAATATGAGAAAAATGAACCGCAATGTAAATCCCAACAATAAGAGCGACTAGTGAAGCCAAAGAAGCGAATAAACCTTTACTAAGTCCCTTTATCATTCCCCATAGCAAAAGAATTCCCAGAATAATATCAATATAATTCATTAATGAAATGCTAATAGGTATCAAATATAATTCATCAAAAAATTATATTGCAAGGATTACTGAGTATATTTCGGTAATTAACTAAAATAAAACAAGGTGGGCAAAAAGTAGTCATTCCGAGCATAGCGAAGGGATCTATCGAATTTAAGTTACTGAAAAACAGATTGCTTCAAAATTACAATGTTGAGTAATGACGTTTTTTGAGTCTTTTCGTACAACCTTATTTTGTGAATAATTAATACTTTTCTGGCCAAATTGGTGGCTTCAATCATCATGGGTGTGAACTTTGATAAAGGTATATTATTTGCAATTAGATGATTAAATTTCAATTATATATATTTGACATATAATATATATCATATATACGATGAGAAAAATTATAGATATCGATGACAAAATGATTCCTAAACTCAAGCTATTGGCGGCCATAGAGAGTTCTAGTGTAAAAAAAATAATGGAAGATGCAATTACATGGTATATACAACATAAACAGGAAGAACAGATGAATTCCATGTCGCTAGAGCAAAAAGAGGATCTTGGATTATTACTTTTGATGCAGCAGGCTAATACGTCCTCTTTGGTAAGTGAAGAAGAATTATTCAAGCAATAATATGGTACTAAAAATCTCTTCACAATTTGCAATTGATTTTAAAAGTGTTGAGGATATCTCACTACAAGAAAAGGTTAAAAGTGTTCTAAAAACTATTAAAAACGCCAAAAATGTAGCCGATATTTCCCATTTTAAGAAAATAAAGGGCAGTAATACGGCATATAAGATGGGTATTGGTTTTTATTACATTGTAGGAGTCACATCTTCAGAAAAAGAAATAACACTGATACGATTTTTGAAGCGAGATGTTTTAACAAAAGTCATCGGCAAAAAATAATCTTTAAAAAGACATTCTAAAAACTATATTTGGTGTTATCCCTAGAGAGCGTTGCTGTAGCTCCTCTAACTCAACATTACCTGTATCTTGATTTTCGTCTGCTTGATAACTTATCGAGATGGGGACTTTTCGGTTATATACATTGCGTATAGAGGCCCCTAATTGCCCTTTCCAATTTCCTGTGGCATTAAAATTAAATCTGTAAATAGTAGAAATGTCTAATCTGTGGTATTCGGGCAAACGTTCTGCATTAGCTCTACCAAATTCAATTTCTTCATTAATTAATTCGGCATCGGTAAACGGAGCTCCGGATCGCCATAACCAACCCAAAGAAAACTCCCAGTTTTTTACTTCAAGCGTATTAGAAATTCTAAAATTATGGGTAATATCATTATTTCCCGGAAAAGGATTTTCCTGAATCTCGGGGAAAGTATATTCGATATCTGTAAAGGTATAACCCAGCCAGGTTCTGAAATTCTTGATTCTCTT
Organism: uncultured Aquimarina sp.; assembly: GCA_947496555.1. Classification (GTDB taxonomy): domain Bacteria; phylum Bacteroidota; class Bacteroidia; order Flavobacteriales; family Flavobacteriaceae; genus Aquimarina. The sequence continues at coordinate 11,692 of CANMDH010000036.1, read as the reverse complement.
TCTTAACAGTACATCAACCCCCACAATACGACTTTCTCCTGTAGACAAATCGATATCAAAGGTGTTAAATCCATTGGTAACCGAAGTTAACCCATCGATATTTTTATAATACCCATCTACTTCAAAATTCCAATCGTTTTTAGAGAACAGAAACCCTCCCGAAAACTGAAGACTTTCTAAAACAGGAACTTCATCATTGGCATGAATCCAAATATTATTTTCTAATCGTAATTGCGTATCTTCAAATTCAACCAGCTGACTTATGGGTTGGTATCTAAGTTCTCCAGTTCCCTTTATTCTTAAAAAATCGGTAATTGGATATTCAATATTTATGCGAGGTTCGATGTAAAAATCTTCGACGGTAGAATAATGAGAGGCCCTTATCCCAAGGTTTATAAAACTCTTTTTACCTGGTAAAAATTTATAGTTTGCATAAAAGGTATTTGTTGTGTTTTTTACTAGATCAGATTCATTGAGAGGCGTTTCAAATTCGCTTTCTCTTGTGATAGCATAAAAAACCTCGTTATTAGAGAATTGATATCCAAGAATCAATGAATTTTTCTTATTAAAATCGTAACCGATATTAACATCTACTCCAATATCCTCTACCGTATTTTTCCGAATGGATTGCTCTTCTATGATTTGGTCTTGTCTCTCGGTAAAGAGGTAATCAGAGTCGTATTTAGAATAATACCCTTTTAAGCTGTGTTGAAATCGTTTTCCTTTGGTGCCTGTCCAGGAAAAACTAGCTCCTTCATTTTGGATTTCGAGATCATCGGTAATCGAATCTTCATCGTCATTTATTTCAAAAGCAAGATCATTATTGGTATAAATACCACTGGCCATAATTTTATCATTTTTAGAGGCATCAATAATCAATTTAATGCTGGCATCGTAAAAGAAAAAGTTATTATCACCAATATCTTGTTCGTTTTCGCCGTCTTCTTCCTCTTCTTCCTCAGACGGAATTTGACTGCTGCCTTCTGCTATTTTTGTGTTTTGAAATACTTTTTTCGATAGCGCATCATACGTAGGGGATTCATAAAAATCGGTGTAGGATCGTCTTCCCGAAATAATCAATCCAGCTTTTTTTCCAAATGGAGTTTTTAAAAAAAGGTCGGAATGCGTTCCATTAACCCCTGCACCACCATTAAACTTTGCAGGGACCTCGGTATCACTGGTAATATCTATAACCCCCGATACGCGATCGCCATACTTTGGATCAGCACCACCTTTAAAAACTTTGGCACTTTTAACCACATTAGGATTAAATGCAGAGAGCATTCCAAAAAAATGACCTGTATTATACATTCTTATGTCATCCCAAAGAATTAGATTTTGATCTGGAGAACCACCTCTTATCTGTATTCCGGTAGCAGTCTCGTCTGGGCTGTTGATCCCTGGTATAAGTTGTATACTTTGTAAAATGTCGGGCTCACTCTGCCCAGGAAGGATTCCCAGTTCTTCGCTCGAAAATTCGAAAGAACCATCAATATTTTTATCAATTCCTGTAGTGATATATTCAACAATAAGTACTTCTTCAAGAGCAGTGCTCTGCACAAATAATGGTATTCTGGGGCATCCTGAAATTTTAAAATCTGCCGCTGTCATTATCTTGTCCATGTAGCCCACATGCTGAATTAGGATAGGGGTATTTTGTTCAAGTTCTCCTAACTGAAAAAAACCATCGTCATTGGCAACAGTTCCCGTTTTGGCACTTTCTATAAGTATAGATGCAAAAGAAAGCGGCTCATTGGTAGTTTCATCAAAAAGATATCCGCAAACTTCTACTTTGGTATCTGGCACGCTCACAATTACTTGCCGGTCTGATATTTTCTTGAAATCCAGGTTCGTAAGTGTTTGTAAAGTTATCAATACCTCGTCAAGTGGAGTGTTATTTAGTACTAACGTAATGATTTTATCCTTTACAGTTTCATTGCTAAACGAAAAAATAAGATCATACGATTCTGATAATTCAGTAAGCACCTGCTGCAATGGTGTTTCTTTATATTCTTTGGTGATTTGTGCTTGTAGAGAACAAGTAAAAAAAAGAAATAACAACAGTGTTTTTTTCATGTGGAGGGCAATTCTATAAGTTTTTGAGCTATTTTACAATTATTATTCTTATTACATCATAAGTTTATGATTGTCAACCTGAACTTGTTTCAGGTTCTCATTATAAAGCATTGTTTATAAGCATTATGAGATTCCGAAATAAACCTGCCTACCTGCGGTAATGCAGGCAGGTTCGGAATGACGGCAAATAATATGATTATGATACAAAGCAAACATTAAATTATTATAAGGTTATTTGGGTGAGAGTGTAACCATTTTTCCGTTTACAACATACTCAATTCCCATAGGAATCAACACTGATTCTAAAGCAATGTTGAGGTCTTCATAATTAAATCCACCTGTAAAAAGTTGATTTTGATCGATCTCATTTCGATTAAAAGTGATATTATATTGTCTCTCCAGTTCATCGAGTACCGCTGTCAAGGGTTCACTATTAAATAAACTTTCTCCGGTCATCCATAAAGGTGAAGTATTTGTAATTTTTCCAGGAATCAATTTCTTTCCTTTTAAAGAGACAGCATCTCCTCTTTCCAGGATTTCTTGCTGATTTTCTATAGAAGACACCTGTACTTTTCCTTCATAACATCCCACAATAAACTGATCTTTCCTGTCTTTTACATTAAACTGAGTTCCTAGTACTTCAATTTTTCCAAGGTCTGTAACCACTGTGAATTTGTCTCCAGAGGTTACTTTAAAAAATGCTTCTCCGTCAAGTTTTACTTCTCGATTACCTGACCAGAAAAAACGGCGATGTGAAAGGGTGGAAGCTGCATTCAAATCCACAGAGCTTCCATCGGGTAACACAATTGCCAATTGTTGTCCAGGATCTGTGGTATAGGATACTTTGTTAAAGAAAAGGCCAATAATTAATACAATAGATGCCGCAGCTGAAATGGCATATAAGATAGGCTTTAACTTGATGACTTTCCCTTTTTTGGGTTGATCAAGTTTTTCTAACGTAGTGTTCAATGAATCCTTAAGATCAAAAGAAGGAGCATTAAAAAACTCAAGACCATCAACGATTTTTTTATACTCATCGTATTCTGGAAGGTTTTTAAGCTCTTCAAGATCCTTTGGATCAAGGTCACTGTTTAACCACTTTGCTAAATATGTATTGTCGTTATCTGAAAGCATATTTCTATCTTCATTTCAAATCAATAACAGGTTACTATCAAAATACCCTACCCAAAATACCAAATAAACTTTAAAATAAATACCAAAAACTTGTTCATTTTCCGTTTTATTTCCTTAATCACCTCTTTCCTTAGCTAAGGCTAGGCAAAGGATTCTTAGCGTTATAAAACAAAAAAGCAACTTCGGTTTTCATTATTCATTTCAAAATTCATTTGGTATGATCAGATATTTTTTACCAATTTTCTTAATTCTTTTAATGCATTATGCATCCTTTTTTCAACTGCTTTTACCGAAATATCTAGCATTTCGGCAATTTCATTATAGGTCTTTTTATCAATACGATTTAACAAAAAAACTTCTCGTTGCCCTTCAGGTAGTTCTGCAATTGCCTTTTGAAGTTTTTCCATAAACTCCTTTTCTTCCATAACAAAATCTGGAGACTCTACATTTTTAGTACTACGAGGTATTTTTGAATATTCTAATCGCACTTTTTGTTTGGCAACCTGATTTAAGAAAAGATTATTGGCTACGGTACACAAAAAACCTTTGGCTTTTTCAAAAATTACTTTTTTACAATTATCCCAAAGTTTTATAAAAGCTTCTTGCATCACATCTTCTGCCTGATCACGGTCTCCACATTTATAATAAATAAGGTTTCGAACAGCCTCTGCATGTGTTTCGAATAGTTTGGTAAAAACGGATTGTTCACAAACAGATTTTGAGGATTGTGGCATAAAAAAGAAATTTTTTTCGATTTCTGGTAGGGTGAATTTAATCTCACCTGTTATTAACCCAAAAATAACTGATTATGAATTCTCAGACAAATCTTAAAATTGTATTGGTTTTAATTACTGTAGTTGCCCTTTTTTCAATAGGATTTAAGATTCAACCTATTCTTGAAAACTATGATGATTTTAATCCCAATACGGTTTATAAAGTAAACTATAATTACTTCTTCAAATCGGCAGATAAGAATACGACTGTAAAAAGTTTTATTCCTAAAAGTAATTCGAGACAACGCATTTCTGAGCAAAAAAGCATAAGCGATAGCACTTTGTATTTTACCAAACAGATTTCTGAAAATGGAAACGTAAAAGGTATATGGAAAACCAAGAAAAAAAATACATATCACACACTTAATTACGAATTCGTTTTTGAAGGGAAAGAAAAAACATACATGATTCCCAGAGATTTTGGTGAAATTTCTAAGAAGTACAAAAAATACCTAAAACCTTCTGAGAATATACAGTCAAATGATCGGATAATAAGTGATTTGGCAAATGTGCTGAAACAAAATACAAGTAATGATAAAGAGATCATTAATAAAATATTTGGTCATGTCAAGGCCATACCTTCGGCACCCATAATCACCCTAACCGATGCTATAACTACAATCAATCAAAACCGGGCATCTTGTAATGGTAAAAGTAGATTATTTGTTGCCTTGGCAAGAAATTTAGGCTATGCAGCTAGAGTAAAAGGAGGAATCATTCTTGAAAGTACCAATAAAAGAACTTCCCATGTTTGGGCAGAGGTCTTAATCAATGAAACATGGGTGCCTTTTGATGCGCTAAATAATCATTTTGCTTTTCTACCTGCTAATTACCTGGAAATTTATAAGGGAGATGAGTTTTTGATTACTCACACTCCGGGAATTCAGTTTGACTATGCCTATCAAATTAATCAAGTAAATCATATCTCTTTCTTAAAAATGAATGCTGAAGAAGTACGAGAGCTATCCAATATTTCGCTATGGAGTATTGTAGAAAAAGGTTTGATGCCTCAAAATGCCCTTAACCTACTTTTATTACTCCCGATAGGAGGATTGTTGGTTGCTTTTCTTAGAAATGTGGTGGGGGTTAAAACGTTTGGTGTTTTTCTTCCGGTTTTAATTGCATTTTCATTAATGCATACAGGTTTTATATCAGGAACAATATTGTTCGTGGGATTAATTTTATTAGTTGGCTTGATATCCTATCCCTTCGACAAAATAGGGCTGCTATATACTCCAAAATTGGTAATTTCTCTTAGCATTATGGTAGGATTGATGATTATTGCTACTGTAATAGGTATACAGTATGATATTGCCTGGTTAACTACCTTGACTTTTTTTCCAACAATAATACTTACCATAGCAGCCGAACGATTTTCTCGAGCTACGGTAGAAGATGGTTATAAAATGGCAATAGACAAATTGTTTCAGACACTGTTGGCTACCGCCGTATGCTATTGGCTATTGTCCTGGCCATGGTTACCGTCTATCCTAATTATTTTTCCAGAATGTATCCTACTCATTATTGCAATAGCAATGCTCCTTGGAAGATATATCGGAATTCGTTGGACAGAGTTCTACCGTTTTAGACCACTATTCGTATAACCATTATTAATCAAAAAAACAGAATCATGATCCCTATGTTTTCAAAGATCTTAGATATGAAATCACGAAAAGAATCAAATGTCGTTGGTTTAAACGAAAGAAATATCAACTTGATTTATCCAAATAATAATAAGAAACATTATCCATTGGCAGATGACAAAGTGCTTACCAAAGAAATTTTGCATCAATATGATATCCCTTGTGCAGAAACCTATGCCGTTGTAGCGTACAATAGTGATATCAAAAAGGTTTGGGAAGAATGCAAACACTACAAAGCATTAGCTATTAAACCGGCAAGAGGAAGCGGGGGTGGAGGTATTAAGATCATTAAAAAAGATGACCAAGGAAACTGGACCAGCAGTGGTAAGGTGGCCGAAGAACGTCAAATTTTTCAACATATGGCTGCCATTATTATGGGGTTTTTCTCTATGGGATCGCATGATCGTGTATTAATTGAAGAATGCATAGAACCCGATCCATTTTTTAATAGAATATACCCAGCTGGAGTACCTGATTTTAGAATTATCACACTTGATCAAACTCCTTTGATGGGGATGTTAAGAATGCCTACAGATAGATCAGATGGTAAGGCTAATCTTCATCAAAATGGTGTAGGCATTGGTGTTGATATGAAAAAAGGAACCTTAACCCAGGTATACGACGGTAAAAACTACTTCGATTACCATCCCGATAGCAAGTTTGTAGTGAAGGGTAAGCCAATACCTTATTGGAAAGAAATTCTCAAAATATCAATTGCCACAGCAAAAGCATTTCCGCTAAATTATTTGGGGATCGATATTGTGATCGATAAAAATAAAGGCCCACAGATTATGGAAATTAATGTAAGACCAGGGTTGGGTATTCAATTGGTAAATAAACAAGGATTAAAAGAAACGATTCAAAACAAAAAATAAAGAAGACAAAATATAACTATGAAAATGAAAAATATAGTAATTGGATTTGTAGCAGTACTAACCACGGGTATCGCATTCTCGCAAAACAAAAGTTCGTTTGATATCGAAACGCAAGGAGGATATGAGTATAATTATTTTAAAAGTCCAAAAGAAATACGAAGTGATGGTGTTTTGTTAACCGAAGAAGATTTGATATCGAGCAGTGTTTATCAGGATATCGATGTTGCTTATAGGTTTCGTGCCAAATGGAATAAGAAAAATAGATTCAGAATACTGCTGAATCCTTTTTCAAGGATATTTTATGAAAATGTTGATGATAGTTATTGGAGTGTAAATGCAGTAGCCAAATATGATCATAAGTTTAGCAAGAAGTTTTCCTTTTTATCAGAGCTCAGATTTAAAAGAATGAATAGAGAAGGGTTAGGAGGGGATCAAGATGTGTTAATCAATCCTCTTGGATATACAAATTATGGGGCTACCGTTGGAGTTCAATTTGCACCTTTTGAAAATAACGAAACTACCGTTGAAGGGTTTTACAACCTCAAAGATTTTGATGCATTTGGAATAAGAGACCTTCAATACGATGAATTTGGAGCTCAAATTTCAAGTATTCAGTCTTTTGACGTAAATAATCTGGAACATAAACTGGGTGTAAATGGGTATGTAAAAAAACGATTATACGATACCTTTAATGCTAGCGAAATAGTTACTGATGGTGAAAGAGATTGGGATTATGCCAAGGGTACTCTTTTTTATGAACTGCCATTTAGTTCAACCTTCAAAATACGACCTAATTTTGCATATTATGTAAGAATCGATAATTCTACAGATCGTTCAGGGTTTAATCAGTTTGGGCCAGGAGCAAGCATTGCTTTCAAAAATAAAATGACCAAAATACGTTCTACAGTTTCCTTTATTACTAGAAATTATAAACAAATCGAAGCTAGAAATACAGATGAAGCTATAGGAGAGAAGCTTACATACGAATACGCGAACTTTCATCTAAATGCTTCTCATAGTATCGGTAATGGATTTTCATTAACAGCAATAGTACATTCCAGAATTAGAAGTACCAATTATACAGACATAGACGCCCGCTCCTTTAGAAACTACAGAAACCAGTATGCTGGTTTTGGCGTCTTGTGGGAGTTTTAGTTTTTTCTCCCTTTTCGGGGTTATTTTTTTGTTGTTAAGCGTTACTTTTGTAGCGCTTAATTTTTTATCAAAATCCGTCAATTCGAGTATTTCGATTTTTAATCGGAATGTATCGAGAATAGGATTTTGATATCCCAAAAAGCTATTCTCGATACGTTTTATTTACATTTTACTGCAATAAAACACTCGAATTGACGCTTTTTAGCATTGTAATTTATAATAGATTAATAAACAAGATGGCCAGAGACGAAAAATTAAAAGAACGATGGGAGATACTGGTACAAAAACTGTCGTATCAATTTGCCGAAGGAGAAGATCTGGATCTTGACGGAATCATATATCTTATAGGAGTACAAGAATTAGGGCAAGTACATCGAAGGTTCAAAAAAGATGAGAAATTGGATTTAATGCATATTGCCATCTGCCGACTTCTTGAGCCTTATGGATACTACGAATTTGATTATTATGATGATGATGGTTGGCCACATTATAAAATGAAAGAAGAATTACCCAATCTTAAAGCAGGAGAACAATCTGTTTTAATGAAAGAAGCCATTGTTCAGTACTTTTTGGTCAGCAAATACATAGAATAGATATACATATTAGTTGGTGATAATTGAAATTTACAGCTGTGAATGTAGAAAATTTGCAGTCTCTTTTAGCCCTCTATTTCTTAAAATATCAAGTACTTCAAACTCATCTAAATCGGGATTTCGCCTATTTAACACCATTTCCCTGAAAGCATTTATTGCTTGTTCGGGATTTAAATCAATAATATCTGTTAAGAAATCATCAGCCGTTTTAGCAGAAAGCCCAAATGAGGCAAGATAATCCTTTGGGAAATCTTTAGTATTATTTGTTACAATAACATTGGCATTTGTTTTTATTGCAGCAGCCAATGACAGTCTTTAGGATCTGGTAATTTCAAACCGTCAATTAATCCCGAATAGTTCGTTACAAAGGCATCAGGAAAAGCTAAGTTTGCTCTTTTTATTCTTTTTTCTGCGTCTTCATCACTAACGCCTTTCCGCTTCATAACATCTTTCCATTCATCAAAGATATGTTCACTCCATTTTGGGGTTATACAAGTCATAATAAGCAAACCAAAAAAGCAAATCTCTTATCTCAATAGGATAAATTATGTTTGTGTCTAAAACACATTTAAACCTAACACTATGAATCATACAACCCTAATTCTTCATCAGATTTCATAATATCAATAATTTGTTGTTTCTGACTTTTCTTCATCTTCTCTTTATAATTCATAACATCTTCGAATTTTACTCTTCTATGCTTTCCTACTTTAGTGTATTCAATTTCACCTTTTTCAAGTAATTTAACAAGATGAGGTCTTGAACACCCTAAAATTTCGGCTGCTTTCTGAGTGGTTACTTCCGTTGCTACAGGAACTAGAGAAAGAAGTTTTCCTTGGCTCATCGCTTTCAAAATTTCTCCTAAAAACTTTAGAGCACTTAATGGAATTTTAATTCTTTCTTGAGTCTCCTCAATCTCAATTTCTGGATTATCCGATTTTAATTGCTCAATAACCGAAGATAAAGCATCATATGATTCAATAGCTAACTCTTGCTCATCTTTAGAGGGCTTTTTTATATTTTTAAATGTTTCCATGATTATAAATAGCTTTAAGTTAGTTATGCAATAATAAACGAAATAAACGAAACGACGTTGTATTTTACTGTTAAATTTTATAAAAACTATTGTCAATAAATAAGCATTCGCTTGGTCGGTACGTCTCGTACATCAACCATTATCCTTTCTAAATTTGAGATTTAATCCTGTCAATCTCCTAACACACTATAAATCCTATTGAAATCTGATCAAATTAGGCCGGAAATGCATAAATTTGCCGTTCTATTAAGAAAATAGTGATGATTGATAAGATTAAAGAGTATATAGCCGAGGTAGATTCCTTTAAAGCCAAAACCAAAGATGAAGTTGAAGCATTCAGAATTAAGTTTTCTGGAAAAAAAGGATTAATCAACGATTTTTTTGCCGAGTTCAGAAATGTAGCCAATGATCAGAAAAAAGAATTCGGGCAGGCAATTAATGCTCTTAAGGTAGCCGCTGAAGAAAAAGTAAAGTCGCTTAAAGATGAATTAGAGTCTAAAGAAGAGGAAAAAGGAATTTATGGCGATCTTACTAGACCGGCAGAACCGGTGGCACTGGGTTCTCGTCATCCTATCTCTTTGGTTAAAAATCAGATCGTCAATATTTTTTCGCGCATAGGATTTAATGTAAGCGAAGGACCAGAGATCGAAGATGATTGGCATAATTTTACAGCACTTAATTTGCCAGAGTATCACCCAGCTCGTGATATGCAGGATACTTTCTTTATTCAAACAAATCCTGATATTTTACTTCGTACGCATACCTCATCGGTACAGGTGCGGTATATGGAAAATAATCAACCCCCAATTCGTACAATTTCTCCGGGTAGAGTATATCGTAATGAAGCCATATCGGCAAGGTCGCATTGTTTCTTTCATCAAGTAGAAGGATTGTACATAGATAAAGATGTATCATTTGCAGACCTGAAACAAACATTACAATATTTTACTACAGAAATGTTTGGTAAGTCGAAGATCCGACTACGCCCGTCCTATTTCCCGTTTACAGAACCAAGTGCTGAAGTAGATGTGTATTGGGGATTAGAAACTGAGACCGATTATAAAATGACCAAAGGTACTGGTTGGTTAGAAATTATGGGATGCGGTATGGTGGACCCAAACGTACTTAAAAATTGTAATATCGACCCCGAAGAATATAGTGGTTTTGCTTTTGGGATGGGGATTGATCGAATAGCGCTATTGTTATATGGCATCTCAGACATTCGTATGCTAAGCGAAAACGATGTGCGTTTCTTAGAGCAGTTCAAATCTGCCTTGTAAAGTCTTCAAGTAAAATGAATTGATATCATCTGTCTTCTCGAGCGGAGTCGAGAGATATTTTTCAAAGTACATTTCGACTCCGCTCAATATGGCTGTAAATAGTTAGTTTCTTAGCAAGAAAGAATAGATGAAAAAGGATATTGAAATACCAGTTGTAGAAAATGTCTACGTGGCTGTGGTAAAAGAGTGGAATGAAGAATTTTTGGCACAAGACTGGAACTCGTATATTATTAATGATCGAGATACAGCCATAGAAATGGTTTTGGTGGTAACCAAGGGCTATGATGGAGATCAAAAAACATCATTACTTCGTCATGGAATCGGGACCATTGCAGCCAAATCTTCTGCAAAAATAGAAATGATTCAGGAAGAGTTATTAAGACTCAATAACGAATTTGCGGTTACATTTTTTGCAGATAATAAATTGTATGAAAAGAAATACATTTTTAAAAAAAATACGATTAACGAAAATGCATTTCAGGATTTACCCGTAATGGATCAACAAGGCGTTCTGGTAAAATAATCAGTATTTGATCTTCAATTTCTAGATCCCTCAAAGTATTCGATAGAATCGAGTACATGATTAGGGTCAATGGCATCCAATATAGAAACGATTAACTTTCCAAATCCCGAAAGGGTGTTTTGCACCTTGTTTTTTCCTAGTACGCTCGATATGGTTTCATCTCTATTACCAAATGTGTAACCACCTTTCTTAATCCATAAAAGGTTTAATATATGTTGCATGATCACATTGCCTAACTGATCTATAGAAACCGCCATTTCTAGAAAATAACCACCCAATCCCTTTAAAAAACCTGTAAATAATCTATAAAAGAAACCGTATAAAAAACCAATGGGAGTTGTAATTATAAATAATACGATTGAAACAAGAAAAAGCAAAAGCCCTATAAAAATATTGGCTTTTCTTTGGGTTTGTTGATCTGTGTCTGTTGTATTCATGATGTCTATATTTTATGATCAAGTGGTAAAATATAGTAGAAAAAGTATGAGGTATTTTATTTAGGGAACTATCATGAAGATAATAATTCTTGAGTCGTCCTAAAATAGGTTGACAGTTTTTAAATAATTTAAGTCAAACCAGTGAAGCTAGCTTCACTGGTTTTTTT